>NZ_WTVK01000034.1 GCF_012910805.1 Aromatoleum evansii
GGCTCGGGGACGGGCGGCGGTTCGGCGGCGGCGACGGGGTCCGGTGCCGGTTCGGGCTGCGCGACGGGTTGGTCGGTGATGTTCGCCTGCGCCGTCTTCGGCTCCGCCGGGGGGCGCGGTTTCTTCTTCACCGGCGGAGGCGGGGGGGGCGGCGCTTCGCTGACCGCGATCTGCGGTGCAGTGCGCACCAGCGTCACGTCGAGGCGTTGCAGTTCGGGCAGGGGCTGCAGGTCGACCTGCGGGCCGATCAGCACCGCGAGATGCAGCGCGAGCGACAGCGCGATGCCCAGCATCAGCGGGCGTGACAGCATGGGAGAGGAGGCGGGCTTCGGTTCGGTCATGGATGTCTGCCCGCCGCGGATTGATGCCGTGAGCATTGATACGGCGGGCGGGCGCCATTCTAGCGTGAGTTCGCCCGGCGTGCCGGTCAGGATGGGCGGGCAGCGCCGTCCTTCGCGGACTCTGCAGCCGGACGCGTGCCGAAGCATTGCTCGATGCGCTGCTGCAGGCTGCGGCGGTAGAAGTCGACGAACTTGCGGGCGTGCGCGGGCTGGTGCCGGCCCGGTGCGTAGACCGCGTAGAGGCCGCCGCCGGGGGGCGTCCAGGCGGGCAGCAGGCGCACGAGCCGGCCGCTCTCGACGGCCGGCCTGGCGCTGAACTGGTCGAGCGCCGAGATCCCGGCGCCGCCTTCGAGCAGGGCGCGCAGCGCGGCTGCGGAGTCGGCGCGCAGGTGGCCGCGGGTGCGCACGCTGCAGATTTGTCCGTCGGCATGCGTGAAGCTCCAGGTCAGCGGCGTCGGCAACAGCGTCAGCGCGACCCATTCGTGGCGCGCGAGCTCCTCGGGGTGCTGCGGTTGGCCGGCGCGCGCGAGATAGTCCGGGGAGGCGACGATGTACTGCGCGAAGTCGGCGAGCTTGAGGGCGCGCATCGACGAGTCGCGCAGCCAACCCATGCGGAAGCTCACGTCCAGCCCCTCCTCGACGAGATCGACGACCTGGTCGCTGGTGCGCAGTTCGATGTGCAGCTGCGGGTGCTGCGCGGCGAACTCGGAGACGGCGCGGCCGAGGGACTGTACCGCGTGATCGACGGTGCAGCCGATGCGCAGCGTCCCGCTCAACTCCGCGGACGGGCTGCCAAGCTGAACGAGGGCTTCCTCGATGCCGCGCAGCCGCGGCACGCATTCGGCGTACAGGGTGTGGCCGGCCTCGGTGAGGGCGACGCGACGCGTGGTGCGGCTGAGCAGGCTGATGCCGAGCTGCGTCTCGAGGCGGCCGATCTCGATGCTGACCTTGGCCTTGGCGATGCCCAGGCGATCGGCCGCGGCGGTGAAGCCGCCGGCTTCGGCAACGGCGGCGAAGATCTGCAATCCGTTGAGGTCGATGCGGTCGGCGATGCCCATATCTGGCCGTTGTCTTTGAATTGAAAACAGTGAATTCTGAACTGAACTGTTTTTGAAAACAATGCGCAATGTGAAGATGGCGCCGTTGCAGACAGCGACCCATCCACCCCCCATCGCTTGAATCAGGTGACATTCATGAACATCGCTCTCATCGGCGCATCCGGCTATGTCGGTTCGGCCCTGCTGAAGGAAGCCCTCGCGCGCGGCCACCGCGTCACGGCCCTCGTCTCCAATCCCGCGAAGCTGGCGGCGCAACCCGGACTCGAAGCCGTCAAGACCGACGTGCTCGACGGCGCGGCACTCGCATCCCGCCTGCAGGGCCACGACGCCGTCGTGAGCGCCTTCAGCGGCCACGCGCAGGCGGACGTGCGTGGCTACTACGTGCAAGGCATGCGCTCGATCATCGCCGCGGCCAGGCAGGCGCGCGTGCCGCGGCTGCTGGTCGTCGGCGGTGCGGGCAGCCTCGAGGTGGCGCCGGGCGTGCAGCTCGTCGACACGCCCGGGTTCCCGGCGCAGTGGAAGGGCACGGCCGAAGGCGCGCGCGATGCGCTGCAGCTGTTGCGCGCCGAGCCGGAGCTCGCGTGGACGATGCTGAGCCCCGCGGCCCATCTGGAGCCGGGCGAGCGCACCGGGCGCTTCCGCCTGGGCTCCGACCAGCTGCTCGTCGACGCGCAGGGGGTAAGCCGCATCTCGCTCGCGGACTACGCGGTGGCGATGATCGACGAGCTGGAACGCCCCGCGCACGCGCGGCAGCGCTTCTCGGTCGCTTACTGATCGCCTGCGGCACGCACGGGCGGGGCGCCCAGGGTGCGCAACACGCGGTTGTAGCCGCCCTTTGCGGCCAGGCTGGCAGCGCTTTCGCCGTCCTCGTTGAGGACGCGTGCATTGGCGCCCCGCGCGAGCAGCGCGCGTACGTAGTCGTCGTTGCCGACCTGCGCGGCGACCATCAGCGCGGTCCAGCCGTTCTTCGTCGTGGCATTGACGGCGGCGCCGCGCTCCAGCAGAAGGGGCAGCACGTCGTTCCTGCTGCCGGCGGCGCGGATCAATGGCGTCGAGCCGGAATCGCTCCTTGCGTCGAGTTCGGCGCCGGCGTCGAGCAGGCGGCGTGCGATCGCCATTTGTGCGTCGCCATAGCCGCCGGCGGCCGCCATCAGCGCGGTTTCGCCGCGGCCGTTGCGTGCGCCGATCGCGGCGTCCCTGGCGAGCAGGGCGTCGACGACTGCGGCCTGGCCACCCGTTGCGGCAACCATCAGGGCCGATTGCCCGTCGATGCCGCTCCGGTCGGCGCTTGCGGCGTTCACGTCGGCGCCTCTCTCGATCAGGAACAGGGCCAGCTCGGGCGCCGGCTTGTGCAGCGCGAGCAGCAGCGGCGTGGGCTGCCAGTCCGACATCGAGCGCGTGCGTGCTTCGAGTTGTGCCCCCTCGTCGAGCAGGAGCTGCACGAGTTCGAGCTGGTGCTCGAGGTCCTTGCCCTCCTGGCGGCTCGCATAGACCGCGCGGTGCAACGGCAGCCATCCATCCGGCTTGTCGGGGTTGGGGTTCGCGCCGCGCGCGAGCAGCTCGCGTGCGGCGTCGAGTTTGAGCGCGCCGGCGGCGTAGCCCAGGGCCGTGTCGCCGCCGTCTTCCCGGTAATCGACCGCGGCACCCAGGTCGAGCAGGCGCTTCAGCACCGCGAGATCGGTGTCGGCCGCAGCAACCATCGCGCGGTTGATCGCCTCGCGCGAGGGCTGTTGCGCGAGCAGCAGCTCCAGCACCTCGGCGCGGCCGGCGCCGGCGGCCCAGGGAAGGGCACGATTGACGTCCGCGCCGTGCTTCACCAGCAGCTTCACGAGCGCGACATGACCGGCCCGTGCCGCACGCATCAGCGCCGTCACATTGACCGCGTTCGCGTCGACGCTGTCGACCGGCATGCCGGCGCGCAGGTAGAGCGCGACGGCGTCGGCGTCATTCTTTTCGGCGAGCTCGACGAAGGTCGCGGGATCCCAGGCGAGGCCCATCTGGTTGATGCGAACGCGCACCTTGTCGGGCGTGTCGACGACCAGCGGGTAGGCCCACAGGCCGGCGAGGAGTGCAGCGGCGAGCGCGACGGCCGCCTGCAGCGGGCGTTGGCGCAGGATGCGGAACAGCTTGTGGCGCCAGCCCGGCGCGAGGATGCGGATGAGCTCGGCGAGGTCGCGGTCGAAGCTCGCGTTGCGGATCTCGAAGGCGTTGCGCTGCGCGAGCGGTGCGAGCCCCCCGGGCAGATCCTGCGCACGCGGCATCTCGGCGTCTTCCAGCAGTACCGGAATCACGCGCATGCCGCGCCTGAGTGCGCTGACGATCTCGGTGCGGACGAAATCCTTGTCGTCGGCGAGGCGCCAGTGCCCCGCGTCGTCGGTCGCGGTGAGCCACTGCTTGCCGATCAGCACCAGCAGCACGTCGGCTTGTTCGATCTTGCGGCGGATCGCCTCGACGAAATCCTCGCCGGCGGGAATGGCGTCGACGTCGCGGAACACGCGCTCCCGGCCGAACTGTTCGACGAGACGGTCGAAGATGCGGCCGGCGTCGCCGCTGGCGTCGTCCCGTCGGTAGCTGATGAAGATCACCGGACTCGCCATCGCTTCGCCCCCGTCTGTGCACGCGCCTGCACCGGTCGGGGCGGCGGCCCGATGCGACCGGGATCTGCCCGACAGCAGGCAACCTATCCGCCGCTCAACGCGCCGACAATGAGGAGTTCGTCACCGTCGGCGAGTGCGCACGACAGCGCGAGCGCGGGTTCGCGGTTGATGAAAAAGCGCACGTGCGGACGGATCGCGCCGTGTTCGTCGACGACGCGAAAGCGCAGGCCGGGATGGCGGCAGTCGAGCTCGTCGAGCACCTCGCCCAGCGTCGTCCCCTCGGCAGTGAGCTGCGACTGGCCGCCGGTGTAGCTGTAGAGCTGGCCGGGGACGACGACGCGGACGCTCACTGTACGACCCTCCTGTCGCTGCGCTCCACCCTCCCCAAGGGAGGAAGGGCGCCCCCTTCGGACGGACGGGCGGGGGCGCTCATGGCGCGGGCGCGGCGAACTCGACGGAGAAGATCTCCGGCAGGTGCTCGGCGAGGGGGAGCCAGGTGTCGCCCTCGTCGTGGCTGCCCCACAGTTCGCCGCTGGTGGTGCCGAAATACAGGCCGAGCGGGTGGCCGGCGTCGGCGCAGAAGGCCTGGCGCTTCACCGTCCACCATGCGTGGCCGCGCGGCAGGCCGTTGTCCTGACGCTCCCAGCTCTCGCCGCCGTCGCGGCTGCGATACACCGCCGGCTTGCCGCCGGGCGAGGTGCGCGGCCAATTCTCGGTGCCGTCCATCGGGAACACCCACAGCGTGTCGGGGTCGCGCGGATGGAGCACGATGGGGAAGCCGATGTCGCCGACCTCCGTCGGCATCGCGCGGCCGATGCGCTGCCAGCGGTCGCCGGGACGGTCGAGGCGGTAGATGCCGCAGTGGTTCTGCTGGTACAGGCGGTCCGGCTTGAGCGGATGCAGCGCGACGCGGTGCGGATCGTGGCCCACGTCGGCATCGGGGTCGGGCAGGAAGTCGGCGGCGATGCCGCGGTTGAGTGCACGCCAGTTCGCCCCGGCGTCGGTGCTCTCGAAGGTGCCGCCCGAGGACAGCGACACGTACAGGTGGCGCGCATCGCGCGGGTCGATGCAGATCGAATGGAGCGGCGGGCCGCCCGGAATCGGGCCGATGACCTCGCGCAGGTTGGGCAGGAGCTCGTGGTTGAAGCCCGGCACTTCCTGCCAGGTGTCGCCGCCATCCTCCGAGCGGAAGAGGCCCGGCGGCACCGTGCCGGCATACCACACGCCCGGCTCGGAGGCGTGGCCCGGGGCGAGCCAGAAGACGATATCCACGCTCGTCGCCTTGGGGTCGGCAGAGGGTGCGAAGGCGGGAGGCTTGCTGGCCTCCTGCCAGTGTTCGCCCAGGTCGGTCGAGCGGAACACCGTCGGGCCGAGATGCCCCGGGCGGGTGCCCAGCAGCAGCGTCCTGTGGTCGCGCGGGTCGAGCACCATGTGGTGCACCGCCGAGCCGAGAAAATGCGGGCCGGTGAGGCGCCACTCGCGCCGCCCGGCGTCGCTGTGCAGGAGGAACGCACCCTTGCGCGTTCCGATCAGCAATACGATCTGGTCCATGCGCTCGCCCTCCTCGGATTTTTCAGGATAGTCGCTGGGGAAGGCGAAACAAGCACGATGGCGTCAGGGGCATCGCGCCTGCCGGCCTCGTGCGTGCGGCGCAAACGAAAAGCCGGCTCGGTGGCCGGCTCCTGTGGGGGCGGGCGGCGCGCGCCCTTACTTGGCGGCCTTCATGTCGGCCTGGCACTTCTTCATGAAGGAGTTCTTCGCCGCGCC
Organism: Aromatoleum evansii; assembly: GCF_012910805.1. Taxonomy (GTDB): domain Bacteria; phylum Pseudomonadota; class Gammaproteobacteria; order Burkholderiales; family Rhodocyclaceae; genus Aromatoleum; species Aromatoleum evansii. The sequence continues at coordinate 5,764 of NZ_WTVK01000034.1, forward strand.
GGCGAGCGGCTTGCCATTCTTGTCGAGGGCCTTCGCCGAGCACTCGGTATTCACGGCGTCGGCGTGGCACTTCTTCATGAAGGACGATTTGGCGGCGCCGACGAGCGGCTTGCCGTTCTTGTCGACGGCCTTGGATTCGCACATCGAATCGCCGGCGGGGGCCTGCGCGAAGGCGGTGCCGGCGACGAACAGGCTGGCGAGGACTGCGGTGATCAAGCGGGACATGCGGGTATCTCCTTGTTGTACGGGGTACGTCGCACGGCGCGTATGCGTCCTCCCGTCGGCGGCGTTCCGTGGCGGTTGTGTCGAGAGCTGCGGTCATGCACCTGCGTGCGTCAATATAACGCGCAAGTACCCGATGTGGGTGACATCGGTTGCGGGCGATCGCCGCGTGGGGTGCCCTGCCGTGCCGGGAAACGGACCGGGCCGCCGTGCGGTGGAAGGCCTGCCGCGGAAAATCGTGCGGCATGGCGTGTGCCCGCCGCCTGCGGTGAACAGGCTGCGGATCAGGCAGGCGGGAGCGGCTTCACCAGCGTCACGGGTACCGGTGAACGCTCCAGCACGGCGTGGGCGACGGAGCCGAGCAGCGCCTGCAGCAGTGCGCCGCGCCCGTGCGTGCCCATGACGATCTTGTCGAAGCGGTGCTCGGTCGCGTAACGGACGATGGTGTCGGCGACGTGGCCGACCGCGATGTGGTGGGTGTAGGGCAGCCCGGCCGCGTCGAGCGCCGCCCGTGCGGTGGCCAGCGCGGCGAGGCCTTCCTCGCGGTGCCAGGTCTCGAGATCGTCGTGGCTGACGAAGCTGCGGGCGTGGCCGTCGATGGGAATCTGCACGTTGAGCAGGTGGAGGTCCAGTTCGCCGCTCAGCGCGCGCAGCTTCATCAGGTGGTCGAGCACGCGGTTGGCGTTCTCCGAGCCGTCGAGGGGGACGAGCACCTTGAGCATCACGATCTCCTTGTCTGCACGGTCAGTGGCGTCGGGCGCCGTTGTCGCCGGTCTCCTCGACCGCGAGTTCGACGAGCGGGGCCGCTGGGCCCGCCTGGCGCTTCGCGAGCCAGGCGCCCACGGCGACGACGAGCAGCGCGCCCGCGACCGAGGTCACATAGTGCAGCCAGCCGGGCAGGTGCTCGACATACGGCTTCACCACCACGTCGCCGACCAGCATGCCACCGGCGATCCAGCCGAGCAACGCGGCGCCCAGCGTGATGACCATCGGGAAGCGGTCCATCAGCTTGAGCACGAACTTGCTGCCCCACACGATGATGGGGATGCTCACGACGATGCCGAAGACCACGAGGCCGAGGTCGCCCTTGGCCGCGCCGGCGACCGCGATCACGTTGTCCAGGCTCATCACCGCGTCGGCGATGACGATGGTCTTGATCGCGCCGAGGAGATGCGTGGAGCCTTCGATGCTGCCGTGTTCGTCTTCGTCCTCCGGCTGCATCAGCTTCACGCCGATCCACAGCAGCAGCAGCGCGCCGACGACCTTCAGGAAGGGCAGCGCGAGGAGTTGCAGCGCGAAGAAGATCAGCACGATGCGCAGCGCGATCGCGCCGACCACGCCCCACGCGATGCCCTTGTTGCGCTGGTGTTCGGGCAGCTTGCGGCACGCCAGCGCGATCACGACCGCGTTGTCGCCGCCGAGCAGGATGTCGATCGCGATGATCTGCAGCACCGAGATCCAGAAGGTGCCAGTCATCATTGTTTCGAGCACGGCTCGTCTCCTTTCTAACCATGAATGGTGGCGCAGGGCGCACATTGTCGCCAAGAACGGCATCGCGCGACAGGGGGCGGTACCGAGGCGGGTGGGCGGGTAATGTGGCAGCCTTGTGGGAGCGGCTTCAGCCGCGAATGGGCGGTGCCGCACTCGTCGCGGCCCATTCGCGGCTGAAGCCGCTCCCACACGAAGCCGCTCCCACGATGTTTGCCCCTGCTAACATCGCCTCATGAGCCGCTACCAGGACCTCGCCGAGCAGACGGAAAAACTCATCATCGACGGCGTGCTGCGCGCCGGCGACCGGCTGCCGTCGGTGCGCCAGGCCTGCCGCACGCACAAGCTCAGCCCGATCACCGTCACGCAGGCCTACTACCTGCTGGAAGGACGCGGCCTGATCGAGGCAAGGCCGAAGTCGGGCTACTTCGTGCGCGCCCGGCTCGGCCGCAACCTGCCCGAACCGGACATGACGCGCCCGGTCGGCGGCTCGACGCAGCTCGAGGTGAGCGACTTCATCTTCCAGATCCTCGACAGCGTGCGCGATCCCGGCATCGTGCCGCTGGGTTCGAGCTTCCCCAGCCCCTACCTGTATCCGCTAGACAAGCTCGGACGCTTCCTCGCGCATGCGGCGCGCCGGCTCGATCCGCTCGCGACCGTGACCGACCTGCCGCCGGGCAACGAGGAGCTGCGCCGGCAGCTCGCGCTACGCTATCTCGCGCACGGCGCGCCGGTGTCGCCGCAGGAGATCGTGATCACCTCGGGCGCGATGGAGGCGCTCAACCTGTGCCTGCAGGCGGTCACGCGCCCCGGCGACCTGATCGCGATCGAGTCGCCGACCTTCTACGCCGGGCTGCAGGCGAGCGAGCGGCTGGGGCTCAAGGTCATCGAGATCCCGACCCACCCGCGTGAGGGCGTGAGCCTGCCGGCACTGGAGGACGCGCTGCGCCACCATCCGGTGAAGGCCTGTCTCTTCATGCTGAACTTCGCCAACCCGACCGGCAGCCTCGTGCCGGATGAGCGCCGCAAGGATCTGATCGAACTCCTGCGCCGCTTCGAGGTGCCGCTGATCGAGGACGACGTCTATGCCGAGCTGTACTTCGGCCGGCAGGCGCCGCTGTGCACCAAAGCGGTGGATGCCGACGGCCTGGTGATGCACGTGTCCTCGTTCTCGAAGTGCCTCGCGCCCGGCTACCGCGTCGGCTGGGTCGCGGCGGGGCGCTACGCCGACCGCATCCAGCGCCTGAAGCTCGCGACCAGCCTCGCGACGACGGTGCCGGTGCAGATCGCGCTGGCGGACTACCTGAAACAGGGCGGCTACGAGAACCACCTGCGCCAGTTGCGGCGCAAGCTGGCGGAACAGGAGGTCGCGCTGATCGCCGCGATCGAGCGGCATTTCCCGCCCGGCACGCGGCTCGCTCGGCCGCAGGGCGGCTACTTCGTGTGGCTGGAGCTGCCGCGCCAGGTCGACACCCTGCTACTGCACCAGCAGGCGCTCGCGCACGGCATCAGCATCGCGCCGGGGCCGATCTTTTCCGCCAAGCGCGAGTTCGGCCACTGGCTGCGGCTCAACTTCGGCCATCCCGACTCGGAGCGCCAGCAGGCGGCGATGGTCACCCTCGGTCGCCTGATTGCGCGCCAGCTATAGCGTCGCCCAGCGCGCGAACTCGCGGCCGAAGAACGCGATCAGCACCAGCGCGAGCGGCGCGAAGGCGACGAAGACCTTCAGCACGCGGCGGATGAAGGGGTGGGCGAGCTCGGCTTCGATGAAGCGCTGCGCGACCAGCATGCCCTTGGCCCATACGATGGCCGCGACCACCACCGGCAGCCATGCCGCGCCGTGGAACCACTGGCCGAGGCCGAGGCTCACGAGCGTCAGTGCGACGAGGATCAGCCAGGCGGCGGTCAGCGGGGCGAGCGCGGTGGCGGGTTTCCGTTCGGTCGGGCGCATGGGTCAGGCCAGCACGTAGAAGAAGGGGAAGAGGACCAGCCAGATGATGTCGGTGGCGTGCCAGTAGCTCGCCAGCGCCTCCAGCCCGCCGTGCTCCTCGGCCGAGTACGCGCCGGCGATGTGGCGCGCGAGCACCCACAGCATGCCGAGGATGCCCCAGCTCGCATGCACCAGATGGTTGATCGTCAGGTAGTAGTAGACGGTGAAGAAGATGCCCGCCTCGCCGTCGATGCCGTGCGCGAGGTTCCAGCGGATCTCGAGGAACTTCGCCACCGGATAGCCCAGCGCGACGACCAGCCCCGCGACCAGCCACCACAGCGAGCGCCGGCGCTGGCCGGCGCGCATCGTCACGACCGAGGCGGCGATGAAGAAGCTGCTGGTCACCATCAGCAGCGTGATGACGGTGCCGGAGATGCGCGACAGGCGCTCCGAGCCGTGCTCGAAGGCCTCGGGGAAATGCGCGCGGGCGACGAAATAGACGATGAAGAGCACCGCGAACTCGACGAACTCGCAGGTGATGCCCACCCAGATGCCGGAGTTGCCGGGAACCCGCCCCGCCGCCGCGACCTGCTGCGGCGGGGGAGCGGGGAGTGCGATCGTCGTCATGGCCGTGCGCCCATTGTGCAATTCGCCCATTCTGGTCCGCTCTCCCTCCCGATCACAGACACAGCCGAACGGGTTTCCGATCGGCACAGTTGCGCTCGGGGTCACGCTGTCGCGCGAAATCTGTTCCTGTTTGAAATGTGATTCTCTGCAACTGTTCCTGTCGGATGCCCGATGATGTACTCGCCTCCGGCGTCGACCAGGGGAATTGTCCCCCGGGTACGCATGCGGAGGAAGGCAGGAATGGGCAAGTCCGTCAGCAAGGTTCGCGAGGCGAAGCTGGAGCTGTACCGCAGGAAGGGAAAGATCCACGCGCGCGCCGTCGCGGGGCGCTTCAACGCGCTGCGCTGGGCCATCGTGTGGCTCACGCAGTTCGTCTTCTACGGCGGCTGCTGGCTGACGTGGGAGAGTAACGGCATTGCGCGGCAGGCCGTGCTTTTCGACATCGCGCACGAGAAGTTCTACCTCTTCGGCCTCGTGCTGTGGCCGCAGGACGCGCTGCTGCTCGCGCTGGCGCTGATCCTTGCGGCGACCGCGCTGTTCCTCGTCACTGCGCTCGCCGGGCGCCTGTTCTGCGGCTTCGCCTGTCCGCAGACGGTGTATACGACGATCTTCACGTGGATCGAGGCGAAGGTCGAGGGCGACCACCTCGACCGCCTGAGGCTCGACCAGGGGCCGACGAGCGCGCGCAAGCTGATGCTCAAGGGCGCGAAGCACAGTCTGTGGCTGCTGATCGCGGCATGGACGGCGATCACCTTCGTCGGCTACTTCACGCCCATCCGCGAACTGCTGCCGGCGCTTGCCGTGGGCGACACCGGTCCGTGGGAGGGCTTCTGGCTCGTCTTCTACGGCCTGTTCACCTACGTGCAGGCGGGCTTCGCGCGCGAGGCCGTGTGCCAGCACATGTGCCCGTACTCGCGCTTCCAGGGCGTGATGTTCGACCGCAACACCGCGACCGTCAGCTACGACATCCGGCGCGGCGAGCCGCGGCAGGCGCGCGGCGGGGCCGGCGGGGGGGACTGCATCGACTGCGGCATCTGCGTTGAAGTGTGCCCGACCGGCATCGACATCCGCGACGGCCTGCAACTCGGCTGCATCAACTGCGGCCTGTGCATCGACGCCTGCGACACGGTGATGACGCGCGTCGGCAAGCCGATCGGCCTGATCCGCTTCGCCTCCGAGCGCGAACTGGCGGGGCCGGCGTCCGCGGCCCGCGGCGGGCGCCCGCGCCTCGCCGTGTATGGCGGCCTGCTGCTGGCGGTCGTCGCGCTCGGCGCGTGGTCGCTGGGCCAGCGCTCGCTGTTGCAGGTCGACGTGCTGCGCGACCGCGGCGCCTTGCTGCGCGAGACGCCGGCCGGACGGATCGAGAACGCCTACACGCTGAAGCTGAAGAATCTCGATGACGCACCGCGCGAGTTCGTCGTCGAGGTCAGCGGCGTGCCGGGCATCGAACTGGTCGGGGAGCGCGCGTTCGCGGTCGCGGCGGGCAGCGTGCGCCCGGTGTCGCTGACCCTGTCCGCGCCCGGCGACACGGCGCTGTCGGGCGTGCGGCCGATCACCTTCCGCGTCGCGGCCGCGCAAGACGCAGCGGCAAGCGTGGTGGAACCGAGCAGCTTCATCCTGCCCTGAGCGTGCGCCCCGATCGGCTATGATCGCAGGAAGCGCCCACCGTGCGGCGGGCACGACAGCCGGGCGGTCACCGTGTCCTCGATCTTCGACATCCTTGCCGAGCAGCGCATCGCAGACGCGATCAAGCGCGGCGAGCTCGACCACTTGCCGGGGGCGGGCAAGCCCCTCGTGTTCGACGACGAGCCCTTCCAGTCACCCGAGCAGAGGATGGCCAACCGCATCCTCAAGAACGCCGGCTTCGTGCCGCAGGAGGTGCTGCTGCGACGCGAGATCGCATCCTTGCGCGGGCAACTCGCGGACGCCGACAGCGATCAGGACCGGGAGAGTCTGCGGCGGCGCATGGCGCGCCTCGCGGCGACGCTGGCCGTAATGCGGCGCGGCGAGGCATGAGGAACGTCCGTTCCGGCGGAGGGGCGATGCAGGTCGCGGACCCGCTCGGCCATCACGAGGCCGGGCAATCGCACAAACCCGTGTAGGGCGGGACGAGCGTAGCGTATCCCGCCAATCCAGGCGTTCGAATCCGCCCGATCGTCGTGTGGCGGGATACGCCTTCGGCTCCTCCCGCCCTACGATCCGGGCGTCAGCCCAGCAGGCGCCGCCGTGTCAGCCCCAGCGCGACCCAGAAGCCGGCGATGCCGTAGGCCGCGAGCACGGCCAGATGCAGCAGGATGTCGTCGGGCAGCTTCCCCAGCAGCAGCGGGCGCGCGAGCTCGACCGCGTGCGCGAGCGGCAGCAGCGAGGCGGCGAACTGCACTGCCGCGGGGAGCTGGTCGGCGGGGAAGAACACGCCCGAGAGCAGCGTCATCGGCGTGATGAAGAGGGTGAAGTAGTACATGAAGAAGTCGTAGCTCGGCGCGATCGCCGTGATCACCAATCCGACCGCGCCGAAGCTGAGCCCGATGAGGAAGATCAGCGGCAGCAGCCACAGCACGTAGCGGCTGTCGACGAGGCCGAACACGGCGATCACGACGAGGATCGCGATGCCCGACAGCAGCGCCTTGGAGGCCGCCCACACCAGCTCCGCGAACACGATGTCGTCGAGCTCCACGGGCGCGTTCATGATCGCGTCCCAGGTTCGCTGCACGTGCATGCGCGAGAAGGACGAGTACAACACCTCGAAGGACGCGCTGTTCATCGTCGACGAGCACACCATGCCCGCGGCGAGGAAGCTGATGTAGGACACGCCGCCGATCTCGGGCACCAGCATGCCGATGCCGAAGCCCAGGCCGAAGAGGTAGATCATCGGGTCGGCGAGGTTGCCCAGCACCGAGGGCAGCGCGAGCTTGCGCCACACGAGGAAGTTGCGCTGCCACACCGGCACGAAGCGGCGCGACAGGCGCGGGGTGCGGAAGGTCGAGCGGAGGCTGGTGGTTGCCATCGGTGCAGTCTTCTCAGTCGCGCAGGTCGCGGCCGGTGAGCTTGAGGAACACGTCCTCGAGGTTCGCCGGCCGGCGCAGGTAGCGCAGGCCCGGCTGCTCCGCGAGGTGGGCCATCAGCGGCGCCGCGTCGTCGAGGTAGCAGAAGGCGGTCTCGCCGCTCACCTCGTAGCGGCGCGCGAAGGCCCCCGCGTGCGCCTCGGCCCAGGCCTGCGCGCCGCTGATGCCGCTGCGGCTCTCGCGCCCGGCGCCGTTCCAGTCGCCATACACCTCGACCACCTGTGCCTCGATCTGCGCCGCGATCACCTCGCGCGGGCTGCCTTCGGTGAGGATGCGTCCACCGTCGAGGATCGCGAGGCGGTCGGCGAGGCGCTCGGCCTCGTCCATGAAATGCGTCGTCAGCAGCACCGTCGTGCCGTTGCGGATGAGCTGCTTGAGGCGTTCCCAGATGAGGTGGCGCGCCTGCGGGTCGAGGCCGGTGGTCGGTTCGTCGAGGATCAGCAGCTCGGGGCGGTTCACCAGCGCGCGCGCGAGCGTCAGGCGCCGCTTCATGCCGCCCGACAGCGACTGGATGCGCGCGTCGCGCTTGCTTTCCAGGCCGGCGAAGGCGAGCAACTCGGGGATGCGCGCGGTGATGGTCGCGTCGTCGAGGCCGAAATAGCGGCCGTAGACGAGCAGGTTCTCGGCGCAGGTGAAGTCCGGGTCTAGGTTGTCCTGCTGCGGCACGACGCCGACGCGCATGCGCGCCTCGCGCGCGCGCTCGGACACCGGCAGGCCGGCGAGGAGGATCTCGCCGCCAGAGGGGCGGGTGAGGCCCAGCGCGCAGCGCAGCGTGGTGGTCTTGCCCGCGCCGTTGGGGCCCAGCAGCGTGTAGCACTCGCCCGCGCGCAGGCGGATGTCGATGCCTGCGACGACCTCGTTGTCGCCATAACGCTTGCGCAGCCCGCGGATCTCCAGCGGGCTCGCGCGTGCAAGATCGCGGATCGCGGCGGGGACGTCCGTCACGGCCTCAGCCGACGGGCGGCTTCGTCGCGGTGAAGCTCGGGCGCGCGAACATGCGCCGTGCCAGCCCCGCGAGCGCCGGATGCTCGCGCCGCCATTCGTGCTGCGGGAAGCGCAGGTCGAGGTAGCCCAGCGCGACGGCGACGGCGATGTCGCCCAGGCTCATGCCGTTACCGTACATCCAGTCGCGGCCGCTGGCGCGTGCCTCGAGGGCATCGAGCGCGCGGTCGACCTTGTCGATCTGGCGGTCGATCTCGGGCTCGCTGCGCAGGCCTTCGGGGCGGCGCGATTCGAGCAGGGCGAGCACCGCGGCGTCGGTCACGCCGTCGGCGAGCGACTCGATCTGGCGCACGCGCACGCGCTCGAGCGGGTCGGCAGGCAGCAGTTTCGGACCGGCGTCGAGCGTCTCGAGGTAGCCGGCGATCACCGGCGAATCGAAGAAGATCTCGCCCGCGTCGGTTTCCAGCGCCGGCACCTTGCCGAGCGGGTTCACGCTCGGGACGCGCGTGTTCGCCTCCCACGGCGAATCGACGATGAGTTCGCAGGGCAGGGACTTTTCCGCGAGGATGATGCGGACCTTGCGCGCGTAGGGACTGGTCAGCGAGGCGAAGAGCTTCATGGCATTCTCCGGTGAAGGCGCCGGCCGCTTACAGCGGCGCCCAGTTGCGCAGGATGATGTCGCGGATGAGGGTGAGGCGGGCGTGGAAGAAGTGGTCCGCGCCGGGCACGACGACGACGGGCAGGTTCTGCGGCCGCGCCCAGTCGAGCACGTTCGCGAGCGACACGGTCTCGTCCTCCTCGCCGTGGATCACCAGCGTGTCCTTCGGCACGGGGCCGGTCGTGTAGCTGCGCGCGCCGCTCACCTCGCCGGCGGCGGTGCCGACCAGCACGATGCGGTGCGCGGGCGTCATGCCGTCGGCGAGCCGCGCGGTCACCCGCGTCTGCACGTGGGCGCCGAAGGAGAAACCGCCCAGCGCGAGCGGCAGCGTGCCCCAGCGCGACTGCATCCACGCGATCACCGAGAGCATGTCCTCGGTCTCGGCGTTGCCGTGATCGTGCTCGCCCTCGCTCTTGCCGACGCCGCGGAAGTTCGGGCGCACGACCGCGTAGCCCAGTTCGCGCAGCGTGCGCGCGAGCGTGTGCACGATCTTGTTGGTGTTGGTGCCGCCGAACAGCGGATGCGGGTGGCACACCAGCGCGATGCCGCGCACCGTCTCGGGGGTGTCGATCAGCGCCTCGATGGCGCCGTCGCGTCCGCGCAGCAGGACGCTCTCGGGGGGCTGCGGCCGGCTCATCTGAGCACCCTCGCGCTGCGCGCGGTCCCGCCAGGCGGGACTGAGCGCGTCTTGGGACGGCCCGGCGACGCGCTCATGGATTGTCCGCCAGCCGCAGGCGTTCGACGATGCGGCCGTGCACGAGATGCTCGTTGATGATCTCGTCGACGTCGTCCTGGTCGACGTAGGTGTACCAGACGTTGTCCGGATACACGACCAGCACCGGGCCCTCGTCGCAGCGGTCGAGGCAGCCGGCCTTGTTGATGCGGATCTTGCCGCGGCCCTTGAGGCCGAGCGCGGCGATGCGGTCCTTGGCATAGGTCTGCATCACCGTCGCCTTGTGGTCGTTGCAGCAGGTGTTGCCGGGTTCGCGCTGGTTGCAGCAGAAGAACACGTGGTGCTTGAAATAACTCATCGGGTGCTCCGGAAGGGGGGACGCGGCGGCGGGCCGTTCCGCAATGCGAGCGATTATAGCCGCGGGCCGCTCAACGCCGCGTGAGATGCTCCCCGCGCCACAGGCCCACCGCGGACAGGTAGGCGAGTGCGAGGAAGGGCCACAGGTTGGCGCTGAGTTCGGTGAGGCCGTGGAAGTTGAGGAAGTTGCCCTGGCCGAGCATGCGGTGGCCGACCTCGAAGTAGGGGTTCTCGGGCAGCAGGTTGGTGAGGCTGGTGGCCGCGAGCAGTGCGACGCCGGCCAGCGCGTGCTGCAGCACGCTCGCCAGCAGCAGTGCGGCAGCGAGCGCGAGCAGCCCCAGCAGCAGGCCCTGGCGCGTGCCCGGCGTGAGCCACAGCAGCGCTTCGCCGGGGAGGTAGAAGGATGCGGTCGCGATCGACTTGGCGCCGATCCCCAGCAGCAGGAGCAGCGCGATCGGCCACGGCGAGGCGCTGCGCATCATGCAGCGTGCGAACAGGCCCACGCCGAGGATCGTGATCGCGACCTGCACGGTCTCGAGCAGGATGTAGCGTTCCGGCTCGAAGTGCAGCGGCGTCGGCAGGCCCAGCAACTGGCGCAGGTCGCCGCTGCCGAAGAGCACGCGGTCGGGCGTGAACTGCGCGAGCAGCCACAGGCCCAGCAGGATCAGCCCGAAGTCGCCAATGTGCCCCGGGATGACGCGCGCCGAGCGCCAGCGGTGCAGCCAGCCGCTCTGGTCGAACAGCGGATGGCCCCAGCGTGCGCCGGCGAGCGCCCCGAGCAGGGCGCCGGTGACGTTGCAGGCGAGGTCGACGTTCGACGGTACGCGCGTGGGCAGGAAGTTCTGCGTCACCTCCATGCCGAAGGACAGCAGCGCCGCGGCCAGCGTCGCGATCGCGACGCCCGCGCCGCGCCCGAGTCGTTGCGGCAGGGCCGGCGCGAGCACGAAGCCGAAGGGCAGGAAGCCGAGCACGTTCAGCACGATGTCGGCGCTGCGGTAGTACTTGGGCCAGGGGGCGGCGAGGAAGTCGAGCAGGGGCAGCCCGGTCGGCCGCCAGCCGGTCAGCGGGTGCAGGCAGGCGTAGACGATCAGCAGTCCGTAGGCGAAGGCGAGATGGCGCGGCAGGGATGAAACGGCACGCGCGAGAGGCATCGGCGGGTCGGGGCGCTGGAGTCGTGGAGCCTCGATTCTAGCCCGAACAGGTTTCAGCGCGCGCCTGCGGATTCGAGCCGGGCTGCGCGTTCGCGGGGGCCGCCCGCGATGCTCGTTCTGCTCAGAACGCCAGCCGCGGCGGAGCCTCGCGCACGACGCAGCGTTGCCGGCGATCGCTTTCGGCGAGGATGGAGCGCTCGCGCGGCACAGCCGCCCGACGCACGCCGAAGATCTCGGCGAGGTTCGCACGTGCGTCGTGTACCGGGCGCAGCAGCGCGGCGGGGCCGGTGAGCAGCGGGGTGACGCCGGGCCCGTGGCCGCTCACGGTGCTGTCGCCATGCACGATCACGCCGATCGTCACGCGCCCCGACGCGTACAGCGGGCCGCGGCGGGTATCGGCGTCGGTGATGGCGACCATGTCGCCGAAACGCAGGCTGCCCAGGCGGTAGCGTGCGCGAGTCGCGCGGTCGGCCAGCTGGATGTCGTAGTCGCCGCGCCACGCCGTGTTCTTGCCCAGCCCCGAGCCCATGATGCGGGCCGGCACGAGGTGCGTGACCGGCACCTGCAGGCGGCCGTCGCGTTCGACGAGCCCCCAGCGGCGCAGCAGGCGGGGGGCGCAGTTGAGCACTTCGATGCGCGGGTGGTCGGCAAGGCGCAGGCCCTGGCCGTGCGACACGATCTGCACGCGGTCGCCGATCTGCAGGCGCAGCAGCACTTCGGTGGGGAAGTCCACCAGCACGTGGTTGATGCCGCCGTGCTTGCCGGTGACGAGGCCCACCTTGCCGCTGCAGGGGCCGCTGACGATGCGGGCGAGATTGCCGACGCAGGCGTAGGTGATGAGGGCGTTGTTCGGTCCGTCGCGCGGTCCGACCACCTCGCGGTTGTTGTTGTGCAGGGCGGCGCCGGGTTCGATGTGGTCCCCCGCCAGGCCCACGCAGGGGTCGCCGATGCGCTGGTTCAGCACGATGCCGCCGGTGCCGGGGAGGACGCGCGGCACGCCGTCGTGACCGACGCGGTAGGCCGATGCGCGGGCGACGGGGTGGGCGACCTGGCCCTGCACGGAGACGGCGACGAGTTCGTCGGCGTTGAGGCGCGGCGTGGAGGCTTGCGCTCGGGTGTTCATGCGTCTCCCCCGCTGGGTTAGTGGTCTGCTTCGCAAATGCCGGGACACGAAAGCGCGTCTTGCGACCCGTGGCGGCGTTGCTCATCCTCGCAATAGCTACTGCTATTGCTCCGGTTCGCGCCTTGCCTCAGCTCGCAATCCATCGCTTTCGTCCAGTCCCTTGATTTACGAAGCAGACCACTAGATGAGATACCACCAGGCGCGGGCGTCGCGCCACGGATCGGTCGCGGCTTGCGCGTGCCCGCCGGCGAGCTCGTCGCCGCCGATGGCCCGGGGGGCGTCCCCGAGGGCGTCCCCGGTCATCACGTGCACGACCGCGAGGGGCGGCAGGCGCTGCACCATGCTCGCGAGTCCGGCCGCGGCGAGCGCGTCACGCAGCAGCGCGCGTTCGGCGGCGAACAGGGAGTCGGGCGGCACGGGGTCGAGGCGGGCGGTGTGCAGGTCGAGGCGATGCAGGGCGCGGACCGGCCACGGATTGTCATCGCGCACGTGTGCGGTCAGCACCACGGCCGCGTCGAGGGCGGCGGACAGCGCGAGGGTGTCGAGGCTTGCCTGCAGCGGATCCCACAGCAGCGGCCAGCCGTGCCGCAGCTCCGCCTCGCCGTCGCCCGCGCGGCCGGCGAGGCTTTCGGCGAGGCTCTCATAGCGCTCGAGCAGGCCGGCATCGGCGTGATCCTTGAGCTGCGATTCGGCGAAGCGGTCGCCCACCCAGCGGAACGGCCAGGAGCCCGCATCCGTGTGGTCGCGCAGGGCGATCCAGGCGCGCAGGACGTCGTCGCGCGGCTGCAGCATGTCGGGCGCGGGCGCGTCCGCCAACTGCGGCATCAGCAGTTCACTGGCGTCGATCAGCTGCCAGAAGGCGCGCGTGAGCCAGGGCTCGGTCACCCAGGTGAGCCGCAGCGCCAGTTCCAGTCCCCAGGCCGAGCCCAGCACCAGCGCGGGGTCGAGCACGCAGGGCAGCTTGCGGCTGCGCACCGAGACGAGGAGGTCGTCGGCCAGCATCGCGCATCACGCCCGCTGCGCCGCTCAGGCGCTGACCGGCTGGGGCACGCCCAGCACGCTGTTCAGGGCCGGCGTCACGCCGGGGAAGCCGCGGCCTTCGGGCGTCATGCGGTAGGCGGCGATCCAGGCCTCGGCGTGGGCGCCCATCGGGCGGATCACGCTCTGGAACAGGATCGGGTCGATCGCGGTCTTGAAGTCGTTGTCGGCGACGAACTGCAGGATGCGCCGGCCGCTCTCGGCCATCTTGGCACGCTGCGAGGGCTCGGCGACGCCGCCGAGGTGGCGGTTGGAGACGATCTCGACGACGTCCCACTTGGTGTTGGCGTCGAAGGCCTTCTTGATGTCGGGCGCGTCGAGGAGCTGCAGCACGGTCTTCAGGTAGTGGCCGGTCTCCATCGCCAGCGCGAAGATGTTGCCGTAGGTGGAGCGGTCGAGCGCGTAGCGCAGGTCGAGGCCGATGCGCTGCACGGTGGCGACGCTGCCGAAGGGGCGCTGCTCGATGAGCTGGCCGCCGCGGATGACTTCGCCGATCAGCAGGTCGCGGAAATACTGGCCGACGGCAACCATGAAGCCGACGATCTGGCGATGGAAGTTGCGATTCACGACCGCGCCCGCCGGCGCCTGCGCGGTGCCGTAGTTGAAGGCGCGGCGGTAGGCGATCATGCGGTCGTTGAGGGTGTAGCGCAGCGGCGTCCATTTCTGCAGCAGGTACAGGCCGCGCGCGCCGGGGCCGCGCTGGATGCGCATCTTGCCGAGGCGGAAGAGACGCAGCAGCACGTCCATGACCTGGAAGATCTTCATGCGCTCGTGCTGGTAGATGTAGTACAGCTCGGCCGCCGCATGCAGCTGGCTGGGCACGACCGCGTCGTCGAAGTCGGGCTGGATGTACGGATAGGCGATCTGGTCGAATTCCGGCGCGCCGTCGTCGCCGAAACCGATCAGGTCGAGGAAGCCGTCGCGTCCGCTGCCGTTGGCCGCACCCTTGAGCAGCTCGCCGAAGCGCTGTTCGAACTGCTGTTCGAAGGGCTGGCGCTGCTCGGGCGGCAGATTGGCCAGCTGGTCGCGCAGGAAGGTTTCCCAAAGGCGCTGGATGGTTTCGGTGGTCTGGAAGCTCATGATTTCGCTCCTGGGGGCAGACGGGCGTCAGGCGTTTCCTTGGTCGTCCGGGAGATCCAGCGCGGCGATCTCCACGCACAGCTGCTGCATCTCGGCCCAGCGCCGGCTGCGGTGGGCGGGCGTGGGGTCGTCGAATTTGCGCAAGGCGCGGTCGAAACGGTCCTTCAGCTCGGGCGGCAGCACCGAGCGCACGGCGTCGGCCGTGTCCGAGCGGCGCAGCGCCTCGATCGCGACGTCATCCTTGAACTGCTTCGGCTTGCCCACGGTCTCGTCGGGTGTGGCGTCGAGCGCTATGCCTTGGGCCTGGATCAGGATGCGCAAGGCCGGGGCGACGCGCGCATCGATGTCCGGTGGCGGTGCTGGTGGCGGGATCGGGGTCGATTTCAGGTCTCCGACGATCTGCGTCGCGGTGATCGCCAATTCGGTCTTGATCTGGCTGAGTGTGTCGATCTTCGACTGGTCGATGTGGGCGGGAAGTGCACCGACTTGCGCACGGATCGCTGCGAGGTCCGGCGCCAGCGGCGCGATTGCGCCGGGCAGGGTGCTCACGACGGCGGTGCGAATCTCGGACAGCACCGTGGCGCCGCCCAGCGCGCGCGACAGGGCGCGATCGATGCGGTCATGGAATTTCGGAACGTAGGCGAGCATGGCGTGACTCCTTGCGAACCCGGCGCGGGGCGGCTAGCGGCGCTTCTGCAGGGCCGCGACGCGGTTCGGGCGGCCGAGGCCGGTGCGCTCGACGTTGTCGATGAAGGTGTCGAACGAGGTCTCCAGCGCGGGCGGCAGGTCGATCGGAGCCTCTTCGCGGCACACTTCGCCGGCGACCGCTTGCGTCGCAATGTCGACGACTTCGCGCAGTTGGCCGAGCGAGATGTCGATCGTGCCGCAGTTTGCGATCATCGTATGGACGAGGTTGTCCCAGCGGGTCTCCATTTCGCGCTGCAGGCACAACTCCTGCTCGATCACGCCGACGTAGGCCTCGACCTCGCCGTCGCCTTCGACGAAGACGTCGGCCGCGCGCAGGCGCGCGTCGCTGCGCACGATGGCCGCGTACAGCCTCGTCAGCGTGACGGCGTCGGTGCTGCCGGTCACCCCTCCGGGTAGCGCTGCCCGCCGGTTCACGACGTCGTCGGTGTCGGGCAGGCCGGCGGCCGTCAGTGCCGCGATGATTCGTGCTGCCAACTCGCGGATGCGACGCACGGCGGTGCGCATGCCTTCGTCCGTCGCGATGTCGATCGACGGACGCAACACGTCGTCCGCCAGCTCCTCAAGACGCTCGATCACCTTCTGGTCGAGCGCGGTTGCTGCGGGGGTGCGGCATGGGCCGGCCGCGGCGATCACCGCATCGATCACGAAGCCATAGGCCGACGCGCGCCGCTCGGTCGCGCCGAAATCGGAGAACCCGAGCGCGTACAGGTCGATCGCGCGGTCGAGGTCGTACAGCACCTTGTCGAGCAGCACGAGGCATGCGCGGTTGCTCGTGCAGCAGCTGCCGGCGTGGCAGTCGAGCGTCTCGGCGAGCATGCCGCGGCGCGTGATCAGCTCCACGAGGCGGCGATCGGCGTCGTCCATGCCGGTGTTGCCGTACAGGCCGTAGAACAGGATGGGCGGACGGGCGATCTTCATCAGGCGGAAGCCGCCGGCGGAGTCGAAGGCCGAGGCGAAGAACTGCAGGGCTTCGAGGTAGGCATAGAGCGCAGGCGACTCCGGGCTGATGCCGCGGCGCGCCACCTTCACCATGCGGCGGAAGCGTTCGAGCGCGAGCAGGGCCGTGGATCCTACCGCGCGCAGGCCGTCCGAGGTGTTGTCGCCGCTGCGCTGAACGAGCTCGTCCATCGTGCGTGCCAGTTCCGTCTCCACCAGCAGCGAGCGCAGATCGTTCTGGCCCTGCGCCTCCAGCAGCTCGGTGAGCTGGCGATAGGCGTCCAGGCCGCGCGGCCAGTCTTCCGGGCCGTAGGCCATCTGCGTGCTGCCGACGAGATTGCGCAGCGCGTAGATCGCCGCGTCGCGCCGCGTCTGCAGTTCGCTGTAGGCCACCTGCGGCAGGTAGCGTCCGCCGCCGAAGCCGATGTTGGCGAGCGCCTCGCCCATGATCACGAGCAGCAGGTTGGCCGCCTCGTCGAGGCTCTGCGCGAACTTGCGGAAGTTCGCCACCAGCGCCGGCGTGTGTGCGCCGACCAGGCGGGCGAGGCGGGCGTAGTCGTTGAGCTGGCGGCGCATCGCGAAGCCCTTGTCGCGGTTGCGCGGGTCGAGTGCGAAGCGTGCCGCGTTGTAGCCTTCCGCCAGTGCCGTGCGGATCGCCTGCGCCCAGCCGTGCAGCTCGGGCTTCACGTCCTTGAGGATGGCGTCGGCGGTCAGGCTGCGCAGGTCGCTTTCGATGTCGTCGGTGGCCTGCTGCCACTCCGCGCCGCTGGCCGCGGACTGCGTCGAGACGGTCGCCACCGGCGCGACCGCCTGCAGGAAGGGCAGGCCGCGCGATTCCTGCGTGATCGCCTGGGCGCGCGGGTCGCCGCGGTAGCGCTCGAGCAGCGCCTGCGCCACCTGCTGCGGATCGCTCGGGTCGCCGACCTTCAGTTCGCGCCGGATCAAGTTGTCCAGCACCAGGCGATCCTGACTGGTCGTCAGGGCGGTTGGATTCGATGAGGAAGAGGCGTAGCTGGGCATGTTCGGATCCTCGTGGTGAAAATGGCCGGGCCGGCGCTATGCGACCCGCCGCAGGGGCGTGCGCTGCGAGCCTGTTCCGTTGAGCTGTTCGATCACGCGCCGAGCGAGCACGGGGGCGGTGATGCGGCCGTGCCCCAGTGCGTAATGCGCCGCGCTGACCAGATGGCGGGGCGCCAGCGGGGGCCGCTGGCCCGCTTCGATCTCGCGGGCGCCGGCGCGGATTGCCGCCTCGTCCTCGCGGGCGAAGGGGATGATGTCCACCAGCGCGCGCTGGGCGAGGTTGCGCCGTGTCTGGAAGGCGATCTCGTCGACGACGTCGGGAATGATCCGCGGCGCGCTGCTCATCAGCGGCGCCGGGATGCGGTGGCCGCGCTGCGGGCGGTATAGGCCTTGCCACACACGCAGCAGCTTCGTCGCGTCGGCGGTGAAGCCCAGCCGCCGCATCATCTCGGCCAGCAGGTACACGCGCAGGTAGGCCGTGGGATGGGCGCCGCCGGGGCGGTAGGTCATCGTGCGCGGCTGCGGGTGGGCGAGGAAGTCCGCCATGCCCCACGCCGCCGCCGGTCCGCCGAGCAGGATCGCGGCAAGATCGGCGAAGATCTCCTTGTGCCAGCGGCCATACACCGTGGACAGGAAGGGATCGCGCGTGCGCCCCATGATCCGGCGCAGCACCGCCTTGCGGTTTTCCTGCCAGATCCCCAGGTCGGCCTGCAGGTTGTGCGCGACCTCGTGCAGGAACACCGACTGCCACGGCTGGTCGCGGTCCCACGGGATGCGGATCAGCGGGAAGGGGTTGGCTTCGCCCAGCAGGCGCGACAGCTGCACGCCGCGGCGCATTGTCGCCGGTGAATAGCCATGCTCCATGTAGCACACGGGTTTGAGCAGCGGCGCGTCGAAGATGCGCGGCGCGGCCTGGCGGATCGCCTGGTAGCAGTCGTCGGCGATGACGTCGTGCGCGGCCAGCGCGGGGCCGAAGCTGGTGCCGCGCTGTGCGAACACCTCGTAGAACATCCCGAACAGGCGTCGCGCGCGGTCCAGTTCGCGCTCGACCAGCGCGACGTCGATCAGCACGCGTTGCGGCGGGCGCCGCTCCCAGCCCTCGTGCAGGGTCGCGAAACGTGCGCGTATGCGCTGTTCGACGGCCGCCAGGCGTTCGTTGGCGACCTGGAAGTGGCGCGGCGAGGGGGCGTAGGGCATGTCCTGCGGCCGCAGGCCGACGAAGGCATTGTCGATCCGCGCGAGCCGCGACAGGCGGGCCGACAACCCGTTGATCTTGGCCTGGAGGAATCGCCGCAGGTCCATGATGTCCGCCTCCGATGGCGCCCGGAATGCCGGCTCAGCGTCCGCGGATGGTGATCGTCACCGGCCCGCGCAGGCGCATCGTGCGCACGCCGCAGTGCGGGCAGCCGCCGACGATCGTGGCCGGGGCGCGGCGCACGGTGGCCGTGACGACGCGGCGGGCGACGGGAGCGACCGTGCGGGCGATCACGCGTGCCGCCTGTCCGCGTGGCGTCGCGCGACGCGCGGGGGCCACCAGCGGGCGCGCGAGGCGGCTCACCGCCTGCGGCTGACGCACGACCTGCTGCGCGACGCGCTGCACCACGCGACCGGCCGCGCGTGGCGCGATGCGCCGGCGCTGCACGATGCGGCGTGTCGCACGCACGGCGCGCGCGACCGCCCGTGCCGCGGTGGGGCCCTGACGGCGTGCCGCCGTGCGGACCGCGCGTGCGACACCACGCACGACGGCGCGGCGCACCTGCGGCGCTGCGCGTGCCACCGACGGCAGCGCGCGGCGCACCACCATGCCCGCAAGCACCGGCGCGGCGGCGTCGATGCCGTCCTCGTCCAGGCCGTCGACCAGCTCGTCGAACACCTCGAATTCGTCGGCGCCATCCGCCAGCAGGCGTCCGGCGACATTGGCGATGCGGCCGATCAGCTGCGCCTGCGGAATCGGCAGCATGCTCGCGAGCGGCCCCACCACGCGCGCGGCGCGGCCGATGCCGCGGCCGACACCGCGTGCGATGCGCCCGAGGCGGCGGAAGAACTCGTCGCCGTCGGCGGCGTCCATCGCTTCGGCGACGACGTCGTCCATCGCGTCGACCGCATCGCCCGCATCCCAGTCGTCGGCGGCATACTCGTCCATCTCGTCGCCCGCGTCGCCGAGTTCGTATTCGTCCGCCTCGTCGTACTCGTCGAAGCCCTCGCCGCCACCGCCTCCGCCGCCCAGCAGCCCCGCGGCGACGCGCCCGACACCGCCGAGCAGGCGGCCAAGAAACTCGTCGTCGCCTTCGTCGCCGTAGTCCTCCGCGTCGTACGCGTCCTCGTCCATCTCGTCGTAGGCGTCCATCGCGTTGCGGCTGGGGCCCTCGGCCGCCTCGTCCATGAGGTCGTCCATCACATCGGTTTCGAATCGGTCCATGGTGGTCTCCTTTCTGCGGCTGGGATCAACGGGGGGTGATCGTGAGGGTGGCCGGCCCGTTGATATGGATGACGCGGCGTTGGCCGGTGCCGCCCGTCGGCATGCCGTGGCCGATGTCCGTGGGGCGGGCGAGCGGCCGCGGCGGGCGCGCCCGGGCCCGGGCCAGGCTGGCGGCCATGCGCGGGCTCTGTGCGACACGCCGGGCCGCCTGCGGCAGGCCGCGGCGCACGACCTGCACGGCGCGTTGCGGGGTGGGCGCCTGACGCTGCGCCACGCGCGTCGCCGAACGGGCAAGGCCGGGCAGCGCGCGCACCGCCTGCGGGCCGCGCGAACGCACCAGCTCGCGTGCCGCCGCAGCCACGCCGCGCACCAGCGCCCGCCGGGAAGCCATCGACAGTTGTCCGACGTTGCGGAAGCCCAGCCCGCGCGCCGCCGCACGTGCGGCCAGGCCGACCGCCGCCGGCAGGGCTTCGTCGATGCCGTCCTCGAGGTAGAGGTCCGCCACCGCGTCGAAGGCGTCATCGGCGCCCTCGCTCTGGCCCAGCAACTGGCTCAATTGAGCGAACAGGCCCTGCGCGCCGCCGGCCGCCTGGCCGAAGGAACCGGCCAGCCCGCGGGCATGGCCCGCTGCGCGTCCGACGCCCTGGGCGGCGCGACCGACCTGCCCGAGTGCGTTCGCCGCGCCCGGAGCGCCGAGCATGCCGGCAAGCCGGGCAGCGGCCATCGCCGCCGGCGACACGGCGCCGGCCACCCGGCCGACGCGTCCGGCAACCCGCCCTGCCTGGCGCGCGAAACCGCGGGCGCGGCCGGCGATGCGGGCAACGCCGCCAAGGCCGCGGCTCATGACGCCGGCCGCGCGTCCCAGCCCGCCCAGCAGGCGGCCGAAGAACTCGTCGTCGTCGGCCGCGTCGAGCGCATCGGCCACCTCTTCCTCGAACGCGTTCCACAGCGCCATGTCGTCGACGCCCTCGTCCGCGCCTTCACCGAGATCGACGGCGGAATCGCCGAGGTCCGCGGCTTCGTCGCCGGACAGCTCCTCGCCGGCTGCGTCGTATTCGTCGGCAAAGGGATCGGAGCCGAAGTCCGCGCCGGCGTCCGCCTCGTCGAACGTGGCGGCCTCGTCCATGCCGTCGCCGACCGCGTCCGCGTCATCCATCAGGTTCGTGTCGAATGGTCCCATCGCATGCCTCCGCAATCGATGCTGCCGCAGGGAGGGAACGGCGCGGCCCGCCCTGGGCGCATGCCTGATCCCGCCATGGCTGCACTCTAGGCAGGGGCGGCCGCTGGCGAAATCGCGCGATGTCGCTAGTCCGGAAAGGGGCGCCGGTGCGCGCCGGCGGGGTTGCGGGAGTGCCGATGGGGGCGGCAAAACGGGGGCGCGTGGACGTCCGCGAGCGGGTGTACTAGCTCAAATTGGGTAGTCCGTTTATACCGTCTTCTGGGACTTGCGCTTTGCCGGGGCGTATGCCAAAAAGACAAAAACTTCATACCAAAGGGATGCGTCGCACCCCCGGCAGAGCGACAGATCGACCCGATCCCGTGGTCGAGGCGCAGTCTTGCTTGTGCAATCGTGGTGCAGCGCCGGACATTCCGCGCGAGAGCGCACGTCGAGCGAGGACGTCGCGGCGAACCGCCGCTGGCGTCTTCATCCGCACAGGTCAAAGAGGAAGAGACATGCAGCTGGGATTCTGCTGGGTCGGGCGTCGGGCAAGGCCGGATTTCGCGCGAGCGCCGTCGTCGTGACCGCCCATCGCAAGGATGGGGGTGAGCCGTTCGGGGCGCATGCCCGGGAGTCGGAGGGGGCCGCGCGCTGCGATGCCGGACGGGAGATCGGGCAGATCGAGCTGGCCGGGCGCACCTGCCGCGTCGTGCTCGTCGACGGCCTGATCCCGGGCCACCTCACGACCGGAGGTGCCAAGGGCGTGCGCCTGACCTATGTGGACGGCGAAATCGCCCACTTCGAATTCGAGGGGCACCGCTACGCGGTGGTCGCGGACCCTGCGGGGCGTCCGGGCGTCGGCCCTTCCGCCGAAGCGCTTGCCCATGCCGCGCCGGACATCGCCAGGGTGCTGACCAGCCGGGAACTGCAGATCGTCCAGCTGCTGTGCATGGGCTATCTGACCAAGCAGGTGGCCGATCGGCTGCGCATCAGCGAATTCACCGTGCGGTCCTACCTCAAGACGGTGTATGCGAAGCTGGGGGTGCGTTCGCGTGCGGCGCTGGTGTTCCGCTACATGAAGACCTTCAACGGCGGGAACGAGCGGCTCGAATGAGCCGGCGCCGGGCGCCGGCTGCGCGCCAGGGCGCGGTCGCGCAAGGGGGGCGGGGCGCGGCCGTGCGGCCGGCGCCCCGTGCTCGCGTCAGTGCGCGCCGAGCGACTGCTGCGGGCGGTTGCGCGTCAGCGGGTTCAGGCGGCGCAGCACGCTGGAAGGTGCGTATTCCGCGTGCAGGGCGTCCCAGTCGATCGCGTCCAGCGTGTTCTTGACCAGCAGGCCGAGGTCGGTGGCGCCTTCCATCAGCAGGCGGCGGCCGAAGAACAGCGTGTCGGGGTCTTCCTCGCGCAGCGCCAGCGCGATGTAGTCGCGCACGTTGGCAGTGAGCGTGAGGTCGGGCTCGCCGCCGCTCGCCAGCGGTACGAAGCCGCGCGGGCCGAGGGTGAAGTCCAGCGTCAGGCCGGCGTCGCGCACGCGCATGCGCAGGTGGCGGCCGGTCAGCGACTCGAGGTCCTCGCGCGACAGCACGCGACCGAGCGCGAGGTTGAGCGCCGTGGTCAGCGCCAGCGTGGGCGGGCGCTGCGGCAGGTGCGACGCGAGGCGCGCGAGCGGCGCGGGGAGCGTGAAGGCCGGGATGCGGAAGCTGCTCATCGGATGTGACTCCAGGAAAACGAAATCAGGCGGAGACGTACTGTTCGACGCCGGGGCGGCCGTGCCAGAAGCCGTTGCACGGCGCCTCGACCATCAGCGCCTTGCTCTGGCCGAAGGCGTCCTGCGGCGACAGCTTGCCGGCGACCGCGTCGCGGAAGAGCTCGAGCACGCGCACGGTGTCGTCGCCCTGTGGGCTCACGCGCAGCACCTGGGCGGTCTCGCGCAGCTTGGGCAGGTCGCCGAGCAGGTTATGCACGCGTGCCGACTGCGTCTGCACGCCGTTGAGGGTCAGGAAGGCCTCGCCTTCGCGGGTGCGCAGCACCAGGCCGTCCTTCATGCCCAGGCAGCGGAACTCGCAGGTGTCCTTCTGCAGGTTGTAGTGGCGGGCGGTGAAGCAGCGCGCCGAATGGGCGAGCGGTAGCCGCCCCCAGGCGAGCACTTCGGTCTCGATCGCGGGGGCGCCGGAGGCGAGGAGTTCGGCGAGCACCGCGCCGGACATCTCGGGCGGCGCCATCCAGCGCGTCGCGCCCGCTTCGGCCAGCATCGACAGCGTCTGCGGGTTGAAGATGTTGAGCGTCGGGCCGGCGATCCAGTCGCGGCGGCCGGCCTTGGTCAGCAGCTGCACCGCCGACATGTCGTTGGCTTCGACGCGGAATTCGTCCTGCGCGACGACGCGGCGCAGGGCCTTGAGGTCGGATTCGGATTCGATCAGCGACTGCGAGGACAGCACGGCTTCCTTGCCGGCGGCCTTGAGCATCGCCGCGACTTCGAGCCAGTCTTCGGCGCGCAGTTCGTGGCGGCGCGAGCACACCGTTTCGCCGAGATAGACGATGTCGGCGGGACTTTCCGCGACCTGTGCGTAGAAGTCGAGTGTCTGCTGACGCGACCAGTAGTAGAGCAGGGGACCCAGGGCAATTTTCATCGTGTTCACTTCCACGGCCGGTAGTACGCGCCGAGCGTGTGGCTGCGGCCTTCGGAAACCTTGTCGAGTTCGGCGATCCAGGCGGGCTGCACCTTGAAGCCGTCGGCGTCGCGCATGACCTTGTCGATCGCCTCGCGCCAGACCTTGGTGACCTGCGCGACGTAGGCCGGGCTGCGCTGGCGGCCTTCGATCTTGATCGCGCGCACGCCGGCGCGGGCGAGTTCGGGCAGCAGTTCCAGCGTGTTGAGGCTGGTCGGTTCCTCGATCGCGTAGTAGGTCTCGCCGTTCACGTCGAAGCGGCCCTTGCACAGGGTCGGGTAGCCGGCGCGCTCGCCGTCGTCGAAGCGGTCGATGAGGATGCCGTTGAGCCGTGTTTCCATGCCCTTGGGCGTCTGTTCCCAGCGCACGTGCTTGCCCGGCGAGCAGGCGCCGTTGCAGTTGGGCGATTCGCCGGTCGCGTAGGCGGACAACGCGCAGCGCCCTTCGACCATCACGCACAGGCCGCCGAAGCCGAACACCTCGATCTCGACCTGGGTGTTGGCGATGACGTGCTGCACCTGCGGCAGCGACAGCACGCGCGGCAGCACCGCGCGCTGGACGCCGAAGCGCTCGGCGTAGAAGTTGATCGCCTCGTAGGTGGTCGCGGAGCCCTGCACGGAGAGGTGCAGGCGCAGCTGCGGGTGCTTCTTCTGCGCGTAGGCCATCAGGCCGGGGTCGGCGACGATGATCGCGTCGATGCCGAGGTCGGCGGCGCGGTCCACCGCGGCGGTCCAGCCGGACCAGTTGCCGGCCTGCGGATAGGTGTTGAGGGCGACGAGGACCTTGCGCTTGCGGTCGTGGGCGTAGCGCACGCCTTCGGTCATCGCCTTGGCGTCGAAGTTCAGGCCGGTGAAGTTGCGCGCGTTGGTCGCGTCCTTGAAGCCGAGGTAGACGCAGTCGGCTCCATGGTCGACGGCCGTCTTCAGCGCCGGCAGGCTACCTGCCGGGCAGACGAGTTCGATTTTCGTATTGGAGGTCATGGCGGGGGTTGGGGAAAAAAGCTCCGCAACCATAGTTCGCCGGCGTCCGGCCCGCGTTGACGGGAATCAAGGGGTGTGGCGTTTCGGGGGCACAAAGGCCGGGGCACGGCCCGCGTGCGTGCCCCCGGCACGGCCTTGCTTACTTCGTCGCGTTGGGGAAGAACAGCTGCTCGCCGCCGATCTTGTACTCGGCGATGGCCGTCTGGCCGGCCGGCGAGACGATCCAGTCGATGAACTGCTGACCCATTTCACGCTTCACGTGCGGGTGCTTCGCGGGGTTCACGAGGATCACGCCGTACTGGTTGAACAGGCGCTTGTCGCCCTCGACGGCGATCGTGAGGTCCTGGCGGTTCTTGAACGACAGCCAGGTGCCACGGTCGGCGAGGATGTAGGCGCCGAGCGAGGCGGCCATGTTGAGCGCGGGGCCCATGCCGGAGCCCGAGTCGCGGTACCACGGGCCCTTCGCCTGCTCGAGGTCGATGCCAGCCATCTTCCACAGGCGCAGTTCGGCCGCGTGCGTGCCGCTCTTGTCGCCGCGCGACACGAAGGGCGCCTTCGCGGCCTCGACCTTCTTCAGCGCCTCGACGATGTCGCGCCCGCCGGCGACCCTGGCCGGATCCGCCTTCGCGCCGACGAGGATGAAGTCGTTGTACATCACTTCCTTGCGCTCGACGCCGAAGCCGTCGGCGACGAATTTCTCCTCGGCGACGCGGTCATGCACGAACACCACGTCGGCGTCGCCACGGCGCCCGGTGTCGAGCGCCTGGCCGGTGCCGAGCGCGACGACGCGGACCTTGAAGCCCGCCTGCTGCTCGAAGCGCGGCAGCAGGTGGCCGAACAGTCCCGACTGTTCGGTCGAGGTGGTGGATGCGACGGTGATGAATTTGTCTTCGGCGTGCACGGCGGCGATGCCCAGCAGGCAGGCGCAGGCGAGGAGCAGGGGGCGGAACAGATTTGCCATCAAGGGTCTCCGTGGTCTTATGGTTCCAAGCACTTGTACCAAAACCCGCGCAGGCGTGCCCGGACTGCGCCAGGCGTGGTGTGGTGGCCTATGCACGGTGTTGCATAGGATGGCGGGAGCTTCTCCGCGCTGCGGCCGCCGGCATGCTGCAGGAATCGCCTCGTGGCGCGGTGCGCTGCGCCTGGTGAAGCGGCAGAAAGACCTGTTGCTTTTTGTGCATGCGCGGCATGCGTGCGCAGGACCGCGGGCAAGGGCGAGGGGATTTTCGGTTAAGCTCGATGCATGGGCGTGACACTCGATTACCGTTTCGTCGCCGGCAGCGAGGATGCGCAGCCGGGCGGCGCCTTGCAGCTGGGCAATCCGCTGACCGCGATGCTCGACGCGATCCGCGTGCAGGGCTCGATCGCCAGGGCAGCGGAGCAACTCGGGGTGTCCTACCGCCATCTGTGGGGCGAGTTGCGGCGTCACGAGGCCGCCTTCGGCCAGGCGCTGATCGCCGGCGGGCAGGGGCGCGCGGCGCGGCTGTCGGAGTTCGGGGAAAGGCTGCTGTGGGCCGAGAAGCGCGCGCTGGCGCGCCTGCTGCCGCAGGCCGAAAGCCTGGCCGGGGTGCTGGACCGCGAGCTGCTGCTGGCGGTGGATCCGGGGCTGGACGTGATGCGCACGGCCGCGAGCCACGACCTGCTGTTCGGCGGCTTGCGCGATGCATTGCTGCGCGATGCACGGGTACTGCTGGACGTGGATTACGTCGGCAGCACCCAGGCGCTGCAGCGGCTCAACGCGGGCGGCTGCACGCTCGCCGGCATCCACCTGCCGCTCGACGACGAGAAGCTGTGCCGGCGCGGATCGCTGATCCATGCCGCGATCGGGCGCGAACTGCGCCTGGGCGTGCACAAGCTGATCCGCTTCGCGCGGCGCGAGCAGGGCCTGATCGTCGCGCCCGGCAACCCGCGCGGGCTGGCGGTGCTCGAGGATCTCGCGCGGACGGACATCGTCTTCGTGAACCGGCTGAAGGGTTCCGGCACGCGCCTGGTGTTCGACGAGCTGCTGGCGCGGGCGCGCATGTCGCCGGCGGCGATCGCGGGCTATGCGAGCGAGGAACACACGCACCTGTCGGTCGCCGCGCATGTGGCGGCGGGCAGCGCCGACTGCGGCTTCGGCCTGCGTGCGGCGGCACAGCGCTTCGGCCTCGACTTCGTGCCGCTGGCGCACGAGCAGTACTTCCTCGTGTGCCTCAAGGACGGGCTGGAGTCGCCGGGCATGCGCGCGGTGCTCGACGCCCTGCGCAGCGACGCTTTCCGTCGTCTGGCGGAGGCGCAGCCGGGCTACGACGCGGCTGCTGCGGGCGAGATCGTGTCGCTGCGGCGCACCTTGCCCTGGTACAAGTAGAGGGCTAGTACAACTCGGGGAAGCGTTCGAGCCACAGCCAGTCGACCGTGAGCACGAGTGCGACCAGCAGCGTCCAGGTGGCGAAGATGAAGCAGCCGGCCGCGGGCACGGCAAGGCCGAACTGATCCAGCGCGCCGCCGACGGCCATCGCGAACACCGTCAGGAAGCTCCATTTCGCGACGAAGCCGGGCAGATAGCGGCGCATCGCACGGTTGTGGCGGTAGTTCTGCTGGCGTTCCATGCGGCCGCCGCGGGTGACGTCGCGGAAGTACTGGAAGGGCCAGAGGTAACGGTAGAGCAGGTAGGGGAAGGATGGAGCCGCGTTGTGCCCGTCGATCTCGGTGCCCATGTGCCCCTCCCTTGGTCGCATTGCCGCCGGCGAATGCCTACTTTGATCCCATCCGCGGAAAACGTCACCGTCCGGCGGATGAAATTTACGTTTTTTGGGCAATGCCGCACGACGGGTGCAGGGCGGCACCCGCAAGGCGTGGCTGCGTCCGGGATCCGCGAACGCACTCTTCAGAGTGTCGGGCAGGCGTCGCCGACCGAAGCGGGACGTGTTTCGGCGGCGACCAGCGTCACGCCGTTGCGGCGCGCGGTGATGTCGGCGAGGATCGCCAGCGCGATCTCCGGCGGGGTGCGGCTGCCCAGCGGCAGGCCGACCGGCCCGTGCAGGCGGTCGACGTCGGCGTCGGTGAGGTCGAAGAGTTTCAGCCGCTCCCGCCGCCGTTCGCTGTTGGCGCGCGAGCCGATTGCGCCGACGTAGAAGGCGTTGGTCTTGAGCGCGTCGATCAGCGCGAGGTCGTCGAGCTTGGGGTCGTGGGTGCCGCCGATGATCACCGTGCGGCAGTCGGGGCGCATTGCCATCACCGCATCGTCGGGCATCTCGGTCGTCAACGCAGCGCCGGGCACGGCCCAGGTTTCCCGATATTCCTCGCGCGGCTCGCAGATCGTCACCTGGTAGTCGAGCGCCAGCGCGAATTCGGCGAGATAGCGGGAGAGCTGGCCGGCGCCGATGATCAGCATGCGCCAGCGCGGGCCGAAGGCGGACACGAGCATGCGGCCGTCGAACACGACCGCGCTGTCGGGGACGTCGCCGAGGAGATCGACGGCACCGGTCTCGAGGTCGAGGCGGCGCGCGACCATCTCGCCGCGTTCGATCGCGGCGAGGGTTTCGGCCAGCCGGTTGCCGGGGGCGACCGGCTCCAGCACGAGTTCCAGCTTGCCGCCGCAGGGCAGGCCGAAGCGGCGCGTCTGGTCGGCGGTGATGCCGTAGGTGACGTGCTCGGGCCGCACGGGGTGTTCCGCGCACAGGCGGTCGAGGAGGTCGTCCTCGATGCAGCCGCCGGACACCGAGCCGACCAGTCGCCCGTCGCCGGCGATCGCGAGCAGTGCGCCTTCGGGGCGCGGGGACGAACCCCAGGTGCGCACGACGGTGGCGAGCGTGACCGGCACGCGGGCCTCGCTCCACGCGACGGCTTGGCGCAGCACTTCGAGGTTGACACTGTCCATGTCAGGCTCCTTGTCGGGCTTCTTCCCACAGCCGGCGCACGAGCCGCTTCGCCAGCAGCGGCGTCGCGCGACGACGGTAGGGGACGCTCACGAGCGTCGTCTCCATCGGCTGGATGCCGCGCTTGAGGTGACGTTCCATTGTAGCGAGCGCCGCGTCGTCCAGCGGCTTGCCGACCAGTTCGTCGAGGCCGGCGATGAACTCGGGGCGCGAGGACACGCCGGTGCAGGCGACACGCAGCTCGCCGATCAGCTCGCCGTCGCGGCGCAGCGCCACGGCGACGCCCGCGAGCGGGAAGTCGATCGCGCCACGCACGCGGATTTTCTCGTAGGCGCTGGTGCGGCCGGCGACGAGGGGCACCATCACCGCGACCAGCAGCTCGTCCGGGCCGAGCGCGAGCCAGGCCATGCCGTCGTCGATGTAGAAGTCGGCGAGCGGAAGACGGCGCAATCCCTGCGGGCCGAGAACTTCCACCTCGGCACCGAGCGCGAGCAGGGCGGGCGCGACGTCGCCGCTGAAGGCCGCGTAGCAGCGGCTCGACTTCGGCGCGACGCGGCAGACGTCGCCGGAGCGCTTCATGCAGAAGTCGTTGCCGCGGCGCCAGTCCTCGCTCTGGTTGTAGTACTGGCAGCGGGTGTCGAGGCACAGGTTGCCGCCCAGCGTCGCTGCGCGGCGGTGCGTGGGCCCGGCGACGGCCAGCGCGGCCTGGGCGAGCGCGGGCAGGCGGGCGACGACGGTCGGGTCGGCCGAGAGCGTCGCGAGCGTGACCCCGGCGCCGATGCGCAGAACGTCGCCGTCGCGGCGTAGTTCGCGGATCTCATCGACGCCGCCGAGGTCGATCAGGACTTCGGCGCCGGTCAGACCGCGGCGCATGTTCGGCAGCAGGTCGGTGCCGCCGGCGATGAAGCGGCTGGCGGGAAACTCGCCGCGCAGGCGCACCGCGTCGGCCGCACTCGTCGCACGCATCAGACGGAATTCGGACAGGGCGCCCATCATGCCTCTCCTTGGACGGTAGCCGGTGCGATGGCACCGGCGCGGGGTTTGCGGTTGAGCGCGTCGAAGACGCGATCCGGGGTGAAGGGAAGGTCGCGGATGCGGCGGCCGGTGGCATCCTCGATCGCCGCGGCGATCGCGGGCATGACGCCGGCGAGCGGGCCCTCGCTCGCTTCCTTGGCGCCGAAGGGGCCGTTGGGGTCCATGCTCTCGACGATATGCACGTCGATGTCGGGCGACTCGGCCATCGTCGGCACGCGGTAGTCGAGCAGGCTGACCGCCTTGTGGCGGCCGTTCTCGTACACCGTCTCCTCGGAGAGCGCTTGGCCCATGCCCATCCACACTGCGCCCTGCACCTGGCCCTCGACCGACATCGGGTTGATCGCGAAGCCGCAGTCGATGGCTGCCCACACCTTCTCGACGGTGACGGTGCCGAGTTCGGTATCGACCGCGACCTGCACCGCCTGCGCCGCATACGAGAAGCCCATCGTCGAGCCGACCGCGCCGCCGCGCTGCTTGCCGCCCTGGAACTCGACCGGGCAGGTGAAGGTGCCCTTGACGGTGAGCATGCCGGTGTCGACCAGCGCCTCCTCGACGATCTCGTGGAAGCCGATCTGGCGCGCCGGATCGCCGAGCACCGCGGCTGCCTCGCCCAGCCAGTCGACCTCGGCCTCGGCGACCTGCAGGCGCTTCGCCGCCGCGGTGACGAGCACGCGCTTGAGATTGCGTGCGGCGTCGGCCGCCGCGTTGCCGACCATGAAGGTGACACGCGAGGAATACGAGCCGTTGTCCTTGGGCGTGAGCGCGGAGTCGGTGGCGATGAGGCGCAGGCGGCGCTGGGCGACGCCCAGCACTTCGGCGACGACCTGGGTGATGATCGTCGACGAGCCCTGGCCGATGTCGGAGGCCCCGGTCAAGATCGTGATCGCGGCGTCGAAATCGACGCGCAGCGCGATCGTCGCGTGCGGCTGGCCGGTGAAATGCACCGGTTTGGCCGAGCCGCTGACGAAGTGCGAGCAGGCGATGCCGATGCCGCGGCGGATCGGGCCGTCGTCGCGGGGACGTGCAGCACGCTCGCTCCAGCACGACGCCTCTTCGACCCAGTCGAGGCATTCGGGCAGGCCGTAGCTCATCACCTTCAGGCCGTTGATGGTCTCGGTCGGCGCGACGAGCAGGTTGCGGCGGCGGACCGCGAAGGCGTCGAGGCCCAGCTCCGCGGCCATCGTGTCGAGCAGCGATTCGAACGCGAAGCGCACGTTGACCGTGCCGTGGCCGCGCATCGCGCCGCAGGGCGGGGTGTTCGTATACACGCGGTAGCCGTCGTACTTCATTGCGGGCAGGTCGTACAGGCCGTTGAGCAGTGCGCCCGAATACAGGATCGTGACGAGGCCGTAGCCGCCGTAGGCGCCGCCGCGCTGTACGACTTCGGCCTCGCACGCGGTCATGCGGCCGTCGCGGGTGAGGCCGAGCTTCATGCGGATATGGGTCTGCGGCCGGCCGCGGTGGGTCAGGAAGGCCTCCTCGCGGCTCTGCAGCAGGCGCACGGTGCCGCGCGCGGCGCGGGCGAGTAGCGCACAGATGATCTCGAAGTTGAGCGTCTCGACGCGGTGGCCGAAGCCGCCACCGACGAAGGGCTTGATGACGCGGATGTAGGCCGCGTCGAGGTTCATGCAGCGCGACAGCGATTCATGCACGTAGTAGGGCACCTGGGTCACGGACCACAGGGTCAGGTGACCGCGTTCGGCGTCCCACGCGGCGAGCGAGGCGTTGGGCTCCATCATCGCGTGATGGACCTCGGCGCACTCGAACACCTCCTCGCGGATCAGGTCCGCCGCGGCGAAGCCGGCGGCGGTGTCGCCGAACTCGTTATGCACCTCGCGCTCGATGTTGCCTTTCTTGTTGTCGTGCAGCAGCACCGCGTCGGCCTTGCGCGCGTCGGCCGCCTCGAAATACGCCGGCAGCTCGCGCACTTCGAAGCGGATCAGCGCGAGCGCGGCGTCGGCGGTCGCCTCGTCGACCGCCGCGACGGCGGCGATCGGTTCGCCGATGTAGCGGATGCGGCCGCGCGCGAGCGGGAATTCGTTCTGCGCGATGGGGATCACGCCGTAGGGCGTGTCGCATTCCTCGCCCGTGATCACCGCGCGCACGCCCGGCAGCCTGAGCGCCGCAGTGATGTCGACGGCGACGATCTCGGCATGCGCCCACGGGCTGCGCAGGATGCGGCCGACGAGGGCGCCCTGGGCGGGCAGGTCGGCGGTGTAGCGGGCGTTGCCGGTGACCTTGTCGACGCCGTCGATCAGCGGCATGCGGGCGCCGACCCCCTCCGGCCTGCGGGCGGCCTGCCCGATGTGCGTGAGGCTGCGTTCCGGCGCGTTCATGCCGCGACCTCCGCGACGTCCCCGCAGCGCGCTGCGGCCTCGACGGAATCGAGGATCTTCACGTAGCCGGTGCAGCGGCACAGGTTTCCGGCGAGCGCCGCGCGGATCTCGTCGCGCGAAGGCTGCGGAGTGCGCCGCAGCAGCGCCTCGGCGGCCATGATCATGCCCGGCGTGCAGAAGCCGCACTGGGCGCCGAGATGTTCGTGGAAGGCGCGCTGCAGGCGCGACAGGTTGCCGGCGGTGCTCAGACCCTCGATGGTCTCGATGTGGCGCCCCTCGGCGCTGTGCGCGAGCGTGCTGCACGCCAGGCGCGGTTCGCCTTCGACCAGCACCGTGCAGGCGCCGCACTCGCCGCCGTCACAACCCTGCTTGGTGCCCGTGAGGCCCAGCGTGTCGCGCAGGTAGTCGATCAGCAGCGCATTCTCGGCGACCGCATCCTCGCGCGGGCGGCCATTGACCATCAGTGTCAGCAGTTTCTTCACATCGCCTCCTGTCCCGCGGCCAAGTCCGGCGGGCTGTATTGTTTGACATCAAACAATTTAACGTAGGGCGATGCTAGCACCGTCCGGTGCGAAGGAAAATATGAAGGTGCATGCATAGCCGGCATGCCCTTTGTGACTGGCAAGATATTGAACTGAAACGATTATTTTGCGAGTGGAAAGACCAGTCGACCTTGCCTCGGGCAAGGTCCGGGCCGGGATTTTGCGTCCCGGCTGCCGCCGGCTCGAGCGAATTGAACGATCGACTGCGGTCCGCGTAGAGCCCGGCGTGATCCGATGCGCGCCTGCGCCCCGCCCCGTGCCGGCATCCGGCACGGGGCGGGCAAGGGACTGAGGCGGCTCAGCGGCGCGATGCCGTCACCGGTAGTGGCCGTGGCGCTCGAGCACCTCGATCTTGTAGCCGTCCGGGTCCTGGATGAAGAAGAAGCGCGCGAGCAACTCGTCGCCGCGCTTGAATTCCTTCACCGGTGCCGGCTCGTAGCCCTTGGCCGTCAGTTCGGCGTGGCGCGCGGTGACGTCCGGCTCGACGACGGCGATGTGGCCGTAGCCGGTGCCGTGCGTGTAGGCCTCCTCGCGGCCCTTGTTGAGCGTCAGCTCGAGTTCGTAGTCGTTTTCCGCATTGCGCAGGTAGACGAGCGTGAACTCGGGAAAGTCTAGGCGGTGCGATTCGCGCAGGCCGAGGACGTCTTCGTAGAAGCGCATCGATTTGTCGAGATCCAGCACGCGGATCATGCTGTGGATGATTTTGGCCATGGAGATTCCGGTGGGTTGGGGAAATACCTGCTGCGCGTCGGTTTCGGCGCCGGCTGCCGCGGGACGGAGCAGGCTCAGGACCGGCCCGCCACCGCGACGATCCGCGGTGGCGCCAACTGAGGTGCCGGCGCCGGCTCGTTTGGGAGGGCACGCTCCGCTGCGGTGAGCTTGCGTCGCAGGTGGCGCATGCAGGTGATGCGCAGGAACGAGGCGAAGTTCGGCACCTCGCCCCGGTGCGCGAGGATCTCGTCGTGGAAGCTCACGACGAGATGGTTGGTCGTGCAGTGCTCTTCCTCGGCCATCTCGGCGAGGATGTCCCATACCATGTTCTCCAGCCGGATGCTCGTGAGCACGCCATGGATGCGGATCGTGCGCGTGCGCTGCTCGTACTGGATCGGGTCGGCTTTCACGAAGTATTCACACATGTGTCGTTCCCCTTGCCCCGGTTCAGAGCGCCCGTTGGCTCATCAGGGTGGCGATGTGATCCGCTTGGCGGATTGCGAGGGCGACGATCGTCAGCGTCGGGTTCTCCGCGCCGCCGGTGGTGAACTGGCTGCCGTCCGAGATGAACAGGTTGGGGATGTCGTGCGTCTGCCCGTACGCGTTGCACACGCTGTCGGCGGCCGAGGCGCCCATGCGGCAGGTGCCGAGGTTGTGCGTCGAGGGATAGGGCGGCGTGCGGAAGCTGCGGATCGCGCCGGCGGCCTGGTAGACGCGCTCGCCCTGCGTGTAGGCGTGCTTGCGCATCGCAACGTCGTTCGGGTGATCGTCGAAGTGCACGTTGGGCACCGGGTTGCCGTACTTGTCCTTGACGTTCGCGTTGAGCGTGACGCGGTTGGTCTCGCGCGGCATGTCCTCGCCGACCAGCCACATGCCGGCGAGCTGGCTGTAGTGTTCCATCCACCACGCGAACTCCGCGCCCCAGCCGCCGGGGTTGAGGAAGGCCGCCATGAAGGGCACGCCGAGCGACAGCGTCTCCATCTCGTAGCCGCCGACGAAGCCGCGTTTCGGGTTGTTGCCCGCCTCGTCGCCGACGATGCCGGCCATCGTCGTGCCGCGGAACATATTCACGGGCTCCTTGAACGCCGCGTACACCGAACCGGTCATGTGGCGCATGTAGTTGCGCCCGACCTGGCCCGAGGAATTCGCGAGGCCGTCGCGGAACTTGTCGCTCGCCGACATCAGCAACAGGCGCGGCGTCTCGATCGAGTTGCCGGCGACGCACACGACGCGCGCCTTCTGCCGCTGCTCCTGGCCGGCCTTGTCGAAGTACACGACGGCGCTCACCTTGCCGACGGCGTTGTGCTCGATGCGCGTGACGTGGGACTCGGGGCGCAGGTCGAGGTTGCCGGTCGCCTCGGCCTTGGGCAGCTCGGTGTAGAGCACGGACCACTTTGCGCCGCTCTTGCAGCCCTGGAAGCAGAAGCCGATCTGCTGGCAGCTGCCGCGGCCGTCGCGCGGCTTGCTGTTGATGGCCATGCGCCCGGTGTGTACCTGCTTGTAGCCGAGCTTGGTCGCCCCGGCGTGCATCACCTTGAAATTATTGTTGCCCGGAAGGCCGGGAATGCCGTGGGTGCGCGTGACGCCCATCTTGTCCTCCGCCTTGTCGTACCAGGGCTCGAGGTCCTTCAGCGTCAGCGGCCAGTCCATCAGGTTCGCGCCCTTGATCGCGCCGTAATGCTTGCGCGCCTTGAACTCGTGTTCCTGGAAGCGCAGCGAGGCGCCCGCCCAGTGCGTCGTCGTGCCGCCGACGGTCTTGCAGATCCACGCCGGCAGTCCGGGAAAATCCTTCGCGATGCGCCAGCTGCCCGAGGTCGTGCGCGCGTCGAGCCACGCCAGCTGCGAGAAGGATTTCCACTCGTCGTTGATGAACGTCGCGACGGACTGCGTGGCTCCCGCCTCGAGCACGATCACCTTGATGCCCTTCTGGCACAACTCGTTCGCGAGCGTGCCGCCGCCTGCGCCTGAACCGATGATGACGACCGCGGAGTCGTCGTCGAATGCGATCTTCGCCATGTCCTGCCTCCGGATGTCGTGGTGTGCGGGGTGCCGATCAGCCCAGGAAGGGCGGCGGGCTCGCATCCGCGGGCGGGTCGGGCAGCCACTTCAGATCCTGGAAGCCGCGCCGGATGTAGCCGCCCTTGCTGAAGGATTCGCCGGGGTAGCCGAAGGCCGTCCACGTCATCTCGTTGTCGTACAGGGCGGTCACGCACTTGCCGCGCACGGTCGCGAAGAAGGGCTTGCCTTCGATCGCCTTCACGGCGGCGAGTTGCGCGGCGGGCTTGGCCTTGGCGAACGCGCCACCGGTCGCGCGGTCGAGGCCGGCGACGCCGTCGCGCAGCAGAGTGGCCACTTTCGGGTCGGCGGCCGCCATTGCGTCGAGGTCCTTGACGAGCAGGGCGTAGACGGCATCGGGGAGCTGCGCATGCGGATACAGCACGCGGCCGAACTTGAGCAGGGTGTCGCCGGTGGCGGTGTCGAGCGCCTTGAGCTCGAGGGCCCAGGCCCGCGAGGGCGCCAGCGCGGCGATCGGCGTGCCGATCGCCAGGGTGCCGAGCAGGATGCCCGTGCCTTTCAGGAATTCCCGCCGTGTCAGCGGCGCTTGCTGCACGGTGCTTGCGGCCGACGCTGCACCGCCGCTCGCCGTGGCGATCCGGATCGCTTGCATGGTTCGTCTCCTCGTTGCATCGGGGTCTGCGTGCCCTGAGTGCGGAGCAGTATTCCATCGCGGTGCGGCGCGTGGGTAATACGCCGGTACCTACGTCGCAGGCGTTGCCGCGATGTCGCCGCAACGCCAATGCCCCTGCTGAAAGCATAGGCATTGGCGTTGCGGGGTGCGAACCGATTTTTTCGAATGCCGCCGTGCAGCGGCGTACGCCTCGCGTCGGGCGTGTGCGCTCGATCGCGGGCGGCCTGGCGGCCGCGGGATTCAGCGTACGTGGTGCGTCGCTTCGGCCGCGTGGTGGTGGCCGGCGTGCGGACGATGGTGCGTGCGCGGGCCGACCAGGCCGCCGACCAGCATGCCGAGCGCGCTGGCGACGAGGCCGACGAGCTGGGGCTCGACGTCGCCTTCGGGCGCGAAGAATTCCAGCATCAGCCAGGTGCCGAGGCCGAACAGGATGGAGAGGCCCGCGCCGAGGTTGTTCGCGCGCGACCAGAAGAGGCCGGCGGCCAGCGGCACGAAGGCGCCGGCGAGGGTGATGCGGTAGGCGTTCTCGACCATCTGGTGGATCGAGGAGTCTGTATACACGGCGTAATAGGTCACCAGCGCGGTGAAGCCGACGACGGTGCTGCGCGTGGTGAGCAGCAGCAGGCGGTCGCTCATGTGCGGCACGAAGCCCTTCACGACGTTTTCCGAGAAGGTCACCGAGGGCGCGAGCAGGGTGCCCGAGGCCGTGCTCATGATCACCGACAGCAGCGCGCCGAAGAACACCACCTGCGCGGCGAAGGGCATGTGGCCGAGGATCAGGTTGGGCAGGATCAGCTGCGAGTCCTCTTCCATGAAGCGCGTGACCATCTCGGGGTCGATCATCGTCGCGGTGTAGGCGAGGAAGAGCGGCACGGACGCGAAGAAGAAGTAGGACAGGCCGCCGAGCGTGGTGCCCCAGATCGCGACGCGCTCGTTGCGCGACGAGTTCACGCGCTGGAACACGTCCTGCTGCGGGATCGAGCCGAGCGCCATGGTCGCGAGCGCCGCGATCCAGGCCAGCATGTCCATCGGGTCCAGCGTCGGCAGGAATTCGAACTTGCCTTCGGCCGCGGCCTTGGACACGACGGCGGTGAAGCCGCCGGCCATGTCCCCGGCGATCCAGGTGACGTAGAGCAGGCCGAGCACGATCACGATCATCTGCACGAAGGTCGTCAGCGCGACCGACCACATGCCGCCGAACAGCGTGTAGATGAGCACCGTGCCGGAGCCGATCAGCACGCCCTGTGTCATCGAGATCGCGCCGTCGGAGAGCACGTTGAACACCAGGCCCAGTGCGGTCATCTGGGCGCTCACCCAGCCGAGGTAGGAGACGACGATGCACAGCGACAGCACCAGCTCGGTCGTGCGGTTGTAGCGCACGCGGAAGAAGTCGCCCAGCGTCAGCAGGTTCATGCGGTACAGCGGGCGCGCGAAGATCAGGCCGAACAGCACCAGGCACAGCGAGGCGCCCAGCGGGTCGGAGATCAGGCCGCGGAAACCCTCCTCGAGGAAGGTCGCCGAGATGCCGAGCACCGTCTCGGCGCCGAACCAGGTCGCGAACACCATCGCGAGCACCATGTACATCGGCAGCGTGCGGCCGGCGACGATGTAGTCGCGCGCGTTGTGCACCCGCGTGGCGGCGTAAAGGCCGATGCCGATGGAGACGAGCAGGTAAGCGATCACGAGCCAGAGCAGCATGGCAGGCCTTCCGGAAAAGTGGGTCGAAACAGCGCGTTGATGACGAATCGGGGCGGAAGTGTATCAACGATTTTCCCGCGATGGGCAAGCGCCATCGCGCGCACCGGAACGGTGCGCGGCCGGATGCTCCGAGGGGGGGCGCTACGCGGGCAGGGGCCCCGCGTCGTGATGCTGTGCGGCGTTGGCGAGCGTATCGATGACGACGCTTGCCGCGTGGTCGAGTTCCGCCTCGGTGATCACCAGCGGCGGCGCGAAGCGGATCACGGTGTTGTGCGTGTCCTTGGTCGCGATGCCGCGCGCGAGCAGCAGTTCCGCGGCGACCGGCGCGCGCAATTGGGCTGGGTCGAGCTCGATGCCCACCAGCAGGCCGCGCCCGCGCACCTCGCGCACGCAGGGCAGGCGCGCGTCGCGGAAGCGGGCCATGAGGCGCTCGCCCAGGCGCGCGGCGTGTTCCCAGGGACGCGTCTCCTCGAGGATGGCGAGCACTTCCAGCGCGACGGCCGCGCCGAGCGGGTTGCCGCCGAAGGTCGAGCCGTGGTCGCCCGGCCGGAACACGTCCATCACCGCGGCGTCGGCGAGGAAGGCCGACACCGGCAGCAGGCCGCCGCCCAGCGCCTTGCCGAGGATCAGCCCATC
The DNA here is from genome assembly GCF_012910805.1 of Aromatoleum evansii. Classification (GTDB taxonomy): domain Bacteria; phylum Pseudomonadota; class Gammaproteobacteria; order Burkholderiales; family Rhodocyclaceae; genus Aromatoleum; species Aromatoleum evansii. Next base: position 43,507 of record NZ_WTVK01000034.1, read on the forward strand.
CGGATGCACGCCCTCGTGGTCGCAGCCGAGCAGGCGTCCGGTGCGGCCGAGGCCGGTCTGCACTTCGTCGGCGATCAGCAGCACGTTGTGGCGCCGGCAGATCTCCGCGCAGCGCGCGAGGTAGCCCGTCGGCGGCACGATGATGCCGCCCTCGCCCTGCACGGGCTCGACGAGGAAGGCCGCGGTCTCGGGCGTGATCGCCGCCTCGAGCGCGTCCGCGTCGCCGTAGGGGATGCGCCGGAATCCGGCGGGGAAGGGGCCGAAGCCGTCGCGATACTGCTCTTCCGACGACATGCCGACGATGGTGATCGAGCGGCCGTGGAAGTTGCCTTCGCAGGCGATGATCTCCGCGCGGTCGGGGGCGATGCCCTTGACCTTGTAGCCCCACTTGCGCGCCGTCTTGAGCGCGGTCTCGACCGCCTCCAGTCCCGTGTTCACCGGCAGCACGCGCTCGTAGCCGAGCAGGCCGCACAGGCGCTCCATGAGCAGTGGCAGGCGGTCGTTGGAATACGCGCGCGAGGTCAGCGCGAGGCGCTGCGCCTGGTCGTTGAGCGCGTGCAGCAGGCGCGGGTTGGCGTGGCCGAAGCTCACCGCCGAGTAGGCGCTCATCATGTCGAGGTAGCGCCGCCCCTCCACGTCCCACAGCCAGATGCCCTTGCCGTGATGGAACACGACCGGCAGCGGCGCATAGTTGTGCGCGCCGAATTCGCGCTCCTTGGCGCGCAGCAGGTAGGTCGAGGGCCCCAGCGCCGCGCCGGCGAGGTTCGCGACCCAGTCCGCGCACATCCCGCCGGGATCGCGCTCGGGCAGGTACTCGACGATCTCCATCGCGACGAAATCGCCGCAACCGCGCAGCGCGAGCAGCGCCGCGCACAGCTCGTCGGGCGCGATGCCGTCGTGCTCGGGGCAGGTCACGGCGGGGAAGGCGGCAGCGTCCAGCGCGTCGAGGTCTATGCTGACGCCGAAGCCGGCCGTGCGCTCGCGCACCACGCTGAGCGCGTCGCAGAACACGGCGGCGATGCCGCGTTCGCGCACTTCCGCCATGTCGAAGACCTGCACGCCGAGGCGCGTCAGGCGTTCGTGCTCCTCGTGCTCCCAGGCGCGCGCGCCGATGATCACGACGTTCGCGGGGTCGAGCTTCGGGCCGCCGACGCCCGTGAGCGCCGCATCGCCTTCGCCGAGCAGCGCGGCGAGCGGCATGCCGTGGATGTTGCCCGAGTGCGTGCTGCGCTCGGTGTGGCTGTCGAGGTGGGCGTCAATCCAGATCAGGCCCAGCGCGCCGCGTGGCGCCAGGCGACTGGCGACGCCGCGCCAGGTGCCGATGCCGACGGCGTGGTCGCCGCCGATCACGAGCGGGAACACATCGGGTGCGAGGGCCGTGAGGTGGTCCGCGACGCGCTGCGCGAGTGCGCCGACCGCGTCCAGGCGCTCGCGCATCGACGCGCCCGGCGCAGGGGGCGCCGCCGGCACGAGGGTCTCATGCCAGCTCGCGGCGATGCCGGTGCCCTTCAGGCGCTGCAGCAGGCCGTGGCGCTCGAGTGCGGCCGGCCCGGCGGCCGGTCCGTGGCCGGGGGCGCCCAGCGCGGAGGCGACGCCGATGACCTGCACGACGGCGCGCAGGTCGGCATGCGGCGGGACGTGAAGCGGCGCGGAGTGTGTCATGGCCATCCTCCCTGCCCGCGGCGGGGGCGGGCGAATAGTCGATGCGCTTATGCGTTCGACGCAAGGAGGGGGGATTCGTTCAGGTACGGACGGCGAGCGTTATACGGGGCGTGACGGATTGCGCATCCGCGGCGCGGACGTGCGGGTGCGGCTATCAATCCCGCAACCCAATACCGTTCGGGCTGAGCCCTTCGACTTCGCTCAGGACAGGCCTGTCGAAGCCCTGTCCATGCCCTTCGACAAGCTCAGGGCGAACGGCTGCATCTGATTGCCGTCTTGATAGCCCGATTGCGGGCGGCAGCGATCAGCCGAAAAGCCGATACAGCTCCAGTCCGACCAGCGCCGCGAGCAGCGCCGACACCAGCCACAGCACGCGACCCTGCGTGCGCTGCGCGCGGGCGACGCGTTCCAGCTCGCCGCTCTGCACCTCGTGGCGGTGCGCGGTCGAGTCGAGCACGCGATGCACGAGACGGGGGATCTGCGGCAGCGTGCCGGCCCAGGAGGGCGCCTCGTCCTTGAGGTTGCGCAGCAGGCCGCGCCAGCCCATCTGCTCGTCCATCCAGCGCTCGAGGAAGGGCTTGGCGGTCTTCCACAGGTCGAGGTCGGGGTCGAGCTGGCGCCCCAGGCCCTCGATGTTGAGCAGCGTCTTCTGCAGCAGCACGAGCTGCGGCTGCACTTCCATCTCGAAGCGGCGCGCGGTCTGGAAGAGGCGTAGCAAGGTCTTGCCGAAGGAGATGTCCTTCAGCGGGCGGTCGAAGATCGGTTCGCACACCGCGCGGATCGCGCTCTCGAACTCGTCGACGCGGGTGTGTGCCGGCACCCAGCCGGCCTCGATGTGGGCGCGCGCGACGCGGTTGTAGTCGCGCTTGAAGAAGCCGAGGAAGTTCTGCGCGAGGTAGCTCTTGTCCTCGGCATTGAGCGTGCCGACGATGCCGAAATCGAGCGCGATGTAGCGTCCGTCGGCATGCACGAAGATGTTGCCGGGGTGCATGTCGGCGTGGAAGAAGCCGTCGCGGAACACCTGCGTGAAGAAGATCTCGACGCCCGCGCGCGACAGCGCCTTGAGGTCCGTGCCCTGCGCGCGCAGCGCGTCGAGCTGCGAGATCGGCACGCCGCGCATGCGTTCCATCACCATCACGTTCTTGCCGCACCAGTCCCAGTGCACCTCGGGCACCTGCAGCAGCTTGGAGTTGGTGAAGTTGCGCCGCAGCTGCGAGCAGTTCGATGCCTCGCGCATCAGGTCGAGCTCGTCGTGCAGGTACTTGCTGAACTCGGCGACCACTTCGCGCGGCTTGAGGCGCCGTGCTTCGGGCCACAGCTTCTCCAACAGCGTCGCGGCGGTGTCGAGCAGCGCGAGGTCGTGCTCGATCACCGGCTCGATGCCCGGGCGCAGGATCTTCACCGCGACCTCGGTGCCGTTCGGCAGGCGTGCGAAGTGCACCTGCGCGACCGACGCGGAGGCGACCGGCGTGCGCTCGAAGTCGACGAAGACCTCGTCGACCGGCTTGCCGTAGAAGTCCTCCAGCACCCTCAGCGCCTGCTCGGTGGGGAAGGGCGGGACGCGGTCCTGCAGCAGCGCGAGTTCGTCGGCGAGGTCGGGCGGCAGCAGGTCGCGGCGCGTCGACAACATCTGGCCGAACTTCACGAAGATCGGCCCCAGCGATTCCAGCGCCCGGCGCAGGCGTTCGCCGCGCGGTGCCTTCGGGTGGCGCCAGAAGAACACCACGTGCCACAGCTTCCCCAGGCGTCCGCTCGTATCGGCTTCGAGCACCATCTGGTCGAGGCCGAAGCGCAGGCCGACGGTGATGATCTTGGCAAGACGGAAGAGACGCACTTTGGATCGCCGGGCGGGGGAAAGGGCGGACTTTAGCCCGAAGGCGCGTGCGAGGAAAGGGCACGGCGCCGGCAATCGCGCGAACTGCCCGGCGTAGCTTGGTGTGGGAGCGGCTTGGTGTGGGAGCGGCTTCGTGTGGGAGCGGCTTCGTGTGGGAGCGGCTTCGTGTGGGAGCGGCTTCAGCCGCGAATCGGCGCCTGGCGAGCCCCGCCGGTCGATTCGCGGCTGAAGCCGCTCCCACGGGGAAAACGCCCCGCGTGCGGGGCGCAGGGGCCGGTCAGAACGGCACGCGCACCCCCAGCGTCAGGTTGCGCCCCATCAGCGGTGCGGCGTTCTTGATGAAGGAGGTGTGGCTGAACGCGAGCTCGTCGCCGAGGTTGCCCGCCTTCATGTAGACCTGCCACGGCTGCGCGCCGAAGCGCCCGGTGTAGCTCGCCGAGAGGTTCACGATGCTGTAGCCCGGCGTGTCGCTCTCGAAATCGGCGACCCGGTCCTGGCGGCCGACGCGGTACCACTCCAGCTCGCCGCTCCAGCCCTGCCAGCGGGCGTCCGCGCGCAGGCCAACGCGGTGCGCGGGGATGCGCGGCAGGTCGCGGTCGCCGGCGCCGCCGTCGAAGCGCGCATGCACGTAATCGCCGAACAGCGTCGCGCCGAAGATGGCGTTCAGCCGCTGGTGGATCTGCCCCTCGACACCGGTGAACACCGCGTCGCGCTGGGCGTACTCGACGAGTTGCAGGCCCTCGACGGCATCGAGCGTGCGCGCGTGGATGAAGTCCGACACGCGGTTGCGGTATGCGCCGATGCTGAAGCGGGTATCGCCCGCCGTCTTGCGCAGGCTGAGGTCGATGTTGTGCGAGGTTTCCGCCTTCAGGTCAGCGTTGCCGCGCTCGAAGGTTGCGGTCGCCAGATGCAGGCCGTCGGCGTAGAGTTCCTCGGCGGTCGGCAGGCGCTGCGCGCGCAACAGCGACAGCCCCAGCGCATAGCCCGGCACGAAGTTCCACACCGTGCCGAGCGACACGGAGCTGCCGTCGTGGCTGCGGTCGCGCGCCGCCGCATCGACGTCGATCGCCTGCCACTCGCGCCGCACTCCGGCCTCGAAGCGCCAGTCGCCGGTCGTGTATTCCTCGACCAGGAAGGCCGCGTTCCGCCGCGTGAGCGTCGGCGGCACGTAGGCCTCCTCGCCGGTCGCGCGGAAGTCGCGCCGCGAGCCCTGCAGGCCGAGCACGCCGCGCCAGCCGGCCAGCGGGGCGTGCTCGAGCTCGATGCGGCTGTCATGGGCGCGGTTGCGGAAGGTCGTCGCGATCGCGCCGTCCTCGACCTCGTGATGGCGGTAGTCGGTGTGGCTCGCGCGCACGCGCAGGCGCGTGAAGCCGGCGAGAGGCTCCAGGTACTCGCCGCGCAGGTCCCAACGCTCGCTGTCGAGCTTCACGACCGGCACGCCGCCTTCCTCCTCGTGCTCCTCCTCGCCTTCCTCGTGTTCGGGGCACGCGAGCGCATTGCCGGCGACCGAACACTCCTCTATGCCGTGCGCGTGGCCGGGCAGGCCGTAGTCGTTGCGCTGGTGCGTGTATGCGAGGCCGAGATAGCCGCGCGCGCCGACCCAGGACATCCCCAGGCTGCCCGTCTCGGTCTCGTTGAAGCTGCCGTCGACACGGCGCCCGCCGGTCCAGCCGTCGCCGACGCGGTAGTCGCGCGCGTCACGCTTGAGGCCCTCGGCGTGGACGGCGAAATTGCCCGAGCCGGCAGTCAGTTCGAAGGCGCCCGCGGCCTCTCGCGCGGCCGTGTTGCCGCGCAGTTCGATGCTGCCCTCGACGCCGCGCGTCGGCACGGCCATCGGGATCTTGCGGTCGAGCACGTTCACGACGCCGCCGATCGCCTCGCCGCCGTAGGCGAGGGCCGAGGGGCCGCGCAGCACCTCGATCTGCTCGGCGAGCATCGGCTCGGCCACGGTCGCGTGGTCCGGGCTCACCGTCGAGGCGTCCATGATCTCGCTGCCGTCGGACAGCAGCTTCACGCGCGCGGTGTCCATGCCGCGGATCACCGGGCGGCTCGCGCCCGCGCCGAAGGGGCTGGCGTTGATGCCGGGCTCGCGCGCGAGCGTCTCGCCCAGCGTCGCGTCGCGGCGCAGGACGAGGTCCTCGCCTGCGAGCACCGTGACGGGCGTGCTCATCGCGTCGCTGCCGAGAGCGAGGGCGCTCGCCGACACCGTCACGGCCGGCAGCTCGGCTGTTTCAGCCGCGGCCGCGGCAAACGGGGTGGAGCCCCATGCGAGCAGCAGCGACAGCGCGAGGGGGCAGGGGAGGGGGCGTGCAGAAGGCGTATTCGTATTCATCGTTGTGTCCATGGCCGTGCCTTCGCCACTGCGGGCGAAAGCGGCCGGCACGCGCCGCCCGGTGGCGGACGCATGCCGGTTCGTTGATCGGGGAATGCGGGAGGGGGCTCAGGCCCGGAGCAGGGCGGCGGGCGGAGCGCGGCAGCGCGGCGCGAGGCCGTCGCGCGCCGGGGTGTCGGCTGAGCGGAAGCGCGCCGGCGCAAGGGACTCCCCGTCCGCGCCGCAAGCCGGACCGCGGTCGGCCAGCGGCAGGTCGAGTCCGCTGAAGGACAGGCAATCGACGCAGTACGCGAGGTGGCGTGCGCCCTCGTCGGGCTCGAAGCCGGCGCTCCGCCCGTTGCGCGCAGCGGAGACTTCCGCGGTGTGGCCGATGACGTGCATGAGCGCGGCGCCCTGCACGAGGAGCAGCGCGAGCGCGAGCGACAGCCGCAACACGAACGCCAGCGGTCCCCGCACGGGATTCCGTCGGGCGCCAGGGGGCACGGAGGAGGAGGGCGCGGGGCGACTCGACATGGGCCGGCGATTCTAGGCGGGGCCGCCGGTCGGTGCAACTATGTTGCGTTTTCCCTCTGCAGGGCGGACGGCGCTGCAGGCATATCCGGTCACCCGGCCGCCACGGGAACGTCGGTCCCGGGTCTTGGCGGGCGATCCGCTATAATCGCGCGTTTAGTTTCTTTTCCGAGTGCCATGAGCGCCGATCCGAAAGTCCAACTTGCCGACCTGCTGCGTGCCGCGCTGAAGAGCGTCGCCCCCGACCTGAGCGAAACCCCGATCCAGCTGGAACGCCCCAAGCAGGCCGGTCACGGTGACTTCGCCACCAACCTCGCGCTGCAACTCGCCAAGCCGCTGCGCCGCAGCCCGCGCGACCTCGCGAACATGCTGCTGGCCGAGCTGCCCGCCTCGCCGCTGGTGACGAAGGCCGAAGTGGCCGGCGCCGGCTTCATCAATTTCACGCTCAACTCCGGTGCCAAGACCTCGGTGGTCGCCGACGTCCTCGCACGTGGCGCGGAATTCGGCCGCGGCGCCCGACTCGGCACCAAGGTGCAGGTCGAGTTCGTCTCCGCCAACCCGACCGGGCCGCTGCACGTCGGCCACGGCCGCGGCGCAGCCTACGGGGCGTCGCTGTCCGCGGTGCTCGACTTCGCGGGCTTCGACGTCACGCGCGAGTACTACATCAACGATGCCGGCCGGCAGATGGACATCCTCGCGTTGTCGACCTGGCTGCGCTACCTCGCCTTCCACGGCATCGAGATCGACTTCCCGCCCAACGCCTACCAGGGCGACTACGTCATCGAGATGGCGCGCGAGATGCGCGAGGGTCACAAGGACCGCTTCGCCAAGGTCACCGCCGCGCAGATCCTCGACGGCGCGCCGGGCCTGCCCGCAGCCGAGCGCAAGGACGACGAGGCCAAGAACCAGCGCGAGGAGCACCTCGACGTGCTGATCGCCAACGCCAAGCGCCTGCTCGGCGAGGACTACCCCTTCGTGCATGGTTTCGCGCTCAACGAGCAGCTCGGCGACGGCCGCGACGACCTGCACGAGTTCGGCGTGCATTTCGACAAGTGGTTCTCGGAGAAGAGCCTGTTCGACACCGGGCTGGTCGAGCGCGTGGTGACCGAGCTGGAGAAGCGCGGCCACATCTACGTGCAGGACGGCGCCAAGTGGTTCCGCTCGACCGCCTTCGGCGACGAGAAGGACCGCGTCGTGCAGCGCGACAACGGCCTGTATACGTACTTCGCCTCCGACATCGCCTATCACCTGAACAAGTACGAGCGCGGCTTCGATCGCGTCATCGACATCTGGGGCGCCGACCACCACGGCTACATCCCGCGCGTGAAGGGCGCGATCGCCGCGCTGGGCCTGCCGCCGGAGAAGCTCGAGGTGGCGCTGGTGCAGTTCGCGGTGCTGTACCGCAACGGCCAGAAGGCGGCGATGTCGACCCGTTCGGGCGAGTTCGTGACGCTGCGCGAGCTGCGCCGCGAAGTCGGCAACGACGCGTGCCGCTTCTTCTACGTGCTGCGCAAGAGCGACCAGCACCTCGACTTCGACCTCGATCTCGCCAAGAGCCAGAGCAACGAGAACCCGGTCTACTACGTGCAGTACGCCCACGCGCGCGTGTGCTCGGTGCTGCAACAGTGGGGCGGCGAAATCGGCGAGCTCGCCGCGGCCGACCTCGCGCGCCTTGAGAACGAGCGCGAACTGGCGCTGTGCGCACGCCTCGGCGCCTTCGCCGAGCTGATCCAGAGCGCCGCCGCCGACTACGCGCCGCACCAGATCGCCTTCTACCTCAAGGACCTCGCCGGCGAATTCCACAGCTGGTACAACGCCGAGCGCATGCTGGTCGAGGACGAGGGGCTGAAGCTCGCGCGTCTCGCGCTCGCCGCCGCCGTGCGCCAGGTGCTCGCCAACGGCCTCGCGCTGCTGGGCGTGTCGGCGCCGCAGTCGATGTAACCGTCGGAGAGTTTCGTGAGTCGTGACCGCAAGCCCAGCAGGAAAGCCAGCCGGCCGGCGAAGAGCCGCGGCGGCGTGATCGTCGGCATCTTCATCGGACTGGTGCTCGGCGCCTTGTTCGCGGCCGGGGCCGCGTGGTACTTCACGCGCAATTCGCCGTTCCAGACGCCGACGGCGCCGGCCCCCGCGGCGGCACGGCCGCCCGCATCCGACCAGCCGGCCTCGTTGCCGGGCAAGCCGGGCGACCGGCCGGTCGTGAAGCCCGACTTCGAGTTCTACAAGATCCTGCCGCAGGGCGAGGGTGCCCCCACCGAGGCGAAGCCTGCCGCACCGGCCGCCGCGGCGCCGGCCGCGCCCGAGAAGCTCTACCTGCAGATCGGCGCGTTCGAGAATCCCGCCGAGGCCGACAACCTGAAGGCCAAGCTCGCGCTGAGCGGCATCGAGGCGAGCGCGCAGCGCGCGCAGCTACCCGACGGCCGCACGATGCACCGAGTACGCATCGGCCCCTTCGCCAAGCCCGAAGACATGAATCCGGTGCGCGCACGCCTGTCCGATGCCGGCTTCACCGCGACGGTCGTCAAGGGCAATCCCTGAGCGACGCTGCACGCCGCCGGCCGATATGCCTATAAAATTTCGGGAACAACTCTCAGGGTCTGCCGTCTGAGACCCTGTCATCAACTCGGGAGTATTGAATGAATCGTCGTGCCGCACTCAAGCAGCTGTCCGCCCTGACCGCCTTCTCCGCCCTCGGTGGCGCGGCCTGGGCCCAGAAGGCCGGCCAGCCCTTCCAGACCCTGGCCACCAAGGTGCCGACCGAGGTCGCCGGCAAGATCGAGGTGATCGAGTTCTTCTCCTACGGCTGCCCGCACTGCCACGACTTCGAGCCCCTGCTCAACACCTGGACGAAGACGCTGCCGGCCGACGTGAACTTCGTGAAGGTGCCCATCACCTTCAACCGCCCCGAGTGGACCAACCTCGCGCGCATCTACTACACGCTCGAAGCGATGGGCGAGGCGGCGAAGCTGGGACCGGCCGTGTTCGCCGCGATCCACGAGCAGAAGCGCCAGCTGCAGAAGGAAGACGTGCTGCTCGAGTGGGCCGGCAGCGTCACCGACTCGAAGCGTTTCAGCGACACCTGGAAGTCCTTCGGCGTGCAGTCGCGCGTGCAGCGCTCGAACCAGATCGCTGCCGCCTATCGCGTGGCGGGCGTGCCGATGATGGCCGTGGATGGCCGCTTCATGGTGTCGGCCTCGACCGCCGGCAGCCACGAGGGCATGCTCAAGACCGTCAACGAACTGGTCGCGCGCGTGCGTTCGGAGAAGGGCAAGGGCTGATCGGCCGCTGGCGGGGCGCCGCCGCGCCCCGCCAGCGGGGGCGGCCTTGTGGGAGCGGCTTCAGCCGCGAATCGGCGGTGCCGCATGTGACTCGGCTCATTCGCGGCTGAAGCCGCTCCCGCAGGTTCGACGGGCGGTTTTTGGTTAAGCGCCCACCCCCGACACTTCAGCGCGCCATTCATGCGATCCCTGTTTTCGTGAAGCACGATCCCCGCCCTGTGTCCCATGCAAGTCCGGCTCCGGCCGGACTTCGCGTTTTCCTGACCGGCGCCTCCAGCGGCCTCGGTCAGGCCTTCGCTCGTCATTACGCCGGCCGCGGCGCCAACCTCGGCCTCGTTGCGCGACGCGGCGAGGCGCTGGCGGCGTTCGCAGCCGAGCTGCCGGGCGAACATCTCCCCCTGCCGGCCGATGTCGGTGACGCGGGCGCCCTCGCGGCGGCGGCCGAAGCCTACCTGACGCGTTTCGGCGTGCCCGACATCGTCATCGCCAATGCGGGCGTGTCGGTCGGTACGCTCACCGAATGCTCCGAGGATCTACCGGCCTTCGAGCGCGTAATGCGCACCAACGTGAACGGCATGGTCGCGAGCTTCCAGCCCTTCGTCGAGGCGATGCGTCGGCGCGGCTCCGGGCGGCTCGTCGGCATCGCCTCGGTGGCGGGCATCCGCGGCCTGCCCGGGGCGGGCGCGTACAGCGCATCGAAGGCCGCCGCGATCGCCTATCTGGAGAGCCTGCGCGTCGAGCTGCGCGGCAGCGGCGTGCGTGTCGTGACGCTCGCGCCCGGCTATATCGCAACGCCGATGACCGCCGTGAACAAATATCCGATGCCCTTCATGCTGCAGGCCGACGAGGCCGCGCGGCGCATGGCGAAGCTTATCGACGCCGGTCGCGGCTATGCAGTCGTGCCCTGGCAGATGGGCGTCGTCGCGCGCGTGCTGCGGGCGCTGCCGAACCCGGTGTTCGACGCCCTGTTCGCCCGCGCCGGCCGCAAGCCGCGCGGGCTGCCGCTGTAGCAGAGCTGCCGGGGCGGTATTCCATGTGGGAGCGGCTTTAGCCGCGAACGGATGGCGATTCGCGGCTAAAGCCGCTCCCACAGACTCTTCCCGCCGCTCCGCACGGGTCCTCGCCGAATATCGTTCATGCGATTGTGCTGTTCGGTGCTCCACCCCTTCCCCACGGCACGCGATGCGGGTAAGGTGATACGGATAAGGTGGGCGGTTGCCCGACTGATCGGCTCGTCGCGGCGCGGCCCCCGTCACGCGGGAGACAGCGATGCAGACACGCCACGCAGAAAGCGGTGCCGCAAGTTTCGAAGCGATCCTCGAGCAGATCCAACTCAAGCTCCCGCCGGACCAGGCGGCCCTCGTCGGCGCCTTCGCGCGCTGCTGGTTCGGGCAGGTCGCGCCCGAGGACATCGCCGACTACACCGTCGACGACCTGTACGGCGCGGTGCTCAGCCACTGGCACTTCGCGCGCAAGCACCGTGGCGGCACGCGCCTGCGCGTGTATAACCCCAAGCTCGAGGAGCACGGCTGGGAATCGACCCACTCGGTGATCGAGATCGTCAATGACGACATGCCCTTCCTCGTAGACTCGATCGCGATGGAGGTCAATCGCCAGGGCCTCACGCTGCACCTGATCATTCACCCGGTGATGCGTGTCGTGCGCGACGCGGACGGCGTCTATCAGGGCGTGGCCGACGAGGCGGGGACGGGGCACTACGAATCGATGATCCACGTCGAGGTCGACCGGCGCACCGACGCGGTCGACCTCGATGCGCTGCGTGCGGGGCTGGAGCGCGTGCTCGCCGACGTGCGCGTGGCGGTGAGCGACTGGCCCGCGATGCAGCAGCGCGTCGCCGACATCATCAGCGAGGTCGAGCACAATCCGCCGCCGGTCGCCGCCGAGGAGATCGAGGAGAGCGTCGCCTTCCTGCAGTGGCTGATGGACGACAACCTCGTGCTGCTGGGCTGCCGCGACTACGAGCTGGCTGCCGCCGACGGTGGCACGCCGGAATTGTCCATCGTCGCCGGTTCGGGGCTCGGGCTGCTGCGCGAGAAGGAAGGCGAGAAGCGCTCGCGCTCGTTCGGCGCCCTGCCTGCGGAGCTGAAGACAACGCTGCCCAATCTGCCGGTGCTGCTCACGGTCACGAAGTCGAACACGCGCTCGACCGTGCATCGCGCCGGCTACATCGACCGCTTCAGCATCAAGCGCTTTGACGCGGACGGCCACGTGTGCGGCGAACGCCGCGTGATCGGCCTGCTGGCGTCCACCGCCTATAGCGCCAGCCCCAAGCTCATCCCCTTCCTGCGCCGCAAGGTGGATGCGGTGATCGCGCGTGCCGGCCTGATGCCCAAGAGCCATGCGGCGAAGGCGCTGCTGACCATCCTCGAGCGCTATCCGCGCGACGAGCTGTTCCAGATCGACGCCGAAGAGCTCTTCCACCAGGCGATGGGCATCCTGCACCTGGGCGAGCGCCAGCGCACGCGCCTCTTCGTGCGCTGCGACCCCTTCGCGCGCTTCGTCTCCTGCCTCATCTACGTGCCGCGCGAGCACTACAACACCGATCAGCGCCTGCGCATGCAGGCGGTGTTGATGGAAGCCTTCAACGGTGCGAGCTCGGACTTCGACGTGCAGTTCTTCGAGTCGGCGCTCGCGCGCGTGCTCATCATCGTGCGCACGCGCGATTCGGTGATCCCGCCCTTCGAGGTGCACGAGCTCGAGCAGCGCATCGTGCGCGCCACGCGGCGTTGGGAGGACGAGCTGCAGCGCGTGCTGCTCGAGCACTGCGGCGAGGAGCGCGGCATGGCCCTGCTGCGCCGCTACGGCAGCGCCTTTCCGGCCGGCTATCGCGAGGAGTTTTCGCCGCGTGTGGCGGTGTTCGACATCGAGCAGATGGAGTCGGTCGCCGCAGACGGGTTGGCGATGAGCCTCTACATCCCGCTGGAGGCGCCTGCGGGACGGCTCAACTTCAAGATCTACCGCGTCGGTGCGCCGGTGCCGCTGTCGCAGAGCCTGCCCATGCTCGAGCGCATGGGCGTGAAGGTCATCGACGAGCGGCCTTCGGAGATCGCGCGCCAGGATGGCGAATGCGTGTGGATCCACGACTTCGGCCTCGCGTATGCGGGGGCCGAGGAACTGGACATCGACACCCTGCGCCCGCTCTTCCACGACGCCTTCCTGCGCGCCTGGCGCGGGGAGACGGAGAGCGACGACTTCAACCGCCTGACCCTGCTCGCGGGGCTCACCTGGCGCGAGATCACCGTGCTGCGCGCCTACGCGAAGCACATGAAGCAGGCCGCTTTCACGTTCAGCCAGACCTATATGCAGCAGACGCTCGCCGCCCATCCGCGGCTCGCGCGCCAGCTCATCGAGCTCTTCGCGCTGCGCATGGACCCGGCCCGCGGCCAGGAGCGTCTCCGCCACGAGGCGACGGTGCTGGCCGGCATCGACGACGCGCTCAACGACGTCGCCAACCTCGACGAGGACCGCATCCTGCGCCAATTCCTCGCGATGGTGCGCGCGACGCTGCGCACGAATTACTACCAGCGGGCTGCGGACGGCGCGTTCAAGCCCTATCTGTCGTTCAAGTTCGATCCGAAGCGCATCCCCAACCTGCCGCAGCCGATGCCGATGTTCGAGATCTTCGTCTATGCGCCGCGCTTCGAGGGGGTGCATCTGCGCGGCGGCAAGGTGGCGCGCGGCGGGCTGCGCTGGTCGGACCGCATGGAGGACTACCGCACCGAGGTGCTGGGTCTGGTGAAGGCGCAGATCGTCAAGAACGCCGTGATCGTGCCGGTCGGCTCCAAGGGCGGCTTCGTGGTCAGGAATCCGCCGCCGGCCGGCGATCGCGAGGCGGTGCTCGCCGAAGGCATCGCGTGCTACCGCCTGTACCTGCGCGGCCTGCTCGATCTCACCGACAACCTCGTGCAGGGCCGTGTCGTGCCGCCGCCCGACGTGGTGCGCCACGACGGCGACGACCCCTATCTCGTCGTTGCCGCGGACAAGGGCACCGCGAGCTTCTCCGACTATGCGAACGCCGTCGCGGCCGAGTACGGTTTCTGGCTCGGCGACGCCTTCGCCTCCGGTGGCTCGGCCGGCTACGACCACAAGAAGATGGCCATTACCGCGCGCGGCGCGTGGGAGTCGGTGAAGCGCCACTTCCGCGAGCTCGGCATCGACACGCAGGAGGATCCCTTCACCGCAGTCGGTGTCGGCGACATGTCGGGCGACGTGTTCGGCAATGGCATGCTGCGCTCGCGCAAGACCCGCTTGGTCGCGGCCTTCGACCATCGCCACGTCTTCATCGACCCCGATCCCGACCCGGAAACCTCCTTCGTCGAGCGTGAGCGCCTCTTCGCGCTGCCGCGCTCCTCCTGGAACGACTACGACCGCACGAAGATCTCCGCCGGCGGCGGGGTGTGGCCGCGCAGCGCCAAGGCGATCGCGCTGTCGCCGCAAATGCAGGCCGCGCTGGGCGTCGCCGCGGAGTCGCTGACGCCGTCCGAGCTGATCCACGCGATCCTGTGTGCGCCGGTCGATCTGCTCTACAACGGCGGCATCGGCACCTATGTGAAGGCGACGAGCGAGACGGATGCCTCGGTCGGCGACCGCGCCAACGACGCGGTGCGGGTGAACGGCGCCGAGCTGCGCTGCCGCGTCGTCGGCGAAGGCGGCAACCTCGGCATGACGCAGCTCGGGCGCATCGAGTACGCGCTGAAGGGTGGCCGGCTGTACACCGACGCGATCGACAACTCCGGCGGCGTGGACTGCTCCGATCACGAGGTGAACATCAAGATCCTGCTCAACAGCGTGATCGCCGAGGGTGAGCTCACCGGCAAGCAGCGCGACGCCCTGCTCGTCGAGATGACCGACGAGGTCGCCGCGCTGGTGCTGCGCGACAACTACGCGCAGACGCAGGTGCTGTCGGTGACGCGCGCGCGCGGCGTGGCGCTGCTCGACGAGCAGGCCGAGTTCATCCGCCGCCTGAGTTTCGCCGGGCGACTCAACCGCAAGCTGGAGTTCCTGCCGCTCGACGACGAGATCGCCGAACGCGCTGCCGCGCGCACCGGCCTCGTCGCGCCGGAGCTGGCCGTGCTGCTCGCCTACAGCAAGATCGAGCTCTACGACGAGGTGCTCGCGTCCGACGTGCCGGAGGACCCCTACATCGGCAGCGCGCTGTCGCGCTACTTCCCGGCCCCGCTGCGTGAACGCTTCGCCGCCCACATCGCGAAGCATCCGCTGCGCCGCGAGATCATCTCGACGCATGTCATCAACAGCATGATCAACCGCGTCGGCCCCACCTTCGTGAGCCGGCTGCAGGGCGAAGTGGGCGCGACGCCCGCGGAGATCGTGCGCGCCTACATGGCGACGCGCGAGATCTTCGGGCTGGTGCCGATCTGGCGCGCGATCGAGGAACTCGACAACCGCGTCGATGACGCCGTCCAGACGGCGATGATCATCGATTGCGGCCGCCTCGTGCAGCGCGGGACCACGTGGTTCCTGCGTCACCGCGAATGGCTCGCCGACCTGCAGGCCACGCTGGCGCGCTTCACGCCGGGCGTCGAGGCCCTGTCCGAGCACCTGTACCGCCTGGTGTCGGACGACTACCGCGCGCAGCTCGACGCCGTGACCGCGCGCTACGTCGAGCGCGGTGTGCCCGGAGAGCTCGCGCTGCGCGTCGCCCTGCTCGACGAGCTGTACTCGGCGCTCGATCTCGTCGAGATCGTCGCCGACACCGGCCACCCCGAGGGAACGGTGGCCGCCGTGTACTTCACCCTCGGCGGCCACCTCGACCTGTACTGGCTCGGCGCGCAGATCGCCGCGCTGCCGGCCGACACGCGCTGGCAGAACCTCGCGCGCGGCGCGCTGCGCGTCGATCTGTCGAATCTCGCCCGCAGCCTCGCCGCGGAAACCCTCCGGACCGCGCCCGACCTGGGGCAGCCCGAGGATCTCATCGCCGCCTGGGAAGCACGCCGCATGCCGCAGATCGAGCGCTACCGGCACCTCCTCGCCGACGTGAAGATGGCGCAGGGGATCGAAATGTCGATGCTGTCGGTGCTGCTGAGGGAGCTGCGCGGGATGGTGTGAGCGGGGTATGGACAAAAAAAGCCCGGCGGCCTTGAGGCCGCCGGGCGACTCGTCAGGGCGTCAGTCGGTGATGAGTTTGCCCTTGGTCATGAGGTCGGTGATGATCGCCTGGTCGGTGGTGAGCGCACCGCCGTTGGTCAGATCGACGTTTGCCAAGACGATGACTTGGTCGATCGGCGCTCCGGTGCCGCCCGAGTGCACTTCGATCGTGGTCGCGTTGGTGCCTGCGTTGTAGCTGAAGTGCAGGTAGTCCGTCAGCGGATCGGATGCGGGGGAAGCACCCTCGAGCAGATCCTTCAGGTCGAGGCGGTCGCCGCCAGAACCGAAGGCCGCGGTGTTGAAGTCCTTGATCGTATCGGTCGGGACCCCTGTCGAGCTTGCATCCGCGAGAGCCCACTTGAAGGTGTCGGCGCCGGCACCGCCGTACAGCGTATCGCTGCCGCCGCCACCCCGCAGCAAATCGCTGCCCAATCCGCCATCGAGGATGTCGTTGCCGGTACTGCCGGTGAGCGTGTCATCGCCGCTGTAGCCGACGAGCGTTGTAGGCTGCCCGGCGTTCGCGCTAAGCACGTCGTTGACATTGTCCGCACCGCTGACGATCACATGGTCGTCCGGGCTCAGCAGCACTTGGAGGCCGTCCTGCACGAGCACCGTATCGCCATCGCTGTCCGCCACCTGCAGGTCGAACGAGAGATTGACCTCGTCGCCCGGCGTGAAGAAGGAGGCGCCGAAGCCGCCGAGCGAGAAGGGCGAATTGGATGCGGTAACGGTTCCGACGTATTGATACTCGACCGTCGTGAAGCCGTCCGCCGTGAACACCACCACAGTGGTACCGTCAGCGACGCCGGTAACCTGCACGGTGCCGTCGACATTGAAGGTCACGGGGCCGCCGCTGGTTGTGTAGGTTGTTCCGTTGACCTCCACCTTGATGATGTGGTCATAATTGGTGCCGTAATCGCCGACGGTATCGTCCTCGCCGACTATGCCGTCGAAGAAGTCGGGGTCGTCGGCCGCCGTGATCCGCACCGTCGAGGTGCCGCTGTTGATTGCGAAGCTCACTTCCGCGCCATTGACGAGGACGTGTTCCCCGAAGATCTGCGTCTGCGCGAGAGGATTGTAGTTCGTCGCGGTTGGCGTGCTCGTCACGTTGTCGACGAAGTCGACACGGATCGTTTCGCCCGAGCCGATCGCCTGTCCGCCGCCGCCGCCACTCAGACCGGCACGGTTGGCCGTGCCATTGATCCGTGTGCCTTCGGCCGGGGTGAGCAGGACCGACGGCAGCCCCTGACCGGACAGATCGGTGTAGAAGGCGTAATCGGTGTTTCCGCCATCGAAGTCCCACTTACCGGAATTGGTGTTGAACGAGCCCGAGCCGCCGTCGATCTGCTGGAACAGGTGGAGGCTGTAGGTGTCGTTGGCGGTCGCCAGGCTGCCATCGAGGGTGAGTTCCGCCTCGAATACTAGTGAGGTTGTCGCCCCGCTGGCCGTGGTGTACGTCGACCCGGCGAGTGTCGAGCCGATGAGCGTCTTGCCATCCGACGAGAGATACAGATAGATGGTGTCGCCGGAGCTCTTATAGCCGCTGTCCATGCCTTGGGTGATGTTGGCGAACGTGACCGTTCCACCCTGATCGGCACCGTAGTTGTTGTCGACGTTCTTGTCGAGATCGAGCGGAACGAGGGTTGCAGAGGCCCCGACTATGTTCACCAGGTAGGCCTTTTCTGGTGCGATTGCGACGGGCACATCGTCCTGGACCTTGAGGGTGACGCTGACGGCCTGGGTGTCGCCATCGGCATCCTTGCCGGTGATGGAGACGGTGGCCAGGGTGTCGATCTGTTCGCCCTGGGTGTCGGTGCCGAGCAG
>NZ_WTVK01000035.1 GCF_012910805.1 Aromatoleum evansii
AGATGTGTATAAGAGACAGCCGTCACCTCCATCCGCCACGCCGCGGACCTCGCCTCCCACAAAGCGATGATCTCTCGTCTCGCCCTCCATCACCTCGCTGTCGGCCTGGCAATCATCGCAGGACTGTTTCTTGCTGGCACTCCGGCACGCGCGGAGTATGCCGACGTCGTGCTGAACAGATATGCGGAAAAGGAAGGGATGCGACCGGTGATCTTCCCTCACTGGTTCCATCGCATACGTTTCCGCTGCAAGGTCTGTCATGCGGAACTGAACTTCAAGATGCGCGCAGGCTCGAACGCCGTCAAGATGTCGGACATCATTGACGGCCGGTTCTGCGGCGCCTGCCACAATGGGGAAATTGCATGGTCGGTGGAAAATTGCGACTTGTGTCATTCGGGCAAGGCAGGACTGCCGCCCGGGATTTTCGGCGGCCATGAGACCCTCGGCCCCGGGCGCTGGTAGCGCAACAACAGGGTTTTGCCGGCGAATAGTCAACCGGTTCTTCGCGCTGGCGGTGGTGGTAGCGACATCGGGCGCCGCAGCGGCAGATTCGCCCCCGTTCGATCCCCGACCGTTCCTGACGCCGCAGGAGTCGATCCTGGGCGGGTTCGGATCCCCGCCGTCTCCGCTGCCGATCCGCACGCCCACCGGTTCTTACCTCAAGCTTCTTCATCCGTCGGCAGTGGCCGCGAACGGCCCTGACTTGTACGTTGCGGACAGCGGACGACGCTTGCTGCTTCGTATCGACACGGTGACGAAAGCGATCACGCCTCTCCGCGAAATCACTGCCGCACCGGGTATTCGTCTGGAGACCGACCGCGATGGGAGCGTCTACCTCCTTCAGCCGAACCAGGCGAGCGTCGAGCGTATAAGTCGCGACGGACGACGAATCAGCCTGTTCTCGTCCGAATTCGAAATCCTTCAGCCTGCCGACATCGCCGTCGAACGCTCGCAGGGACGCCTGTGGATGTCCGACAGGGCAGGTGGTGTCTTCGCGTTCCATCCGTCGGGAAGGATGGAGCAGTCGCTGCTCGAGCGGAACGACGGGTTTCCCGACGAGCTTGCCGGCGCAACCCTTCTTGCCGCCGACCGACTCGGCATTGTCGGGATTGACCCTCGCTGCCGCTGCCTCATCGCCTTCGGACCGGATGGCGCGTATTCGGGACACTTCGGCGACGGCGAACTGATCGATCCGGTCGACCTGGCGATCGACACGCATGGACGTGTGTGGGTGATCGATCGCGGAGACCGTCTGCTGAAGATCTTTGTGGGACGGCAGCGCGTGGGCGCAATTCAGGCGGCCAGTCTCGGGCTGGTGGAAATGACCGCCCTGACGATCGACGGATTCCAGGCGTACATCTCCGATGCGCAAGGTGGCAAGATAGCGGTCTTTGCAGTCGTACCCCCCAGACCATGAGACTTCGGCAAATTCCGTCGACTGCGATCATCGCGGCGACACTCGCTGTCGTCGCCCTGCTGAGTAGCGGGTGCGCAACCCAGTCCGTCCCCGCGCGACTGCACTATGGCCTCACCGACGCCCCCGAGGGCAAACGCCTCATGTGGCCAGCCGAGCCGGAAGTGCCACGCTACCAGTTCGCCGGACAGCTGACCGGCGAAGCGAATTTCGTTCGGGACGAGGAGACGACGAGTGGCGTGGTCAGGTTTCTCGCCTGGGTCGTAGGCCTGTTCGAAGAGGAAAAGCCGAACGTGCTGGAGCGCCCCCAGGCCGTGGTGGCCGACAGTCAGGAACGGATATTCGTCACCGACGTCAGCCGCGCAGCCGTCTTCGTGTTCGACAAACCTGCGGGAGAGTTGAAGATCTGGGAATACGCGGTGGGGCTGCGGCGGTTCCTCGCCCCCATCGGCGTCACCCTCGCGGAGGGGGGCGGCATCTGGGTTTCCGATGCGGAATTGCAGCTCGTCGCACATCTGGACGCACAAGGTAATCCGCTGCCACCCATCGGCACGGGAGTCTTGCAGCGACCGACCGGGATCACACGCGATCCGGCCACCGGCCTGATTTACGTCGCGGACACCTACGCCCACGACATCAAGGTTTTCAGTCCCGACGGGCGTCTCGAGCGGATCATCGGCGAGCGCGGCGAGGCGCCCGGTGAATTCAACTTCCCGACTCATTTAGCGCTCGGACAGGGCAAGCTCTACGTCACCGACACGATGAACAGCCGTGTGCAGGTGATCCCGCTCGAGGGTGACGAAAAACCGCAGGTCATCGGCAAGCGCGGACTCTACTACGGCAATCTCGTTCGGCCGAAAGGCGTCGGTGTCGATAGCGAGAACAATATCTACGTCGTCGAGTCTTATTACGACAACTTGCTGATTTTCAACGAGGCCGGGGATTTTCTGATGCCGATCGGCGGCGTCGGCCAGGGATCCGGCAATTTCTATCTTCCGGGTGGAGTGTGGGTCGATTCCTTCAATCGCGTGTTCGTGGCGGATACGTTCAATGGACGAGTGACGATCTTCCAGTATCTCGGCGGAGCGAAGTCCGACGCGGAATGACGGGGCCCAAGCCGCAGGATGCTTAGCGTCGTCAAGGAGGAAAGGGCTGCGCGACGCGCGGCGGGCGCGAGGCTATTGCGCCTCGCTGCTTCGCTTCGCCTGACCCTCGCCCTGATCGCGCTGCTCGGTTTCGGGGTCGCGTTTGCCTATCTGCGTGAAGACGCCCGCACGTGGCCACTGGTCGTCCCGCTCATCCTGTTGGCATTCAACCTGCTAGCCGCGGTACTCACCAACGGGGTCTTTCGACGCCAGACCGCGCTGCTGGTCTTCCATCTCGCGCTCATCGTGCTGCTGCTTCTCGTTGCCGCCGGCCGGCTTAGCTACCTCACCGGCTACGTCGGCGTCACCGAAGGCGTGCCTTTCGACGGCACGCTCGCCGAGTCGCAGCGGGGGCCTCTGCATGCAGGCGACATTGCGCAGGTGCGTTTCGTGAACAAGGGCTTCAGCATCGACTACGCGCCCGGGCTCCAGCGTGGCGCCACTCGCAACGCGGTCGCCTGGAGCGAGGGGAACGGGCGCTGGCATGAGGAAATGATCGGTGACCAGACGCCTCTGGTGCTGTCCGGCTACCGCTTCTACACCACGTTCAACAAGGGATTCGCCCTGACCTTCCTCTGGCGCGACGCTCACGGCAACGATTTCCTCGGATCGGTTCAGCTCCCTCCCTACCCCCTCAAGGAGTACAGCCAGGCCGCAGCATGGAGCCCGCCGGGGAGCACTCTGTCGATCTGGGTGATGCTGGATATCGACGAAGTCTTGCTCGACCCCGCCGAACATACTTCTTTCCGCCTGCCGGAGCGCTACAAGTTGATCGTTCGCATCGGCGATGACCGCCATGAACTGCGCCCCGGAGACTCGCTCCAAACAGCCGAGGGCACCCTGGAATTCGAGGGGCTGCGCAACTGGATGGGATATCGCGTGTTCTACGACTGGACCCTGCCGTGGCTTCTTGCCGCCTGCGCCGTCGCGGTTGCCAGCCTGGGCGCGCATTTCTGGCTGAAATTCTCGGCCAGGCCGTGGGATGCTTGAAATGGAACTTGAACTGCAGATCCTCTGGGCCGCGGTGACGGCCTACGTGCTTGCCGGCATCGTTGCCGTCGTGGGTGTCGTTCTGGGAAAGAAGCCGGAACGTTCGGTACTCGCGCTGATGCTTGCCGGGCTCTCGCTGCAGACCATCTCGATCGGGCTGCGCTGGGACCGCCTGGGGCACGGCCCTTTCATCACGATGTTCGAGATCCTGTGCTCGAACGTCTGGAGCCTGATGACGGCCTACATCCTCGCCTACTGGCGCATCCGCCGGATCCGCGCCACCGCCGCCGTCGTGATGCCCATCATGTTCATCATGCTGGGCTGGCTGATGGTCGCGCACCCTGGCGAAGGGCATTACCCCCCGACCTACAACACCCCCTGGCTGTACATCCATATCGGACTGGGCAAGGTTTTCCTCGGCGCCGTGCTCGTGGCCGTCGGACTGTCATGCATCATTCTCATGCGCCACGCGGGTCTCGGCCGCCAACGTCTCGCACAGCTGCCGGCCAGCCCCCAACTCGACGAGCTCGCGTTCCGCTGCATGGCAATCGGGCTGATCTTCCATACCTTGATGCTCATCGCGGGTGCGATCTGGGCCCAGGATGCCTGGGGCCGTTACTGGGCCTGGGATCCGCTGGAAACCTGGGCCTTCATCACCTGGCTGACGGTCGCATTCACGATACACGCCCGGCTCGCCTACCGTCTTTCTCCACCGGTGCATGCCGGCCTGATCCTGGCCGTGTTCGTGACCGCCTTCCTCACCTTCTTCGGCGTGCCCTTCGTTTCCGTCGCCCCGCACCAGGGAGCCGTATGATGATGCGCACGTCAGACCGGCCGTCGGACGTTTCCCATCGCTGGCTCCTTGTTGCCGCCACCTCGCTCGGCTTGTCGTCGCTCGCTGCCGCCGCCCTCGTGCTCGCGCGCACGCCGGTACTCACATCGCTCGTCCCGTCCGACAGCTTCCCGCGCGCGCTGGTGGTCCATGTGAACCTCGCTACTCTGCTGTGGTACTTCGCGATGGCGAGCGCGCTGTGGAGCGAGACACTGGACACAGGACGCGAGCGGTTGGCGCGGCCGATTCAACTCGCCGGCACGGCCGGGGCCGCGGGCATCATCCTCGCCGGTCTCTTCGCACCGGGGCCTCCGGTGCTCGCCAATTACGTTCCCTACATCGACCATCCGCTGTTCCTCGGTTCGCTAGCCCTGCTCGCCTTCGCTGCGGTCGCGACCGCTGCACTATCGCTGAGCCGCCCGCGTGACGCCGCCGAATGGGGATTCGCGATTGCCCGTGTGCCCTTCCTCCTGGCGGCCCTCTACCTCATCGCCGCATTGCGCCAGGAGATGGGGCTGATCGACGCCCTGTGGGGAGCGGGCCATATCCTGCAGTTCGGTTTCGTCACCTTGATGATGGCGATCTGGCTACGCCTCGCTCAGCGGGCCGGCACCGACGGTATTCCCGCACGCACGGCGATCCCCCTTTTCGCCGCAGCGTCCCTGCCGGCACTCATCGCGCCTGCGCTGCTCGTCGCCGGCATCGAGCACGGCACCCTGCATGGACTGCACACGCACATCATGCGCTGGGCGAACTGGCCGGCGCCGCTGGTGTTCGGCCTGCTGTTGCTGTTTCGCCCGCGCGCCGCCAGTGCGGTCGCGTTTCCTGCATCACTGGGGCTATATTGCATCGGCATTGTCGCCGGAACCGCCATCGACGACCAGACGACCCTTATCCCGGCCCATTATCACGGTACAATCGGCGCCTTCACGCTCGCCCAGATGGCAGCAGTCCTGGCCCGACTCACGCCCTCGGCGGATGCGCACGGAGCCCGGGGGCCGACCCGCCGACCGCTGACGCTCTATGCATTAGGAACAGCGATGCTCATCTGCGGCCTGGCATGGAGCGGCATCCTCGGCGCACCACGCAAGACGGGCTTCAGTGCTGCAGACGCGGACCCGACCGCGATCCTCGCAGCGGCGCTCACGGGCTTGGGAGGTGCGGTCACCATCGCCGGCGTCGCCTTTTTCGCACTCGTTGCCGCACCCCGGATAGTCAGATTATGCAGATCACGCACAGCCCCGATGCCGCAGAACAACCAAGGCACCGCCACGATGTTCGCAGCCGCGCGCTAGTCATCACGCTATTGACCACCATTGCGCTGGGCGGGCTGTTGGCGCTGCCCGCCCAGCGCGAAGACAGGCAGTCCGCGAAGCCTCTCGCCTTCGCGGACATACTGCCGCTCAAGGCCCGCAGCCCCGCCAGCGATGCAGCCACCCTCCAGGAGGTCCGGGCGCGTTTCGAGCAGGGCGTGGCAATGCTCCACATGCGCCAGTACGAATACGCCCTCACCGCATTCCATCAGGTGCTGGCGCTGGCCCCCGAACTTCCCGAAGCGCACGTCAATATGGGTTTCGCACTCGTCGGACTCGAGCAGTGGAAACACGCGCGCGATTTCTTCGAATCGGCGATCAACCTGCGGCGCGATCAGGTGAACGCCTATTACGGCCTCGCCATCAGCCTCGAAGCACTCGGCGACCGTCCCGGTGCCATGGGTGCGATGCAGACTTACCTGCACCGTGCCGCACCGGACGATGCCTTCCGCGAACGTGCGGAATCGGCCCTGTGGGAGTGGCGTGCCGGTCCACGCGACGCCGCAGGCACTGCCGACGGACACTGACGCGCAGCAAAGACCGAACCTGCGCCACCGCACCGAACGCGTCCGCGGTCGGGGGTACTCGCCGCGGGACCGCGCCACAAATTCCCGCTTTCGGGAATCCATTCCCGCAACCGACACAATCGGTTACATTCTGCGTCCGCATGCCCCCTGCGGATTCTCCGCACCCCACTAATTCGATAGTGATAGAGCGAAGGCAAGGTTCTTGCTTATTGCACCGGTCCGACGCGCAACAGACCCCTTCCGACACACGTTCACCGGATGATCACGGGTCCGCTGCGGCAGTATGAGCCCCTGCATCGACCGCAAACAGTCTGGTCAGGCATCGGGGACGAATACATTCGTTTGGTTGCCAGCCGACGGAAACTCGGGCATTTTGGCTGGCAGGAACGGTTCTCGTTTTCAAGAGGGTTGAACTATGAAGCAGGTCCCGTGGGTAACAAGAGTCCGCCGTGGGCTCACCGCACTGCTGTTTGCAGTCGTGGCGATCACGCTGTGGACTCCGTCCGACAGCCGCGCAGAGTACGGCGATATCGTGATCAACAACTACGCCGACGCAGCCGGCATGCGCCCTGCGATCTTCCCCCACTGGTTCCACCGGATCCGCTTCCGCTGCAAGGTCTGCCACGCGGACCTGGGCTTCCAGTTCAAGGCTGGCGGCAACGAGATCACGATGCTGAAGATCATCGACGGCCAGTTCTGCGGCGCATGCCACAACGGCGAGATCGCCTGGTCGGTCGAGAACTGTGACCTTTGCCACTCCGGCAAGCCCAACACCCCCACGCAAGTGCACGAAAGCACCATCCAGAAACTGGCAGTTCCCGTCGGGCAAGGAGGTAGCAAGAAATGACCCGCCGTATCTCTACCCTCTTCCTGACCGTCTTCGCGACCGGCCTGCTCGGGTCGGCAGCAGCCATCGCCCAGGACGCCAAGGGCAAACCCGCAGCGGCTGCGGCACCGGCCGCTGCCCCGGCAGCCGCCGCTCCGGCAACCGCCCCCGCCACCGACGTAAACCGCTTCAATCGCCTGCTGAAGCCCGCCAACCAGCGTAACCTGCCGCCGACGCAGGACGGCATCCATGACCCGGCCAGCGAAGGCACCACGGCCCTCATGCCGCCGCTGTCGGCGTTCGAGACGCTGCCACGCAGCAACGCGGGGAACCGCGTGAACTGGGTCAAGGCCCTCGAAGATCGTGCGATCAACCCGCGCTGGGACCGCCTCGACCCCAATGCGGTGCCCGTCGTGATGGACCTCAACATCGTGCGCGAAGTCAAGGGCTCGATGCCGGACGTGGTCTACCCGCACAAGCAGCACACCGAGTGGCTTGACTGCTCCAACTGCCACCCGGCAATCTTCATCCCGCAGAAAGGCGCCAACCAGATCAGCATGGCGGCGATCCTGCTCGGACAGAAGTGCGGGGTTTGCCACGGCAAGGTTGCCTTCCCCGTGTCCGAGTGCCGTCTGTGCCACTCGAAGAAGAAGGACGGTCCGATCGCCCGTACGGGCCAGTAAGTCGTCTGGATAGTCGGAAACATGCATGCCCGGGAGTCCGAAATGATCAAGTCCAACCGCCACACAAGGATTCTTGGGCATGCAGCCCTTGCGCTGCTGCTCGCAACCGTCGGCACGGCGGGAGCCCAGTCCGATACCGGCACGCCGGCCGGCAGCGCCTCCAGCCGCCTGCAGGCCAACGAGCCCGACCGGACCCAGCTCGAACGCCGCTTCGAGTCGGTCGGAACGCTGATCGAGAAATCCACCGCCGCACGCCAGATCGAATCCAGCGGCGAGGCGGCAGCCATCGAGAAACGCAAGGCCGCCAAGGATCAATACAACCAGGCGAAATCCGCCTTCGATGCGGGCGACCTCGCCAAGGCGTCCAGCCTCCTTTCCGCCGCAAGCAAGACGATGTTCGAGGCAGCGCGGCTCGCGGCACCCGAAAGCGTCACGGCCCAGAAAGTCGAAACCGACTACAAGAACAAGCTCGAGAGCGTCCGTGCCCTGCTCTCGGCACAACAGCGCATCGCGTCCGAAAAGGGCAACAAGGAATCGCAGGAAAGCAGCCGCCAGGTCGAGGCGCTCATCGCCGACGCCGAGCGCAAGGCGTCCGCCGGACAATACGCGAGCGGTCGCACGATTCTCGAACAGGCATACCTCCTGGCCAAGGCGTCGGTAAGCTCGATGCGTTCGGGCGATACACTGGTCCGCTCGCTCAACTTCGCGTCGAAGGAAGAGGAATATCACTACGAGATCGACCGCAACGAAACGCACAAGATGCTCGTGAAGGTCCTGCTCGAAGAAAAACTCGCCGGCGCGCCGATGAGCCCGCGCGTCACCGAATTCCTCACCAACGCGGGCGCGCTGCGCGGCGAAGCCGAAGCGGCCGCATCACGCAAGGATTTCGAAGCTGGAATCAAGCTGCTGGAACAGTCGACCAGTGAACTGGTCAAGGCAATCCGCAGCGCAGGCATATACATCCCGGGCTGACCCCGTCCTGCAAGGGCCTCCCGTACCTGGTGCGGGAGCCCTGCAAGTAGAGCCCCCGCTTCCCGAAATCAGGAAGCCCCAGCATCAGCCGCCGCAACCATCCCCATCGAAGGCCTCACGGCACCTGCAACGGCACCGGATCCTCCCTGTCCGCATGTCGGCATGCCGATTGCTAGACCAGCAGTACTGCCCCACCATCGCACACGCACTACACGATGCCCGCACTCAGCAGCACCCTCAGCCCGGACGAATCACCGCCCCTGCCGGCCTGGTCGCGCGCGACCCCGCAGCGCGGCTACGTTCATGCTGGCCGGTTCTTGCCGTGGTTTGCATTTGCGGCGGCCGTACTCTGTGCGGGAGGGCTGTTCGTCGGACTGGCCGTCGCACAGACGGATCCGCACCAGCACGAGCACTACCGTATCGCCTTCATACACACGCCTTCGCTCTGGCTATCCGTCGCGATCTATTTCTTCACCGCTGCGACTGCCGGCTACGGATTGTTCAGGCGGCAGCGTCTCCTCTCGATGATCGCTTCCGCCCTCGCCCCGACCGGCGCACTGTTCGCATTCCTGGCACTGTGGACCGGCTCCCTATGGGGCAAGCCGATTTGGGGTACATGGTGGGTATGGGAAGCGCGCCTGACCGCGGAGCTGCTTGTGCTGTTCCTCTTTCTTGGGTACATCGCATTGCAGGAAGCCATTGACGACACCCGTCGCGCCGACCGGGCCAGCGGCCTGCTGGCCCTCGTCGGTGCGTTCGGATTGCCGCTGCTGTACTTCTCTGTCTTTCGCTGGAGCACCATGCATGGCTCCGCACCGCAGGGGCTGTCCGCCCCTGACAGTCCGATCATCGCAGCAGGAATAATCCTGATGAGCTTGGGCCTGCTTGCCTACGCGACCGCAGCGACGCTCGCCCGCCTGCGCAATGTGATCCTGAAGCGCGAACGCAACAGCGAGTGGGTGGAGCGGAATTTCGGAGCCCGACCATGAACTGGGAAAGCTGGAGCCAATTCTGGGCGATGGGCGGGGACGGCCTCTATGTCTGGAGCGCGTATCTCGTCGCCATCGTCGTCATCTTCACGGAAATCGCAGTCATCGGATTGACGCGTCGTTCCATCCTCGAGCATCTTGGCCGCTATGCCAAAATTGCCAGAAAGGAAAGGAAGCCGCGAATTGATGACTCGAGATTCTGATCGCCAGCCGGCCGGCACCCCGCGTACGCCAGCCTCGCCCGGTACGCACTCGCACCGCATCCTCGCCCTCCTCACGGCCGCTGCAATTCTGACCACCCCGATCGCCGCGGCGGGAAGCGGGGACAAGCCGACAGCCATGCCTGCGCTCCAGCTCACCAGCCTGGAGGGCGGCGCAGTCCGCAGCCAGGACTGGCTCAATGGCCGACCGGCCGTCGTTAACCTGTGGGCAACGTGGTGCGCCCCCTGCCGCACCGAAATGCCTTCGCTGCAGCGCCTCGCGACCCTCCTCGCACCGGAGGGCATTCGCGTGCTCGCCCTGTCCGTCGATACCGACCACAATCTCGTGCGGGAATTCGTCCTGAAGTACGGGATTAGCATGCCGGTAAGCATTGCGAATTCGCCCAGCCAGGCCATGGCCGCGCTCGGGGTCGTCGCCCTGCCTCACACATTGTATGTCGGCGGAGATGGCCGCATTCTCGGCAGCCACCTCGGACAGCGCGACTGGGCCGATCCGGCGGTGGTCCGCGAAGTGCGCGACCGGTTCGGCACGAAGGTGCCGGCCAGGCACTGAGCGCCCGCTTCAGGTCACGCGGATCGTCCCCATCATGCCACCGGCGGCGTGATCGAGGATGTGACAGTGGTACATCCAGTCTCCCGGATTGTCGGCCACGAAGGCCACATCGATCGTCTGGCGCGGCCCCATGATGACCGTGTCGCGCCAGACGGGACGGGCCTGCTTGCGGCCGTCGACGGCAATGACACGGAAGAAATGGCCATGCAGGTGCATGGGGTGGACGAAGTCCGTCTCGTTGACCATACGTAGAACGACATGTTCGCCCCGCTGCAGATGCAGGAAGGGCTCATGCATCAACGCATGCTCGTGCCGCGCGGTGTAGTTCATCGTCCACGCGAGCCCGTGCCGCTCCATCAGTTCGTGGGTGCGCGCCGGTTTGCCGTCGACGATCCCCAAGGTCGGAGCCCCCCGCATTCCGCCCTGGAACATGATGTAGTGCTCGGAGGCTTTCCCCAGATCAGGCTCCGGCAAGCGGTTGGGCGCCAGCCGCATCGGC
Source organism: Aromatoleum evansii (assembly GCF_012910805.1). Classification (GTDB taxonomy): domain Bacteria; phylum Pseudomonadota; class Gammaproteobacteria; order Burkholderiales; family Rhodocyclaceae; genus Aromatoleum; species Aromatoleum evansii. The sequence goes on from NZ_WTVK01000035.1 coordinate 10,965, forward strand.
GCGCCGAGCGGCTTGCGACGCACCGGCGACGCATCGCCATAGACGAATGACGCGATCGGCCCGACGCTGCGGCGATGGATATCGTTCATGAGGAATCGGCTTCCCGGTGCCTGCATGCAGTCGATCACCAGGTCCGCCCGCATTCCCGGGCCGAGCACGAGCTGCTCGAGGACGTGGGGCTCGACGGCCTGTCCGTCATACGCAATGACGTTCATGGCATGGCCGTGCAACTCGAGCTGGAAGATCCGTGCGGCTGCGGCGTTGATCAGGCGCAGCCTGATGCGCTCGCCACTCCTGACCTCCAGGACGTTCCCCGCGCCTGCCGCGATTCCGTTGAGGAGAACCTCGTTTCCGATCCGCCCGTCGTTCGCGATGTCGAGGATGCGGCCGAAATCCTCGACCTGCAGTCCGTCATCCCCGATCCGCACGTCCGACAACAGCCAGACGAGTTCGCGGTCGACTTCGATCGGACGTTCCTCCTCGACGATCAGTGCTCCGTAGAGCCCGCGCGGCACCTGCTCGAAACTCGACTGGTGCGGGTGATACCAGAAGGTGCCGGAATCCGGGAGCTGAAACTCGTAAACGAACTCATCCCCCGGTTGCACCGGGTTTTGCGTGACGTACGGGACGCCATCCATGGCATTCGGCACGCGGATCCCGTGCCAATGGACCGCAGACTCGACCTCCAGCGCATTGCGGAAGGCGAGGCGCACGGTCTCGCCCTTGCTATACCGCAGCAAGGGCCCAGGCACGCTGCCGTTGAAACCCCAGAAGTTCGTTCGCGGTGCACCGGCGCGGATCGCCTGCTCCATCACCGCGGCTCGCAGCGTTGCCGTGCGCGCGACGGCGGCGCCACCGGCCCGCGGAGCGAGCGCGATGACGCCGAGCGACGCGGCGGACTTGATGAATTGCCGGCGCGAAATACCCATCGTCTCCCCCTCAGGCGAATTGATCAGGCGCAGATCAGCGCGATTGCGGCGGCTCATGCAGCCGCACCAGACGATCGGTGGCCGCCAGTATCGATTCGGCCGCTTCCGCAACAACCAGCCGGTAGGAGCCGGCGCCCTCGACCGACAGTGCCGTGCGCAGCCACTCCCACTGCAACGAGATCTCGGCGATCTCCGCGCGCACGTCGGCCGTTGTCCCAGGCAAGGCCGCCACGGCGGCCAGGCCGCGCCCGAACTCATCGGCCGCCGCCTCCATCTCGCGGTGACTGGCCGCCGTGTCGGCGCCCCACGAATACAGCATGTAGGCCTTCACGACGCGCTGCGAGAGCATGCGCAGCCGCCCGACCTCGCCGATCCTGCGGGCATCGCCGCCCCCGGCGGCGTCCGCCAGCGCGGCGACGAGCCTTTCGGCGCCGTCGAGGACTGCGAGGCTGTGTTGCGATGCGAGCAGCGCACGCGTCCTATCGGCAGGCTCGGCAACGACAGTCCGCAGTGCCGACCAATCATTCCTCAGGCGTCCGACTGCCGGCCCGGCCGACGGAACGGCCACCGTGAGCGCCTGCATGCGCCCTAGGCCAAGCTCGAAGCGCAGGATCGAGTCCTGCAACTGATCGAGCGCCGCAGCCGGGAGGACTTCCAGGCCGAGCTGGACATAGGACTTGGCGAGGCGTTGCGACAACATCCGCAGTTCGCCCGCAGCATTGATGTCGCCCGGCGAAACGGCAGGCGGCTGAGCCTGGGCATGCGCCGCCACGAATGTCGCCAGTGCCCAGAGGAGAACGAACAGTTTCCGCATCATTCACCGCCCCCGCGTCAGAACACCGGTACGCCCATCGACTGCAGAGCCCGGATCAGCTGCGCCGAGGCCTGCTCCATGAGCTTGACCGCCTCCGCATGCCTGCCCGCCTTCGCCTGCTCATCGGCCTGTGCGCCGAGCTTGTGCCCCTCCTCGACGAAACCGTCGACCAGACGGCGCTTGTCCCCCGCCGCACGTCCCTCCGCAAGCATCATGTCCACCATGATCTCGTTGCTCGCGAAGCGCTTCTTCTCGTAGGCGTACTCGTCGGCAGGCGTATCGAACTTCAGCGACAGCAGGACTTCCTGGCCTGCCCGCAGGCGCGACAACTCCTCGACTGCCACCTTGTAGGCTTCGGCCATTTTCTTTCCGGCCTCGCCGATCCGCCCAGCATCTGCGAGTTGCCTCGATTCGGCCGTCAGAGCGTCGATGCGTCCGAGCAATGCCCGAGCGGGCGCTGCACGCTGGGAATCCTTGGCCAATTCCTCGACCGAATTCCTGTACATGCCGACCTGATCGCCAAGATCCTGCAGATTCTTGCGTTGCGCGCTCTCCGGCAATCCACCCTCGCCAGGAGACATCCGGCGCGACGCACTGGAGACGGATCGCAAGGCTTCGTCCGCAAGCTTTGCGGCCTCGTCGAAACGCGCCTCGGCGAGCGCCTTGCGCGCCTCGCCGATCGCCTGCTTCCCCTGCTCGATCAGTGATCTGGGATCCGCGTCGCTCCCCTCCGCCGCGCCTCTGGCCGCCGGCGAGTTGAGCAGCGCCTCGACGAGCCGGATCTTCTGCTCGATCAACCGGCGCTTCTGATCGCCTCCCTCAGCCGGCACCTGAGCCGCCACGGCCACGGCGAAAATCGCGGCAACGACGCCCGTCATCCAGCGCAAGCTCATCCGCCCCTCCGGTCCATGTGCGATGAATTCATGCGGAGCCCCGTATGGTCAGCCAGGGTACGCCCCGGACCGCGGCCGGGTCGGGGTGCCACTCAGTGCCCGCTCCCCTTCGAGCCACCGAGGAAGGATCGCGCGCCCGGATGCCCATGATCCGCAGCGGAGCGAATCCAGCGCATCGCCTCCTCCTGGTCCTGCACTACCCCCTTGCCCGCCAGGAACAGCAGCCCGAGGCCATACTCCGCTTCGGCATGCCCCTTGCGTGCAGCTTCGAAATACCAGCGCGCAGCCTCCTGGTCCGGGTCTTGCACGGACTTCGGCAGCTTCTCCCCGAACACGTACATGTTGCCAATGAAATACATGGCATCGAGATTTCCCTGATCGGCGCTGCGGCGCGCCCACTGCAGTGCCTTGTCCTCGTCCTCCGGAACGCCACGCCCATAGAAATACATGATCGCAAGCCTTTCCTGCGCTACGGGATTCCCCCCCTCGGCAAGCGGCGCGAGTTGCTGGGCGGCGGCCTCGAACTGGCCGCCATCGTAGTGGCGAAGCGCATCCTCGATGGGAGCGGCATGCACGGCTCCGGCCAGCAACATCATGCAAAAGGAAAGACGACGCAACATGAAAGAATTTTCTCCCTATCAATTCAGTTCTGTTTCCGGGAGCTGCGACGCGCTCCCGGTGCAGTTGCCGACGCGCACGCAATAACCGTACCGTTTCACGCCATGGCGAACGTATCATCCATCCCGCGCTCTTATGTTTCACCGCCTCCGTGGCACCACCGTGCGGGCAATCGCGCCATCTGAGAAAATGAGCAGGCGCGTCTAGTGTAGCCCGACAATTCCGACGGAAGTGGTACGCGCCCGAGAAACCAGATGAACACGATCTTCAGCACCGCCGACGGTCTCGACGACATGACCGACGACGATACTCAACCGACGGAACAGCCCGGGCGGCCGTCGCGCTCGCTGTCGCTCCGCGCGAAGGGGATCATCGCCTTCATCCTGATGGTTGCGTACTCGCTGCTGATCGGCGTATCCACCGAAACGCAGCGGCAGGGCCTGCTCAGAGTGGTCGATGAACTCGAGATGGCCCATCGCACCGAAGCCCAGCTCCTCGAGATCAACACCTCGATGGCGCGCACGCTGTTCGCGGTGAACATGAGCTTCTCCGACGACGACCTGGCATCGTCGGCAATCCGCTCCATGATCGAGGTGGAAGCCAGTCTGTCCCTGCTCGAAGCGATACAGAACCGCCATCCGACGGTCCTCATGCTTTCCGGGAAGCTGCATGCCCTGGTGCGCGACCTCGCGCAATCGCCGACCCTCAGCACGCTCGATGTGGCACGCTCGACGCTCAACGAGCTGATCATCGAACTCGATGGCGTGACCAAGAACGCTCACGCGCACCGGCTGAAGCTGCTCGACCAGTACCGCGAAAATTACGATCGCATTACACTCAGCAGTTTGGCCATGCTCGTGATCGGACTGATCCTGGTCGGCGCGGTTACTGCGATATTTTTCAGCCGCCTGACCTGGGACATCCGCAAGCTCGAAGCGCATGCACACGGGATCGTGAACGGAAACCGCGATGCGCCTCTGCCGGTCACGCGCAATGACGAACTGGGAACGCTGATGCACGCCGTCAACCGCATGCAGCAGGATCTGCGCGAGCGCGAGCGGCACATCGAGCGCGCGCGCCTCGAGCAGTTCCATCGCGAAAAGATGGTGGCTGTCGGCTCGCTCGCCGCGCAACTCGCGCATGAGATCAACAATCCAATCGCTGCGATCACCGGAGTGGCCAGCGCGATGAGCCAGGTACAGCAATCACAGCAATGCCCCAACCACGGTGTTTCCTGCCACCCCGGGCTGATACTCGAGCAGGCACGGCGCATCTCGGCCATCACGCGGCAGATCGCCGACTTCACGCGACCACAGGCCCAGCGCCCGGAATTGCTCAACCTCAATGAACTCGTGAGCAACACCTGCGCCTTCGTGAGCTACGACCGGCGCTTCCGGCGCATCGCGATGACCACCGAGCTCGACGGAGAGATGCCGGCCTTGAGGGCGATCGGCGATCACCTGACACAAGTGCTGATGAACCTCCTGTTCAACGCTGCGGATGCCCTCGAGGACATGCCGGCTGATCACCCCGCGAGGATCCTCGTACGCACGCAGGCACTCGAGCACGAGGCGTTGGTGGAGATCACGGACAACGGCGCCGGCGCGGACGCCGATACGCTCGTAAAGGTGTTCGACGAGTACTTCACGACAAAACCGGCCGGAAAGGGCACCGGCCTGGGACTTTCCCTCAGCCGCGAACTGATCGAGGATGCGGGGGGCTCCCTCACGCTCGATTCCGAACCCGGCAAGGGCGCGACTGCACGCATTCGCCTGCCCCTGCGCCCGAACGGGCAAACTGACAACTGAACTGGACAGCATCCACATCACAAGGGAATTCGATGCACATACTGGTCATCGACGACGAGCGCGCCGTCCGGGAGATTCTCGCTGACGCCTGTCGGCAGGCGGGCTACTCCGTCGACGAGGCGCGCAATTGCACTGAAGCCGCATCCAAGCTTGTCCGAGGAGACGTCGACCTGGCACTTTGCGACATCAAGATGCCCGACGGCAACGGTGTCGATCTCATGCGGTCGATCAAGGAGTCGGGGGTCGAGACCAACTTCATCATGGTCACGGCATTCGCCTCGATGGAATCGGCGGTGGAGGCGCTCCGACTGGGGGCGTCCGACTACGTGACGAAGCCGTTCAACGTCGAGGAGCTGTTGCACCGCGTGCAACAGATCGCCGCACTGCGCGGACTGCGCGAGGAAAACCGCGTTCTGCGCAAGTTCGCCAAGGCAGACTCGGACAAGTTCCGCTTCACTTCGCCCTCCATGGCCGCCGTCGAGCGGCTTGCCGGCAAGGTCGCACCGACCGACAGCACGGTTCTGATCACCGGCGAGTCCGGAACCGGCAAGGGAGTTCTCGCCCGCCTGATCCACGAGCAGAGTCGGCGCAGCGAACACCTGTTCCTTCCGGTCAACTGCAGCGCCATTCCCGAAACGCTGATGGAGGCGGAGTTCTTCGGCCACACCAAGGGGGCCTTCACGGGCGCCGACAAGGCACGCAAGGGCCTGTTCCTCCAGGCCGACCTCGGGACTCTCTTCCTCGACGAGGTCGGCGAACTGCCGATGCTCATGCAGACCAAGCTCCTGCACGCCATCGAGGAAAAGGAAATCCGTGCCGTCGGCAGCGAACAGTCGCGTCGCGTCGACTGTCGCATCATTGCGGCGACCAACCGCGACCTGAGCCAGATGGTCAAGGAGGGCACTTTCCGCGAGGACCTCTTCTTCCGCCTGAGCATGTTCCACATCCACATCCCCCCCTTGCGGGAGCGCCAGGAAGATATCCGCGGCCTCATTCGCTTTATCCTCGACCGCGCGCGCGACCAGCGCGACGCGGCGACCTGCCTGACCGTATCCGACGAGGTTGAACGACTGCTGATCGGCTACCCGTGGCCGGGCAACGTTCGCCAGATGGAAAACGTCATCAATCGCGCATGCATTCTTGCCGAGGACAATTGCATCACCCTTGATGACCTTCCGCCCGAGATTGCGCGCACCGTTTCGCTCGCAACGGCCCATGGCACATCCATTGCTACCCAGCGGAGCTTGCGCGACCAGTTGCGCGACTTCGAGGCGAGCGTGATCTACCGCATGCTGGATGAAACTGGCGGAGACAGGCGCACGGCGGCCCAGAAACTCGGGATCGGGCTGTCGAGCCTCTACCGGAAGCTGGAGGAGTTTGAGGCATTTGGCATTCACAGGAGCGGCGCTGGCAATACCGGCTCGGCTCACGACTCCAACTTCGACTAAGGAAGCCTGAATGAAATCTCTCGGAACTGGGAATTTAGTTCTCACTTTCAGACAGCTGTTTGCGACCTGCGCATTGCTCGTTGCGTCGTCGGTTGCCTATGGGAGCAGCGAGGACGACTACAAAAAGGGCTTGGCTGCCTACGATGCCGGCGACCTCGTCGGCGCGATGGTCCCACTGAAGCAGGCCGCGGACGAAGGCCACGCCGGCGCCCAGGCGCTTTACGGGACCATTCTCGACAGCGCGGAACTCGATGACCAGGCGGTGCTTTACTTACGTAAGTCTGCCGATCAGCAGAACTCGGAAGGCCAGTACGGTCTGGCCAAGATGTTCATGACGGGCGAAGGCGTCACCGCCGACTTCGGCGAAGCCAACAAGCTCATGCGCGCCGCGGCGGCGCAAGGACATCGCAGCGCCATCATCACGCTGGGTCTCGCCTATATCGCAGGTGACGCGCGTTTCGAGGCCAGTGACAAGACCAGCCCGGAAGCCCGCGACTTCATCCTCAAGGCAGGCGAGTTCGGGGAGCTTACGGCCGTCGAGGCGGTCGCTCGCGCCTACCGGGAAGGCGCCTTCGGCATCGCGCCCGACTCCGCCAAGGCCAAGGAATGGGACGAAAAGCTCGCCAAGATCCGTGGCGCGCAGCGCAAGAAGGGAGACAGACGATGATCCGCTCAGCAGTCGCGCTCGTCTGCGCCGTGTTTTCCGTGCTCACGAGTCCCGCACAGGCGGCCAACGTGATGGCGGGCCAGCAGATCTACATGCAGTACTGCGTCGGTTGCCACGGCGTCGGAGGCCAGGCCGTGCTACCCAATGCACCGCACTTTTCCCGGGGTGAGCGGCTGATGCAACCCGATACCATGCTCATGATGTCCATCCGGACTGGCAAGCAGTCCATGCCTTCGTTCAACGGCATCCTTCGCGATCAGCAAATTCTTGACGTAATCGCCTATCTACGGACCCTTCAACGATGACCCTAGACCTGCAACACGCTCGGCGCGCTCTGGCCGCCGTCGGTTTGTCCCTCACCTGTTTCAGCAGCACCGCTCTCGCGCAGGCAACGGCCGCGGACTATCGCGTACGCGAGACGTTCAATGTCGGCGACACCGTGTACGTGCGTGCACTTACCGTCGAAAAAAATACGATGTGGGTAGGCACCTCGGCCGGCGTGCATGAGATCGACCTCGCCACGCGAAAGCCGCGCAATACCTTCACCCGTGCCGACGGCCTGGCAAACGAATACGTGTTTGCGGTCGGCATCGACAGCCAGGGCTACAAGTGGTTCGGAACGAACGCCGGTGGGGCCTCGCGCTACAAGGACGGCAAGTGGAAGACCTATTTCCCCATGCACGGCCTGGCCGACTACTGGATCTACTCCTACGCCAATGACAAGGACGGCAACCTCTGGATCGGCACCTGGGCGGGCGTCAATCACTTCAACGTCAAGACCGGGGAGTTCAAGAAGTACGTCAAGGAGCTGATCAACGAGTGGGTGTACGGGCTCGACGTGGATGCCAAGGGGCGCGCGTGGTTCGCGACCGAAGGCGGCGTGTCGATGTTCGACGGCAAGACCTGGAAGTCGTGGACCCACAAGGACGGCCTCGGCGCACCGAACGCAGACCAGCTCCCTGCGTCGAGCAATACCGGCCTCGGTACCCGTTCGCGCCACGACCTCACGACCATGGAACACGGTCAGCCGACCTACAACCCGAACTATTCCTTCGCAATGCATATCGACCCTCAGGGCAACGCATGGGTCGGCACATGGGGCGGCGGGGTCGCGCGCTTCGACGGGAAGACCTGGACGAACTACAACAGCAAGGACGGCCTCGTCGGGAATATCGTGTACTCGATCGCACAGGACAAGCAAGGCGTGTTCTGGTTCGGAACGGACAAGGGCGTATCGCGTTTCGACGGCAAGAAGTGGCAGTCATACACGACCAAGGAAGGCCTGCTTGATTCCCACGTCTATACGATCGCCGCTACCGACAACGGTGACATCTGGGTTGGCACACGTCGCGGCGTGGCAATCATCGGCAAGTAAATGAGCAATCAGACTCGTCCCGGCCCGGCTCGGATATCGCGCTCCGGACGACAATCGGAACTTAAAGTGGAGTCTTTCGCATGAGTTACAAAGTTGCAGCCGTCGCCACCATCGTCGGCGCCGTCGCGATCGTCGGCGCATATACGCTGGGCCAGCAGCAGAGCAAGGCGCCGTCGCCCGCACCCGTCGCCAGCGCACCGGCCGGCACCCACGCCGCGACCGGCGGACAGGAAGTTCGCGAAGGAAAGGTGGGCGTCGATCCGAACGAAAAATTCACCCACTTCCGCGTCGGCAACAAGAACGTAAAGAAGATCTATGCGGATCAGGGCGTAGTCTGGGTCGCCACCTCCGGAGGCGTCATCCGTTACGACACACGCACCGACAAGTTCAAGCTCTACGACAACCAGACCGGACTGCTGTCGAACGGCATGTTCTACGTTGGCCGCGTCCAGGGCAAGATCACCGTGGGTACGTACGGCGGCGGAATGTCCATGCTCGACGAGGCCACGGGCACCTGGGAAACCTACAACATCCCCGAGGGACTCGGAGATGCGTTCGTTTACGACGTGGTTGAAACGCGCACGGGCGACATCTGGATCGCCACCTGGTCCGGCGTGAATCGCGTGCGCGGCGGAAAGCTCAAGGATCCGTCGGCCTGGGAACTCTACACCGTCGAGAACACCGACGGCGGCCTGCCCAACGACTGGGTGTACGGCCTGGCGGAGGGCAAGAACGGCGAGATGTGGCTTGCCACCGAAGGCGGGATGGCACGCTTTGTCGAGGGCAAGTGGGATAACTGGAACCACGCACGCGGGATCGGGGCGGATTACGAGAGGGTGAAGCAGGCGATCACGTTCAAGAGCGACCCCGCGAAGGAATCGCTGCACCACGCGCAACAGAAGCGCGAGATGGGACTCGAAGGGATCGATCAGGCTTACAACCCGAACTACATCATCTCGCTGGTCGTCGACGCCGATGGCACCGTGTGGTCCGGCACCTGGGGTGGCGGCCTGGCCCACTTCGACGGCGAGAAGTGGACGAATTACACGACGACCGAAGGCCTGCCCGGCAACCATGTCTTCATGCTGCACCGCGATCAGCAGAACCGCCTGTGGGTGGGCACGAACAGCGGTCTTGCAGTCAAGGAAGGCAACCAGTTCCGCATCATGAAGTCTTCCGATGGCCTGTTCAACGACACCGTGTTCTCGATGACGACGACCAAGGAAGGCGACCTCTGGATCGGCAGCTACGGCGGGGTGGCGCATATCCGCCCGGCCAGCTGAGCCAGCGGTCAGACCCTTCACCGTATCACCAAGCCGCCCCAACACCCGGGGCGGCTTTTTTTCGCCCCGCGGATTGCTTGAAGCGACGACCGGCTGCCCTCGCTGCTCCGTGTCCGCAGCCTGACCAGCGCCCCCACCTGTCGTCCGGCTTGAGGCCGTTGAGGGCACAGGATCACGGGTTGTTGGCGGCATGGAGGATGCGGGCAGCGGCGACCCTCGACGAGGATTCGCGCGGTGCACCGGCGGGCCGGATCGTCGCATCCGCCTTCGATGGTGTCGCCCCCGCGGGCGACGGCGATCGCTGGTCTCCCCCTGCCGGGCGCATAAACAAAAAGGGCGTGGCGCCAACGGCACCACGCCCTTACCCTTCGACGGTCGCTGGTGGCTTACTTGCGCACGCGGTCGATCACGATGCTGACGCCTTGGGCGTCGGGCGCGACGAGCACGGTCTGGCTCTCGAGATCGCCCGCAGCGGCGGTCGCGCCGCCTCCCTTCGAGACGCGTGCGCCGACGGCGATCTGTTCGGGCAACGGCCCTTGGGACATCCGCTGGGCGTTGGTGAAATCGAACTCGACCGGCAACTCGCCTGCACGCATGCGCAACGCGGCGATCGGCATTCCGCCCTGCAGCGGACGCGCGAACACGAAGACGGTCGCGTCGCTGCCGGCCTGTTGCACGAGCTCGGGTGCGAGACTCAGGCGACCGCGAAGCGTTAGAGGCGCCGAGGCGGCCGAGCCTTCATCGCGCGCAGCAGGCGCCCCGATTCCCGCCATCTGCGCACCCGCGGGCGGGTTCAAAGCGGCCATCCCACCCTTGGCGCGAGCTTCGTTGATACTCGCGAGAATCGAGCTGTACGCACCGTCACCGGGCGACATGGAGGCGAGGATCTTCTCCCATTGAGCGGAGGCGCTCGCGTAGTCGTGCCGGACGAATGCCGAGGTGCCGGAGAGGGCCAGCGCCTTGACGTGATTCGGCGCCAGTTCGAGCGCGCGCGCGATGAGCCGGTCGGGGTCGCCCTCGAACTTGCGCCCGGCGGCGCCGGCCAGCAGGTCCGCCCAATCAGCGAGGATGTCCGGATGATCCGGGATCTTCGCGCCGATCTTGGCCCAGGTCGCCATGGCGCCCTGGAAATTCTGCATCACGGCAAACGAACGCCCGAGCATCATCCAGCCCTGTACGTCGTCAGGCTGACGCTCGAGCCGGTCGGCAAGCTGAACCACCATTGCCTGCATCTGTTCGGGCGTGATCTGGTGACCGGCCTCGGGCGCAGGTCTGGCGCTGGCCGGATCCAGTCCTTCGGGCGTGCCGAGCACCAGGTACACCGCCACCGCAAGAACCGGGACGGCAAACACCACACCAAGCGCCCACCCACGCGCGGGGGCGACGTCGACGCCGGCCTCGGTGGTGCCGGCCTCCGTCAGCGCGCGCTGCTCGAGTTCCTCGCGGGAACGCTTGTAGTCGGCTTCCGCGATGCGGCCTGCGGCATGGTCGGCCTCGAGCTCGGCCAATTGTTCGCGCAGCACGATCAGTACGGTGCGGACCTGTTCCTGACGTGCAGCATGTTCGCGCGCCTTTGCGCCCGCGCCCAACATGGGCGGGATCACGAGCAGCAGGGCGCCGGCCACCAGCAAGGTGGCCAGGATCAGGAAAACGGTCACGAGCGGGACTCCTGGGAAGGTTTGGCAGTGCCATCAAGCAGGGCGGCAGCGCGGGCATGCTCCTCCGCGCTCAGGGGCGGAGGAGCCTCGCGGACGCGCCTGCGCAGGCGCCAGCCGAGCCATCCGGCACCGGCGACGAGCAATAGCGCCGGCCCGAGCCAGAGCAGCATCGTCGTCGCATTGAACGGCGGCAGGTAGAGAACGAAATCGCCATAACGGGCGACGAGATAGTCGACGACCGCCGCTTCGTCCTTGCCCGCGAGGAACTGCTCGCGGACCTGGTTGCGCAGGTCGACTGCCAGCGGAGCATTGGACTCCGCGATCGACTGGTTCTGGCAAACGAGGCAGCGCAGGTCGTGCGACAGGCGCATCACGCGCTCTTCGAGGGCGGGATCGTCGGCGACCGGCGCCGCTTCCCCGGCGTGGCCCGCGAAGGGCAGCGACAGCGCCGCAACAAGCGCCAGGCGGCGCATCAGCTCAGCTCGCACGTTGCAGCTCCGCAATCTTGGGCATCAGCACGTCGCGCAGCGACTCCGGCGTGATCGGTCCGATGTGCTTGTAACGGATCACACCCTGCTGGTCGATCAGGAAGGTTTCCGGAACACCGTAGACCCCATAGTCGATGCCGATGCGTCCATCAAGATCGACGGCCGACACCATGTACGGATCGCCGCCATGTTCGACGAGCCACTGGCGGGCGCGCTGGCGCGCCGTGGCCAGCTCGGTCGCGGGGTCCAGGCCCTTCACATCGAGCGCGCCGTCGCCGCGCACTTCCTTGTAGTTGAGGCCGATGATGGGCACCGGGCTGTTGCGGGCAAAATCGACCAGAACCGGATGCTCGTAGCGGCACGAAATGCACCACGAGGCCCAGACGTTGAGGAGCCACACGCGCCCCTTCAGGTCCTCCGGCGCAATGGTCTTGTCCTCGGCCTGCAGCTGCGGCACACGGAAGGCCGGCGCCGGCTTGCCGATCAGGGGCGAAGGGACCTCGCGCGGATTGAGTTTCAGGCCGTAGCCGAGAAAACCGGCCAGCAGCAGGAAGATGAACAGGGGTACTAGGAACTTCGCTTTCATGGAACCTCTCAGGCAACCTGGCGCGCCGCCCCGGCAGGGGCTTCGCGTTCGGCCAGACGGCGGTAGCGGCGGTCGGCAGCGGCGAAGATGCCGCCCAAGGCCATCAGGGTGCAGCCCAACCAGATCCAGCTGATGAACGGACGGTAGAACAGGCCCACGACCCAGGCGCCGTCCTCGAGCTGGTCGCCGAGGTTCACGTACACGTCGCGCAGCGGTCCGATGTCGATCGAGGCCTCGGTCATCGGCATGCCCTGCGCTTCGTAGAAACGCTTCTCGGGCGTGAGCGTCGCGAACGTGACACCGCCGCGGCTGACCTCGATCGTCGCGCGGGCCGCGGCGTAGTTCGGGCCGGGCGCATTGGCCACGCCGCGGAAAGTAAAGGTGTAGCCCGCCAGCTGCGCCGTGTCACCGGCCAGCATCTTGACCTGGATCTGGCTGTTCAGGCTGCCGACCATGGCGACGCCGATGATGAAGACGCCGATCCCCAGGTGCGCGAACCACATGCCCCACCACGCGGCGGGGATGCTGCGCAGGCGCGCCCCGGTGCCGGCACCGGCGCGATCCGCGAGGCGCTGCCAGAGGATCTGCACGCTACCGATCAGGACCCACGCCGCGAGCGACAGGCCCAGGACGGTGCGCCACGTGACATGGCCGATCGCAAAGGCGATACCGATGCCCAGGACGATGCTCGCGACCAGGCCCGGTCCGACCCTGCGCAGGATGCTGTGGCCGTCGTCGCCTTTCCAGCGCACGAAGGGGCCGATCATCATCAGCACGATCACCGGGGTCATCAGCGGCACGAACACGGTTTCGAAGTACGGAGGTCCGACCGAGATCTTGCCGAGGTTCAGCGCATCGACGAACAGGGGATAGAGCGTGCCGAGCAGCACGGAGCCGCAGGCGACCGACAGCAGGACGTTGTTGCCGAGCAGCGAGGCTTCGCGCGAGACGAGGCTGAAGCTGCCGCCCCCGGCCAGGGTGGGCGCACGCCAGGCGAACAGGGCCAGCGAGATGCCGATCACCAGCACCAGAAGCACCAGCACGAACAATCCGCGCGCGGGGTCGGTGGCAAACGCATGCACCGAGGTGAGCACGCCCGAGCGGACGAGGAAGGTGCCCATCAGCGACAAGGAGAACGCGCCGATGGCGAGGAGGACGGTCCAGCTGCGGAAGGCGCCGCGCTTCTCGGTGACCGCCAACGAGTGCATCAGGGCAGTGCCGAGCAGCCACGGCATGAACGAGGCGTTCTCGACCGGATCCCAGAACCACCAGCCGCCCCAGCCGAGCTCGTAGTAGGCCCAGCCCGAGCCGATGGCGATGCCGGCGGTGAGGAAGACCCACGCAACCGTGGTCCACGGACGCGACCAGCGCGCCCAGGCGGCATCCATGCGGCCGGACAGCAGCGCAGCGATCGCGAACGCAAAGGCGACCGAGAAGCCGACGTAGCCCATGTAGAGCAGCGGCGGATGGATGATCATGCCCGGATCCTGCAGCAGCGGATTGAGGTCGCGGCCTTCGGGTGCGCCGGGCAGGATGCGGTCGAACGGATTGGACGTGATCAGCAGGAACAGCAGGAATCCGGTGCTGACGAGGCCCAGCACGCCGAGCACGCGCGCCATGAAGATCTCGGGCAGGTTGCGGCTGAACACGGTCACGGCAACCGTCCACAGCGCGAGCGACATCGCCCACAGCAACAGCGAGCCTTCGTGGTTGCCCCACACGCCTGTGATCTTGTAGATGACCGGGGTCAGCGAATGCGAGTTGCTGGCGGCGAGTTGCAGCGAGAAGTCGCTGTTGATGAAGGACCAGGTGAGACAGCCGAAGGAGAACGCGATGAACAGGAACTGGCCCTGCGCTGCGGTGCGTCCGACGGACATCAGCGCGAGGCGGTTGCGGCTCGCGCCGACGAGCGGCACGACGCCCTGCACGACCGCGAGGATCAGCGCGAGGATGAGGGAAAAGTGGCCTAGTTCGGGAATCATTGCTTCACCGTCTTGGCGGCCTTCTGCGCCTGGTCGACCGCGTGCTGGGCTTCGGGCGGCATGTAGTTTTCGTCATGCTTGGCGAGCACTTCCGAGGCGGTGAACTGGCCATCCGGGCTCATCTTGCCCTGCACGACCGCCCCCTTGCCCTCGCTGAAGAGATCGGGCAGCGAACCCTTGTAGGTGACGGGGATGGCCTTCGCGGTGTCGGTGATCGCGAATTGCACGGTCACGCCGTCGGCGGCGCGCTTGATCGAGCCGGGTTCGACCAGACCGCCGATGCGGAAGGTGCGACCGGTCGGCGCCTTTCCTTCGGCCACCTCGGTGGGGGTGTGGAAGAACACGAGGTTCTCCTGGAACGCGGTGAGCACGAGAGCCACCGCTCCGATAAGCAGTGCGACGGCGCCGCCGAGCAGCATGAGCCGTTTGCTACGGGGTTTCATTCAACGATCTCCTCAAAAGCACGGCGCCCGCCCGCGCCGGCCGCACTGGCCCGACGCAGGCGCAACAGGCGCCGTACGGTATCCCTACGACGATGCACGACGAGGATCAGTTCCCCGACCACGAGCAACAGCGTCACGCCGTAACTGCCCCACACGAAGGGAGCGAATCCGCCCATGTCCCAGAAGGCGCTCCAGGATTCCCACTGCATCAGATCTTGCCCTCCAGCGCATTCAGTTCCGCAGCAACCCAATCGGTATGGCGCTCGCGTTCGAGGATCAGCGAGCGCACGCGCCACAGCGTGACCGCGATGGTGTAGGCCCACGCGGCGAGCGCCATGACCAGCATCCCGGTCAGCATGGTCGTCGCCATCGAAGGAGCCTTGTTGAGACTGACGGAAGCCCCCTGGTGCAGGGTGTTCCACCACTTCACCGAGAAATAGATGATGGGCACGTTGACCGCGCCGACGAGCGCGATGATCGCCCCGGCCTTGTCGGCGCGACGCGGGTCTTCGATCGCCCGGGTCAGTGCCATGAATCCCAAATACAGGAATAGGAGCAGCAATTGGGAAGTCAGGCGCGCGTCCCACACCCAGTAGGCACCCCAGGTCGGCTTGCCCCACAGCGCACCGGTCCACAGCGCGACGAAGCAGAACATGGCGCCGGTCGGCGCGAGCGCCTGCGACATGATGAAGGACAGGCGCGTGTTCATGACCAGCCCGACAAAGGACCAGAAGGCCATGACGAGATAGACGAACATCGACATCCATGCCGCGGCGACGTGGATGTAGATCACGCGGTAGACCTCGCCCTGCACGGCATCGGTCGGCGCGACGAAGAACCCCAGCCACATGCCGGCTGCGGCGAGGACCGCGGCGATGCCTGCGAACCAGGGGGCGAGCTTGCCGGCCAGCGGGTAGAACATCTGGGGAGCAGCAAAACGGAAGATGCTCTTGCTGCGTTCGGGCTTTTGCATATCTTTCATCATTCAACCGCAATTCGGAGGGCTGCCGCACAGGCCAGCGGAGCAAGGGCCAGGGTAGCCAACAGGCCGCCACCTAGAAGCAAAAGATGTGCCTGCGCACCGACCCCGGATAAGTAGGCATCGACCGCCCCGGCGCCGAAGATCAGCACCGGCACGAAGAGCGGCAACACCAGCAGCGCGAGCAACATGCCGCCGCCACGTAGCCCGAGGGTCAGCGCGGCGCCGACCGCTCCGAGCAGCGCGAGGATCGGGGTTCCGAGCGCCAGGGACAGGACCAGCACCCCCAGCGCCCCCTGCTCCACGTCGAAGAGCAGCGCCAGGCCAGGCGCGACGACGACCAGCGGCAGGCCGGTGGCGATCCAGTGGGCGCTGATCTTGGCGACGACCCACAGGACGGTCGGCTCGGGCGTGAGCAGAAGCTGTTCGAGCGTGCCGTCGGCGTGATCCTGCGCGAACAGGCGGTGCAGGGACAGCAGGGTGGACAGCAGGGCCGCCACCCACAGCACGCCCGGCGCGATGGCTCGCAGCTGGTTGGGCTCGGCGCCGACCCCGAAGGGAAACAGGCACACGACGACGACGAAGAACGCGAGCGTGACGAGGACGTCGGCCCGGCCGCGCCATGCAAGCAGGAGATCGCGGCCGAGGACCGCGGCGAAAGGACCCAGGGCGCGACTCAACAGGCTACCTCGGCAAGATCGAGCACCGTCGGGGCCTTGGCGAAGGGGGCATCCTGGTGGGTGGTGAGCACCACCATGCCGCCGGCGGCGCAATGTTCGGAGAGTGTGGAAGTGAGGTCGGCCACCGCAGCGACGTCGAGCGCCGTGAAGGGCTCGTCGAGAATCCACAGCTTGCGGTCGGCCTCGAGGAACAGGCGGGCCAGACCGACGCGCCGGCGCTGCCCCTGCGAGAGGACGCGCGCGGGCAGGTCGAGCTGCTGGGCGAGGCCGATGCGCACGAGGGCATCGATGCAGGCATCCTCATCGACCTTGTCGCCGCCGGAGGAACAGGCGAAGCGCAGGTTTTCGAGCGGCGAGAGCAGGTCGTTGAGCGCGGGAGCGTGCCCGAGGTACAGCAGGGAACGATGGTAGCTTTCGCGGTCGCGATTGATGGGGACGTCGTTCCAGAGGATTTCGCCGCTTTCGGGCATCGCCAGGCCGCACAGGATGCGCAGCAGGCTGGTCTTGCCGTATCCGTTGGGGCCGGCGACGCGCAGCAGGTCCCCCGGTGCGACCCGCAGGGAAAGGCCACGGAACAGCGGGCGGTCACCCTTCACGCAGGCGAGATCGTTGGCATAAAGCATGGGCGTGGATTTAACCACAGACGGGACCGATTCGGGAGCCCCGGAAATGGGAAAAACCGCGATTTCACCAATGGATAGATGAAATCGCGGCGGGACCGGCAGACCGCGGGAAGCTTACTCCTGCTTGGGCGCAACCGGCGGATGGAAGACCTCCGGCGCGACGCTTTCGCGCGCGGCACCGATGTCCTGCTCGATCGGCGGCAGGGAGTGGGCGATGCCCTTGTGGCAGTCGATGCAGGTCTTGCCTTCGGCCAAGCCGGCCTGGTGCGCCTTGTTCGAGCGGCGACCCTGCACGGAGTAGTCGAAGTACTCGTAGTTGTGGCAGTTGCGGCACTCCTGCGAGTTGTTCTTCTTCATGCGGCGCCATTCGTTCTGGGCGAGCTGGACGCGCTTGGCGTTGAACTTCTCGGGGGTGTCGATCGAGCCGAGCAGGTGGTGGAAGACTTCGTTGGACGCCTGGATCTTGCGGATGATCTTGGGAATCCATTCCTTGGGCACGTGGCAGTCCGGGCAGGTGGCGCGCACGCCGGTGCGGTTTTGGTAGTGAATGGTGTTGCGGTACTCCTTGAAGACGTTTTCCTTCATCTCGTGGCAGCCGATGCAGAAGGCTTCGCGGTTGGTGAGTTCGAGCACCGTGTTGAAGCCGCCCCAGAAGATGATGCCGGCGACGAAGGCAATGCCGACGACGCCGAAGGCGAGGCGACGCAGGCGCTGCCACAGGCTGCCCTTCGCGTTGTTGTTGTCCTGGGTCATGTTGGTTCCCTGTCCTTTATGCGTCGAGGATCAGCGCAGGCCCTCGGCGCGTTTGAAGTTGTTGTCGACCAGCGTCTTGGCGTCGGTCTGGGGAATGTGGCACTGCAGGCAGAAGTAGCGACGCGGCGAGATGTTCGACAGTTCGCCGCCGTCGCGGTCCTTGAAGTGGGTGAGGCTGACCTTGGTCGCGTTGAACTCCTGGTAGCGGCTCCAGGCGTGGCAGTCCATGCACTTGTTGAAATTCTTGGTGACTTCGTAGCCCTCGACCTTGTGCGGGATCAAGGGCGGCTGCTGCACGTAGTCGCGCGCGATGGCCGGCCCGTCGGGCCGGATGTGCGCGGCCGGCGTGACCGGCTCGGCCGCGTCGACGGGTGCGCCGCGCAGACTCTGCACCTGCTGGGCGAAGGCGGCCTGTCCGCCGAGAAAACCGAAACTCACGGCGGCAACGAGCGCCAGCGTCAGGTTACGGGTCTGTTTTTTCATGACTCGCTCCTATCAAATCGGGTCGTGATTCGAAAAACGTTCTTGCCGCATACATCGACGCAGCGGCCACAGTTGGTGCAGTTGCGGTCGAGGATGACGGGATGGTCCTGGCCGGCCGCCTTGAGGGCGGGGCGGATGACCTGGGGTTCGGGACACACGGCGAAGCAGTCCATGCAGTCGTCGCAGGCGCTGCGCCGGGCGGCGCTGACGCGGACCAGCGCGGTGCTGCCGAGCAGGCTGTAGAAGGCGCCCATCGGGCAGAGGTGGCCGCACCAGCCGCGCGTGGCGATGAGCAGGTCGTAGAGGAAGACGCCGCCGACGATGCCCCACGCGAGGCCGAAGCCGAATATGAGGCCGCGATGCAGCATCGACACCGGATTGACCCATTCCCACGCGAGACTGCCGGTAAAGAACGCAGCCACCAGCATGAAGCCGAGCAGCCAATAGCGGGTGTCGCCGGAGGGGATCTTGCCGCCCTTGAGGCCGAGGCGCCGGCGCAGCCAGGCGGCAGCGTCGGTGACGAGGTTCATCGGGCACACCCAGGAGCAGAACACGCGGCCGCCGGCGAGGAGGTAGAAGGCGACGACGATGCCGGCGCCGATCAGTGCCTCCTTGTACGGGAGCGTTCCGGCCGCGAGCGACTGCGCGAGCAGGAAGGGATCGGTGAGCGGCAGCACCTCGAGCGTGAGGCTGGACGAGAGGTTGCCCTTGACGATCCACACCCCGAACCACGGGCCGGCGAGGAACAGCGCGAGGATGCCGAGCTGCGACAGGCGGCGCAGGACGAGCCACTTGTGTGCGCCCAGCCAGCCCTTGCCGGCGATGGCTTCGGCGCCGATGCGCGGACGTGCGGCCTTGGTCGTGGTGGCGCTCATGGCTTCCACCCCGAGTCGAGACCGCTGTCCGGCCGGGCTGGCGTGGCAGGTGCAGGAGCCGGCCCCTGCCCCGGCAGCACGCGCGTGTCGCCGTAGGACTTGCCTTCGAGGCCGCGCACGGGCAGTTCGATCTGCTCGCCGATCAGGGACTGGCCTGCGGCTTCCTTCTCTTCCCAACCCTTGCGGTAGTGCTCGGCCTTCGAACCCTGAGCGAGCCTGACCGGCAGCACCTTGATCGCCGCTTCGCCCGGCAGCACGCAGGATTTCTCGCACTTGCCGCAGCCGGTGCAGTAGTCGGAATGCACGGTGGGCAGCAGCATCGCGTGGCGGTCGGAGCGCGGATTGTGCTGGCGTTCCAGGGTGATCGCCTTGTCGATGACCGGGCACACGCGATAGCAGACGTCGCAGCGCAGACCGAGGAAGTTGAGGCAGGTCTCGTGGTCGATCAGCACCGCGAGACCCATGCGCGCCTTGCCGATGTCGGTGAGGCTGCGGTCGAGCGCTCCGGTCGGGCATGCGACGACACAGGGAATGTCCTCGCACATCTCGCACGGGACCTGCCGTGCGGCGAAGTACGGGGTACCGGTCGCGACGCCGTCGCCCAGTTCGGCAAGCCTCAGCGTGTCATACGGACAGTCGCGCACGCACAGGCCGCAGCGCACGCAGGCGGCGAGGAAGTCACCTTCCGCCAGGGCGCCGGGCGGACGCAGGGCGACCGCGGGCAGGGCGCTCGCCTGCTTCGCGTACAGGCCGACGCCGAGCGACAGCAGGCAGGCGCCGCCCGCCACCCCCGCCACTTCCCGGAGGAAGCGGCGGCGGGGCGAGGTGCCTCCCTGGCCGACCGGCTTGTCCTGCATGTCACCCATGATCCGCGCTCCGCTGCCCTATTCCGTCAGACCTTGAGCACCTTGACGGCGCACTTCTTGAAGTCCGTTTCCTTCGAGATCGGGCAGGTGGCGTCGAGCGTGAGCTTGTTCACCAGGCGCCCTTCGTCGAAGAAGGGGATGAAGATGAGACCGACCGGCGGCTTGTTGCGACCGCGGGTTTCCAGGCGCGCGGTGATCTCGCCGCGGCGCGACACGACCTTGACCATCATGCCGCGCTGCAGGCCGCGCTTGGTGGCGTCGTCCGGGTGCATGAAGATCTGCGCCTCGGGCACCGAGCGGTGCAGCTCGGGCACGCGGCGGGTCATCGTGCCGGTGTGCCAGTGCTCGAGCACGCGGCCGGTGCACAGCCACATGTCGAATTCCTTGTCCGGCATCTCGGGCGGATCCTGGTAGGGCAGCGCGAAGATCACTGCCTTGCCGTCCTTGTGGCCGTAGAACTTCACACCCTCGCCGGTCTTGACGTAGGGGTCGTAGCCTTCGCGGAAACGCCACAGGGTTTCCTTGCCCTCGACGACCGGCCAGCGCAGACCGCGCGCCTTGTGGTACATGGCGAAGTCGGCGAGGTCATGGCCGTGGCCGCGACCGAACTGGGCGTATTCCTCGAACAGGCCCTTCTGCAGATAGAAGCCGAGTTCCTTGGACTCGTCGTTCATGTAGCCGGGGATCGCATGCGCGTTGGCCTTCTCGACGTCGGCGAGGGGGAACTTGTTGACCGAGCCGTTCTTGTACAGCACGTCGAACAGGGTCTTGCCCTTGTACTCGGGCTTCTTCGCGATGAGCTCGGCGGGCCACACGTCCTCGACCTTGAAACGCTTGGAGAACTCGAGGAGTTGCCACAGGTCGGACTTCGCCTGCCCCGGCGCGGACACCTGCTGCCGCCAGAACTGCGTGCGGCGCTCGGCGTTGCCGAAGGCGCCTTCCTTCTCCGCCCACATCGCGGCGGGCAGGATCAGGTCGGCGGACAGCGCGGAGACGGTCGGATAGCAGTCGGAGACGACGACGAAGGCTTCCGGGTTGCGCCAACCGGGGTAGATCTCGCCGTTGACGTTCGGGCCGGCCTGCATGTTGTTGGTGGTGCTGGTCCAGTAGCACTTGATCTTGCCGTCCTTGAGCGCGCGGCTCTGGGCAACGGCGTGGTAGCCGATCTTCTCGGGAATCGTCCCTTCGGGCAGCTGCCAGATCTTCTCGGTGATCGCGCGATGCATCGGGTTGGTGACGACCATGTCGGCCGGCAGGCGGTGCGCGAAGGTGCCGACCTCGCGCGCGGTGCCGCAGGCGGAGGGCTGGCCGGTGAGCGAGAACGGGCTGTTGCCGGGCTCGGAGATCTTGCCCGTCAGCAGGTGCACGTTGTAGATCATGTTGTTCACCCACGTGCCGCGGGTGTGCTGGTTGAAGCCCATGGTCCAGAACGAGACAACCTTCTTGTTCGGATCGGCGTAGAGCTTGGCCATGCGCTCGAGGCGATCGACGGGGACGCCCGAGAGCTTCGACACTTTCTCGGCGGTGTACTCGGACACGAACTTGGCGAATTCCTCGAAGCTGATGTCGGTCGCCGCGCCGGTGTTGCCCTTGGGCTTGCCGTCGGCGCCGGGATAGCCGTTGTTGGTGGCGTTGGCTTCGAGGGCGTGGTTCGGACGCAGGCCGAATCCGATGTCGGTCTCGCCCTTCTTGAAGTTGACCCGCGTCTTGATGAACTCGGTGTTAACTTTCTTGTTCTGGATGATGTAGTTGCAGATGTAGTTGAGGATCGCCAGATCGGTGTTGGGCACGAAGATCATGCCGTTGTCGGCGAGCTCGAAGGAGCGGTGCTCGAAGGTCGACAGCACGTGCACTTCGCTGCCTTCCTTGGACAGGCGGCGGTCGGTGATGCGCGACCACAGGATGGGGTGCATTTCCGCCATGTTCGAGCCCCACAGCACGAAACCGTCGGCGTTCTCGATGTCGTCGTAGCAGCCCATCGGCTCGTCGATGCCGAAGGTGCGCATGAAGCCCGCGACCGCGGAGGCCATGCAGTGGCGCGCGTTGGGGTCGAGGTTGTTGCTGCGCAGCCCGGCCTTGTGCAGCTTGGCCGCGGCATAGCCTTCCCAGATGGTCCACTGGCCGGAGCCGAACATCGCGACGGAATCGTTTCCGTGCTGCTTGATCGCGGCCTTCCATTTCTCGGCCATGATGTCGAAGGCCTGGTCCCACGTGACTGGCGCGAACTCGCCGTTCTTGTCGTACTTGCCGTTCTTCATGCGCAGCAGGGGCTTGGTGAGCCGGTCGTTGCCGTACATGATCTTCGACAGGAAGTACCCCTTGATGCAGTTCAGGCCGCGGTTCACGGGCGAGTCGGGGTCGCCCTGGGTGGCGACGACGCGGCCGTTCTGCACGCCGACGAGCACCGAGCAGCCGGTGCCGCAGAAGCGGCAGGCGGCCTTGTCCCAGCGCACCTTCGTGGAGGCGTTGCCGGCGGGCTGGGCCTGCGCCTGGGCCACCACCGGGATGCCGATGCCGGCGGTCGCCGCGGCGGCCGCGATGGCATTGGTCTTGATGAATTCGCGTCTATCCATGGTCATTTCAAGCCTCCTTGTCCTGAGCGCTGCCGATTCGGTCCGCCGCGAGCGGCAGGCCCGGTATCGGTTCCGGGTGTTCCAATTCGTTGTCCAAACCTTCATCCGTATATTCGTAGGCCAGCGTCACGCCGAGCGCGTGCGGAGCCAGGTTGACCGCCAGCAGCGAATCGGTCATCGCGTAGCCCTCGCCGTCCTCGACGGTGACGATGACGCGTCCGAGCTCGGCGCTTGCGCCGTGCAGCTCGACGCCCGGAATCTTCTGCAGCGCATCCTTGAGCACCTCGATGTGCTCGGGAGCGACCCGAACGACGAGACTTGCGATCTTCATACCGACATCTCCACTTCATCCTTCATTGCAATGGCGCCGGCCGGACAGGGCGCCAGACAGCCGCCACAGCCGGTGCAGCCGGCGGCGTCGAACAGGGGCTGCGCGACACCACCGAGGCTGGGCCGGAAGCGGATCGCCGCCACGCCGCATACTTCGCCGCACACGCGGCATTCCACCCCGCGCCGCGCGAGGCAGGCATCGCCGATCGCCGCCTTGAGCCGCCACGGCGCTGCCGCAACGTCATCCCGCCGCAGCGCGCGCGGCTTGCAGGCCGACACGCAGTCGCCGCAGAAGCTGCATTCACCCCGACTGAAATCGACAGCTGGATAGCCGCCCGCACTGGCCACGAGAATCGCGGGGGGGCAGGCCTTCAGGCAGTCTCCGCAGCGCGTGCAGGCGTCCTCGAACGCGCCGTCCGGAACCGCCCAGGGCGGGCGCTGCATGTCGGCATCGGAACCGAAACGGCCCCTGAGAAAACCACGGCGTGAAGTCGACATGAAACGAACGCAATACCCTGAAACATCCATGGTTTTCATTGGACACGTGCGGGAAGCGCCGAACCTTGACTGCTGTCAAGATGGGAACGACTCTCATCTGGAGTCGTCCGGACAAGCGGATCAGCGTTCGCTGCGCATGTGTTCGACCGCCCACACGGCAGCCTCGACGCGCGAACGGAAATTGAGCTTGCGCAACAGGTGCTTGACGTGGACCTTCACGGTGCCTTCGGCGATGTTCAGTTCGCGGGCGATCTGCTTGTTGGACAGGCCGCCGGCGATGCACTCGAGGATGCCCTGCTCGCGCTCGGTGAGTCCGGCCGCCGATGCGCTCTCGGGGCGCTTGTCGTCGCGCAGGGCGGCGGCCAGCAGGTGCGTGAGGGCGTCGGAGACGACGATGCGCCCGGCTGCGGCGGCGTGCAGCGCCGCCACCATCTCCTCGGGCTCCATGTCCTTGAGCAGATAGCCGTCGGCACCGGCACGCAAGGCGGCGACGAGGTCGTCGGCAGCGTCCGAGACGGTGACCATCACGACGCGGGTGTCGAGATCGGCCTGCTTCACGAAGCGCAGCACCTCCAGCCCGGACATGTCCTTCATGTTGAGGTCGAGCAGCAGCAGGTCGGGGCGCAGGTGCAGGATCTGGCGGATGCCTTCCTTCCCGTCCGCGGCCTCGGCCACGAGCTGGAACCCGGGCACGGTGCGCAGCAGCTGGATCAAGCCTTTGCGGAACAGGGGGTGGTCGTCGATGATGATGACGCGTTGCGGAGTTTCGCTCATTTGCCTTCCACGGCGATGGATATCTGGGGGCGCACCGGGGCCGCTTCGGGCATGAAACGCACGACGATGCGCGTGCCGCCGCCCGGGCGGTTCTGCACTTCGAACGAGCCGCCAAGCCCGCGCGCGCGCTCGGCCATGATCGTAAGGCCGAAATGCTGCGCCGCGACCTGGGCGCCGTCCCCCACGCCGCAGCCGTCGTCCTCGACGACGACCTCGATCTCTCCGCGGGGGGTGCGCGCGAGCGCGACGCGGATATCGGTCGCCTGCGCATGGCGCACCGCGTTGGACAAGGCCTCGCGGACAATGTGCAGGACATGGATCTCCTGGTTCGGATTGAGATGCCCGCCCGCCAGATCGAGCTCGAGCGCGATCGGCAGGCCGCTGCGCGCGGCGAACTCGGACACGGTATTGCCGAGCAGGCGCGCGAAGTCGCCCTCGATGCGCAGGCGGAAGCTGGTCAGCAGTTCGCGCAACTGACGGTAGGCGGCGTTGATGCCTTCGCGCAGATCGCCAAGGATGGGCGCGGCGTCTTCGCGCAGCTGCGACCCGGCCAGCGCCGAGGACAGCAGGCTCACCTGGATCTTCATGAAGGACAGCGACTGCGCGAGTGAATCGTGCAGTTCGCGGGCAATGATCGAACGTTCCTCCTGCAGCGAGAGCAGACGCTCGCGCTCGCTCTGGCGCGAGATGCCGAGCGCTATACCCATGTGGCGCGACACGGCCTCGAGCAGGTCGCGCTCCCATTCCGCCAGCCGCTTCCCGGGCGGCAAGGCGAGGCGCAGCATTCCGTAGTGCCGCTCGGCGTCGCGCAGCGGCACCAACAGCACATCGACATCGCCCTCGCGATGGTAGCTCCACGGCGCCGCACGCCCCGAGCAGCGCGCACAACTCTCGCTGCCCGACACGCGTTCGGCGCATTCACCCATCGTCGAGGCGATCACCGATGCGGGCCCGCCGTGCTTGGGCTCGATGCAGATGAAGCTCCCCGTGAGCCCCAGGGTCTGCTCGAGATCCTGCAGCGTTTCGGAATAGGTCTCGCTGCTCGCGGGTGCGTGGTACAGGCGCGCGATCACGTAGTAGAGGAGTTCGAGCGCACGGTTGCTGCGAGTGAGGTCGGCAGTCTTCTTCTCCACACGCGCCTCGAGTTCGCGGTAGGCCACCGATAGCTCGTCGGCCATCGCATTGAACGCGTCCCCCACCCGCCCCAGTTCGTCCGGCCCGGTGTAGCGGCTGCGCGCGCCGAAGTCGCCCCGGGCGATGCGGGCCGCGCAGGCGCGCAAGTCGGTCAGCGGACCGAGCACCCCCCGGCGCAACACGGCCAGCGCCGCGGCGATGACGAACACCAGCAGCGCGAGCGCGGCGCCCAGCATCGTGCGCAGCTGGCCGATGCGCGACTCGGCCTCGTGCTCGAGCACCGCCACCAGCGTATTGATCTCCTCGGCAAACGCATCGACGTCGGCGAGCAGCGCGCGATAGCGCGCCGTCGCGAGCGGATCGTCCGCTCGCGCCTCGGGGATGTGCAGCAGGCTGGGGCGGATGCGCGTCGTCCAGCCGGCCTCGATGCCACGGAAGATCGATGCGAAGACGCTGCTCGGCTGGCGCTCGAGCACAGTGGCGATGACGGGGCTGTCCAGCGCAGCCTCGAACTGGGCAACCGCGTTGCGAACCGCGTCCTGATCCGCAGCCCCCATGCCGCGCGCCACCGCCAGGCCGCCGGCCCGGTGGGCGAGGCGGCGCAGGCTGCCCGCGACGTTCACGGCGCTGGCGCTCCCCTGTACCGACTCGACGACGACGACCGACACGCCGATGCCGGCGACCCCGATGAGGGCGACCGCAAAGAAGGCCAGCAGGAGAAGCAGCAGCACGGCGCGGCCGGCGATCATGTGCCACATGCGCAGGGCCAGTCCGCGCCATCCACGCCCGGACGCAGCCGCCGCTGGATTCATGGGAGATACCTCCATATACCCCGATCCGTAACCGGATATTTCCCGTTCAAAAAAAAGCCATAAAAATCCGACACTTTCCACTTACCACCAATACCTCTGAAGAGGTAGTAGGCGGCAAAGTGAGACATATGCCACTAGGATCAACATGATTTCTGCATCTACACTTGCGGAAGAATGTCGGCCAGACCCCGCATCATGACGCCCAGGGAGCTTCCTGCCATGAACACGATCCAGGCCCAGACCGTTCAGATTCTCGCCCGCATCGAGCCCTTCGATCGACTCGATGCCGCCGCCCTCGGGCGCCTCGCCCACGGCGTTCGCTCGCTGCGCGCATCGCGGGGCGAGATCCTCATGCATCGCGGCGCCGAACCGGGTGGCATGTACCTCGTGCTCGAAGGCGAGCTCAAGCTGTTCCTGATCTCCAGCGCCGGGGCGGAAAAGGTCGTGCGGCTCGCCGGCCCGGGCGATACATTCTGCGAGGAAAACATCTTCAGCGACAGCTGTACGAGCCTCGCGGCGCAGGCCACGCGCAACAGCACGGTGCTGCACATCCAGCGCGGGGCGCTGCAGGCGGCGATGTCGGCCCAGCCGGCCTTCGCGATGGCGCTGATGGCGCGGCTGTCGGAGCGCATGCGCGAACTGGTCGACGGGATGGAGCAATGCACGCAGCGCAGCAGCACCCAGCGCGTCGCACACTACCTCGTGCAGCACGCCGGCAGCGACGACGGCGAGGTGCATCTTCCATGCGACAAGCAAACGATCGCGTCGCAGCTCAACCTGACGCCGGAAACCTTCTCGCGCGTGCTCAACCGGCTGCGGCGCGACGGCTTCATCATCCCGCGCGGTCGCCGCGCGATCACGCTCACCAACCGCCTGCAGCTCGAGCGCATCGCGGCGTGACGGGCCGTTCGCGACCTCAGGCGGAGAACGGTTCCACGCGCTCGCGGTTGCCGTCCGCGGCAAGCCAGCGCACCAGGATGCGGTAGATGTCCAGATCGAAGCGGCGCGGCGGCAGTTCCGCGCGCAGCGCTTCCAGCGCCGACACACTGTCGGCGGAACCCAGCAGGCACCAGCGATCGAATACGTGCCAGGCCTCGCTACCGCTGTGCGCGCAGCGCTCGGCGACGAGCACCGGCCCCGCCCACGGCCAGGCGCGCAGCTTCACCGCCCCGAGCGCGCCGAGCAGACGCTGGTCGTGCGCCGCGATGCTTTCCTTGCCGGCACACACGCCGGCGCAGCGTTTCGCCGCATGCGCCGAGCACGCCCCCTCCTTGCCACCCTCCAGTCCCAGGCGCTTGAGACACAGCTGGTAGGCCTGCGCGAGTTCGCGCAGCAGGTTGTCGGCTTCCTGCTTCGCGCGGAAGGTGCCATGCACGTCGCCCCATGCCGCCGGATCGCTGCCGGCGAGCGGCACGCGCTGCAGGATGGGCGGGCGGCGCCGTCCCGGCACGTATTGCAGGCCGAACACCTCCGCGCCGCCCGCTGCGCGGTTGTATGGCGGGCAGCGGCCACGCAGAAGCCCGGCTTCACGCAGGGTCGCGCTCAGTTCGCCGGCGCACTCCTCCCAGTCGACACGGCGGACGCGCTGCGCGAGCTCCGCGTCCCTGCCCTTCACGCCCGGCGCGAAGTGCTCCATGACGCGCGCGCGCAGGCAGGCACTGCGACCGAGGTAGAGGAGCTGGTCGTTGTCGCCGTAGAGGTAATACAGGCCGGGCGACTCCGGCAGGCCTTCGAGCACGCCTTCGGGCAGTTCGGCCACGCGCGCGGGGCGCTTCATCGCGCGCTCGACGGCGCGCGCCAGCAGCTCGGGCGCGAACGATGCCGTGATCAGGCGGGCGAACTGCCACAACACCTCAGTGTCGCCCATGGCGCGGTGGCGCGCGCCGCACGTGAAGCCGTGGCGCTCGATCAGCGCGTCGAGGCCGTGGCGGTGATGTTCGGGGTACAGCGCACGCGACAGCTTCACCGTACACAGCACCGGCGCATCGAAGCTCTGGTCGATGCGCGCGAACTCGCTGCGGATGAAGCCGTAATCGAAGCGCGCGTTGTGGGCGACGAACACGGCGGCGCCGAGACGGGCGCGCACTTCGTCGGCGATGGCCGCGAAGGTGGGCGCATCGGCGACCATCGCGTCGGTGATGCCGACCAGCCGCTGGATCAGCGGCGGGATCGGGCATTCGGGATTGACCAGCGTTTCCCAGCGCTCCACCAGCTCGCCACGCTCGATGCGCAGCACGGCGATCTCCGTCACGCGGTCGCGCAGCGGATTCGCGCCGGTGGTTTCGACGTCGATCAGGACCAGTGAGTCAGGCAGCGACACGCGGGCGGTGGAAAGGGCGGATTCCCGCAAGGCTAGCCGAACGCGGCACGGGCGAAGTCCCGCGCGGCGGACGGATCAGCCGTGCCGGATCAGTAGTGCGTGTCGTAGTAGTAGGCCTTCACCGGCACGCTGGACTCGTCGTAGCGCTTCTGGGTCGCGACGTCCTGGGGCTTGTCCCACCACAGCGCACGGCCCTTCTTCTGCTCGTCGAGTTCCTTGGGGTGCTTCTCAAGCCATTCGCGCATGAACTTGGTGTGTTCCGATTCGTAGATCGCCATCTGTTCTCTCCCGGTACAAGGCGACGCATTGTAGACGCCCCGGCGAGCCGGCGCCAATGCGCGCGCAGGAAAGAATCGCTCCACCTCACTTCGACACCAGTTCGTCGATCAGGATCCAGGCCGCGGTCGCGCCGAGCAACGCGGCCATCGTCCAGTTGAAGGCGCGCAGCGCGACGGGGCTTTTCAGGAACACCCCCATGCGGTCCCCCGCGAACGCCCACAGCGCGATGCACGGCAGGTTCACGGCGGCGCACCACCACGCGAGTTCCGCCGCCCCCTGCCAGCCGCTGCCGCGCGGCAGGAACAGGATCGCCACATTGAGCACCATCATCCACGCCTTGGGATTTACCCACTGGAACAGCGCGGCGCCGAAGAAGCCCAGCGGACGAGCCTGGCCGCGCGAGGACGGTTCGCCCGCGTGCGCCTAGCGCCACGCGAGCCACAGCAGGTAGGCGCAACCGGCGATCACGAGCGGCACCCGCAGCGCATCCAGCCACGCCATGATCCACGCCAGCAGGCTCGCGATCAGCACCACCTGCACGCCATGCCCGATGCTGACGCCGAGCATGTGCGGGAGCGTGCGGCGGAAGCCGAAATTGACGCCGCTCGCCGCGAGCATGAGGTTGTTCGGTCCGGGCGTGACGGACATCGTGACCACATAGGTCATCAGGGGCAGGTCGAACATGGCGGCTTCTCCGGGCTGATTCGCACGCCACCTAGGATAGGGATTCGTCCGACAAGGTTACAGCTCCAGTAAATTACTTTTATACTGGATACAGTTTATTCGACATCAAGCTGTATCCATCAATTGCAGCCCGGACTGCATCCATCGCCCCTGGAGGCGCCACCATGCTCGACGACAGCCAACCGCTCTATCAGTCCCTCGCCCTCGAGCTGCGCCACGCGATGACGGACGGACGCCTCGCCAGCGGCGAACGCCTGCCCTCGGTGCGCGAGGCGGCGAAGAGCCGCGGGTTGAGCATCAACACGGTGCTCGCGGCCTACCGCCAGCTCGAGGCGCACGGGCTGATCGAGGCGCGGCCGCAGTCGGGCTATTTCGTGCGTTCGCGCCTACCCACGCCCGCCGCGCCGCGCTTCGCCTCCGCCAGCACGCAGGCGAAATCCGCGGAGGCCGAGGTCCTCGACCAGATCAGCCGCGTCGTCGCCGCCCAGGCGAGTCCGGACACGATCGACCTCTCGCTCGCCTGCCCCAAGGGCAGCACCTTTTATCCCGGCGAGCGCTTGGGCCGGCTGGTGTCGGACCTCGCGCGGCGGCGACCGGAGCTGCTGTCGGACTACAGCCTGCCGCCCGGATCGCTGCTGCTGCGACGCGAGATCTGCCGCCACGCGCAGGATCTGGCGATGTCGCTGGAGCCCGAGAACATCATCCTGACCAACGGCTGCATGGAGGCGCTGCAGTTCGCGCTGCGCACGGTGACGCGTCCGGGCGACACGATCGCGCTGGAGTCGCCCACCTACTTCAATCTCATCCCGCTCGCCGAGCGCCTGGGGCTGAAGACGATCGAGGTGCCGACGCACCCCGATACCGGCATGTCGCTCGACGCGCTGGAACTGCTGCTGTCGGAAAGGCGCGTGCAGGCGGTGGTGACGATGCCCAATGTGCACAACCCGCTCGGCACCAGCATGCCGGTCGAGGGCAAGAAGCGTCTCGCGGAACTCGCCAACGAATTCCGCGTGCCGGTGATCGAGGACGCGCTGTACGCCGAGCTGCAGTACGCCACGCCGCTGCAGCCGGCCGCCAAGGCCTTCGACCGCGACGGCTGGGTGATCGTGTGCGCGTCCTACACGAAGACGCTGGCGCCGGGCTTCCGCGTCGGCTGGATGGAAGGTGGGCGCTTCCGCCGCGAGTTGAACGACCTCAAGTTCTGCTCCTCGGTATCGCAGCCCGCGCTGTTGTGCGAGGCGCTGGGGGTGTTCCTCGAGAACGGCGGCTACGCGCAGCACCTGCGCCGATTGCGGCGCACCTACGCGGGGCAGGTCGAGCGCCTGCGCGGCCTGATCGACAGCGCCTTCCCCGCCGGCACGCAGGCGACGCGGCCGACGGGCGGCTTCCTGCTGTGGGTGCAGCTGCCCGCGGGCTGCGACTCCAACCGCCTGTTCGACACTGCCCTCGCGCGCGGCATCAGCATCACGCCAGGGCAGCTGTTCTCGCCCGGCGGGCGTTACACGCGCCACCTCCGGCTGTCGGGCTGCTACCCGTTCTCGGACCGGCACGTGCATGCGCTGATGACGCTCGGGGAGCTGGCGGCGCGGCAGCTGTGAACTGCCTCCGGGCGTGGATCGCGCCTATGGGAGCGGCGTCAGCCGCGAATGGGCCGAGTCACATGCGGCACCGCCCATTCGCGGCTGAAGCCGCTCCCACAAGACGTGCCGCTCCCACAAGACGTGCTGCTCCCGCAAGGCATGCCGCTCGCGTTCGCCGCCGCTACGCTGGCACCTGCCCGCAGAAGCTCGACAGGATGTTCACGACCTCCTCGCGTGGCAGATCGCGCACGATGAACACGAGACGGCTCCTGCGGTCGTCGTAGGGCGGGCCTTCGGGCCATGCGGACAGGCTGCTGGTCGGATAGGCGACGTGCTGCACGCATTGCACGACACGCGGCAGGGGGTCGCCGGCGATGTTGAGCAGGCCCTTGATGCGCAGGATGCGCGCGCCGTACACCTGCAGGATCAGGCCGAGCCCGTCGGAGAAGCCCAGCCAGTCGAGCGGCTCGTCGAAGCGCAGCACGTAGCTGGTGACGTGCTCGTCGTGGCGCGCCTCGTGCTCCTGCGCGGCGGCGGGTTTCGCCCCCGGTCGGCGCCACGCCGGCGCCGCGGCCGCCTGCGCGCGCACGCGCTCGTCGCCCAGCCAGCGCGCGACGTCGGGGATCTTGCCTGCCGGGTCGTACAGGCCGCAGCCCGACACTGCCGCGGCCGGCACCTCGCCGCGGAACACCTCGATCTGCTGCGCGCCCGGGTTCAGCGTCGCGAGCCGCGCCGCGAGCGCGGCGCGTTCGTCCGCCCCGGCGAGGTCGCATTTGGTCAGCAGCAGGCGGTCGGCCATCGCCACCTGGCGCACGGCCTCGCGGTGGCGGTCGAGCTGGCCCCGCCCGTGGGTCGCATCGACGGCGGTGATCACGCCGTCGCAGCGGTAACGCTCGGCGATGAAGGGCTCCTGCATCAGCGTGTAGATCACCGGCGCGGGGTCGGCGAGGCCGGTGGTTTCCACCAGCACCCGCTCGAGCCCGGGGATCTCGCGCCGCAGTGCGCGCATGAAGAGGTTCTTCAGCGCCTTCACGAGATCGCCCTGCACGCTGCAGCACACGCAGCCGGAGTCGAGCACGACCAGCGTCTCGTCGACCTTGTCGACGAGGTGGTGGTCGACCGCGACCTCGCCGAACTCGTTGATCAGCACCGCGGCGCGCGCCATCGCGGGGTCGCGCAGCAGATGGTTGAGCAGCGTCGTCTTGCCGGCGCCGAGGAAGCCGGTCAGCAGCGTGACGGGGATGCGGCGGTCGCCGTCGTGCACGGCCTCGGACTGTGCTGCGGACATGCCGGCCTCAGGCGCGCACGTCGCTCTTCATGCGCGCAATGCGCACGACTTCCGGCACGCGCCGCACGCCGCGCATCACGTTGGCGAGGTGCATGCGGTCGCGCACCTGCACGGTCAGGTTCATCGCCGTGTACAGGCCGCCCTGCTCGTTGTCCATCGACACGTTCTGGATGTTGCAGTCCGCATCGGCGATCGCGCTGGCGACGCGCGCGAGCACCCCGCGCACGTTCTTGGTCAGCACGCGGATCGTCACGTCGAACAGGCGATCCTCGCCGGCCTCCCACTCGACATCCACCCAGCGCCCGCGGTCGCCGCGCACCTTCGACACCACCTGGCAGTCGTGCAGGTGCACTTCCAGCCCCTGCCCCTTGCGGATCACGCCGATGATCGGGTCGCCCGGGATGGGTTGGCAGCAACGCGCGAGCTGCACCGCGATGCCCTCGCTGCCGCGGATCAGGATCGCGCCGGCGGGCTTGGGCTTGATCACGTCCGGACGGCCGGACTCGAGGTCCTGCGCCTGCGCGAGGCGGCGCGCAACGATGACCGGCAGGCGCCGGCCCAGCCCGATGTCGGCGAAGACGTCCTTCTTGCTGCGCACGCCGCGATCGCGCAGGAAGCGGTCCCACGCGAAGGTACTGATCTGACCCAGAGTGAGGCCGTGCGGGCGCAGGGCCTGGTTGAGCAGGCGCTCGCCCAGCGTCACCGACTCCTCCTGCTGCGCGCCCTTGAGGAAGTGGCGGATCTGCGCGCGCGCCTTACCGGTGCGCACATAGGCGAGCCAGGCCGGGTTGGGGTTGGCGTGCGCGGCGGTGATGATCTCGATCTGGTCGCCGTTGCGCAGTTCGGTGCGCAGCGGCATCAGGTCGCCGTTGATGCGGCAGGCGACGCAGCGGTTGCCGATGTCGGTATGCACGGCGTAGGCGAAATCGACCGGCGTGGAGCCCTTGAGCAGCGACAGGATGCGGCCCTTGGGCGTGAACACGTACACCTCGCCGGGGAAGAGGTCGATCTTCACGTGCTCGAGGAATTCGGTCGCCTCGCCGGAGGTCGATTGCAGCTCCAGCAGCGACTGCAGCCAGGAGTGCGTCTTTTGCTGCAGCTCGGTGAGCGTCTTCTCGTCTTCCTTGTACAGCCAGTGCGAGGCGACGCCGCTCTCGGCGATATGGTGCATCTCGGCGGTGCGGATCTGCACTTCGACGGGCGTGCCGAAGGGGCCGATCAGCGTCGTGTGCAGCGACTGGTAGCCGTTCGCCTTAGGGATCGCGATGTAGTCCTTGAACTTGCCCGGCACGGGCTTGTACATCGAATGCAGCGCCCCCAGCGCGAGGTAGCAGCTGGCGACGTCGCGCACGATCACGCGGAAGCCGTAGATGTCCAGCACCTGCGAGAAGGACAGGTGCTTCTCCGCCATCTTGCGGTAGATCGAGAACAGGTGTTTCTCGCGCCCGCGCACCTCGGCCGCCAGATTCCACTGCGGCAGCCGTTCCTCGATCGCTTGCAGCACCTTGCCAACGACCTCGCGCCGGTTGCCCCGCGCCGCCTTGATCGCGCGCGACAGCACGCGGAAGCGCATCGGGAACTTGTGCTCGAAGGACAGTTCCTGCAGCTCGCGGTAGAGGTTGTTGAGGCCCAGCCGGTTGGCGATCGGGGCGTAGATCTCCAGCGTCTCGCTGGCGATGCGGCGCCGCTTGGCGGGGCGCACGCAGTGCAGCGTGCGCATGTTGTGCAGGCGGTCGGCAAGCTTGACCAGGATCACGCGCAGGTCGCTCGCCATCGCCAGCAGCATCTTGCGGAAGTTCTCGGCCTGCGCCTCTTCGTGCGAGCGGAATTCGATCTTGTCGAGCTTGGATAGCCCGTCGACCAGCTCGGCGGTGGTCTTGCCGAAGCGCTCGGCGATCTCCTGCTTGGAGATGTGGGTGTCCTCCATGACGTCATGGAGGAGCGCGGCCATCAGGGCCTGCGGGTCGAGGTGCCAGTCGGCGACGATGTCGGCGACCGCGACCGGGTGCGAGATATAGGGGTCGCCGCTGATGCGGAACTGCCCTTCGTGGGCGCTCGCCGCGAAATGGTAGGCCGCCTCGACGCGGCCCACGTCCTCCGGCTTCAGGTAGGTCGCGAGCTTCGCCTTGAGCTCGGCGAAGTCGAGCGACAGCACGCTCGACGCGGGGGGACGGAACGGCTCGGGGGCGGGAATCGCAGCGGCGGCTTCCATGACGGCACGACTCCCGGCTCCCCGCGCGCGGGGATCAGGCCTGCCCGCGGTTGAGGACTTCCAGGCCGACCTTGCCGGCGGCGATTTCGCGCAGGGCGATCACGGTCGGCTTGTCCTTGTCGCTCTTGTCGATCTCGACCTGCGGGGTCGAGCCGATGGTGATCTGGCGCGCGCGATAGGTCGCGGCCAGGGTCAGCTGGAAGCGGTTGGGGATTCGTTTGAGGCAATCCTCGATGGTGACACGAGCCATTTTTCAGTCCTGTTCAAGAAAATCGAAATACTGCTGGTGCCGCAGACGCTGCCGGCCGTAGCGCAGCCGCGACGCGCGCACCACTGCCACGAGGTCGTCTATGGCGTTTTGCAGATCGTCATTCAGTATAACGTAGTCGAATTCCGCCACATGCCGCATCTCGCCGCGCGCCCCCAGCAGACGCCGCGCGATCACCTCCTCGCTGTCGGTGCCGCGCCCGCGCAGCCGCGACTCCAGCGCATCCACCGAGGGCGGCAGCACGAAGACGCCGACCGCGTCGTGGAAGCTCTTGCGCACCTGCTGCGCGCCCTGCCAGTCGATCTCGAGCAGGATGTCGCGCCCGGCGGCGATCTGCTCCTTCAGCCAGACCTTCGAAGTGGCGTAGTAGTTTCCGTGCACCTCGGCCCATTCGAGGAACTCGCCGCGGTCGCGCAGCGTGCGGAAGGTCTCGACGTCCACGAAATGGTATTCGCGCCCGTCCTGCTCGCCCGCGCGTGGCGCGCGCGTCGTGTAGGACACCGACAGGTGCATCTGCGGGTCGCGCTCGAGCAGACCGCGCACGAGGGTCGTCTTGCCGGCGCCCGAGGGCGCGGTGATGATGATCAGGGTACCGGGCATAGATAGTTCGCGCCGCATCGCGTGGCGTGCGGCGCCTCCGTGGTTCGCTGGTGGGTCCGTGGCAGGCATGTGCCGCCCCCGCCCGAAGGCGGAACCTCGATTGTGCCAGCCGGCACGCGGCGACGCCAAACCCCGGCAAACGGATACCGTTCGGACCGCGCGCGACGAAGGACTCCGGGCGAACGGCTGTATCTGATCGCCGCCTTGATAATAGAATGCATATTTTTCGCCCCCGGCTACGCCAATGTCCTGGACACTCCCCGATCGCGGCACGCTGCTCGCGCTCGCCGAAGACGGCGCACTGACGTCGCAGCAGCTCGAACGGGCCGCGGACGTCGCGCCCCTCGTGCCGACGCGCGACGAATGGCTGGCCGGCGCCGACCACGTGCTCGCGATCGCCGGCGCCATCCTCCTCGCGGCCGGCCTGATCTTCTTCTTCGCATACAACTGGGACGACCTGCACCGCTTCGCCAAGCTGGGCCTCGCGCTCGCCGCACTCGCGGCGTGCACCGGCACGGCGCTCACTGCCCCGCCCTTCGCGACGGTATGGCGTGCCGCGCTGCTCGCCGCCAGCCTCGCCACCGGCGCACTGCTCGCGCTGATCGGGCAGACCTACCAGACCGGGGCGGACATCTGGGAGCTCTTCGTCGCGTGGGCGGCCCTGATGACGCCCTTCGTGCTGCTCGCACGCTCTTCGGCGAGCTGGCTGCAGTGGCTCGTCGTCGCCAACGCCGGGCTGCTGCGCTACCTGTCGGAATCCTGGTGGGCACGCTTTGTCGGCGCACTCGGCGAGGCGGAGTCCCTGTTCGCGATCGCCGCGTTCAACGGCGCCGTGCTGCTCGCCTTCGAGTTCGCCGGCAGTGTCCTGCTCGCCACGCCGCGGCGCCACATCCACCGCGTTGCAGGCTTCGGCGTGCTCGTGCCGCTAGCGCTGGGCGCCTGCCTGGCCTGGTGGGAGGCCGACTTCCACGCCGTGGGGCTCGCCTTCGCCGCAGTCGCGGCCGCCTTCGCGTATGCCTACCTCACGTACCGGCGTGACGTGCCGATGCTCGCGCAGACCGCATTCGCGACGATCGCCGTCGCCACCGCCGCGCTGATCCGCGTACTGCCGCACAGCGCGGACTTCGTCACGATCAACATCGTCGCGGTGTTCGTGATCGCCAGCACCGGCCTCGCCGGCGTCTGGCTGACCCGTCTCCACCGCGAAGGACACAGGCCATGAGCAATGCCCCGTTCCCGCCGCTTGCCGAGCGCCTGCGCGAGGCCGGCATCATCGACGAGGCCCGTCTCGCCGCGCTGCAGGCGACGACGCGGGCACCGTGGTGGCTCGCACTGCTGCTCGGCTTCGCGGCGTGGATCGCCGCGACGATGATCATGTCATCGTTCTTCGTCCCCCTCCTCGCCTTCGGCAGCGGTCCCGTGGCACGCGGCGTCGGCGGCCTCCTGCTGGCCGCGGCGAGCGCCTTCCTGTTCCGCCTGCGCAAGCCCTTCACCGATCAGATGGCGCTCGCCTTTTCGCTCGCCGGCCAGTCGCTGTTTGTCTCGGCCTTCGCCGAGCGATTCTTCGACCTCGTCGAGGGCGCCGACGTGCTCTCGCTCGCGGCGCTCGCCGCCAGCCTGGCGATGGCCGCGATCCCCGCGACGACCCTGCACCGCAGCGCATGCGCGCTGATCGCCCTGTTCAGCCTCGCATGGCTGATCGGCGCCGGCACGGGGCTCGCGCTCTTCGGCATTGCGCTCGCCGGCGCCGCCGTGGCGCTGTGGCTCGCCCGCCCTGCGTGGGCCGCCCATCCCAAGGCGCCGCTGGTCAAGGCGGTCGCCCATGCGCTGACCCTCGCCGCCTTGGTCCTCGCCCCCTATGGCCATGCGCATTCGGCCCTGACGGCACTCGAAGAGGCGCTCACCGGCTACCAGACCGGCTTCGTGCTGCCGGTGTATCGCATCGGCGCCGCGCTCGTGCTCCTCGCGACGACGGCCTGGCTGTGCCGCGACACGCCGTCCTTGCGCTTGCCGGCCCTCGCCGGCGCGCTGCTGTTCGCCCTCGCCGCCCACCCGGCGCCCGGCCTGCTGGTGGCAGTCGCCGTGCTGCTCGCAGTCTTCCACGCCAGCCACCGCCCGTGGATCGCGATGACGCTGGTGTTCGCGACGCTCTACCTCGGCGAGCTGTATTACAGCCTGCAGGACACGCTGCTGGTGAAATCCATCGCGCTGATCGCCAGCGGCGCGGTGCTGCTCGCGCTGCGCACGCTGCTGCGCGCCCGCGCGCGGAGGATCGCATGAACCCGAGAACCCTGCGCGCCGCGCTGGCCGGGGCCTTCCTGCTGGTGGCGGCTGCGGCGCTGTACGCCGTGCGCGACAACGAGCGCATCCTCGCCGAAGGGCACATCGTGCTGGTGCAGCTTGCGCCGGTCGATCCGCGCTCGCTGATGCAGGGCGACTACATGGCGCTGCGCTACGCGATCGACAACGAAATTCTGCGCAGCGACGGCGAAGGCCGCTACGCCCATCTTGCCGTCGATGAAGAAGGGCGCGCCAGCCTCGTCGGGCTCGGCGACGCACTGCCGACCGATCCGGCGCAGGTCGCAATGAAGCTGCGTTCGCGCGACGGGCGCGAAACGGTCGGGCCGAACGCCTTCTTCTTCCAGGAAGGCCGTGCGGACGACTTCAGCAACGCGCAGTGGGGCGAGTTCCGCGTCGATGCGGGCGGCAAGGCGCTGCTCACCCACCTGCGCGGCGACGACCTCGTGCGGCTCGGCGAAAACCGCCGCTGAGGAGGCGCTTCGGCTATCGTGCACGACATGACACGCCCGCTGCGCACCATCGCCCGCCTGCTCGCCGGCCTCGCCCTCGCCGTGCACGCGGGCGCGGCACCGGCCGCCGACGATCCGCCACTGCCGGCGCTCGGGGCCAGCCTCGCTCAGCTCACCGTCTCCGGCGTCTCCTCCGGCGGCTACATGGCCGTGCAGTTCCAGGTCGCGCATTCCGCGCTGGTCAGGGGCGCGGGCATCCTCGCCGCCGGCCCGTACGAATGCGCCACCGGCAGCATGTGGCGCGCGCTCAACAACTGCATGAATCCGGGCAGCGGCGCGCGCACCCCGGGCGCCGAGCGAACCCTCGCCCGGGTGCGCGAGGATGCCGAGGCGGGCACCATCGACCCGCCCGCGGGCCTGCGCGATGACCGGGTGTGGGTGTTCAGCGGCGGCGCCGACCGCACCGTCGAGCGTCCGGTGGTGGACGCGCTGCTCGATTTCTACCGGCGCGTGCTGCCCGCCGAGGCGATCCGCTTCGTCGAGGTCGGCGAGGCCGGGCACGCGATGATGTCCGTCGCGGATCCGCAGCCCAACGCCTGCGACACCTCCGAGCCCCCCTTCATCAACCGCTGCGGCGACCTCGACGCCGCGGGCGAACTGCTCGCCCACCTCGTCGGGCCGCTGGAAGCCCGCAGCACGCCGCCCGCCGGCGAGATGCTCGCCTTCGACCAGCACCCCTTCACCGGGGTCGCGCCGATCGAGCTGAGCCTTGCCGACCGCGGCTACGTGTATATCCCTCCCGCCTGCCGCGAAGGCGGCTGCCGCGTGCATGTGGCCTTCCACGGCTGCCGCCAGGGCGAGGCCCAGGTCGGACGTCGCTTCGTCGACGGCGCCGGCTACAATGAATGGGCCGACAGCAACCGGCTGATCGTGCTGTATCCGCAGGTGCGGCCGCGCAGCGGCTTCGCCTGGGGATCGCTGCGCTGGGTGTACAACCCGAAGGGCTGCTGGGATTGGTGGGGTTACGCGGACCCGGATTACGCGACTCGCAATGGCGGACAGATCAAGGCCGTGCGCGCGATGCTCGAGCGCCTCGCCGCCCCGCTGCCGCCCCGGCCGGAGCGCTGAACGACATGGATGCCCACGAGCTGCTCGGCCTTGCGCCGGGCGCCAGCGCGCACGACATCAAGCGGTCCTTCCGCCGCATGGCCATGCTCTGGCACCCCGATCGCAACCCCGACCCGCACGCGCTGGAGCACTTCAAGGCCCTGCGCGCCGCCTACGAGAGTCTGCTCGACGGGCTGGCGTCCGCAGGCGCCGACGACGCAGCGCCGGACGCGGACGACGAGCGTGAAGAAGAACCGGCGGCTCCGCGTGGCGCGGATCGCCGCCAGGATCTCACGTTGACCTTGGAAGCCGCCTTCTTCGGCGGCGAACGCACGGTAGAACTCGAAAGTGACGGCGAATGCAGCGCCTGCGCCGGCAGCGGCGAGGAGGCGCTGCGCCACACGCGCCTGTGCGCGAGCTGCCACGGCACCGGCCGCGCGCCCGGCCGCCACGGGCTGGCCCCGTGCCGGCACTGCGCGGGGCGCGGCTACCTGACCAAGCAGGCCTGCCCGAGCTGCCACGGCAGCGGCCGGCGGCGCACGCTGCGACCGGTGATCGTGCGCCTGCCCGCAGGCATGCTGGACGGCGAGGAGCTGCGCGTGGCCGGCGCAGGCGACCCCGCGCCCGAACTGGCGCCGGGTGACCTCGTGCTGCGCATCCGGCTCGCGCCGCACGAACTGTACCGCCTCGACGGCCGCAATCTGGTGCTGGAGCGCCCGGTGAGCGCACTGCGCCTGCTGACCGGCGGCGAGCTCGCGATTCCCCTGCCGGACGGCGCGCGCGCCCTCAGGCTCGAACCCGGCACCGCCACGGCACGGACGCTGCGCGTCGCCGGCGCGGGCTTTCCCGGACGCGACGGGCAAGCGGCAGGAGATCTGATCGTGCATCTTCAGCCACGCCTCCCCGAGGCCCCGGACGAGGCCATGCGAAGCCTGCTCGAAGAGCTGGACTCCCTTGCAGCGGCGAATCATTCCCGCCACCTGCCGGATGTGGCACTCTGGGAAGCACGCTGGCTGCGCGAGGAACCGGAAGAGCCCTGAAGCTCCCGCGCGCTGCCTCTGCATCACTTTCTGCCGGACGACACGCCCGGCCCCTCACCTCCTCCCTGATCCATGATTCTCGATATCGATTTCGTTTCCGACTTCGTCTGCCCGTGGTGCTTCCTCGGCAAGACGCGTCTCGCCCGCGCACTCGAACAGGTCCGCGAAAGCCACCCCGACATCGAGGTGCGCGTGAACTGGCTGCCCTTCTTCCTCAATCCCGACACGCCCGCCGCAGGCGAGCCGTACCGTCCCTTCCTGGAGGCGAAGTTCGGCGGACGCCGCGCTGCGGACGAGGTGCTCGCACGCGTCGCCGACGCGGCCACCCCGGACGGCCTGCAATTCGCGTTCGACCGCATTGCCACGCGGCCCAATACGCTGCCCGCCCACCGCCTGACCTACCGTGCACAGTCCGTCGGCCACACCTCCGCACGGATCAATGCCCTCGGCGAGGCGCTGTTCGCCGCGCACTTCCAGCAGGGGCGCGACATCGGCGACATCGCGACGCTGGTCGACATCGCCGTCGAAACGACGGGCGACAGGCGCGAGGACGTTGAGGCTTACCTGGAAAGCGACGAGGATGCCGCGACGGTCAGACGCATGGCCGTGCAGCTGCAGAAGCAGGGCGTGAACGGCGTGCCCTTCTTCATCTTCAACCGCCGCCTCGCGGTGTCGGGCGCACAGACGTCCGCTGTGCTGGGCGCGGCAGTGCTGCAGTCGCTGCAGAACGCCTGAGCAGCGGCGCGCGACGCGCCCCGCTCAGTGCGCGGGCGTGGGCGGCGCGGCCGCGGGGTGCACCGGCAGCACCTGCGGCGGCAGCGCGGGCGTGCCGTCCGGATTCACGCTGTGGCAGCGATAGCAGTTGCGGTGCGTGATGAAGGCGACGCGGTCGTGGCACTTGCCGCAGAACTGGCCGCGGAAGATGTCCTCCATGCGGATCTGCGTGCTGCCGGCCTTTTCCGCGAACGGGTCGGGGTGGCAGTTCTTGCAGTCCAGCCACTCGGTATGCGCGCGGTGCGGGAAGCGCACGTTGGGCATCTGCTTGGTGTTGCGCAGGATCACGTCGAGATCCAGCGGCGGCTCGCGATCCTTGCCGTCGATGCGCTGGCGCGGCTTGATCAGCCCCTGGCGCAGCGCGTTCATCCAGTCGACCTTGCCGTCGCGGTCGCGCGGCAGGTCGCCGAGCGCCTCGTCGGCGCGCTGCAGGCGCTCGTAGGCCGGACTCGCGGGATCGTAGAACTCGTCGGCGGGACGCTTCTGGCCAACCACGCGCGGAGGCGAGGCGGGCGAAGCCGGCGCGCCAGCCGCCTCGTCCTCTGCGGCCGGCACCTCGACCGTTTTCAGCGCAGCACCCGCATGCGGGGCGCCCGCGTACAGGACGGTTGCGACGAGCAGACCACCGACACAACGCAAGATTCGATTTCCCATCAGTTCACACTTCCCCACCCGAGTGCGGGCGATGCATGCAAATTCGGCACCCGCGGCGCCTGCCCGGCCGCGCGGAGCGCATTCTGCCTCGTCGACCGCCCTGCCGCCAGCGCGGCTGCGCG
The DNA here is from genome assembly GCF_012910805.1 of Aromatoleum evansii. Taxonomy (GTDB): domain Bacteria; phylum Pseudomonadota; class Gammaproteobacteria; order Burkholderiales; family Rhodocyclaceae; genus Aromatoleum; species Aromatoleum evansii. The sequence continues at coordinate 53,015 of NZ_WTVK01000035.1, forward strand.
CGACCGAACACGCGCCGCGACGCGGCATGCGGCAGCGCGTTCCCATAGTCGGCGACACGCGACGGCGTATTCCCGCATTCGGGAATGACGGTCATGCGCAGCCCTCCCGCTCTATACTCGATGCATGTCCGCGGACGCCGCTCCGAACGATGAACAGCATGGAAAGCCGCCACGCATGAAAACCGCCCTGTCCCGTCTCTTCACCACCGCGCTCCTCGCCGCCGGCCTTGTCGCGAGCGGCGGCGCCCGTGCCGAACCGCTGGCCGAGGTGTCGACCGTCTGGAAACTGATCGGCCCGAACCACAAGATCGTCGTCGAGGCCTACGACGATCCGCTCGTCGAAGGTATCACCTGTTATGTGTCGCGCGCCAAGACCGGCGGCCTGTCGGGCGCATTCGGGCTCGCCGAGGACGTCGCCGAGGCCTCGATCGCCTGCCGTCAGGTCGGACCCGTGCGCATCGCGAAACCGCTCCCTGCCAAGCAGGAGGTGTTCTCGGAGCGCCAGTCCATCCTGTTCAAGCGCCTGCAGGTCGTGCGCATGGTCGACGCCAGGCGCAACGTGCTCGTGTATCTCACCTACTCGGACAAGATCATCGAAGGCAGCCCGCAAAACAGCGTCACGGCCGTCGCGGTCGACCGCGGCACGCCGATTCCGGTGCGCTGAAACGACGAGGGCCGCGCTCGCGCGCGGCCCTCGTCGCCCATGCAGCGGCCGGCACAGGCCGGCCACGGCGGGGCTTACTTGTTCACGCGCACGGCGCTCGCAAACACGATCTGGTCGAACTTGCGGTTCAGCGAGGTGCTGGTGAAGTTGGTCATCACCATGCCGTCGCCCCAGCTCACCTTGTCGCCCGCCTGCGCCTGCGTGACCGGCGCGGCAACCCACACGGTGCTGCCGTTCTGCAGCACTTCCAGGTAGGTGTAGCCACCGCCGGTCAGAACGCTCTTCACCTCGCCGCTGCTGCCGGCAGGCGCTTCGGCCTGGACGGCCGGCTGGGCCGCGCCCATCGGCGGATGCGCGCCGCCTGCCGCACCGGCCATCGGCTGCGTGCCGTGCGGCGCGACGCCGGTCGGTGCTGCGCCGGCAGGACCCCAGGCATTCACGAACAGGATGCGATCGAAGGTGCGGCCCAGCGACTTCGACGCGAAGTTGGTCATCACGGCGGAATCGCCCCACTGGACGGTGTCGCCGACCTGCACGGGAATCTGGCCGCCGGCGATCCAGATCTTCTCGCCGCCGCCCTGCTCCACTTCGGCATAGGTGTAGCCACCACCCTGCAGAAGTTGCAGGACCTTGCCGGAATTCGGAGTCGCTGCGGACACGGCCACGGGAGCGGCGGGCGCCGCAGCCTGGGGCGCCGGGCTGGCGGGCGCGGCGGCCTCTTCTTTCTTCGAACACGCGGCAAGGCCGACCGAGGCGGCCACAGCGACCAACAACCAGGGCTTCACAGGAATTTCTCCGTAAATGTCACGACCGACTGGCCGCGAAACGTGAATTTTAGCACGCAAAAAACAGTCCACCCGGCCCCTGGACCGAGGTGCACAGCAATCGAGGGAAGTCGCGCGTCGTCAGGCCGCTCGGGATCGGCTTCAACCGCAAATCGTGCGGCAATGCCGGCACCATGCGTCCATTCGCGGCTGAAGCCACTCCCACAATGCGCCTCCCCAAAGCGTCGTTCCGCACCGGTCTACGTCGACTGTCCGTGCGATAATTCACATTCGGGCAATACGGACCGATCAGCGTATCGGTCGCCCGCAGGTTTTGCGGTCTGGGTACCGCATCGTTCGTTCGACGGGGCGCCGTGGCGCTCGCGTCTATTAAATCCCGGCGGATTCCGCACCGGGATGGATGTGGTCTCGCGCGTCGGCGCGTGCTCACGCTTGAATCGGGAGTAGCTTCATGTTCGATCCGCATTGCGCCGGACGCCGGCGCGTGCTCGCCTCCATCGGGGGGCTGGCCGCGGCCGCCTTTGCGCCGCCGGCCCTGGCCTTGCCCGGCAATTCGCGCACCACGCCGCCAGGCGAGCGGCTCGAGTCGCTGGCGCAGCTCCCGCCCGCGCCGCCGGCCCTGCGCCGCGCGCTCGAGCCGCTGCGCGGCAAGGCCGTGCTGGTGAATTTCTGGGCGACCTGGTGCGAGCCCTGCCGCACCGAGATGCCGGCGCTCGTCAGCCTCGCCGAATCGCAACCCGGCCTCGCGCTGGTGACCGTCGCCGTCGCCGACCGCGCGGACGAGGTACGCCGCTTCTTCGACGAGCACCTCGTCGATCCCGTGCTCGTGAACGATCCGGAACAGGTCGTGTCGCGCGCCTGGGACGTGCGCTACCTGCCCACGACCGTGCTGCTCGACACCGCCCACCAGCCCCTGTTGCGCGCACGCGGCGAGCTCGATTGGCACCACGACAGCGTGCGTGAGCGCATCCGCAGCGCCGCCGCCGCCCGCCCGGCCAGAACCTGAATCGGACAAAGGATCGACCATGAACCGCAGAAACTTCCTCAAGACCTCGGCAATCGCCGCCGGCCTGGCGCTGCCGGCCTTGAGTCGGGCTGCTGCCCCGTTCGCAGCCGCGCCGTACGCCCCCGCCTTCACGCCCCGCCCGGAAAACGGCTGGCGGGTATTCGAACTCGTCACGCGCATCGAGCCGGTCGCCACGGACGGCCCGATCCAGGTGTGGATCCCGCTTCCCGCAGTGACCGAAACCGACTGGAGCCGGCCGATGGGCAACTTGTGGAGCGGCAACGCCACCGGCATGTACGTCGCGACCGACCCGGTATATGGCGCGGCGATGCTGCACGCGACCTGGCCTGCGACCACGGCCGCACCGGCGCTCGAGATCGTCAGCCGCTGCGCAACGCGCGACCGCGCCGTCGACCTCGCGCACGGCGGCCGCATGCCCAAGCTGCCTGCCGCCGAGCGCGCGCTGTACACCCGCGCGACCGCGATGCTGCCGACCGACGGCATCGTGCTCGACACCGCGCGCGAGATCACGCGCGGAGCAAAGGGCGACGAAGACAAGGCGCGCGCGATCTACGACTGGATCGTCGACAACACCTTTCGCAACCCGAAGACACGCGGCTGCGGACTGGGCGACATCCGCGCGATGCTGGAGACGGGCGACCTGTCGGGCAAGTGCGCCGACCTCAACGCCCTGTACGTCGGCCTCGCGCGCTCGCTGGGCCTGCCGGCGCGCGACGTGTATGGCGTCCGCGTCGCCGACTCGCGCTACGGCTACAAGAGCCTGGGCAAGAGCGGCGACGTGTCGAAGGCCCAACACTGCCGCGCGGAGGTGTGGCTGGAGCACGCCGGCTGGGTGCCGGTCGACCCCGCCGACGTGCGCAAGGTGGCGCTCGAGGAGCCGCCGGGCGGCCTGCCGCTGTCCGACCCCAAGGTCGTCGCGGCGCGCAACACGCTGTTCGGTGCATGGGAGATGAACTGGCTGCCGTACAACTTCGGCCACGACATCCGCCTGCCGGGCAGCGAGGGGCCGGAAACGCCCTACCTGATGTATCCGCAGGGCGAGAACCGCGACGGGCGCTTCGACAGCCTCGATCCTGCGAACTTCCGCTATACCCTGAGCGCGCGCGAAGTCAGCGGCGCGTGAGGCGGCGGCGATGACGCAGGCCCGGCGCGGCACGGCCGGGCTTGCTATCATCGGCGGGATGAAAGCTTCCCACTGCGAGCAGCTCGACATCCGCGGGCTGCGCTACAACGTCCGCCACTGGGGCAGCGCCGAAGCCCCCGCGGTGTTCTTCCTGCACGGCTGGATGGATAGCTCCGCGACTTTCCAATTCCTCGTCGATGCGCTCGCGCACGACTGGCACGTGATCGCGCCGGACTGGCGCGGCTACGGCGCGAGCGAGTGGCTCGGGCGCCCGTACTGGTTCCCCGACTACTACGGCGACCTCGACGCGCTGCTGGCGCACTACTCGCCGGACCGCCCGGCGCGCATCGTCGGGCACAGCATGGGCGCGGCGATTTCCTCGGCCTATGCGGGCGTGCGCCCCGGACGCGTCGCGCAGCTCGTGATGATGGACTTTCTCGGCCTCACCGCAACCAAGGACACGGACGCGCCGGGGCAACTCGTCGGCTGGCTGGACAACCTGCGCCAGGAACAGCCGGTGCGCGGCTATCCCGATCACGACGCCTTCGCGCGTCGGCTGCAGCTCGCCAATCCGCGGCTTACCGACGCCCGCGCGGCCTTCCTCGCGCGCAACGTGTCGTGCACGCTGCCCGACGGCCGGGTGACGATGGCCGGCGACCCGTGGCACAAGGTGCCATCGCCGCTACGCTACCAAGCGGCCGACGTGATGGCGGCCTGGCGCGGGGTCAAGGCGCCGGTGCTGATGCTGCTGGCCGATAAGGGCTACGTGACCGAGCGTTTCGCCGACGATCCCGCGGAGATCGAGCGCCGCCTCGCGTGCTTTGCGGACATGCGGCGCGTGACGATCACCGACTCGGGCCACAACCTGCAACACGATCAGCCGGAGCAGGTCGCGGCGGCGATCGAGGGCTTCCTCGGGCGCGACTAGCGCATCTCGCCGCGCAGCCCGGCGACCGCCGTCTGCAGCGATTCCGGCGTCGCGGCCTCCGGTGCGAACGGTGCGCCGCCGACCAGCTCGATGCGGCTGAAGAACCCGCGCCGGAAGGGGCGGCTCAACGCGGGGCCGTCCTTGCGGCTGAAGCTGCTGCCCCACAGGCCGCGCAGCGCCAGCGGCACGACCGCCACCGGGGTCCGTTCGAGGATGCGCGTGAGGCCGGGGCGGAAGGGCTTCAGCTCGCCGTCGTCGGTGATGCGCCCTTCCGGGAAGATGCCCACCAGCTCGCCCGCCTCAAGGGCGCGGGCGACCTCGTCGAAGGCGCGCTCCATCATCGCGGCATCCTCCTTCGCCGGCGCGATGGGGATCGCCCGGCTCGAGCGGAAGACGAAGGACAGGATGGGCCAGCGGAAGATGTGGTGGTCCATCACGAAGCGGATCGGACGGCGCGAGGCGGCCATGATCACCAGCGCATCGACGAAGCTGACGTGGTTGGCGACGAGCAGCGCCGCCCCCTCCTCGGGAATGTGCTCGACGCCCTTCACGCGCAGGCGATACACGGTGTGCACCAGCAGCCACACGATGAAGCGCACGAGGAACTCGGGCACCAGCGTGTAGATGTAGAGCGCGACCGCGGCATTGAGGATGGCGGTGATGAGGATCAGCTGCGGGATCGTGCAGCCCGCCGCGAGCAGGCCCGCGCCCAGGCCGGCGGCGACGACCATGAAGGCGGCGTTGAGGATGTTGTTGCCGGCGATGATGCGCGAGCGGTGGCCGGGCTCCGAGCGCGCCTGCACCAGCGCGTACAGCGGCACGATGAAGAAGCCGCCGAAGACGCCGATCATCACGAGGTCGAATAGCGCGCGCCAGGTCGCCGGGCTCGCCAGCACCGTCGCGAGCGGCAGCGCCTCACCGGCGTGCGCGGCGGCGGGGCTGGCCCACCACAGGTCGAAGGCGAACAGCGACAGGCCGATCGAGCCGAAGGGCACCAGGCCGATCTCGACGTGCTTGCCGGAGAGCCGCTCGCACAGCAGCGAACCGACGCCAATGCCGACCGAGAACAGCGCCAGCAGCAGCGTCACCGCGTGCTCGTCGCCGCCCAGCACGTCCTTGGCGTAGCCGGGGAATTGCGACAGGAACAGCGCGCCGTAGAACCAGAACCACGAAATGCCCAGGATGGACAGGAACACGGTGCGGTTGCCGCGCGTGAAGGCGATGTTGCGCCAGGTCTCGGTGAGCGGGTTCCAGTTGACCTTCAGCCCCGGTGCCGCGATCGGTGCGGCCGGCACGCCGCGGCTCGCGACGTAGCCCAGCACCGCGACCGCCAGCACCACGGCCGACACCCACACCGCGCCGCCCGGCAGAGCGATCGTGATGCCGCCGGCGATGGTGCCCAGGAGGATGGCGACGAAGGTGCCCGACTCGACCAGCGCGTTGCCGCCGACGAGCTCGTCCTCGCGCAGATGCACCGGCAGGATCGCGTATTTCACCGGTCCGAAGATCGACGACTGGGTGCCCATCAGGAACAGCGCCGCGAACATCAGCACGAGCGAATCGAACGCAAAGGCGAGCGTGCCGAGGCCCATCACGCCGATCTCCATGAGCTTGGTGATGCGGATCAGGCGGCTCTTCTCGTACTTGTCGGCGAGCTGGCCGGAGGTCGCGGAGAAGAGGAAGAAGGGCAGGATGAAGATGCCCGCGGCGAGGTTCACCAGCACGCCGGGCGAGAGCGTCGTGTAGCGCGCGGCCTGGAAGGTGATCAGCACCACCAGCGCGTTCTTGTACACGTTGTCGTTGAAGGCGCCGAGGAACTGCGTGAGGAAGAAGGGCAGGAAGCGCCGCTCGCGCATCAGCTGGAACTGGGAACTCATGTCGGGGTCCGGGTGAAGAAGCGTCGGGTTTCGAAGACGGCCGGCGCGAAGCGCTTGCCGCGGCTGTGCAGGTGGCGCTTGAGCACGAGGTCGAACAGGATCGGATTGTGCTCGCGGATCGCTTCCAGCACCGGTACGGCCTGCGCGTCGAGCATGCCTTCGGCGGCGAACTGCGCCGGCGAGATCAGCGGCAGGATGCCCGGCAGCGGGTAGTCGGTGCCGAACAGCAGGCGCGGGTGCCAGTCCTCGCGCTCGATGATCGCACGCAGCACCGCGAGGTCGCGATTACGCTGCGTGATCGCGGAGATGTCGGCGAAGAGCAGGCCGGCGTGGCGCGCGTCGTCCATCATGCGCGCGAAGAGCTGGAAGCTGGGCACGCGCGGGCCATCGGCACCACGGTCGAGATCGACGTCCTCGCCGATGCTCGCGCAGTGCGCCATCACGACGCGCACGCCACGCTCGAGCGCGCGGCGCAGGCGCAGCGGGTTGCCCAGGTCGGCGTGGCCGGCCCCGGACACCGCCTGCTCCTCGCCGGCGTGCGTGATGAGCGGCAGGTCGAGGCGCACGAGCGCGTCGTAGAAGCGGTCGCAGGCAGGCGCGGTGGGGTCGATGCCCATCGCCGGCGGCAGCCACTTCACCGCCCGCGCGCCGTCGGCGGCCGCCGCCTCCAGCGCGGCGACGGCGTCCGCACGGTAGGGGTGCACCGAGCACACCCACTCGAAGCGCTGCGGCGTGGCCCGCGCGACCTCCCTCGCGTAGGCGTCGGGAACGAAGAACGCGGACTGCCCGGGCAGCGCGCGGCCGGCCGCGTCGTGTGCGCGGTCGAAGGCGAACAGCATCAGCTTGAAGCCCGGCGCCATGCCGTCCATGAGATTGTGCAGACGTTCGACGTAGCTCTGGTCGACACGGCCCGGTGCCTCGTGCGCGCAGCCGGCGTTGAGGTAGAAGAGGCGCTGCAGGTATTGCAGCGGGTGCAGCGGGCTCAGCATCTCGGGCGAGATCGCGATGCCGCTGCCGCCGTCGCCGATGCCCGCCAGATGCGCGTGGCAGTCCCACACCTGCGCCGGGTCCAGCCCTGCCCACGCGCTGCGCACGATGTCGTGGCGCGCCAGTTCGTCCGGCAGCGTGGCATGGCAGGGGTTCATCAGCCACGGGCGGGTGCCCAGTGCGGCGACGCCCCCCGCGGCCGTCAGGCCCAGTGCGGCGGCGAGCCAGCGGCGGCGGGCGGACGAGAAGGTGCGTGCCATCACGCCGCCTCCGCCCAGCGCTTGAGCGTCACGTAGTCGATCTTGCCGGTGCCCAGCAGCGGCAGCGCCTCCACCGGGACGATCCTGCGCGGCACCGCGAGCTCGGGCACGCCGGACTCGCGCGCCGCCGCGAGCAGGCGGTCGCGGGTGAGGCCGCGCTCGCTGGTGAACAACACCAGCGCCTCGCCCTTTGCGGCATCGGCCTGGGTGGAGGCGGCGCTCGCGGCGGGCAACGAACGGCCGCCGATGGGGCTGCGCGTCAATCGCCTGCGTGGCAGTGTCGATGCCTACGCGTCCGAGCTGGACGCGGCCGGGTTTGCCCACCGGCGCCTGGGG
>NZ_WTVK01000036.1 GCF_012910805.1 Aromatoleum evansii
GGGCGGCACCGAGGGGCACCATGTCGGGGCGACTGTTGAGCGTGACGACGCGCATCAGGCGGCTGCTGATGTCCACCGCCACCGGGCGGGTGCGGCGTGGACGCGCTTGCGGTTCGAGCTGGGTGGTGTGGCAGGCGGCGGGCGGGCGCACGAAGAAGCCGGATTGCGGCCGCGCCTCGATCTGGCCGCGCTCTTCGAGCTGGCGCAGCGCCTGCACCACGGTCGAGATCGACAGCTTCTTCTCGCGCGCCATCGTGCGTACCGAGGGTAGGCGGTCGCCCGGGCGCAGGATGCGCTCGGCGATCATGCCGCTCAGCTCGTCGGCGAGCTGTTCATAGCGCAGCGCGCGCTGCTCCATGGGCCGTTCCTTTTCCGAAATGCGTGCGCGGTCATTGTCCGGCCGGCCGCCCGCGCCCGAAAGGTACAGTTGGGGTCGAAATCGACCGGTACACTTTGAAGAATCGCAAACTGTATCGATGTCAATTTCGGTTCCGTGTGTCTGTACTGGCGCGGTCGCGATTCCTAGACTGGCATTGCACCTTCAATGGATATCTCGGGAGAGCGATCATGCGCCTGTTGTCGAGCAGTGGAACGATCCAACTGGACGAATGGAGCCCGCTCGCGCTGCGCGACGCCAGCGGGCTGCGCGTGGAGTGCGCCCGCGGACGGATCTGGGTGACGGTGGAAGGGCAGGCGGGCGACTTCTTCCTCGACGCCGGCGACGGCATGCGCATCGCCACCAAGGGACTGGTGCTGATCGAAGGCGTGCCGCGTGGCAGCGTGCGCCTGGTCGCCGACGCGCCGTGGCCGATCCGCTGGGCGAGCCGCCTGCTGAGCCGCGTGCATCGTCCGCGTGCGCAGCGTGCCGTTGGCGCTGCAGGAGCGGCGGTCTGATCGTTGTGGGCGCGGGAGGGCGGCGACCGCGCGGCCGCCCGCATGCGGTACAGTGCTGGGCATCACCAACCTGGCATGGTGCGGGAGACCGCCCCGTGCCCCGTCCCGATGCCCGACTACCACTGGACCGAGCGGCAGTTCGACGAGATGTCCTGGCACGACTGCCATGTCCATGCGCTGCGCCTCGTCGAGGGTGAATACGGGGCGGGGGAGCTGGTTCTCGACCTGGACTACATCGTCGAGTGGCTGTGCGATGCGGAAACTTGCCGCTTCCGCATCGTGCCGGCGACGCTGCGCTTTCTGGAGGTGACCAATCTGCGGCTGTCGCTGGACTACGCGGGTCCGAGCGCGGCGATGGGGCCATTCTCCATCCATGCCATCGAGCGTCGTGACGAGCCGCGGGAGCGCTACGTGGCGCAGGTGTGGACGATTGCGATCAACTGGCCCAGGGGCGAGATCGAGTTCGAGGCGAAAGGCTTCGAGCAAGGTGCGACCGGAGCGCCGGTCATGAGTGCGGCCCAGTGCCTGCGCGCGGACGAGCGAGGAAGCCATGTCGAGGCCGGATGAGGAGCGCTGCGCCGAATACCGGCAGTTCGCGAGGATCGATGCGGCCTTCCGCAGCGGCGATCTCGCCGCGCTGCGGGTCGCGGTCGATGACCCTGCGCTGGTGCCGAACGGGCCGATGCCGATCACCGTAGGGTCTTGCCTCGAATATGCGATCTACCACAGCCCGCTCGCCTTCATCCGCACGCTGCTGGAGATCGGCGCCGACCCGAATGCGCCGGACGATGGCGGTTTTCCATCGCTGATCGCGGCGCTGTCGTGCACCAATCCGCATCCGGGGGCGCCGGGCCGCAAGGACGTCGTGGAGATCCTCGAGCTGTTGCTCGCCTTCGAGGCGGACCCTGACCAGCGCGGCATCAACGACTACACCGCCCTGCACATGGCGGTGGGTGAGCGCAATCTGCCTGCGCTGGCGTGCCTGCTCGCGGCGGGGGCGGACCCGACGCTGCGCACGCGCATCGACGACTACGAGACGCCGCGCGAGATGGCCGAGCGTGCGGGGCTCGTACAATTTGCCGAACTCCTCGCTGAGCACGAACGGCGGCGCCGGACCCCGAACCGTTCGCACGACTGACCGGACCCCGCATGGACCGCTACACCGAAATCCGCAGCTTCGTCCTCGTCGCCGAGAAAGGCAGCTTCGCCGCCGCCGCGCTGGTCGAGGGCGTGACGCCCGTCGTCATGGGGCGCCGCCTCGACGGCCTGGAGAAGCGCCTGGGCGTGCGCCTGATGCACCGCTCGACGCGCGGCCTCACGCTCACCGACCTGGGCGAGCAGTTCCTCGAACAGTGCCGCCACCTGATCCACGAATTCGACGAGGCCGAGACCAGCGTCAGCGCCGGCCGCGATACGGTGCGCGGCCACCTCGTCGTCTCCGCCCCCGCGGCCTTCGGCCGCCGCCATGTCGCCGCGCACGCGCCGGCCTTCAAGGCGCGCTACCCGGAGCTGAAACTGTCGTTCAACCTCACCGACAGCGTCGTCGACCTGGTGCGCGAGGGCTACGACATGGGCATCCGCATCGGCGAGGTCACCGATCCGAACTATGTCGCCGTCCGCCTCTTCCCCAACCGCCGCGTCGTCTGCGGTACGCCGGGCTACTTTGCGCGCCACGGCGAGCCGCGCGTGCTGGAGGATCTCACCCGCCACAACTGCCTCGCCTTCAACCTGCAGGGCGGGCAGCAGCGCGGCTGGAGCTTCGTGCGCGACGGCAAGCTCGTCGCGGTGCGCGTCGATGGCGACCTCGACTGCAACGACGGCGAGCTGCTCTACAGCTGGGTGAAGCAGGGGCTGGGGATCGGCTGGCGCTCGACCTGGGAGATCCAGGCCGAGCTCAAGCGCGGCGAGCTGGTGACCGTGCTCGACGAATTCGCCGCGCCGACCTACGACATCCAGGCCGTGTATCCGCAGCAGCGCTACCTGCCGGCCAAGGTGCGGCACTTCATCGAATACCTGAAGGGCATCTACAACACGCCCGGCTATTGGGAGCGTGGCTAGTCACGGCGTCTCGGTGCGGTGTAATGTCCCGTCCGTGCGGGCGCCGCTGGTACGCCGAACTGGCGGGCGGGAGTGCGGTCGACTCCTTCGGGCACCATCGCGGATCATGTGATCCCGCGCACGTGCCTAGCGCGACCGGCACGAGTGCAGGTTCTGTATTGCCATTACGACAAAGAGGGCGTTGGTGCGCGTTTTGCCGCGGACACGACGAGCTCGGACACGGCGCCCTCCGCGGCGCCCTTTCCCCGCAGGACGAGGTAGCAGGATGTCACGTGCCATCAAGATCTTCCAGGGCCGGTTCGGCCGTGTCGCGCTGCTCGAGATGGACAAGCCGCTGGTGCCGCATGCCCATCACCATTGCCATGCGCTGATCAAGATCAGCGGGCCCGACACCTTCTTTTCGGTGCGGGGCGAATTGCAGCCGCTGACGGCGGAAACGGTGGTGCTGGTCAACGCCTGGGAGCCGCATGCCTATGCCTGTCACCGGCCGGAAGTCGGCAATACGGTGCTGCTCGGCCTGTACATCGAACCGAGTTGGCTGGCCGAAATCCAGCGACAGCTGACGGTCAGTGCGCACCCGCATTTCTTTCCGCATCCGTGCGTGGCCGTTTCGCCCCAAGCGCGCAAGCTCGCCGATGAGCTCGCCGGCGAGATGCTCGTGTCCGAAAGCATTCCTGTGGCGCGCCTCGAGTCGCAGCTGTTCGAACTGATGATCAGCGTTATCGACCGGAATTCCGAGTGGCGCAATTTCGGCGAGTTGCTGCGCGCGACGCGCGGACAGGCGATCGACCCGCGGATACGGCGGGCGATAGCCCTGATGCGCGACAACATCGGGATCACGCTCGACATGGACCAGCTCGCGGCACAGTGCGGTCTGTCGCGCGCGCACTTCTTCGCGCTGTTCCGCCGCAGCACCAACCTCACTCCGAACGTGTACGCGAACGTGCTGCGCATGGAGGCGGCCATCCGTAACCTGACGTCCAGCAGCGCCTCGCTCGCCGACATCTCGCTCGATATCGGTTTCTCGGCGCAGGCGCATTTCACGCGCTTCTTCCGTGAGCACCTGGGCACCACGCCGAGCGAATACCGCCGGGTCGTGGACGTCATCGATCCGGTCGTCGAAAACCACGTGTGACGGCAGGCGCGGCGCCGGGCGTTCACTGCTCCGGCAATCAAAATCAGACTCCACGGTAAATCCTGAGACTGCGCGGTAAGGGTCGCCGCGCGCTCCTCCCCTATTGTTCGGCCACGTCCCGGCACTGCCCGGGAAAACGGCAAAGCGCCCGCCGAGGCGCGGGACACGGAGGAGAGACATGGACAGGCAGACCTGCTGTTTGCGGCGCGTGCGTGTGCGCCGGAGTTGTGCGAGCCGCTGCGCGGGGTGCGCGCGATGAAGCGCGAAGATCCGGTCGTGGCGATGGCGCAGGACGCGCCGTTCGTCGGGCGTCCGCTCGAACGCGTCGAGGATGCGGCGCTGCTGACGGGGCGCGGGCGCTACGGTGACGATCTCGGCATCAAGCCGGGGACCTTGCATGCCGCGGTGCTGCGCTCGCCGCATGGGCACGCGATCCTGAAAGGCATCGACACGACGGCCGCCGAGGCGGCGCGCGGCGTGCGCGCGGTGCTCATCGGCGAGGACGTGCGCCGCTGGTCGCAGCCCTTCGTCGTTGGCGTCAAGGAGCCGATGGAACACTGGTCGCTCGCGGTCGATCGCGTGCGATACGTCGGCGAGCCGGTCGCGGTGGTCGTCGCTGAAGATCGCTACCTCGCCGAGGATGCGGTCGACCTGATCCGTGTCGAGTACGAGCCGCTGCCTGCTGTCGTCGGGATCGAGACGGCGATCGCCGCCGATGCGCCGGTGTTGCATCCCGCGGTGGGCACGAACATCGTCAGCGACCGCAGCTTCCGCTACGGCGACCCGGAGGCCGCCTTCGCGGATGCACCGCATCGCGTGTCGCTGACCGTGCATTACCCGCGCAACTCCTGCACGCCGCTGGAGGGGGGCGTGGTCATCGCCGAGCACCTGCCGGGCGACGAGGGCTATGAGGTCACGTCGAACTTCATGGGACCGTTCTCGCTGCACGCGGTGATCGCGCTCGCGCTCAAGGTGCCGGGCGCAAGGCTGCGCCACAAGGTGCCGCGCGACTCGGGCGGCAGCTTCGGCGTGAAGCAGAGCGTGTTCCCGTACGTCGTGCTGATGTGTCTCGCCTCGCGCAAGGCCGGCGCGCCGGTGAAGTGGGTCGAGGACCGCCTCGAGCATCTCGCGGGGGCGACGTCGGCGACCGGGCGGCTGGCGACGATCGAGGCAGCGGTCGAGTCCGACGGACGCATCACGGCGCTTTCCTTCGACCAGTTCGATGATGTCGGCGGCTACCTCCGCGCGCCCGAGCCCGCGACCTTCTACCGCATGCACGGCTGCCTGACCGGCGCCTATGCGGTGCGCAACCTGCGGGTGCGCAACCGCGTGGTGCTGACGAACAAGACGCCCGCGGGCCTCGTGCGCGGCTTCGGCGGTCCGCAGGTGTATTTCGCGCTGGAGCGGCTGGTGCAGCGCATCTCGGTGGTGCTCGGGCTCGATCCGCTGGATGTCTATCGCCGGAATTTCGTGCCGCCGCAGGCGTTTCCGTACCGGGCGGCGGCCGGTGCGCTGCTCGATTCCGGCGACTATCCGGCGGCGCTCGCGCTGGCGGTGCGGGAAGGCGGCTTCGCCGAGCTGCAGCAGCGACGCGACGCGGCGCGGGCCGAGGGGCGGCTCTACGGCATCGGCTTCGCGGCGATCGTCGAGCCCTCGATCTCGAACATGGGCTACATCACGACGGTGCTCACCGCGGAGCAGCGTGCGAAGGCGGGGCCGAAGAACGGCGCGATCGCGAGCGCGACGGTGAGCATCGACCTGCTCGGCAGCGTCAGCGTCGTCGTCGCCTCCGCCCCGGCGGGGCAGGGTCACATGACGGTGTGCGCGCAGGTCGTCGCCGACGCCTTCGGCCTGCGCCCCGAACAGATCGTCACCAACGTCGATTTCGATACGCAGAAGGATGCGTGGTCGGTCGCGGCCGGCAACTACTCCAGCCGCTTCGCCGGCGCGGTCGCGGGGACCGTCCATCTGGCGGCGGTGAAGCTGCGTGACAAGCTCGCGCGGATTGCGGCGCACCAGTTCGGCCTCGCCGCAGACGAGATCGCGTTTGCGGGAGGCAAGGTCTTCCCGCGCAGTGCGCCCGAGCGTGCGATTCCCTTCGCACGTGCAGCGAGCAGCGCACACTGGGCGCCCGCGCTGCTGCCGGAAGGCGAGACGCTGGGCCTGCGCGAGACCGTGTTCTGGAGCCCGGAGCCGCTCGCCGCGCCCGACGCCGAGGACCATGTCAACACCTCCGCGGCCTACGGCTTCGCCTTCGACATCTGCGCCGTGGAAGTCGATCGGGCCACGGGACGGGTGCGCATCGACCGTTACGTCACCGCGCACGACGCCGGCAAGATCCTCAATCCGGCGCTCGCCGACGGCCAGATCCGCGGTGCGTTTGCGCAGGGGCTGGGTGCGGCGCTGATGGAGGAGTTCCGCTACGCCGACGATGGCGGCTTCCTGTCGGGCACCTTCGCGGATTACCTGGTGCCGACGACCTGCGAGGTGCCCGACCCGGTGATCCTGCACATGGAGACGCCGTCGCCCTTCACGCCGCTGGGTGCGAAGGGGCTCGGCGAAGGCAACAACATGAGCACGCCGGCCTGCGTCGCCAACGCGGTCGCCGATGCGCTTTCGACGCTGGGCGACATTTCCGACCTGCGCTTGCCGCTGACGCCGGCGAAGGTCATGGCGCTGATCGGTTTCGACGATCCGGCGCCCTCGAAGCCGCGCGAGCGGGCGCCCGAGCCCGCGGCGGCCGCGGGCGGCGGACGCGCGCTGACCGCGACCGGAACGACGGAGATCGGCGCGTCGCCCGAGGCGGTGTTCCGCGTGCTGCTCGACCCGGCGGCGCTGACGAAGGTGATCCCGGGCTGTCATGCGCTGCAGCCGATCGGCGAGAACCGCTACCGCGCCGATGTGACGGTCGGTGTCGGTCTCGTGAAGGCGCGCTACGAGGCGGAGATCTCGCTTTCCGAACTGGATCCGCCACGCTCGCTGCGCCTGACGGGCGCGGGCCTGTCTGCGCTGGGCAGCGCGCGCGGCAGTGGTCGCGTCACGCTCGAAGCGATCCCGAACGGCACGCGCCTTTCCTACGACTACCGCGCGGAGGTGAGCGGCAAGGTCGCCGCGGTCGGCAGCCGCATGCTGGAAGGCGCGGCGCGCGTCGTGCTGGGCCAGCTCTTCGAACAACTCGGACGGCAGGCGGGCGGGGCGGCCCCGAAGCCCGTTTCGTGGTGGGACCGCCTGTTGAGACTCCTGGGGGTGAACAAATGAAACCCGCTTCCTTCGAATACATCCGCATCGACTCCGCCGCGGAAGCCTGCGCACAGCTCGCCGAGCATGGCGAAGATGCACGCATCCTCGCAGGCGGGCAGTCGCTGGTGACGGTGCTCAACATGCGCCTCGCGCAACCGCAGCGGCTGCTCGACATCTCGCGCGCCAAGGCGCTCGACTACGTGCGCATCGACGGCGGCAAGCTGGTGATCGGCGCGTCGGCCACGCAGGCGAGCGTCGAGTGGCGTCCGGGGCTCGCCAAAGAGGTGCCGCTGCTCGCGCTCGCGTTCCCGAACATCTCGCACTTCCAGATCCGCAACCGCGGCACGGTGTGCGGTTCGGTCGCGCACGCCGATCCGAGCGCCGAGCTGCCGTTGTGCCTCGCGCTGCTCGATGGCGAGGTCGTGCTGCGTTCGCGGCGTGGGGCGCGGGTGCTGAAGGCCGGAGCGTTCTTCCAGGGAATGCTGATGACCGCACGCCAGCCGGACGAGCTCGTCGAGGAGGTGCGCTATCCGCTCGCGAGCCCCGGCACCGGCCACGCCTTCGAGGAGTTCTCCTCGCGGCACGGCGACTTTGCGATCGTCGCGTGCGCCGCGGCGGTGAATGGCGACGGGATCCGCTTCGCAGTCGGCGGCGTCGCCGACCGGCCGCGCGTGGTCACGCTGCCGCGATTGGCGGGCAACGCGCTCGACGACGCCCTCAACGACTTCGCGTGGGAGCTGGAAGCGCGCGACGACCCGCATGCGAGCGCCGCCTACCGCCGCCACCTCGTACGCCAGATCGGCCGCCGCGTGATCGAGCAGGCCGGCCGCGCCATTCCCTCTGCAGGAGGACATTGAGATGAATCGACTCGAACAGGAACAGCAGCACCTCGTCACCGTGACCCTGAACGGCGTGAGCCGCAGCGGCCGCGCCGAGACCCGGACGCTGCTGTCGGACTTCCTGCGTCACGAGCTCGGTGCGACCGGCACGCATGTCGGCTGTGAGCACGGCGTGTGCGGCGCCTGCACGGTGCGCATCGACGGCGTCGCGGCGCGTGCGTGCCTGACGCTCGCGGTGCAGGTCGACGGCCGGCGCGTCGACACCGTCGAGGGACTGGCGGACCGCGACGGGATGCTGAACGACCTGCAACAGGCTTTTCGCCGCAGCCACGCGCTGCAATGCGGCTTCTGTACCGCGGGAATCCTGAATTCGTGCACGGATTTCCTCGAACGGGTGCCGATGCCGACCGAACAACAGGTCCGGGACATGCTGTCCGGCCATCTCTGCCGGTGCACCGGCTACACGCCGATCGTCGCGGCCGTTCTCGAAGTCGCCGCGGCACGGCAGACCCAACCAGAGGAGACAATCGATGCTTGATCTAGGGCGTACCTTCCTGCAGAGCGCGGAGCGCAGCCCCGACGCGGTCGCGATCGTGGATGGGCCGCTGCGGCTCACCTACGCGCAGTGGCACGGACGAGTCCAGGCGGTGGCCGGGGGGCTGCGCGCGCTCGGTGTGGGCCACGGCGACCACCTGCTGGTGGTCCTGCAGAACCGTTGGGAAATGGCGACGCTGCACTGGGCCTGCCAGTTCCTGGGGGTGATCGTCACGCCGCTGAACTGGCGCGCCAAGCCGGACGAAATCGACTACTGCCTCGCCGATTCGGGCGCAAAGGCGCTAGTGTTCGAGCCCGCCGCGGCCGAGGCAGTGGCGGCGTCGAGCGGCGCGGGCGGGCTGCTGCGCATCGGCGTGCAGCACGCCGAAGGAGCGTCGGTCGCGTTCGAGTCGCTGCTCGAAGGTCCCGCGCTTGCCGTCGGGCCGCAGGCCGGTGCCGA
This sequence comes from Aromatoleum evansii, assembly GCF_012910805.1. Lineage (GTDB taxonomy): Bacteria > Pseudomonadota > Gammaproteobacteria > Burkholderiales > Rhodocyclaceae > Aromatoleum > Aromatoleum evansii. Next base: position 9,161 of record NZ_WTVK01000036.1, read on the forward strand.
CGACGTTTCGCTGATGCTCTACACCTCGGGCACGACCGGCAAGCCGAAGGGCGTTCCGCGCCGTCACCGCCAGGAGCGTGCCGCGGCGCTCGCCCATGTCGCGCAGAACCTCTATCGCCGCGGCGAATGCACGCTCGGCGTGATGCCGATGTACCACACGATGGGTGTGCGTTCGCTGCTGTCGATGGCGCTGATCGACGGACGTTTCGTGTGCATGCCGAAGTTCGACGCCGGCACCGCGCTCGCGCTGATCGAGGCGGAACGGGTCAGCAACCTCTACCTCGTGCCGACGCTGTACCACGACATGCTCGCGCATCCCGATTTCGCACGCCGCAACATCTCCACCGTCAGGAAGCTCGGCTTCGCCGGCGCGCCGATGCACGACGCCTTGCTGATGCGGCTTGACGAGGCCTTCCGCCCGGAATTGTTCGTCAATCACTACGGCAGCTCGGAGGTGTACACCTTCGCGATCAACCAGGACGCCCGGGCCAAGCCCGGCTGTGCCGGCCGCGCGGCTTTGAACGCCCGCATCCGCGTCGTCGCGCTCGGGGCCGACAGCCCCGACGCGCTCGCGGCGCCGTTCGAGGAAGGGCAGATCATCACCGACCTCGCCGGCGACGAAGCCTTCGAGGGCTACTGGAAGCGCCCCGACGCGGACGCCAAGTCGCTCAAGCACGGCTGGTACTTCACCGGCGACACAGGCTATTTCGACGCCGACGGCGATCTCTTCGTAAGCGGTCGCGTCGATGACATGATCATCAGCGGCGGCGAGAACATCTCGCCCGTGGATATCGAATCCGTGCTCTCGCTGCATCCGGGCGTCGACGAGGTCGCCGTCGCGGGCCTGCAGGACGAGCGCTGGGGCCAGCGTGTCGTGGCCTTCATCAAGCGCAAGCAGGAGATCGGCGCCGAGGCGCTCGACCAGTACTGCCGCGCGACCGATCTCGCGAATTTCAAGCGTCCGCGCGACTACGTCTTCGTGCGCGAGATCCCCAAGTCACCCGTCGGCAAGATCCTGCGACGCAAGCTCGTCGCCGGCGACTACGAAATCGACGCCACGGCCACGCTCGACTGAGCCGCCAAGCGGCCATCCGGCACTACCACATCAACCGAGGAGCACACCATGACGACCCTGAACCACCCCGCCCAGGAACTGCTGTCCCGGCTCGACGGCTTCCGCGTCGAGATCGACGCCGACCGCAAGCGTGCCGACATCATTCTCGACCGTCCGCCGTTCAACATCATCGCGATGGCCCAGCGCGACCAGCTGCGCGCCGTGTTCGAGGCGCTCGACGAGGATCCGCGCGTGCGCGTGATCGTGCTGCGCAGTATCGGCGAGCATTTTTCGAGCGGCGGCGATATCAAGGGCTTTCTCGAGGCGACGCCGGAGCACGTGTCGAAGCTCGCGTGGAACATCGCGGCGCCTGCCCGTTGCTCCAAGCCCGTCATCGCCGCGAACCGCGGCTACTGCTTCGGCGTCGGCTTCGAGATCTCGCTCGCGTGCGACTTCCGCATCGCCAGCGAGACGACGCTGTACGCGCTGCCCGAGCAGAAGCTCGGCCAGATCCCCGGGTCGGGCGGCTCCGCGCGCCTGCAGAAGATGGTCGGGGTGGGCCGCACCAAGGACATCGTGATGCGCTCGCGCCGCATCCCCGGCAAGCAGGCCTGCGACTGGGGCGTGGCCGTGGCGTGCGTGGCGGACGCCGAACTCGAAGCCGCGACTGATGCGCTCGTCGCCGAACTCGTCGAGTTCTCGCCGCTCGCGCAGCGCACCGCGAAGAAGCTTCTCAATGACACCGAGGACGCACCGCTGGCGATCGCGATCGAGCTCGAAGGGCATTGCTACAGCCGCCTGCGCAGCTCCGAAGACTTCCGCGAGGGCGTCGAAGCCTTCCACGCCAAGCGCAAGCCGAACTTCACGGGGCGCTGACGATGGCGGCGACACCGATCTGGCACGAGCCCTGGACTACCGCGGATCTCGCCGGACTCACGCGCGGCACGCTGGTAGAGCATCTCGGCATCGAGTTCGTCGAGATTGCGCCGGATGCGCTGCGGGCGCGCATGCCGGTGCGTGCGCAGACCGCGCAGCGGCTCGGCTTCCTGCACGGCGGCGCCTCGGTGGCGCTTGCGGAGACAGTCGGCAGCCTGGCGAGCCAGATGTGCATCGACCGCGAGCGCTTTGCCAGTGTCGGCCTCGACATCAACGCCAACCATCTGCGCGCGGTGCCCCAGGGGCAGGACGTGATCGCCACCGCCCGGCCGTTGCACCTCGGGCGCCAGACCCATGTCTGGGAAATCCGCATTGAAACAGGGGAGGGCAAGCTCGCGTGCATCGCGCGGCTGACGACCAGCGTCATTCCGCGCACGACATAGGCAAGGACCAAGCCAAGCATGTGCGCCCGATAGAGGCGCACGCAATGACAACATCTACATTCAAAGGCAGACAAATGGCGGAGACAATCACCTGCAAGGCAGTCGAGGGGCTGCCGTCCGAGAGCGCGGCTGCGGCCGTTCCGGCGCGCAAGGCACTGATGGCCGGATTCGCATCGACCTTCGGCTGGGCGCTGGACTTGTTCGACCTGTTCATCCTGTTGTACGTCGCGCCGATCATCGGCAGGCTGTTCTTCCCCTCCGACCAGCCGACGCTGTCACTGGCGGCGGTGTACGCCTCGTTCGCGGTGGCGTTGCTGGTGCGGCCGCTGGGTTCGGCGATCTTCGGTACCTACGCCGACCGGCATGGACGCAAGGGGGCCCTGACGATCGCAATGGTCGGTGTCGGCCTGAGTACCGCCGCGTTCGGTCTGTTGCCGACCATCCAGCAGGCCGGTGTGATCGCGCCGCTCCTGTTCCTTTCGCTGCGCGTCGTGCAGGGGATCTTCGTCGGCGGCATCGTGGCGTCAACGCACACGATCGGCACCGAATCGATCGCGCCGCAGCACCGCGGCCTGATGTCCGGGCTCGTTGGCAGCGGCGGTGCCGGCATGGGCGCCTTGCTCGCGTCCAGCGTGTATTTCGTGTTGTCGCAGGTCTTTCCCGGCGACGAGTTCGACCAGATCGGCTGGCGCGTCATGTTCTTCTCCGGCCTGGTGAGCACGGTGTTCGGCCTGGCGATGTACCGCTTCCTCGATGAGACGCCCGCGTTCAAGCAGATGAAGGCGGCACGCGAGCGCCAGGGCAAGCACGTTGACCAAGTATCGCCGTTGCGCAGGCTGTTTACCGGTGAATATCGCAACGTGCTGCTGGTGAATCTGCTCATCACGTTCGGCGGCGGGGCGACCTACTACATCACCGCAGGCTATTTGCCGACGCTGCTGAAGATGGTCGCCGGCGTGACGCACGCGGATTCCTCCCGCATCCTGATGATCGGCTCGGTCGGCACCATCGCCGGTGCGCTGATATTCGGCGCACTGAGTGACCGGATCGGACGCAAGAGGACTTTCTACATCCTCGGGTGCATGAGCCTGGTGATGCTGCCCTATCTGTTCACGGCGATCGCGCAGCCGGCCGAACTTGGCGCGATCACTGCGATGGCGTGCGGCATCTCGCTCCTGGGGGGGGCGATCATCGCGCCGGTGCTGATCTTCCTCAACGAGCGCTTCCCGACCACCCTGCGCGCTTCGGGCACGGGGCTGTCGTGGAACATCGGCTTTGCGCTGGGCGGCCTGATGCCGACTCTGGTATCGCTCGTGAGCGCGACGCCGCAGGACATCCCGCGGGTGCTGGCGATCACGTCGGCCGTGCTGGCGGTCGTGTATCTGATCGGCGCCAAGGTCGTGCCGGAAACGCAGAACAAGTTCGACTGAGAGGAGTGCGGCGATGAAGGAGATGCACGAAATCGTCGCCGCCTGGCACGCCCGCGTGCGGGTGCCGGGCGGCAGCGAGGCGGTACTGGCGACCGTGGTCAAGGTGGAAGGGTCGTCCTATCGTCGCGCCGGAGCCCGCATGCTCATCTTCGCCGATGGCCGTAGCGTCGGCACGATCAGCGGCGGCTGCCTCGAAAGCCACGTCATCAAGCGCGCGTGGTGGCTCACCGGGGCCACGGGGGCAACCGTGTGCCGCTACGACACGACCGCGGACGAGGACGCGCAATGGGCCTTCGGGCTCGGCTGCAACGGCGTCGTCCACGTGCTGCTCGAAAGGTTGTCTGGCGGCCGCAACGATGCGCAGCTGGAGGCGCTGCGCGTCGTGCGCGACGAGATGCGGCCGGCTGCCACGGCGGTCGTGATCGACGCGCGGGATTGTGCGGTCGGCATTGGCGAGCGCATGGTGATGTTTCCCGACGGCCGCTGCGAAGGACAGTTCGGCGATGCTGCGCTGGGCAAACCCATCGCGCGCGATCTCGCGCTCGTCCTGCACGAGCGCAGCTCGCAGCATCTTCGCTATCCCGTGGATGGCGGCGAGGTGGAGGTCTTCCTCGAATGCGTTTCGCCGCCGCCGAGGCTCGTCGTCTTCGGGGCCGGGCACGATGCCGTGCCGGTCGTGCACTTCGCGAAGCAGCTCGGTTGGCATGTGACGGTGGCCGACGGACGCGCGCATTACGCCCGGCGCGAGCGCTTTCCGGATGCCGACGAGGTGCGCGTCACGAACCCCGACAACCCGCTCGACGGCTGCGGTGTGACGGCCGATGTGGCGGTCGTGGTCATGACGCATAGCGTGGATCAGGATCGCGAACTGCTGCGCCGCCTGCTGCGCAAGCCGCCCCGTTACGTCGGACAACTGGGGCCGCGGTCACGCACTGCGCGTCTGCTCGGGGAAATCGGCTCAGCGGGGGCGGACGAGGGGGCGTTGTTCGTCGATGCCCTGCATTACCCGATCGGTCTCGACATCGGTGCCGACAACCCCGAGGAGATCGCGCTGGCGATCGTTGGCGAGATTCGCGCGGTATTTGCCGGACGCCTGGGGACGAAACTGCGTCACCGGAGCGGCGAATCCATCCACGTCGATGGAGGCGAGCGTCGCCGAAAGCGGGAAACGATTGACGTTACGCTCATTGCCGCCTGACGGAGGAACAGCGTTGCCGACCCGCACAAGGCACCCCGCCCATATGCGGCACTTGTGCGTGCCGAAGCCTTCCGCGCCTACTGCTGCGCGCGGAAGCGGTAGCCCTGGAAGTCGAGCACGACGCCGTCCTTGCCGGCGCTGGTGAGCGTCAGGCCGGGCGCGACTTCCTCGCCTTCCTGCACCAGCCGGTCGTTGATCACGACCATGCGCTTGTCCGAATCCGGTGCCGCCGCGAAGCCGGAGATGTCGAGGCGCGGCAGGCTGCCGCGTACCGCGGGCGGCAGTTCGTGGATGTTCAGGATGCGGCCGTCCGATGCCTTGCGGGTCGGTGCCGATGCCGCAGGCGTCGCTGTGGCGATGCGGGTGGCGGACAGAGCAGGGGGTGTGCTCCTGGCGACCGGCGCAGGGCGTTCTGATGCCGGCGGATCGCGGCGTGTCGTCGGGACCGGGGGCGCGGTTTTCGCCGCTTGGGGTGCGGCGGCAGGCCGAGGTTCGGGTGCGAGCGCTGCGAGCGCCGGCGGTGCGGCGGGAGCGGTAACCGCCGGCGGAGCAGGGGGCGGAGCGGGCTGGAGGGCCACCGCTTGCGGCGCCGCCGGTGCAGCGAGGGCGACGCTTCGGGCGGCTTCCGCTTGGACGTTCCGCGTCGCCTGCGGCGGGGTTGTGGCCGGCTGCGGTTCCGCCGCCTGCCACGGGCGCCACCAGCCCAGAACCGCCGCCGCGAGGGCGAGCGCGAAACTGGCCGCAAGGTAGGGCGGGCGGCGCGTGGTCAGGTGAGCTGTCGCGCTCGGCGTCGTCTCGGGTAGCGTGTTCAGGTCCGGCACCTTGCCGCGATGGCGCGCGTGCTCGGATTTCTGCAGGGCTTCGAGGATGTAGGACATGCTTATTGGGCCTGCTTCGTCAGGACGGGCGTGCCGGGGTCGGACAGGGCGGCGAGGCGCACGACGGTGAGCGGGCCGACCACGCCGTCTTCGGGCAAGCCGGTGCTGCGCTGGAAGGCGCGCATGCGCTCCTCGATGCGCGCGGTGTAGGCGCTTGGGGATGCCTCGGGTTCCGTGAGCCCCTCCCAGCGCGCGAGCTGGCGCACTACCCACACGACATCGTTGCCGCGCATGCCGGTGCCGACCGTGCGGTGCCATCCGGGCGGTGTCCGCCACAGCAGCGTGTAGTTGCCGTGCCATTGCCGCTGCAGGGTGTCGAGCGATACGTCGTGCGTGTCGCCGGCGAAGGCGATGCGGGCGCGCTCGCCGTCGATCCCGAGCAGCGTGGCGAGGAAGTTCGGTCCGTCCGCCTGGCGCAGTTCGACGATGGCCGGCGCGTTCATCGCCCGAAGCTCGTCGAGACCGCCTTCGCGCCGCAGGCAGCCGAGATCGCGGCGTGCGGCGAGGCGGCAGGCGTCGTCGATGCCCAACAGCCGCGCGTCCAGCCCCCACAGGGCGAACAGGCTGCGTACGGCCATCACCTCGTGCAGCCAGTGCTCTTCCGGTTTCGGCCAGGCGATCGGGTTCTCCTGCGTTGTTGCGGCCGCTTCGGCTGCGACGGCGACAGGTTCAGCGTCGGCCTCCGCACTGCCCGGGTCCGAGGCCTTGGCGACCGGCGTGGCGGCGGGCGGCGCAGGCTCGGGTACTGCAGGGGCCGCCGCGACGGGTGCCGTCGTTCCCGTCGCCGGAACCGCAAGGCCGTAATGCCAGGCGGCGGCCGCGCCGCCTGCGAGCGCGATGCCGAGCGCGGAAGCGAGCGCGATGCGCCGTGCCGCGGATGCCCGTGGCACCGAGCCCAGCACTTCACCCGCCGCCTTGTCGAGCGTGCTGCGTGCGACGCTCGTCTTGCCTTCGACGTAGGCGCCGAGCAGCGCCCGGTCGCAGATCACGTTGATGAGGCGTGGCGTGCCGCCGCTCAGGCGGTAGAGGCGGTCGATCACCGCGTCGGGAAAGAGCCGCTGCTGCCCGCCGGCGACCGCGAGGCGGTGATTCACGTAGGCGCCCACCTCCTGCCGCGACAGCGGTTCCAGGTGGTAGCGCGCGACGATGCGCTGCGCGAGCTGGCGCAGTTCCGGTTGCGCGAGGCGCTCGCGCAGCTCGGGCTGGCCCAGCAGGATGATCTGCAGCAGCTTGCGCTCGTTCGTCTCGAGGTTGGTCAGCAGGCGCAGCTGCTCCAGTACTTCGTTCGACAGGTTCTGCGCCTCGTCGACGATCAGCACCGTCTTGCGCCCGCGCGCATTCGCGTCCAGCAGGTGGCGGTTGATGCGGTCCACCAGCACCTTCACCGAGTGCTCGGCGCCGGCGACCGGCACATGCAGCTCGTCGCACAGCGTCGCCAGCAGTTCCAGCGTGTCGAGCTTGGGATTGAGGATGAAGGCGATGTCGCAGCCGTCCGGCACCTGCTCCAGCAGGCAGCGGCAGATCGTCGTCTTGCCCGTGCCGACTTCGCCCGTGAGCAGCACGAAACCGCCGTCGACGCGCAGCCCGTACAGCAGGTGCGCGAGCGCCTCGCGATGACGTTCACTCATGAAGAGGTAGCGCGGATCGGGCGCGATCGAGAAGGGCGCCGCGGAAAACCCGAAATACTCGTTGTACATGCGTGCGTCTCGTCTCCGCCGGAGCGGCCTGGCGTCGTTGCAGGGAATCCGGAGTGCGCGCTGCGGCGCGACGCTAGTGTCACATTAGCGGGGCATCGGGCGCAAACGGCCCGGGCGTGTCGTCATGCAGTGGTGTGCGGTGTTTAACGCGGCGGAGGCGCCTATCATTCCCGATGTGGCGCTGCGCGATGCGCGCGTGCCGCAATCCCGGCGTCCCCTCGCTTCCACCGGAGTCCCGCATGACCGAAGTCACCGGAATCGACCACATCTACCTCGCCGTGTCCGACCTGGGCGCGTCCGAGCGCTTCTATGACCAAGTGCTGATCGAGGCGCTGGGGTTTCGCAAGAATCGCTTCACGCTGGCGGGCGATCCGCACGTCCAGTACTACAACCGGCATTTCGGATTCGTGCTGCGGCCCGCGCGCGTGGCGGCGAAGCACGAGCCGTATGCGCCGGGACTGCATCACTTCTGCCTGCGCGTGGATTCGGAGGCGGATGTGCGCGCGGTGGCGGAGAAATTGCGCGCGCTCGGCGTTGATGCATCGGAGGCGAGGCTTTACCCGGACTACGCGCCGGACTATGTGGCGACCTTCTTCGAGGATCCCGACGGCGTGCGCCTGGAGGTGACGAATTACCGCCAGGAGCGGCGCGAACGTCACGACCGCTGGGAGAGCCCGCAGAGTTAGGCGCAGCATCGGCGCTGCCCGGGATGCATGCCGGACATGCAGAATGCGGGCGGCTTGGTGCAGAATTGCCCGTCGCGGGCACGGACGGTCCGTTCCGTTGCGCGCGCCCCTCGTTCAACTTACCGCGAGTCTTATGGCCATCACCCGCATTCACCTTGCCGCAGCGACCGCTGCGACCTTTGCCGCGATCATTCTCGTCGGGACCGTGATCCGTTTTACCCTCGGGGGGGATGCCCTCGTGCTGAGCTTCCGCTTCGCGCAGCCCCTGACCTGGGTCATGGGGCTAACCGGAGTCATCGTTGCATGGGGGCTGCTGAAGCACTATCGCTGGGCGTGGTGGCTCGGCATGGCGGCGGCGGCCTACGAGCTGTACCGCGTCGGGAGCGTGCTGGTCGAGAATGTCAGCTTCACGCGTCCGCCCGCCGTTTGGCCGCTGCTCATCGCCGTGCTGATGCTGACCTTCCTCGTGCTGGCCTTCCCGTCCCACGTGCGCGCATCCTGCAGCCGCTGAGCTGCCGTCGTGCGGCCTCGCGGCAACCCGATTGGCATCGCGGCAGGAAAATGTGCTGAGCCGGCAAAGCCGATGGTATGAGCTATATTCTGGAGGTTAGTACAAACGTATTCCGGGGGAGGGCGCGGGCATGCTGCATCTCCGTTTCTTCCTGTCCTCACCGGGGGATGTCGCCGACGAGCGCACCTTCGCGCAGCAGGTGATCGAGCAGGAGCTGCCGAAGGACCCCTTGCTGCGCGGCCAGATCACCTGCGAGGCGATGCGCTGGGACGACCCGGCCGCGCCGGTGTCGATGCCCGCGACGCTCAGCCCGCAGGACGCCGTCAATCGCGGGCTGGCGAAGCCGTCGGAATGCGACGCCGTCATCGTCATCCTGTGGTCGCGGCTCGGCACGCGGCTGCCCGATACCTGCACCCGGCCCGACGGCAGCCCGTATCTGTCCGGCACCGAATGGGAGTACGAGGATGCGCTGGCGGCCCGGCCGCCGCCCTGCATCCTCGTCTATCACCGCAAGGGCAAGCCCGATTTCGGTGATCCGGACGATCCGGATTTCGACGAGCGGGTGCAGCAGTTCCGCCGGGTAAAGGCGTTCTTCGAGCGATTTCGCAACCCGGATGGTTCGCTGAAGGGGAGCTACGCGGAATACGAGACGCCGCAGGAATTCCGCGACCGCCTGCGGCTCGATCTGCGCGCTTTCGTGGAACAGCAACTCGCCGCGCGGAAGATGGATGTGCGCGCAACCCGGATCAAGGCGCCGCCTCCGTACGGCCGCATCGTCAAGGCCCTGAATTCGGGCATGGTCGTGCCGATCATCGGCACCGGCATCAGCCACTCCGGGCGCCCGGTCGATGCGCGCTGGAATCCGCAGGAGCCCAAGTTCCTGCCCAGCGGCGCGGAGCTGTCGCTGTTTCTCGCGGACGACACGGAGTTCCCGTCGGAGAAGGAGCGCGATCAGCTCGCCGAGGTCGCGTCGTACTACGAGGCCTTCCACACGCGCGACGCGCTGCACGAGCGCCTGCGCCAGATCCTCGCGCCGCAGGCGCTTGGCGGGGTCGCCATTCCTTCCTTGTATGGCTTCCTGGCGGGGGTGTCCCGCCCGCTGCTGATCATCACGAGCAACTACGACACGTTGATCGAGCAGGCCTTCCGCGCCGCACAGCGGCCGTATGACCTGGTCGTGTATTCCGAGCTGAAGGATCTCGGCAACGCCGTCCTGTGGTGGCCGCACGGGGCGACCCAGCCGCAGACGCCGGCGCCCAACGAGCTGTATATCGACCTCGATACGACCACCGTGATCTTCAAGATGCACGGCTCGATCCTGCCCGAGACGTCCGAATGGGACAGCTTCGTGATCACCGAGTCGGACTACGTCGAGCTGCTGTCGCGCATCGCCAGCAAGTCGGCGATCCCGGCGCTGTTCGCCACGCATTGCCGCGACCGCAACCTGCTGTTTCTCGGTTACAGCCTGCGCGACTGGAGCTTCCGCACGATCCTGCAGAGCCTCAATCGTTTCTTCGCCAAGCGGGCGGCCGCGTCGGGTGACGACGAGATCCAGTCCTGGGCCATCGACGACCAGTTCTCGGAACTCGAGCTCAAGTTCTGGCAGAAGCGCGGGGTCTACCCCTATGAGGTGACGATAGACGAGTTCGTCAGCACCCTGCGCACGAGGATGACGCCGTGAGCGCGGACAGCGACGAACGGGTGCGCTGTCCCTACGTGGGCTTGCAGCCCTTCGAGGAGCGCGACCACGAGTTCTTCTTCGGCCGCGAGCGCGACCAGCACGTCATCATTTCCAATCTGCTCTCCTCGCCGCTGACGATTCTTTACGGCGCGAGCGGCGTCGGCAAGAGTTCGGTGCTGATGGCGGGGGTGATTCCGCAGTTGCGTCGCGAGCGGCCGAAGACGCCCGTCGTGGTCTTCCGCAACTGGGTGGACCGCGACTTCCAGTCTGCGCTCAAGCGGGCCTGCATCGACGCCGTGTGGGCACAGCATGCGGACCAGCCGAAACCGGCGGAGTCGCTGCCCTTCGACGAAGTGCTGCGCGCCTGCGGCGAGGCGGCCCACGGGCCGGTCCTGGTGCTGTTCGACCAGTTCGAGGAGTACTTCCTCTACCACCCCAAGTCCACCGACCCGAACTCCTTCGAGGCGCAGTTCGCACGCGCGGTGAATCGCGACGACGTCGATGTCGGCTTCCTGATCGCCTTGCGCGACGACAGCCTCTCCAAGCTCGACCGCTTCCAGGAGCGCATCCACAACCTGATGAGCAATCGCCTGCGGCTGAATCATCTCGACACCGCCGGGGCCGCGGTGGCCATCCGCAAGCCGCTCGAGGTGTGGAACGCCAGGCTGGCGCCGGGGCAGCCGCATGTCGACATCGAGGAGGGGTTGATCGACGAGCTGCTGCGCCAGGTGCGCATCGGCGAAGTGTCGGCGGGCCGTCACGGCGGCAGCGGCGGCAGGCAGGCGGAGGATGGCTACATCGAGGCGCCCTTCCTGCAGCTCGTGATGGTGCGGTTGTGGGAGGAGGAGCGCGACGCGCAGTCCTGCCTGCTGCGTCGGGCGACGCTGGACCGCCTGAAGGGCGCGAACGAGATCGTCCGCACCCACCTCGACAACGCGATGGCCCGACTGGACGAGACCAGCCAGGCGGTGTGCGCCAGTTTCTTCGATCGCCTCGTCACCCCGACCGGGAGCAAGGTGGCCTGCAGCGCGGCTGACCTCACCAGTTGGGCGGGCGAGCTGGCGCCCAGCGTGCCCGACGTGCTGGCGGCGCTCACCGATGCGCGCAACCGCATCCTGCGCACCGTGGCCGTGCCCGACCGCCCGGACGCGACGCGCTACGAGGTGTTCCACGACGTGCTCGCCCCGGCGATTCTCGACTGGCGCCGCCGCTACGTGGCGGACCAGGGGCGCGCCGTGGAGGTCAGGAAGGCGCGTGAAGAGGCCGCGAAGCGCGCGCTGCGCCAGTGGCTGTTCGCATTGGGCGCGATGGCCGGCGCCGCAATCACCGGCTGGATCTATGCGTCGTGGGAGGAGCGGCGCTCCGAGGCGAACCAGAAGGCGGCGGAATCGATCTCCATCGCGCCCTTCGACGCCGGGCGTGCGCTCGACCTCGCACTCGAGGCGGTCGAGGCGACGGCACCCTTCGGCATGCCGCCGACCTTCGCCGCGCGGCTCGGCCTGGCGCCGACGGCCGCCGCGGAGGACGCCCTGCGCCAGGCGATGCAGGCCTCCCGCCTGGTGTGGACCCTGCCGGTGAGCAAGCGGTCGGTGTCGGACCTCGCTTTCAGCCCCGACGGCCGGCGGCTCGCCACGGCGGACCAGGAGAAGATGGTCAAGCTGTGGAACATCACCGAGGGTCGCCCGCAAGCGCCCGTGGCTTCATTTCCCCACGACAAGTGGGTGCGCAATGTCGCCTTCCTGCCCGCGGGCGACCGGCTTGTGACGTCGGCAGATGAAAAGGCCTATCTGTGGGCGCTCGATGCGCCGCAGACGCCGCTCCGCACATTCGAGCACGGCAGCCCGATCTACAGCGCCTTCGCCGTCAGCCAGGACGGCCGGCGCCTGGCGACGGGCGGCGATGGCGAGCGCAAGGGGCGCGTGATCAAGGTGTGGGATCTCGATGGCGAAGCAGGCGAAACCGTGCCGCTCATCACGCTGGATGCGGGCGGCGCGTGGGTCATGGGGTTGGCCTTCAGCCCGGACGGCTGCTGCCTCGCGACCGCCTGCGTGGAGCGGGGCGACGGGGCCCGGACCGCCGCCGGGATGTGGAGCCTGAAGACGGGAGCCGAGATCCTGCGGTTGCCGCTCACCGAGGCGAGCGATGCGGTGGCGTTCACGCAGGGCGGCAAGGCCCTGGTCACCGCGAGCCGCGACGCCTGGGTGCGCGTGTGGGAGCCCGCCGGCGAGACGCTCGACCAATTGCTTGGCCGGGTGGGCGGCTCGAACCCGCCGCCGGGCGCCGAGCTGTCACAGCATCCGGACTGGAGTGTGCGCATTCTCGCCGGTCACGGCGACCGGGTGCGGGATGTCGCCGTGAGCCCGGACGGCCGCTACATCGCAAGTTCGGCCGGGGACTCCACGGCGAGGATCTGGGACGGCGAAACCGGCGAAAACCTGTTGACGCTGGGCGGCCACACGTCCTTCGTCGAGGCGGTCAAGTTCAGTCCGGACGGTCGCAATGTGGCCACGGCGAGTCGCGACGGGACGGTCAAGTTCTGGAACATCGAGGGTCACTTCAAGACCGTGACCAGCCTCGCATTCAACGCCGACGGACGCCTGCTCGTGACCGGCAGCAGCGATCGCACGGCCAGGATATGGGACCTGTCCGGCGGCTCGCCGACTCTGCGCCATGCGCTGCGCGGCCACACCGGCCAGGTGTTCCGTGTCGCCTTCGCGCCCGGGGGAATGCAGGTCGCCACGGCGGGGCTGGACAACACGGTGAGGCTCTGGGACGTGGCGACCGGCACCCAGACGGCGATGCTGCAGAAGCACAAGGACCAACTGCGAGGGTTGGCGTTCAGCCCCGACGGCAAGCGGCTCGCGAGCTCGGGCGCCGACGGCTTCGCGTGGCTGTATGAGCTGGATGGCGCCGGTTTCCCCGCCGTGGGCGTGTCGCACGCCGGCAAGAGCGTCGTCCAGGCGTCATCGGTCGCCTTTCACCCGAAGGAAGAACGGTTTGCGACCAGCGGCTACGACGGCAAGCTCAGGCTGTGGGATTTCTCGGCGCAGAACGTGGGCACGATCGAGCTGTCGGAAACGGCGCGTGCATCCGGGACGCGGATCGCCGAGCTCGCCTTCAGCCCCGACGGCACCCATGTCGCCGTGGTCGTGCAGCGCCGGGTGTACCTGTGGCCGGTCAGCGCCTTCGCCGTGCCGGGCGCGGAACCAGCCGCCACCTTCACCATCGACGGCGTTCGTTATTGCTCTGCGATCGCGTACAGCCACGACGGCCGGCAGCTTGCCGTCGCGTGCAACGATGCCGGCGTGCGGATCTTCGACATGGATGGGCTCGAACTCGCGAAGACCATCACCGTGCACAAGAACGACGTGCGCGACCTCGCCTTCAGCCCGGACGGGACCCGTCTGGCGACGGCCAGCAGCGACAAGACCTTCCACGTGTCCCTGCTGCGCTTCGACGAGCTCTACGCTGCGGCGACGCGACTCCGGCGAGAGACCGGGGATGGCGAGGAATAGCGGCCCGAATTCGGCATCCCGATCGCGCCGTGGAGCGCTGCCCGACGCGCGACGCACGGGGGTGCCCAATTCCCATGATCCGAGCATGGTAGAACCCGCCATGAAGGCCGTGTATGCTTTTTGGATCGCTCGGCGGTTCGAATCCCGTATCCGTGAGGTCCCGGTGCAGACGCAGGAATCCGGCCGCGCTCGAGTTGGCGGATGACCATTGTTTCGCAGAGGGGCAAGATGTTCCTACTCGACAAGCTGTTCGGCAGATTCAAGGGGGCTGCGCCGGCCGCGGCGGCAGCCGGGGAATCATCCGGGGAAGTGCCGGTCCAGGTGCCGGCCAGTCCGCCGACGGGGGCCGCGGCGCCGGGCACCCAGATCCGGCACGATCCGGGCCTGGTCCCCGCGCTGATGCGGGATCACGTGGCCCTGCTGGAGATTCATTCGGCCATCGCTGCCGCCCTCGACGGTGGGCGGCTCGATGTCGTGCGGAGCCGGCTGGACGAGTTCCGAGCCGCGCTGATGGATCACCTGCTCAAGGAAAACGTCCGGCTCTATGTCTATCTGGAGCATTTCCTGCGGGGGGACGCAGTCAGTCACCGCATGATGCGCGAGTTCCGACACGAGATGGACGTCATTGGCCGCGCCGTGGTCGATTTCCTGGGGAAGTACAAGGAGCTGGGGCAGCACCCGGAACTCGCGGGGCCTTTCCGGCAGGATCTCGCCGCGATCGGCAAAGCCTTGGTAAGCCGCATCCGGCGGGAGGAGGAGATCCTCTATCCGATGTACCTTCCTGCGGCGTGAGGCCCCTCTCGTCAGCCTGGATCGATTCGTACTCGAGGAGTGGCTATGAAGCTGATCGGCATGCTCGATTCACCCTACGTCCGCCGCGTCGCGGTTTCCCTGCAACTGCTGGGGCTGCGCTTCGAACATCAGTCCTTGTCGGTGTTCCGCACCTTCGACCAGTTCCGCCAGATCAATCCTGTCGTCAAGGCGCCGACCTTCATCTGCGATGATGGCGAGGTGCTGATGGACTCCACGCTGATTCTGGAGTACGCGGAAGCCCTTGCGCGACCCGCACGCAGCCTGATGCCCGCGTCCCTCCCGGAACTGCAGCACGCGCTGCGCGTGATCGGACTCGCGCTGGCGGCGTGCGAGAAGAGCGTGCAGATCATCTACGAGCGGGGCCAGCGTCCGCCCGAGAAACAGCACGGACCGTGGGTCGAGCGCGTGTCGGGACAGTTGCTCGCTGCCTTCGCTGCATTGGAGCAGGAGTTGAAGCGGCGGCCGCTCGCGGCCACGAGCGAAACGATCGACCAGGCGGGCGTGACGACGGCGATCGCGTGGCACTTCGCGCAGCAGATGGTGCCGGACGTCGTGCCGCTCGCGGATTTTCCGACCCTCGCGGCGTACTCGGCTCAGGCTGAAACCTTGCCCGAGTTCCGCGCCGCGCCTCACGGGGCTGGAACCTACCAGGCGCGCGACGCGGTGTGAATCGGATCGCATCGGTTCAATCTCGGTCACGGGAGATCAGGCGATGATCTACAAGGGGAGCTGCCACTGCGGCCGGATCGCCTTCGAAGTCGAAGGCGAACTCACGCAGGTCATGGATTGCAACTGCTCGATCTGCACCCGCAAGGGGGCCCTGCTGTGGTTCGTGCCGCGCGACAAGCTGCGCCTGCTGACGCCGGAGGAGAACCTGTCGACCTATACGTTCAACACGCACACGATCAAGCATCGCTTCTGCACGACCTGCGGCATCCACCCCTTCGGCGAAGGCACGGATCCGCAGGGGCACGCGATGGCGGCGATCAACGTGCGCTGCCTCGAAGGCGTGAAGCTCGCCTCGCTGCCGGTGAAGCATTTCGACGGGCGCTCGCGATAATCGGCTTGCCCGTCGGCGTTCTTCAGCGGATGGTGCCGTTGAGCAGCAGGTAGCCGGGTAGCCAGCCGGTGAAGATGCCCTGGACGATGGCGGTCCACGCGGTCACGCGGGTGAGGGGCTTCTGCAGCGCGAGGAGCAGGAAGAACAGCAGCCACAGCACGCTCCAGGCGGCCCACGAGGCGCCGAGCCACAGGTCCCAGCCGGTGTGTGCGTCGGCGAGCGTGTCGATGGCGACGGGGACGGCGGTGATCGCGACAAACAGGCTGAACCAGCCCAGCCCACGGCCGTCGGCGCCGTTGTGGCGGTTGATGGCGACCCACAGGTAGGTGAAGGAGAACAGCAGCGAGAAGGCGGCCGCCTTGATCGAGGCGGCGTCGGCGCCTTCGCCGAAGGCGAGCTTGAGCGCGACGAGCAGGGTGATGCCGCCGGCGAAGAAGTTGATCACGGGGATTTCGCGGTCGCCGATGCGGCCGAGCATCCACAGGCCGTTGAGGATGAGTACTGCGCCGACGTAGAAGAGGGCAAGGCCGAGAAGCATGGTGGGGAGTGCGGTTGGGTTGGTGAGGTGAGGGGTTTGTGATTTGTGCTGCTAATCGCCGGGGCCGCGCGGCATGTTCGCTCTGCGGCTGCGGAACTCGCAGTGCAGCGCGCTTCCGCGCTGCCTGCTCAGACAGTCCTCGCCGCGCCGCGAACACGCCGCACGTCCCCGGCTGCGTCGGGGAGTGCTGAACGGCACTGCTGCATCACCGGTGATGCATCACGCGTGCGGGGTTCAGCGATCCAGGTCTATCAGCACGGTTTCGGCGAGTGTCACTTCGTCGCAGTTGTGGCCGTTGCCTGCGCGGTCGATGACAACGAAGTCCGAGACGCCGTCAAGCGCGAGCAACGGATGATGCCACACGCCGCGCGCGTAATTGACGCCCTGGTCGCCGCGGGCGAGGAAGACACGCAGGTCCAGCGCCGTCGGCGGGGCGCCCGCGGGGGCGACGACGACGAGGTAGGGCCGGCCCGACATCGGCACGAAGGCCTGGCTGCCGAGCGGGTGGCGTTCCATCATCTCGACCGGGAAGGGCAGGGCACGCGGTTCGCCGCGGAAGATCGACACGATGGCGTGCCCGTCCGGGCCGGGGTCGATCTTCGCGAGGTCGTGGTAGCGCATCGTGTTGCCGCCGTTGATCGGGAACTGCCGCACCGCGTCGCCGGCCTCGATGACGTCGCCGAAGGGCGCGAAGGCCTCGGGCGTCAGCGGCTCGGCGACGATGTGCCGCGACGCCGGCACCTCCGCCCGCAAGGGCAGTGCGTTCATCGCGCCACCTTGCCCCATAGCCGCAGGCGCGAGACGCCGCCGTCCGGGATGATGTTGAGGCGCACGTGGGTCACCGGGCCGAGCTTGGCGATCTGTTCGGTGAAGGCGTGGATCGCGTCCATCGAGAGCTTCTGCTCGGGCAACAGCACCGGCCAGAACATGCTCTGGGTGATCAGGGACTGGTCGGTGCCGCCCTCGACGAAGGCGGCTTGGATGGAGCAGCGGTCGGGGTAGTTGCCCTTGAAGTGGGCGGTGTCGACCTCGATCTTCTCGATGGTGCCGGCGGCGCCGAGCTGCAGGATGCACCAGTCGTTGCCGGGCTCACGGCGGCGGCGGGTTTCCCAGCCGTCGCCCATGTTGATGCCGCGCCCGGGCAGGATCAGGTTGGCGGCAGTGCCGAAGTGGGCGTCGTTCCACGCCACCGGGCGGCCGCCGTTCTCGAGCGCGACCAGATCGACGAGCGCATCGCCCGTTCCCGCGAACACGCCGACCGGCTGGCCATATACGCGCAGGCGCGCGATGCCGCCGTCGGGGTAGATGTTCACGCGCAGATGGGTGAAGGCCGCGTCGGAATTCGCGCGTAGCAGGTGGTGGCTGTTGCCCGAGAGCGAGGTCGAGGCGAGGATTTCGGTCCACTTCGCGTCCTTCAACGCGGCGACGTCGTCCGACTCGCATACGGTGGCCTCGATCGACACGGCCGGTGCGTAGTTGCCGGTGAAGTGGCTGGTGTCGACATCGAAGCCGCGGATCGTGCCCTTGCGGCCGAGTTTGACGAAGCACCAGTCGTGGCCGGTGCTGCGCTTGCGGCGGGTCTCCCAGCCGTCCATCCATTTGCCGTTGTCGTCGTACTTGCCGGGGATGAACTGCGCCGGTTCGGGGTTGAGCATGCGCGAGACTTCGGCGAAGAAGTCGTCGGAGGCGTACAGCGCCTTGGCGCCGATGCGCGGGTTGGCGAGATCGACCGAACGCAGGGCCCAGTCGGGCAGGACGGCGGGTTCGGCGATGCGGATGCTGCCGGTGTTGTGACTCATGGTGTGTTCCTTGTCGGGGTTGGGGTATTCGGTGCTCCCGCCGTGCGGGCCGGGAGCACTCTTCGGTTTGCGGATTTCTCAGGCGCCGCGGGCGCCGGCGGCGAGCGGTTCGACCGGCAGGGCTTCGGCGGCGAGCGGGCCGGGAACGGTTGCGTGCGGCGCGGGCGCGCCGGCCAGCGCATTCACGTCGATGACGATCTCGCCGTCGAGCACCTGGTTCGCGCGCTGGCGGTCGATGTCCTTCTCCCACACGCCGACGACGACGGTCGCGACGCAGTTGCCGATCATGTTGGTGAGCGCGCGGGCCATGCCCATGAACCAGTCGACCGACAGCACCAGCACGAGGCCGATCGCGGGGATCGCCGGGATCGCGGAGAGCGTCGCGGCGAGGATCACGATCGCCGAGCCGGGCACGCCGTGGGCGCCCTTGGAGGTCACGAGCGAGATCGCGAGGATGGTGAGCAGATCGACCGTCGACAGCGGGGTGTTGGTGGCCTGAGCGATGAAAACCGCGGCGAGCGTCAGGTAGATCGAGAAGCCGTCGAGGTTGAAGGAGTAGCCGGTGGGGATCACGAGGCCGACGGTCGAGTCCTTGATGCCCATGAGCTCGAGCTTGCGCATCACCTGCGGCAGCACGGAGTCGGACGAGGCGGTGCCGAGCACGACCAGCAGTTCCTCGCGCAGGTAGCGCAGCAGCTTGAAGATGTTGAAGCCCGCGAGACGCAGGATGAAGCCGAGCACGCCGACGACGAAGATCGTGCAGGTGACGTAGAACAGCGCGACCAGCATGCCGAGCTGCTTGAGCGAGCCGATGCCGTACTTGCCCACCGTGAAGGCGATGGCGCCGAGCACGCCGAGCGGGGCGAGCTTGACGATGAAGCCGATGAGCTTGAAGAACACATGCGCGAGGCTGTCGATCGCGGCGGTGACCGGTTTGCCGCGTTCGCCCAAGGCCGCGACGGCGCAGCCGAACAGGATCGCGATCAGCAGCACCTGCAGGATGTCGCCCTTGGCGAAGGCGTCGAAGAAGGTCGCGGGGATGATCTTCATCAGGAAGTCGACGGTGCTGGTCGCCTGATGCACGCGCTCGGTGAGGCCGCTCATCGCAGAGGCGTCGAGCGACTTCGGGTCGACGTTCATGCCGACGCCGGGCTGCAGCACATAGGCGAGCAGGATGCCCAGCGCGAGCGCGAAGGTCGTGACGATCTCGAAATACACGACCGCCTTGACGCCGACGCGGCCGACCTTCTTCAGGTCGCCGGTGCTGCAGATGCCGTGCACGACGACGCAGAAGACGAGGGGGGCGATGATCATCTTGATCAGTTTGATGAATCCGTCGCCCAGGGGCTTGAGCTGGACCGAGAACTCGGGCCATACGAAGCCGACGACGACGCCAAGGATCAGGGCGATGACCACCTGGCCGAACAGGGTCTTGTGAAAACGTTTGTGCATGGTTCACCTCGCAAACCGGGATGCGGTGGCTGCGTCGCTGCAGCCGCTCTTGCGCCGTGTCGTCCCGGGCCTTTGGTGTGGGTTTCCCGGAGCTTCGGCCATCCGTCGAGCGGTCACGGGATCGATGTGCCCACCGCGGATGCGTTCTCAAATGTGTACTGACATGTTAGTTAGCGTGTCACTTATCCGTCAATAAAAATTTCTTTATGGAGCGCCCTCGCATGCCAGCCGACATTTCCGCTGTCGCGGCACCTGTGTACCATTTGGGGAATCATCGAGAGGGCAGACGTATGAACATGCCGGACGGGGAAGGTTTGCTGCTTGCCGAAAAGGCCTTCAATGCGCTGAAGGCGATGCTCACCGGCGGCCAGCTGCGCGCCGGTCAGTTCGTGTCGATGCCCGACCTCGCGCGCATGGTCGACCTGCCGCTCGCGCCGGTGCGCGAGGCGGTCAAGCGCGCGGAGTCGGCGGGGCTGCTCAACGTGCTGCCCAAGCGCGGTGTCGCGGTGATGGAGGCGACGCCCGAATCGATCCGCGAATACTTCGATCTGCGCCTGATCTTCGACCAGGAGGGCGCGCGGCGACTGGTGCGGCGGGGGGACGGCAGGCGCCTGACCGAACTGCGCGAAGTGCACCTGCGCCTGCTTGAGGCTGCGCGCAATGGCATCACGGCGTCGCTCCAGCGCGAGGCGATGGCCGTCGACTGGGCGTTGCACGGCATGCTTTCCGAGTCGCTCGGCAACGCGACGGTGCGCGCGATCTACGCGCAGAACCGCGATCGCATCTCGGTGATGCAGCATTCGCGGCCGCTGCTGCCGGACCGCATCGTGCCGGCGATGGAGGAGCATCTGGTGATCATCGACGCCGTCATCCGTGGCGACGAGCAGGCCGCGGCCGAAGCGGTGCGTCAGCATTTCAACCAGACCTTGCGCTGGTGGGGCATCTTCGCCTGATTCCGTGGGGCGAATGAGCGCCGCTGATTGCCCGCCGACCGGGCGCCGACGCAGGGCGCAGGCGCGCTATGCGTCCAGCGCGGCGTACAGGCGCCGGCGCCAGGTGGCGGGCGGCAGGCCGACCAGGCGCTTGAACGCGCGCGAGAATGCGGCCTCCGACTCGTAGCCGACCTCCTGCGCGATCGCCGCCACCGTGCGGTTCGACTCGCGCAGCAGGCGCGAGCCGAGCTGGATGCGCCAGTTCGCCAGGTAGTGCATCGGCGGCTCGGCGAGGAACTGCATGAAGCGCTCGTGCAGGGCCGAACGCGAGAGCCCCACCTCGCGCCCGAGCTCGTCGATCGTCCAGGCGCGGTCGGGGCGCTCGTGCAGCAGCGCGAGCGCGCGTCCGACGTAGCGGTCGCGGAGGCCGGCGAGCCAGCCGGTCGCGTCGTCCGGCAGGCCTTCGAGGTAGCGCCGCGCGGTGTCGACGAACATCATCTCCGCGAGGCGCTCCAGCACGACGTCGGAGCCGGGGCGGCGCTCGGTCGATTCGCGCGCGGCCTGGTCGATCACGCGCGCGACCCAGTCGCCGGCACGCGCCGCGGGCAGGTGCAGCAGGCGCGGCAGCGCGGCGACCAGCGGGTTGAAGGGGCGCAGGTCGCAGCCGAGAAAGCCGCACACGAGGATCGTGTCGGCGTCGCCAACCGGCGCAGGCGCGCCCGGTTCGCGCACGCCGCGGTGATAGGCGACGGGCATCGGCCGTGGGTCGTTGCGCGTCGCGAACACCCAGTCCGGTTCGATGCGTGCTGGCGCGACGCCCGGCGCGCTCGACATCACGTGCGCGTCGCCCTGCGGGAACATCACGATGTCGCCCGTTTCCAGGCGCGCGGGTGGCAGCCCGCTGACCGCGGCCCAGCCGGCACCGCGTGCGACCATGTGGAACTCGATCACGTGTTCGGCGCCGGGCAGCACCGCAGGCGCGATCTCGCGCGCGGGCGGCGCTTCCGCGGCCCAGTCCTCCCAGCAGCTGACGTAGTAGAACACCGCGCCGCGCAGGCGCACGCAACGAAGGAGGGCGGAGAGCGTGTCTTGACTCATGGCGATGGACCGCTGGGCGGGGGCAGGGCATGTGCAAAGCCGGACGCGCGAGCAAGTTTGCACGACTCTCAGTGAAGCATCGAAATGCGTCTGGCGAAAGAATGGGCTCGTCGGGATACGCGTCACGCCGCCCCGACACGGGGGCCGCAGAGCCCCCGGCCCAGCCCACCGACAGGAGACTCGCCATGAACGCCCCTCTCGCTTCCTGCGTCGCCGCACCGTCCGCGACCCCCGCAGCGCAACCCGATTTCGCCGCAATCAAGACCCGGCAGCAGGCCACCTGGGCGAGCGGTGACTACGCCGTGATCGGCGTGATGCTGCAGATCGTCGGCGAGTCGCTCGCCGAAGCGGCCGACCTGCGCGCCGGCGAGCGCGTGCTCGACGTCGCGGCCGGCAATGGCAATGCCACGCTGGCTGCGGCGCGCCGCTTCGCCGACGTGACCTCGACCGACTACGTGCCCGAACTCCTGGAAAAGGGCGCCGCGCGCGCCCGAGCGGAAGGCCTGCCGGTGCGCTTCCAGGTCGCGGACGTCGAAGCGCTGCCTTTCGCCGACGGCGAGTTCGACGTCGTGCTGTCCACCTTCGGTGCGATGTTCGCGCCCGACCAGCCGCGCACCGCGAGCGAGTTGTTGCGCGTTGTGCGCCACGGCGGACGCATCGGGCTCGCCGCGTGGACCCCCGAGGGCTTCATCGGTGAGCTCTTCCGCGTCGTCGGCGCCCATGTGCCGCCGCCGGCCGGCCTGCGCCCGCCCACCCGCTGGGGCGACGAAAGCGCGCTCGTGGAGTTCTTCGGCCACCAGGCGGCGGACATCCGCTGCACGCGGCGCATCTTCAATTTTCGCTACCGTTCGCCGCAGCATTGGATCGACGTCTTCCGCCGCTACTACGGGCCCACGCACAAGGCCTTTGCGGCGCTCGACGAGGCCGGGCAGGCGCGCTTCCAGGCCGATCTCACGCGCCTGCTGGAGTCGCGCAACGTCGGCGGACCGGACTCGCTGGTCGTGCCGGGCGAATATCTGGAGGTGGTGATCACGCGGCACTGACGAGAACGCCGCGTGTGCGTCGCGAGATGAAGTGGCGGGCGCCGGTCCTCGTGGGGCCGGCGCCCGCTGCGCGATCGGGAGCTCGCGCGGGGGGAGGGGGATCAGCGCCCCAGGTCGATGACGCCGGCTTCGTCGAGCCGGACTTCGTCGCAGTTCGGTCCTTCGCCTGCCCGGTCGATCACGAGGAAGTCCGACACGCCGTCGAGTGCGAGCAGCGGGTGGTGCCATACGCCGCGCGCGTAATTGACCCCCTGGTCGCCGCGCGCGAGGAACACCCGCAGGTCCTGGATGCCTGGCGTGTCGCCCGCCGGGGCGACGACGACGAGATAGGGCGCATCCGACAAGGGCACGAAGGCCTGGCTGCCGAGCGGGTGGCGTTCCATCATTTCCACCGTGAAGGGCAGGCGCCGGGGCTGGCCACGGAAGATCGACACGATCGCGCGGCCGTCGGGCCCCGGGTCGATGTGCGCGAGGTCGTGGTAGCGCTCGGTGTTGCCGCCGTTGATGGTGAAGTGGCGTTGCGCGTCCGCGGTGGCGATCACGTCGCCGAAGGGCGCAAAGGCTTCTGCGGTCAGCGGCTCGACGGTGAGCCGGATCAGGGTTTCGTTCATTTTTTCACTCTCCCCCACAGGCGCAGGCGCGACACGCCGCCGTCCGGGATGATGTTGAGGCGGACGTGGGTGACGGGGCCGAGCCTGGCGATCTGTTCGCTGAAGCTGTGAATCGCGTCCATCGACAGCTTCTGCTCGGGCAGCAGCACGGGCCAGAACATGCTCTGGGTGATCAGCGACTGGTCGGTGCCGCCCTCGACGAAGGCGGCCTGGATGGAGCAGCGGTCGGGGTAGTTGCCCTTGAAGTGGGCGGTGTCGACCTCGATCTTCTCGATGGTGCCGGCGGCGCCGAGCTGCAGGATGCACCAGTCGTTGCCGGGCTCGCGGCGGCGGCGGGTTTCCCAACCGTCGCCCATGTTGATGCCGCGCCCGGGCAGGATCAGGTTGGCGGCGGTGCCGAAGTGGGCGTCGTTCCACGCCACCGGGCGGCCGCCGTTTTCCAGCGCGACCAGATCGACGAGCGCATCGCCCGTTCCTTCGAACACGCCCACCGGCTGGCCATACACGCGCAGGCGCGCGATGCCGCCGTCGGGGTAGATGTTCACACGCAGGTGGGTGAAGGCGGCGTCGGAGTTCGCGCGCAGCAGGTGATGGCTGTTGCCGGAGAGCGAGGTTGAGGGCAGGATCTCGACCCACTTCGCGTCCTTCAAGGCGGCGGTGTCGTCCGAGTCGCACACGGTGGCCTCGATCGACACGGCCGGGGCGTAGTTGCCGGTGAAGTGGCTGGTATCGACGTCGAAGCCGCGGATGGTGCCCTTGCGCCCGAGTTTCACGAAACACCAGTCGTGGCCGGTGCTGCGCTTCCTGCGCGTTTCCCAGCCGTCCATCCACTTGCCGTTGTCGTCGTACTTGCCGGGGATGAACTGGGCGGGTTCGGGGTTGAGCATGCGCGAGACTTCGGCGAAGAAGTCGTCGGAGGCATACAGCGCCTTGGCGCCGATGCGCGGGTTGGCGAGATCGACCGAACGCAGGGCCCAGTCGGGCAGGACGGCGGGTTCGGCGATGCGGATGCTGCCGGTGTTGTGACTCATCGGATGTCTCTCTGCTTGGTTTGAGGTTGGCGGAGCTGCGGGCGCGCCGGTGGCCGGGCGCCCGCAGCGTGCTGCGTCAGGATGCGGATTCGGTGGCGAGGCGCGGTGCGATCTCCAGTTCGCCTTCGGACACGCTCTGGCCCTTCATCGCGAGGTGGTAGAACAGGGCGCCCAGCGCGCAGCCGATGAACCAGTTGAAGTCGGCCAGCACCTTCGTGCCCGACAGCGTGATCGCGACACCGACCAGCACGGCCGGGGCCAGCGCCCACATCGCGCGCTTGTTCACCCCGTTGTCGTACCAGTAGGCGCCGCCCGGCTTGTCGCTGTAGAGGTCATCGACGACGATCTTCTTGTTGCGCACGAGGTAGAAGTCCACCAGCAGGATGCCGAACAGCGGGCCGATGAAGGCAGCGAGCATGTCGAGCGTGTAGTGGATCACTTCCGGCGAGTTGAACAGGTTCCACGGCGTGATGAAGATCGAGCCGACCGCGGCGATGAAGCCGCCGGTGCGGAAGCTGATGTGCTTGGGCGCGACGTTGGAGAAGTCGAAGGCCGGCGACACGAAGTTGGCGACGATGTTGATGCCGATCGTGGCGGTGACGAAGGTGAAGGCGCCCAGCACGGCGGCCATCGTGTTGTCGATCTTGCTCACGGTCTCGATCGGGTCGGTGATCATGTGGCCGAACACCGGGATCGTGCCCGAGGTGATGACGACGGTGACGACCGAGAAGGCCAGGAAGTTCACCGGCAGGCCCCAGAAGTTGCCGCGCTTCACTTCGTCGAAGGTCTTGCCGTAGCGGGAGAAGTCGCCGAAGTTGAGCATCGGGCCGGAGAAGTAGGACACCACCAGCGCGATCGCGGTGAGCATCGGGCCGAGTGCGGACCAGCCTTCGTACTTCACTTCGCCGAGGTTCAGACTGATGTTCTCGGGGCCGGCCTTCCAGATGATCCAGCCGGCGAGGATGAACATCACGACATAGACGGCGGGGCCGGCCCAGTCGATGAAGCGCTTGATCGCTTCCATGCCGTGCCAGAACACGATCGCCTGCAGCACCCACATGATCGAGAAGCCCAGCCAGCCCAGATACGAGAGGCCCGCGAAGCTGTCGTGCGCGAGGCTCTCCAGCCCCGGGAAGAAGCGCAGCAGCACGATCGTGAGCGCCGACGAGGCGAGGAAGGTCTGGATGCCGTACCACGCCACCGCGATCAGGCCGCGGATGATGGCCGGTACGTTCGCGCCCCATACGCCGAAGGCCAGGCGGCACGCGACGGGGTAGGGGATGCCGGCCTGCTGGCTGGGACGGGCGACCCAGTTGCAGAAGAGGTTGACGAGACAAATACCGATGATCAGGGACACGAGCACCTGCCAGCTCGTGAGTCCGAGTGCGAACAAACTGCCGGCGAAAACGTATCCACCGACGCTGTGCACGTCCGACATCCAGAACGCGAAGATGTTGTACCAGTTCCAGTTCTTGTCTTTCAGCGGACCGAGGTCCTCGTTATACAGGCGGTCGCTGTAACCCGCCGGCAGGTGCTCTGACATGCTTGTCTCCTCATGGCCGCGGTGTGTTCCGCGGCGGCTACCTTTGTGGATTGTGCGGTCCTACAGCCGTTGAGCCCGGAACGTATAATTTCTCTTATGCGCCCATTAACTGTATCCGTGTTGATATAAAAGTGTATCCAATCGGAGAAGTCAAGAAGTTTCTACGACTTCGCCGGAGGATGCGTGTGGGTGTGGGCTTCTGGAAGATGTAACAACAGGCCGGGCGTGCGAGCGAGCTTGTTTGTACTGATTGACGAGTTGTGGATACAAAAAAATATTGAATTGTGTCCAAAGTGATTCTAGGATGTGTTTAACGACGGGCCGGACGCGTCCTGCCCGTGCATGGAGACAATGATGGGAAAACGAGCATCTGCCGAACTGGGAAGTGCGCGCGCCGACGAGGGGCTCGGCGGCAACGGCCGTGACGAGGCGATCTACCGCAACCTGTTCGTCGCGATCGTCGAGAACCACCTCGCGCCCGGCACCAAGCTGCCCGAGGACACGCTGGCGGAAACCTACGGCGTCAGCCGCACCAGCATCCGCAAGGTGCTGCAGCGGCTCGCGCACGAGCGCCTCGTCGATGTGCGCCTGAACCGTGGCGCCTCGGTCGCCCAGCCTTCGGTGGGCGAGGCGCGTGACATCTTTTCCGCACGGCGCATCATCGAATGCGGCGCGATCCCGCAAGTCGTCGCCAAGGCGACGCCGACCGCGCTCGAAACGCTGCGCGACCTGGTGCGCCGCGAGCATGCCGCGCAGGACCGCGGCGACTGGCGCGAGTCGATCTACCTGTCGGGCGCCTTCCACGTCGAACTGATGCGCCTGTCGGGCAACGAGACCCTGACCGACTTCCTGACCCAGCTCGTGTCGCGCTCCTCGCTCGTCATCGCCACCTACGGCTCGCCGCAGACCGCGAGCTGCCGCCATTCCGAGCACGACGACGTGATCGAGATCATCGCCGGCGGCGATGTGGACGGCGCGACGCGCTGGATGGACCGCCACCTGCGCGACGTCGAGCGCACCGTGGTGTTGGTCGAGGAAGAACCCGCCCCGTCGGACCTGAAGAAGATTCTCGAGGAGGTCGCCCAGCGCCGCCCCAAGCTGCGCTGAGGACGTTCTCCCTTATTACAAGGAAGGAGACAGCAATGCTGATACGCGTCATCAACCCCAACACCACCCGCAGCATGACCGAGAAGATCGGCATCTCGGCCCAGCGCGTGGCCGCGCCGGGCACGCGCATCGTCGCGACCAACCCGGACAGCGGCCCGGTGTCGATCGAGAGCCACTTCGACGAGGCGATCAGCGCCGTCGGCGTCGCCGACGAGGTGCGCAAGGGCGAGCGGGAGGGGACGGACGCTTACGTGATCGCGTGTTTCGGCGATCCGGGCCTGCTCGCCGCGCGCGAGCTTACCCGCGCCCCGGTGCTCGGCATCGCGGAAGCCGCCTTCCATCTGGCGACGATGATCAGCACGCGCTTTTCCATCGTCACGACCCTGTCGCGCACCGGCATCATCGCCGAGCACCTGCTGCAGTCCTACGGCTTCGCGCACCACTGCCGGCGCGTGCGCGCGGCCGAGATCCCGGTGCTGGACCTCGAGGACGACGGGGCCTGCGCGCTGAACCGCATCGTCGATGAATGCCGCCGCGCCAAGGACGAAGACAACATCGGCGCGATCGTTCTCGGCTGCGGCGGCATGGCCGACCTCGCCGACGAGATCCGCGATGCGGTCGGGCTGCCCATCGTCGAAGGCGTCACCGCCGCGGTGAAGCTCGCCGAGACGCTCGCGAGCTTGAAGCTCGGCACCAGCAAGTTCGGTGACCTCGCCTTCCCGCCGCCGAAGCGCTTCACCGGGAGGTTCGAACACCTGAGTTCCTGACGCACCCCCAGCCCCGCAGCCGAGACGCCCGCAAAGAGGCGCCCGGACCACATCGAAGGAGACAGAAATGGCTGTTGCACAACAGAAGATGGTTGCGCCCGGACTGGGCGCGGGCGTCGGGGCCGTGGCTCCCGACGCGTCGCAGCACAAGGCGGCCGGCGAGGAATCGCTCGCACCGCAGCAGACGCGCATCCTGGACCGCTGGTCCTACCTCCTGGCCTGGCTCGGCGGCTGCGTGTCGATCGGCACCTTCGCGATGGGCTCGAGCCTCGTCGGCCAGCTCAACATGCTGCAGGCGGCGACCGCGATCGCGATCGGCTGCTTCGTGATCGGCATTGCACTCGCGATCAACGGCGCGGCCGGCCACAAGTACGGCATCCCCTTCATGGTCCAGGCGAGGAGCGCCTTCGGCTTCGGCGGCACGCGCTTCCCGGGCTTCGTGCGCGCGGTGCCGGCCGTCGTGTGGTTCGGCTTCCAGAGCTGGATCGGGGCCGGCGCGCTCAACGCGGTGTCCGCCACGATGTTCGGCTACGACAACCTCGTCGTGTGGTTCATCGCCTTCCAGGCGGTGCAGATCGGCCTGTCGGTCTACGGCTTCCACGGCATCAAGTGGCTGGAGAACATCGGCAGCGGCTTCATCCTGTTCGCGTTGATCTACATGTTCTACGCGGTGATCACCAAGTTCGGCGGCGCGATCGACGCGAAGATCACCGGCATCGAAGGCACCTGGGGCCTGCCGTTCTGGGGCGCGACGATGCTCTTCCTCGGCATCTACAGCACCATGATGCTCAACGTCAGCGACTACTCGCGCGAACTGCACAAGGACGTGAAGCCGCGCACGCTGACCACGATCTACTCCATGAGCATCCTGCCGGCGACGCTCTTCATGGGCCTGATCGGCCTGATGGTGTCCGGGGCGACCGGCACCGCCGATCCGATCAAGGTGTTCTCCAGCGCCGTCGACAACAAGCCGCTGCTGGTGATCACGCTGCTCTTCATCGCCTTCGCGCAGGTCACGACCAACGTGCTCAACAACGTCGTGCCGCCCGCCTATGTGCTGATGGACGTGTTCAAGCTGTCCTTCCGCAAGTCCGCCGTGCTGGTGGGGCTGCTCGCCTTCGCGACCTTCCCGTGGGTGCTGGTGAAGGACGAATCGGCCGCCGGCCTGCAGATCTTCGTGCAGACCTACTCCGCCTTCCTCGGCCCGATCCTCGCGGTGCTGGTGGTCGATTACTACATCCTGCGCCGCCGCACGCTGAACCTGCAGCACTTCTACGACGCCGACGGCCCCTACCGCGGCGTGAACTGGGCCGGCATCGTAGCAACCGCGGCCGGCGCGATCGTCGCGCTGAGCTTCCCGGCGGTGTCGTGGTACGCGAGCCTGCTGCCGGCGGGGCTGACGTACTGGCTGCTGATGAACCACTGGGGCGCGTGCAAGCGCTTCCGCGACAACTGAACAAGGTGAACGCAATGAAGATCGATCCGGACTACCCCCGCGACCTCGTCGGCTACGGCCGCAACCCGCCCTACGCGAACTGGCCCGGCCGCGCGCGCGTCGCGGTGCAGTTCGTGCTGAACTACGAGGAGGGCGGCGAGAACTGCGTGCTGCACGGCGATCCCGGCAGCGAGCAGTTCCTGTCCGAACTCTTCAACCCGCCCGCGATCCCCGACCGCCACCTGTCGATGGAAGGCATCTATGAGTACGGCTCGCGCGTCGGCGTGTGGCGTTTCCTGCGCGAGTTCGAGCGTCGCGGCCTGCCGCTGACGATCTTCGGCGTGTCGATGGCGCTGCAGCGCCACCCCGAAGTGACCGCCGCCTTCCGCGAACTGGGCCACGAGATCGCCTGCCACGGCTGGCGCTGGATCCACTACCAGAACGTCGACGAGGCCACCGAGCGCGAGCACATGCGCATCGGCATGGAGATCATCGAGCGCCTCACCGGCGAGCGCGCGCTGGGCTGGTATACGGGCCGCGACTCCCCCAACACGCACCGCCTCGTCGCCGACTACGGCGGCTTCCTGTACGACTCCGACTACTACGGCGACGACCTGCCGTTCTGGATGGAGGTGAAGAAGACCGACGGCGACACCGTGCCGCAACTGATCGTCCCCTACACGCTCGACACCAACGACATGCGTTTCGCGCTGCCGCAGGGCTTCTCGCACGGCGACGAGTTCTTCGAATACCTGCGCGACGCCTTCGACGTCATGTATGCCGAAGGCGACGAGCGCCCCGCGATGATGTCGGTCGGCATGCACTGCCGCCTGCTCGGCCGCCCGGCTCGCTTCCGCGCGCTGCAGCGCTTCCTCGACCACATCGAGAAGCACGACCGCGTGTGGGTATGCCGCCGCGTCGATGTCGCGCGCCACTGGCGTGAGCATCACCCCTACAGCCCGGCGCGCTGAAGAAAGGCCACGACGCCCGCGATCTCGCGTTCCATGTCGACGAAGGACTCGTGATCGCCGGGCAGGCTCAGGAGCTCGACGGTACCCGGGCGGGCGGCGGCGAGGATCCGGCGGGCGTCGGCCGGGGGGACGACCGTATCGTGCTCGCCATGCACCAGCAGCACGGGGCAGTCCAGCCGGGTGATGCTGCGCAGCGGGGCAATGTCGTCGAACCGGTGCGCGATGGTGCGCTCCACATGGCCGAGGATGTAGCGCGCGACGATTCCCGGCACGTGCCTGCCGGCGAGCCAGCGGTTCATCATCTCCTGCGGGTGTGCGAAGGCCGCGACGCTGACCACCGCCGCAACGTCGTCACGGCGTGAGGCGGCAAGGAGGACGGCGCCGGCGCCGACGGAGTGGCCCAGCAACGCGATTCGCTGCGGGTCGATCTCCGCACGGCCTGCGAGCCAGTCGCAGGCGTGGCTCGCGTCTTCCGCGAAGCGCGGTAGCGAGGCGAAGCTGTCGGCGTCCGAGAGTCCGTGGCAGCGTGCATCGATGAGCAGCGTCGCGAAGCCGGCACGATGCAACGGGCCGGCCAGCGGCAGCATCATCTGCGCGTTGCCGCCCCAGCCGTGCACGATCACGACGGCGGGTGCGCGGCCCGCCGCCTCGGCGGGGATCAGCCAGGCGTGAAGCAGCCTGCCGTTCGTGGTCGGGATGCGTACCGTCTCGAAGGCGAGGCCTCGGGCCGCCGGGGTCTCCGTCTCGCGGAGGCGTGGCGCGGCGAGGCTCGCCCGTATCGCGTAATGCACCACGGCACGCAGGGTGACGAGTACGGCTGTGGTACCGGCGAGAAGGAGGAGGGCGGTCACGAGCGTAATGGCAGGCTCCCCGAGGTCTCGGAAATCGGTTCACGGTCTCATGGTTGGGGTGTGCAGCACAATTCGGGCGCAAGCGGGATGACGCCGGGGCGCTCATCGGATGCCGTCGTCGAACCCGGGTGGTGTTCGGAAAACCGAATGCACCGAAGGGGTGAGGTTCGGATTTCCGAACGGGTATGCACAACGCGGCGATCGGCTCGTTGCGCATTTCAAGGGCTGCGAGCCTTGCGCGCCGCAGCAAAAAAGCTGGCACGCCGTCTGCAATGGATATGGCCATCGGGATTATTTATCCCGCCATACCAAAGGAGACATGATGCAGCTGCGCAAGCCCCTGAATGCCACCCTGGCCGCCCTGATCACCGCCGGCGCCGTCGCCCTCGTGCCCGCCGTCGCGCAGGCCAACACGCTGCAGAAGATCAAGGAGACCGGCACGATCACGCTCGGCCACCGCGAATCCTCGATTCCGTTCTCCTACTACGACCAGAACCAGCAGGTGGTCGGCTATTCGCAGGAGATGATGCTGAAGGTCGTCGACGCCATCAAAGCCGAGCTGAAGATGCCCAACCTGCAGGTGCGCATGATGCCGGTCACCTCGCAGAACCGGATCCCGCTGGTGCAGAACGGCACCGTCACGATCGAGTGCGGCTCCACGACGAACAACTCCGAGCGCGCCAAGCAGGTCGCCTTCTCGAACACCCTCTTCATCGTCGGCACGCGCCTGATGACGAAGAAAGAGTCGGGCGTGACGGACTTCGAGCAGCTCGCCGGCAAGAACGTCGTGACGACCGCCGGCACGACCTCGGAGCGCCTGCTGCGCAGGATGAACGAGGAAAAGAAGCTCGGCATGAACATCATCAGCGCCAAGGACCACGGCGAGTCCTTCCTGACGCTGGAAACCGGCCGCGCGGTCGCCTTCATGATGGACGACGCGCTGCTCTACGGCGAACTGGCGAAGGCCAAGCGCCCGGCCGACTGGACCATCACCGGCACGCCGCAATCCTATGAAGCCTACGGCTGCATGATGGCCAAGGACGATCCGGCCTTCAAGAAGGTGGTCGATGCCGCGATCGCGAAGACGATGACCTCCGGCGATGCCGAGGCAATCTACAACAAGTGGTTCCTTGCGGCGATCCCGCCGAAGAACATCAACCTCGGCTTTCCGATCTCCGACGCGATGAAGAAGCTCTTCAAGGAGCCGAACGACCGCCCGTTCGAGTGATCGCCCGTCAGGCCCGGCCGGCGAACGGGCCGGCTGCCGCCTGAAGCGGAAGCCGGAACTCCCGTTCCCGGCTTCCGCCCCTGAAGCCTCTCCGCCGCTGGCGTCTTGCGCGCCGGAGGCCGGCTGCGCCCGCCGCATCCGCCGGGGCCTTCCCCTCCGACGTTTCTGGAGTCTTGCATGGAATACCAATGGAATTGGGGCGTGTTTCTGCTCCCGAGCGCGGTCAATGACGGCACCTACCTGGACTGGATGATCGCCGGCCTGCAGACGACGCTGTCGCTGTCGCTGTCGGCGTGGATGATCGCGCTGCTGCTGGGCGCGGTGGTCGGCGTGCTGCGCACCGTGCCGCATCGCGGGCTGGCCTTCGGCGCGACAGCCTACGTCGAGATGTTCCGCAACATCCCGCTGCTGGTGCAGCTCTTCTTCTGGTACTTCGTGCTGCCCGAAATGCTGCCGACTGCGGCCGGCGACGCCTTCAAGGCGCTGAACCCGATCGCGCAGCAGTTCGTCGCGGCGATGGTGTGCCTGGGCTTCTTCACCAGTGCGCGCGTCGCCGAGCAGGTGCGCTCGGGCATCAACGCCCTGCCGCGCGGGCAGAAGAACGCCGGCCTCGCGCTGGGTCTCACGCTGCCGCAGACCTACCGCCACGTGATGCTGCCGATGGCCTTCCGCCTGGTCGTGCCGCCGCTGACGTCCGAGTTCCTCAACGTGTTCAAGAACTCCGCGGTGTGCTCGACGATCGGGCTGCTCGAACTCGCCGCGCAGGGCCGCCAGCTGGTCGATTACACCGCGCAGCCCTACGAGTCCTTCGTCGCGGTGACGGTCGCCTACCTGATGATCAACGTCGTCGTGATGCTCCTGATGCGCAAGGTGGAAGTCCTCGTGCGCGTCCCCGGTTACCTCGGAGGCAAGTGAAATGTTCGGTTCCTACGAATTCGACTGGTCGTCGATCCCCGGCTCGCTGAACTTCCTCGGCCAGGGCCTGCTGGTGTCGCTGGAGATCACCGCGCTGGCGATCGTCGCCGGCATCGTGTGGGGCACGCTGCTGGCGATGGCGCGCCTGTCGTCGATCAAGCCGCTCGCGTGGGCCGCGGCCGGCTACGTGAACCTTTTCCGCGCCATCCCGCTGGTGATGGTGCTGCTGTGGTTCTTCCTCATCGTGCCGAAGTTCCTCGAGAGCTTCCTTGGCCTGCCGCCGGGCTCCGACGTGCGCCTCGCCTCCGCGATGATCGGCTTCGCGCTGTTCGAGTCCGCCTATTACGCCGAGATCATCCGCGCCGGCATCCAGTCCGTGCCCAAGGGCCAGCTCGCCGCCGCCCACGCGCTGGGCATGAGCTACCCGCAGGCCATGCTGCACGTCGTGCTGCCGCAGGCCTTCCGCAACATGGTGCCGCTGCTGCTGACGCAGGCGATCATCCTGTTCCAGGACACCTCGCTCGTCTATGTGTCGGCGCTCGCCGATTTCTTCGGCGCGGCCTACAAGGTGGGCGACCGCGACGGCCGGCTCGTGGAGCTGGTGCTCTTCGCCGGTGCCGTCTATTTCGTCCTGTGCTTCGCGGCCTCGCAGGGCGTGCGCCACTTCCAGCGCCGCCTGCAGCGCGCCTGAGCGCCGTCGCGTCCTCTACCGAACAGCTACGCATTCAAGGATATCGTCATGATCACGATCGACAAGGTCAGCAAGCATTACGGCAACTTCCAGGTCCTCACCGATTGCAGCACCCACGTCAATAAGGGCGAGGTGGTCGTCGTGTGCGGCCCCTCCGGTTCCGGCAAATCCACCCTCATCAAGTGCGTGAATGGCCTCGAGCCCTTCCAGGACGGCCAGATCCACGTGAACGGCACCTCGGTCGGCTCGCCCAAGACCAACCTCTCCAAGCTGCGTTCGCATGTCGGCATGGTGTTCCAGCACTTCGAGCTGTTCCCGCACATGACGATCCGCGACAACCTGACGCTCGCGCAGGTCAAGGTGCTCAAGCGCGACAAGGACGAGGCGGCGGAAAAGGGCCTGTACTTCCTCGACCGCGTCGGCCTCAAGGCGCACGCACACAAGTTCCCCGGCCAGCTCTCGGGCGGCCAGCAGCAGCGCGTCGCGATCGCCCGTGCGCTCGCGATGGACCCGATCTGCATGCTGTTCGACGAGCCCACCTCGGCGCTCGACCCCGAGATGATCAACGAGGTCCTCGACGTCATGACTGAGCTGGCGCAGGAAGGCATGACGATGATGTGCGTCACGCATGAGATGGGCTTCGCGAAGCGCGTCGCGCACCGCGTGATCTTCATGGACCACGGCAGGATCGTCGAGGACGACAGCAAGGAAGCCTTCTTCGCGAACCCGCGTTCTGAGCGTGCGCAGCAGTTCCTCGCGAAGATCCTCCAGCACTGAGGTTTGGCGGCACGAGGCGGGGATTCGCCAGCCGCACTGAACTTGTGTAATGGTGCACGCCGTACGGCACTTAACGTCGCTCCCTCCCCTTCAAGGGGGTGGAGCAGGGGTTTCGCGGAGCGCAGCTCCGTGCCTGCGGAACGGCGGAGCGAAGCGGAGACTCCCGGGTTGGGGTGGGGATGGGTGGACTCCGCAGCGTCTGCAAGAAACCCATCCCCATCCTGTCCGGAGGGCTGGCTTTGCACAGCCAGCCCGCTCGTTCGGCGCGAAGCGATGCTTCGCGAACCCCCGTCCTCGCCCCCTTGAAGGGGAAGGAACCTGCTAATCGCGCCTTGCGAACTCCAACCACGATGAGGTTGTCGTGCCGGGCAATGGCATGTCTCATTGAGAGCCCGCCTCTACACTAGAATCCCCGCACCGCCCTTCAACCGTTATCGATGCCCCCGCGCCCACGTCTCCACGTCGCCGCCCGTCTCGCGCTGGTCGCCCTGTGCATGCTGCTGGCGGGCGTCGCCGTCCATCACTTCAGCGCCCGCGCCGGCCTCGCCGCGCTGCGTGCCGACACGCGCCACGACCTCGATCTGTTGGCGACAGCGGTCGACGGGTCCGTCACGCGCTACGAACATCTGCCCAGCGCGGTCGCGCTGAGCAGCGAGGTCCTCCACCTGCTGCGCGCAGCAGAGCTGGAGCGCGAAACGCTTCAGCCCGCCGCCAACCACTACCTCGAACGGCTGAACAGCTTCTTCGGCGGCCTGGCGATCTTCGTCCTCGATACCGACGGCACGGTGGTCGCGTCCAGCGACTGGATCTACTCCGACAACCTGCTCGGGCAGAACCAGAAGCTGCGCTCCTACTTCCAGGCCGCCGTGCGCGGCGCGCCGGACCGCTACTACGCGATCGACGAGACGCGCAACGAGGCCGGCTACTTCTTCGCCCACCCGATCCGCGACGAAGGCCAGGACTGGCGCGTCGTCGGCGTCGCGGTGGTGAAGATCGGCCTCGCCGAGCTCGAACGCCGCTGGATGCCGCGGAACGAACCGGTGTTGCTGGCCGATGCCAACGGCGTCGTGATCGTCGCGTCCGTGCCGGACTGGAAATACACCGCGCTGCGTCCGCTGAGCGGCGAAGTGGCCGCCGAGATCGGTGCGACCCGTCGCTTCGCCGACAACGTGATCCGGCCCTTTCCGGTGGTGCTCGGCCCACCGGGCTCGGGCGATACGACGCTCGTTTCCTTCCCCGAAGCGCCGACGCTGGCCGGTGACCGTCGCCTGCCGGCGCACGAATTCCTCGTTGAGACGCGCCTGCTGCCGGGAACCGGCTGGCAGCTCGTGACCTTCGCGGACCTGCGCGCGCGACGTGCCGACGCCCTCACCGACGCCGCGCTCGGCGCTGCCGCGACCGGCTGCGTGCTGCTGCTTGGGCTCTTCCTGCAACAGCGCCGGCGCACGCTGAAGAGCCGTGCCGAAGCACAGGCCCTGCTGCAGAAGGCCAACGCCGAACTGGAGCAGAAGGTGAGCCTGCGCACCGCCGACCTCACCGCCGCGAACGAACGCCTGCGCGCCGAGGTCACCGAACGCCAGCGCGCGGAGCAGACACTGCGCGCCGCGCAGGACGAACTCGTGCAGGCGGCCAAGCTCGCGGTGCTGGGCCAGCTCGCGACCGGCATCACGCATGAGCTCACCCAGCCGCTGGGGGCGCTGCGCACGCTGGGCGGCAACGCGATCGAGTTCATGCGCCGCGGCGACCAGGCGACCGCACAGGGCAACCTTGAAATCATGGCGACGCTTGTCGATCGCATGGGCGAGATCATCGACCCGCTCAAGACCTACGCGCGCAAGTCGCCCGCCCGTCCCGCATCGGTAGACGTCGCGCACGCGCTGCGCAGCGCGCTGTTCCTCCTCGACCAGAAGCTGCGCCGCGCCGGCGTCGCCGTCGACAACCGCTGCGAGCCGGGCAGGGCGCTCGCGTGGTGCGACCAGAACCGCCTGGAGCAGGTGCTGGTGAACCTCATCGGCAACGCGGTCGACGCGATGAGCGAAAGCCGGGTGCGCACGCTGCGCATCGAGGCCGACGCTGCGCCTTCCGGGAGGCTCCTCGTGCGCGTCATCGACAGCGGGCCCGGGCTGTCGGATGATGCACTCGCTCACATCTTCGAACCCTTCTTCACGACCAAGCCGGCCGGCGTCGGCCTCGGGCTGGGCCTCGCGATCTCGCAGGACATCGTCCGCGACTTCGGCGGCGACCTCTCGGCCGCGAACCACCCCGAAGGCGGCGCCGTCTTCACGCTCGATCTGCCGACGGCCGGAGAACACCAGGCATGACTCCCCCTCTCGCGTCCCAATCGAACCCGGTCGCCGATCTGAAGGTCCTCGTCGTCGAGGATGACCCCAACGTGCGACTCGGCTGCGTGCAGGCGATGCAGCTCGCCGGCATCCCGGTCGACGGCGTCGCCTCGGCCGAAGCAGGCCGCCGCATCGTTGGGCCGGACTTCCCCGGCGTCGTCGTCACCGACATGCGCCTGCCCGGCATCGATGGCCTGCAGTTCCTGCGCGAACTCGTCGCACAGGACACCGCGCTGCCCGTCATCATGATCACCGGCCATGGCGACGTGACGCTCGCCGTCGAGGCGATGCGCAGCGGCGCCTACGACTTCATCCCCAAGCCCTTCTCTCCCGAGCACCTGGTCGAGGTCGTGCGCCGTGCGCTGGAAAAGCGTGCGCTGACGATGGAAGTCGAAAGCCTGCGCCGCCGTCTCGACCACCGCGACACCATCGAGGCCCGCCTGATCGGTCGCTCGCCGCAGATGGAGACGGTGCGCCGCCTGCTGCTCGAACTCGCCGACACCAGCGTCGACGTGCTCATCGTCGGCGAGACCGGCACCGGCAAGGAAATGGTGGCGCGCTGCCTGCACGACCTCAGCAGCCGCAGCGCCGCGAACTACGTCGCGCTCAACTGCGGCGGCTTGCCGGACAACCTCATCGACAGCGAACTCTTCGGCCACGAGGCGGGCGCCTTCACCGGCGCGCAGAAGCGGCGCATCGACAAGATCGAGCATGCCAACGGCGGCACGCTCTTCCTCGACGAGGTCGAGTCGATGCCGATGGCGGTGCAGATCAAGCTCCTGCGCGTGTTGCAGGAGCGCATGGTCGAACGCCTCGGCTCCAACGCGCTGATTCCGGTCGCGTGCCGCGTCGTTGCCGCCACCAAGGAAGACCTGCGCGAACTCGCCGACCGCCAGAAATTCCGCCCCGACCTGTACTACCGCCTCAACGTCGCCCGCGTCGAGCTGCCGCCGCTGCGCGAGCGCCGCGAGGACATCCCGCTGCTGCTCGAACACTTCATGCTGCACGCCGCGCAAGTGCATCAGCGCGCGATCCCGCAGATCGCCCGCGAGCAGCTGCAGCAGCTGATGGCCCACGACTGGCCGGGCAACGTGCGCGAGCTGCGCAACGCCGCCGAATGCCTCGTCCTCGGCCTGCGCCGCGACTTTGGCGCCGCGCCCACCCCCGACGCCCGCGGCGCCTCGCTCGCCGAAGCGGTCGAGAACTTCGAGCGCTCGCTGATCGCCGCCGAATTGCGTCGCCAGAACGGCAGCCTGTCGCGCACCAGCGAATCCCTGCAGGTTGCGAAGACCACGCTGCACGACAAGATCCGGAAATACGGCCTCGCCGGGTAGCCGGTCCGGGCCTGTGGGAGCGGCTTCAGCCGCGAATGGGCGGTGCCACCTGCGGCAACGCCATTTCGCGGCTGAAGCTCCCACGTGGAGCCCCCTCTAAGACTGCGACGAGCCATGCGGCCATCGGCACCTGGATCGTTCAGCGGCTAGAATCGGCGGGTTCCCTTACCCCGAGGACAGCCCCATGACCATCCTGCGCGACAAGCTCTACATCGGCGGCCGCTGGGTCGCCCCGGCCGGCTCCGGCCTCATCGACGTCATCGACCCGAGCGACGCCTCGGTCTATGCCCGCATCCCGGAAGGCGCGCCCGCCGATGCGGAAGCCGCCATCGCAGCTGCACATGCGGCCTTCGATGCATGGTCCCGCCTGCCGGCCGTCGAGCGCGCCGACTACGTCGAGCGTGTCGCGACCGGACTCGAGGCCCGCCGTGACGAGCTCGCCGCCGCGATCGCGCATGAAGTCGGCATGCCGCTGAAGATGGCTGGGCGCTTCCAGGTCGCCGGGCCGGTCGGCAGCTGGAAGCACTACGCGAAGCTCGCGCGCGAGTTCCAGTGGGAAGGGCGCGTCGGCAACTCGCTCGTCGTGCGCGAGCCGATCGGCGTCGTCGGCGCGATCACGCCGTGGAATTTCCCGCTCAACCAGATCTCGCTGAAGGTCGCGCCCGCGCTCGCCGCCGGCTGCACGGTCGTGCTGAAACCCTCCGAGGTCGCGCCGATCAACGCCTTCATCCTCGCCGATGTCATCGCCGAAGCGGGCCTGCCGGCGGGCGTGTTCAACCTCGTGACTGGCTACGGCCCGGTCGTCGGCGAAGTGCTCGCGTCCGATCCGCGCGTCGACATGGTGTCCTTCACCGGCTCGACGCGTGCCGGCCGCCGCGTCGCCGAACGCGCCGCGGCAACCGTCAAGAAGGTCGCGCTCGAACTCGGCGGCAAGTCCGCCGCCGTGATCCTCGATGACGCCGACCTTGCCGCCGCCGTGAAGGGCACGGTCTCGAACTGCCTGCTGAACTCGGGCCAGACCTGCTCAGCACACACCCGCATGCTCGTGCCGCGCGCGAAGCTGCAACAGGCCGCCGAACTCGCCGCCGCCGCGGCTTCGGCGTTCAAGGTCGGTCCGGCCTTCGCCGAGGACAGCAAGCTCGGCCCCCTCGTCTCCGACGTGCAGCGCGAGCGCGTGGTCGGCTACATCCGCCGCGGCGTCGAAGAAGGCGCGAAGCTCGTCGCCGGCGGCCCGGACGCAGCACCCGCCGGGAACGGCTTCTTCGTCGCCCCAACGGTGCTCGTCGTCGAGGACCGCAAGGCCACCGTCGCGCAGGAGGAGATCTTCGGACCCGTGCTAGTGATCCTGCCCCATGACGGCGACGAGGATGCGATCGCGCTTGCGAACGACTCCATCTACGGTCTGGGCGGAGGCGTGTGGGCGGGCAGCGAAGAACATGCACTCGCCGTCGCGCGGCGCATTCGCAGCGGCCAGATCGACATCAACGGCGCGCCCTGGAATCCCCGTGCGCCCTTCGGCGGCTTCCGTCAGTCCGGCCTCGGGCGCGAGAACGGCGTCTATGGCCTGGAAGAGTTCCTCGAATACAAGGCGATCCAGCTGCCGCCGAAGGCCTGACGCGCTCGCGGCGCCCTCAGTAGCCGCCGCGTCCGGGAGTCGGGGCGCGGCGGGCGCGGAAGTCGGGCGTCAGCCCTATCGTGGCGGCGACATCCGCCGCGCCCGTCGCCGGCACCGCAAGCTGCCGGGCGGTTGCCTGCTCGCTGCCTTCCAGCCGGGGATGCCAGACGCGCAAGCTGTAGTCCCCTCCCGGTAGTCCGCCGAGCGTCGCCTTGCCGTCGGCGCCCGTCTTCGCGAAATGGGGACTTTCGGACACGTAGATGTAGCCGACCATCCAGTCGTGGATGTTGCATCCGAGGATCACGACACCGGGCTTGTCGAAGAGCACGGGCGATGCGGATGTGCCGCTGTAGAGCGGCAGTTCGAACGCCTTCGCGGGCGAGAACGAATAGACGTGATGCCGGATGTTGTCGTTGTTCGGGAAGGTGACCCGCGTGCCGACCTGAATGGGGAGCACGTAGGGGACGAATTCCTTGTTGCGCTGGTCTTCTTCCGCTGTGCCGGGCGGGATGGCGGCGCCCGCCGCTCCGCCGGCCGGCACCGCGACCACCACCGCGTCGGCAACGGGCTTGCCATCGCGGTCGCGCACCGCGGCACGGATATCCCCGGCGAGCGCGGACGCCGCCGGCAGCGCCAGCGCGCACGCCATCAGGACGCTGCAGGCCGCGTGCGTCGCAAGGTGGCCGCGGACTCGGGCAGGAATTCCGGATCGTGTCTTCATCGCCATCAGAACCCGTACAGGTAGGTCGCGCGGAACAGGTTTCCGCTGTATTCGATGCCGCCGTCGGCGCGACTGTCGCGGTATTCGTAGCCCAGGCTGACCGAGCCCTGGCGGCCCACCTCGCGGCTCAGGCCGATGCTGAACACCTGCGTGCGTGCCGGCATCGTATATGCATAGGTATTGTCGCCGAACACCGGGTCGGGCGCGATCGCGCTCGACGCCAGGAAAATCGGCAGGTTGCGCTGCGTCGTCGACACGATGTCGCCACGATGCCAGGCGTAGCCGACCGACACGAGATAGCGTGGCGCGTACGCAAAGTCGGCGCCGATCCCCGCGCTGCGGCTGCTCAAATCGAAGACGTTGGCGCGGATGAAGGGCACCACGCGCGCGGGCACGTCGTCCGATTCGCGCCGCTCCGTGCGCACGAACGCCCGCAGCGCGAGGCGATCCGACACGCGCTTGCTCGCCTCGGCTTCGGCCGCATACAGCCATCCGTCCCGCAGGCGGTTGTCGTACTCCAGCCGCGCCGCCGAGCCGGTCAGCGCGAACTGCGGCACATAGGGGCCCAGTCCGAACCGGTGGCGGTAGCCCAACGCGAGGCCGGCATTGATGTTGTCGAGGCCGTCGTAGTGACGATACTTCGTGCCCGCCAGTGTGCCCTTCAACGACAGGCTGTCGTGGTCGGTGAGCTGGAAGCGCGGACCGCCCGAGGTCGAAAGCGAGAGCGACAGGTCGCCCTTGATGTCCCGCCCGAGCTGCGCACGCGTGAGGTTGTCGTCATACACCAGCTCGACGCCGACCTCGTCGAGCGCTGCCGCCGACGCCTGGGCTGCGCACAGGACCACTGCGAGGCAGGCAAGCCTCCCATCGATCTTCATGTCATGTCTCCTTCGTCGTCATGCTGCGCTGCACCCCAGCGCCAGCGAGCCAGGGTTCGAGCGACTCGGCCGGCAGCGGCCTGCAGATGTGATAGCCCTGCAGGTAATCGCAACCCATTTTGTACAGCAAGCCGCGCACCTCCTCCGTCTCTACGCCCTCGGCAACGACGCTCAGCCCCATGTTGTGGGCGAGGTCGATCACCGAGCGCACGATCGTCATGTCGTCCGGATCGCTCGCCATGTCCATGACGAAGCTCTTGTCGATCTTCAGCTCGGCCACCGGCAGTCGTTTCAATTGCGAGAGGGAGGAATAGCCCGTGCCGAAGTCGTCGATCGACATTCTGAATCCCATTTCGTGCAAGCGCGTCACGGTCTCGAGCGCGCGTACCGGGTCATCGACGATCGCGCTTTCGGTGATTTCCAGCAGGAACCATTGAGGTGCCGCCCCATGGCGCGCCAGCAGCTCGCCGAAACGCTGCGGCAGCTCGTGGCCGAGCAGGTCGCGCGCCGAAAGGTTGATCGAAACATCGATCGCCAGCCCCGCCGATCGCCAGCGCGCGCATTGCTCGAAGGCGCGATCGGTGACCCACTGGGTGATCTCGCGGATACTGCCGGTCTGTTCCGCGAAGGGGATGAACTGGTCGGGCGGCACGAAACCGCGCACCGGGTGCTGCCAGCGCACCAGCGCCTCCACGCCGGTGATTGCTTCGCCGGCGAGATCGAGGCGCGGCTGGTAATACAGCACGAACTGGTTTTCCTCGACAGCCTGGCGCAACTCCCCGGTGAGCGATAGCCGGCCCTGGT
Source organism: Aromatoleum evansii (assembly GCF_012910805.1). GTDB lineage: Bacteria > Pseudomonadota > Gammaproteobacteria > Burkholderiales > Rhodocyclaceae > Aromatoleum > Aromatoleum evansii. Next base: position 51,486 of record NZ_WTVK01000036.1, read on the forward strand.
TAATCGCTTCCGCGTCGAAGCCGACGTCGTAGACCGCGCAGCCCATGCGCTTGCGCTTCGCCACATACATCGCCGCATCGGCCCGGCTCATCAGCACCACGGGGTCGTCGCCATGTTCGGGGAAGGTCGCGATACCGATGCTGCCGCCCACATCGAGCTGCCGGCCCTCCACTACGACCGGGGCCTCGAAGGCCTGAAGGATCCGCCGCGCCGTTGCCTCCGCCATCGCCTCGCTGGCGGTCGGCAGCAACACGGCGAACTCGTCGCCGCCCAGGCGGGCGGGCGTATCCGAAGCACGCACGAGAACCGTGCGCAGGCGTTCGGCGACTTCACACAGCAGACGATCGCCGACGTGATGGCCTAGCGTGTCGTTCACCTCCTTGAACCGGTTCAGGTCGATGAGCAGCACGCTCACCGGTTGCCCGAGCCGGCGGGCGAGGCCGATCGCCTGTTGCAGGCGCTCATTGAACAGCGCGCGGTTGGGCAGGCCGGTCAGCGCATCCTGCAGGGCCATCGACTTGATCTGCTGCTCGCGTGCAGCAATCGCAAGGCGCATGCGGTTGAAGCTCGCGGCCAGCTCGCCCAGCTCGTCGGAGCGGGTCGCCGGCGGCCCCTGGTCGTATTCGCCGCGTTCCATCCGGCGAGCGAATTCGGCCAGCGCCGACACCGGCCGCGAAATGCTGCGCGCAATCAGCAGGCTGCCCGCCACCGTCGCGCACAAGCTGAAGGCTGCGAGCGCAATCAGGACCACGCGCAGCCCGTCGAAGCGCGCGATCGCGTCGCGCAATGAGCGCTGCAGGACGGCAACGACGGCGGCGTCCGCCTCGCGGCCGAGGACCGAACCCGACAGCAGGAATTCGGCGCCGAGGAGGTCGGGAGCAATCGGCGGAGCGGCGGTTCCGGCCGGGCGCCCCAAGGCTTCGAGGAGAGCGCTGGACGCCTGCGACGGAAGGGTCGTCGCGGCAACACTCCACCCGCGCTCGCGCGCCCAGGTCGCGAAAGAGACGTCCAGCCCCGTGAGCAGGCCGAGATCCTGAGCGAGCTTGTTGTCGACGCTGAATGCCACCATCACCCACGCGACCGGAACAGGCGCCAGCACCGGCACGACGACGAGCTGGAAGGGCACGTCCCCGATCAGCGCGATCGTGGATGCAGCCCCCCTGCGTTCGGCATCCGCGACCAGGTGCGGAAACGGAAACAGCTGCCGTTCTGCGACACTCCCCTGTGCCGTGGTTTCCCCAATCACTCGACGGTCGAGTCCGATCAGCATCATTTTCGCAGCGCCAATGCGCGCGCCGTGATTGTTCAGTGCCGACACGATGGTCGCATGGTCGCTGCTCATCAGCGCCTGACGCAGACCGAAGTCCGAGGCCAGCACGCTCGCGGCCGTCGTCAACTGCTGGGTGCGATCCTCCATCACCCGCACGAAGATCCGCCGTCCGATATCGACTTCCTTGCGCACCGATTCCCGCGCGTTCTCCGACACTGCCCAATTCAGCGCAAGCAGGGTCACGAGCTGGATCGCCACCAGCAGCAACGCGACGAAGACAATGACCTGATGCGCGACAAAGCGCGTCATGCTCACGCGGCCGGCGAACAGCCCGCGAACAGCCTTCCGCGCAGCGCATAGGAGGTGGGCGAGGCGCTGGGCGATGCACGACGGAGAGGAGCAGGGCAGGTGTGCAGCCATGAGAGTCAGCCGCCCCTTCCGCTCAGGAGCGGCGGCGCGGCGCGCTCGGCGACGGCGTTCGATGACATGTGCTGGCGCTCGTCCTGGGGGGCGCGGCCTGTGAAAGCCGAAGGAATGGGTGCGGGCGTCGCCGGCAGTTCAGCTACCGCGAACGCACCGCATCCGCTTCTCCCGTGTGCCTGGGAGTGCTGATCGGTTACCGATTCTTACGGCAAGGATACGAGAGATCTTTGACTTCTATCAATGCGGGCTGTTACGTACTTGTGCGGGCCGTTCGCGAGTCCCGCGGCGGGAAATTGTTCGACGGGCGTGTTCCGGCTACACCCAGCCCAGCGCGCCGACGGTCGCACCGACGACGATCATCCAGATCGGCGCAAGCCGCGTCTTGAGCGTTACCGCCATCGTCGCCACGATCAGCGCCAGCGCCCCGAGCCGGTGCTCCGGCGCCGCGATGAAGGGCAGGCTCAGCAGCCAGCCGGTGGCGAACACCAGCCCGACCGACACCGGGGCCAGCCCCGCAGTGAAGGCGCGCACGGCCGGCGCATCGCGGCGCTGTGCCCCCCAGCGGCTGACGCCCAGCGACAGCAGGGTGGACGGCAGCAGGATGCCGATCAGGGCAGCGGCGGCGCCGAGCACGCCCGCCACCTGGAAGCCCAGCACCGGCACGAACAGCACGTTCGGTCCCGGCGCCGCCTGCGCCAGCGCGATCGCAGTCGTGAATTCGGCGTCGTCTAGCCAGCCGCGGTCGGCCACGAGGAAGCGATGCATCTCGGGCGCCGTCGACATCGCGCCGCCGATCGACAGCAGCGACAGCATCAGGAAGCGCAGGAAGAGGTCCAGGAGGTCGCCCGGCGGAAGGTTCGTCATTGGCGGGCCCCTTCCTCGCGCGCGATGCACCAGCGTGCGACGCACCACCCGGTCGCGCCCAGTCCGAGCACCACCCACGCGAGCGGCGCGCGGAACACCGTTACCGCAACCAGCGTCGTCACCCCGAGCAGCGCACACAGCCAGGGGCCAAGCGCATTGCGGCGCAATGTGCCGAGCATCTTCAGCGCCATCGCGAGAATCAACCCGGCCGCGACGGCCCCCATCCCGCGCAGGGCGCCTGCCACGGCCGGGAAGCTCGCGAGCTCGTTGTAGCTCGCGGCCAGCGCGATCACCAGCACCAGCGGCGCGAACAGCATCCCGCTGATCGCGGCGAACGCGCCGCGCCAGCCGAAGAAGCGGTCGCCGAGCATGAGCGACAGATTGACGACGTTGGGGCCGGGCAGCAGTTGCGCCACCGAATAGGCATCGACGAACTCCTCCCGCGTCATCCAGCGCCGGCGGTCGACGAGCTCGCGCTGCGCGACGGCGAGCACTCCGCCGAAGCCCTGCAGCGCAAGCACGGTGAAGGCGACGAACAGATGGAGCGGCGAGCGCGGGCGGGGGTGGTCTGGCGCGGCGGATGTCACGGTGTTTGTTCTTGCTGTGGGCGCGGGCCGGAGATCGGCCGCGGTCGAACGCGAGAGCTTAGCGCAAAGGGGCAAATCCGGAGCGCTCTCCGGTAGCGACCTGGCCTCCATATATGTTTGCGCCGTCACGGCCGGGATATTTTTTCCGATTCCGTAGTCAACTCCATTGCCGGTGCCGTGGGGCCAAGGTTGCATGTCGTGCACGTCGCAGTCGCGAGAGCAGCCGGGAACATGCAGACGCGGCATGGTCCGCCTGCCGAAGCGGTTCTCCCCACGCGGCTCCGGCGACCGTCTCCCTCGGTTCCGCCGAACCAGGCGGCGGCGTCAAGCACAACAAATTTCCCGCGATGACCTGCGCACCACCCGCTTCCGCGTCCAGTCTGCGCATCCCGGCGTCGAACCCGCTCGTCCGCGCAGGACTAGCCCTGGTCCTCTCGTGGGCTGCGGCGCTCGCCGCACAGGCGCCTGGCGTGCAGGCGAGCGTTGACGCCCACGGCATACAGCGCGTGACCATCGTCGGCGGCAGCTATTTCTTCAGGCCCGCGCGGGTGACCGCCAAGGCCGGTCAGCCACTGGACCTGACCGTCAGCATGGAAGAGGGGATCGTCCCCCATCGCTTCGTCCTCGAAGATCCTGGCGGCAAGCCGGTCGCCGACATCGAGCTTGCTGCGGCACCCAAGACTTTGCGGCTCGTGCTTGCGCCGGGCGACTATCCTTTCACCTGCCCGAACCGTCTGCTCATGTTCAAGAGCCACCGCGAGCGTGGCATGTCTGGAATGCTCGAGATCCGCGAGTAAATCACGCATCGAAGCGGAAACCCGTCTTTGGTCGCGTCCTCTAAGTATGGTGGGAAGAGCAGATCCGAAAGACGAGCCTGGAGCCCCCTGTCATGCGTACCGTCCTACCGTTGGTGCTCGCCGCCTTGCTTGCGTCCTGCGCCACGCCCGCCGAGCGTGCCGCACAGGTCGAGCGCGAAGTCGAACAGATGATCACCGTCTACGGCCCGGCTTGCGAAAAACTCGGCTACAAGGCCGACACCGACCAGTGGCGTGACTGCATCCTGCGGCTCAACGCGCAGGAGCGCTACGACCGCTACAGCCGGATGCCGACCTCGACCAGCTGCGTCGGGCATCGCGGCTTCTTCCACTGCACCACCTTCTGAAGCGCTCACGCGCGAGTCCTGCGTGCCCGATTGCATGGAGATGATCGCCGCCATCCGCTCCTCGCAGGGCGAGGGGCGCCTGCACCGAGGGGGCGACACGTGCGTTGGCTGATGCTCGCTCTTGCCCTGGGCGCCACCGGCCCCGCCGCGGCGGACCTGTTGCACGACGCCCAGGCACGCTTCCGCACACTCGAAAGCTACCGCGTCACGCTGCGCTCCCGGGCTGCCGACGGCCAGCCGCAAGTGATCGTCTACGCCTACCGCAAACCCGGCTGGATACGCATGGACTTCGTCGAACCTCATCGCGGCGCGGTCATCATCTACGACCCCGCCACCCGCCGCGTACACCTGTGGCCTTTCGGCAAGGACCACTTCCCGCGCCTCAACCTCGCCCCCGACAATCCGCTCATCCGCAGCGCCGGAGGCCACAGCGTCGATCACTCCGACGTCGGTGCGCTGCTCGCGAAGCTCATCGAATTGCGCGCCCAAGGCGCCATGACCGATCCCGCCGATGCCGCCATCGCAGAGCGCCCCGCGCGTTATGTTGAAATCACCGGCGCCTCCGCCGCCAAGGTCGACGGCGTGCATCGTTACCGCCTATGGTTCGAGCAGGGCTCCCTGTTCCCGCTCAAGGTCCAAAGCTACGATACGGCGCTCGAGCTCATCGAAACCGTCGACATGAGCGACGCCGAACTCGACCCCGTCTTCCCCGAGCATTTCTTCACCCCATGAATGGGAGGAAGCATGCGATCCGCGGCCACCAACCAATACCACCTCACCACCCTCTGGCGGCTGGGGGCTCCCGTCGAGACTGTCTGGGACGTCATCACACACCCCGAACACTGGCCGGATTGGTGGGCCGGCGCCGAATCGGTCGTTTCCCTCGAAGACGGTGACGCCGACGGTGTCGGCGCCCGCCAGCAATACATCTGGAAGGGGCGCCTGCCATATCGCCTGCGCTTCATCAGTTGCGTCACCCGCGTCGAGCGCCATCGCCTGCTCGAAGCGAAAGTCGCTGGCGAAGTCGAAGGCATTGGCCGCTGGCACTTCGTCTTCCAGGACGGGGCCACGACCCTGCGCTACGAATGGCTCGTTCGGACCAATCCGCTCTGGATGAACGTCCTTGCCCCGCTCGCGCGGCCGGTGTTCCGCTGGAACCACAACGCCCTCATGCGCGCGGGCGGCATCGGTCTCGCCCGCCACCTCGGTGCACCGCTCCATAGGCACGAGAGTCGGTCCGCATGATCCTCCACCATCCGTTCGCCGCCGCCGTCTGCGCCGGCTTCATCGCCGGCACCGTCGCCACCTTCGCCCAGATGCTGCTGTGGTGGTTAGAAGGAACCCCCGTCATCGCCACCCTGCTGCGCGACGCTCGCCTGACCGCCGCCGTCGTCATGGGCCCGGGCGTGCTCCATCACGCCCCCGGTTGGCGCTGGGACGTCCTTATATGGGCCACTGCCATCCACTTCACCCTGTCGGTCATCTACGCACTGATAGCGTGGCCCGTCGCCCGCGCAATGACCCTCTCCGCCGCGATCGGCCTCGGCGCCCTCTATGGTGCAGCGATCTACGTGATCAACCTCCATGGCTTCACCCACGTCTTTCCCTGGTTCGACGTCTCACGCGGCTGGGTGACCATTCTTGCCCACCTCGTATTCGGCGCCTCGCTGTTCGCAGGCTGCGCCGTCCTCGCCCACCGGCTGCGTCACCCGCGCCGACTTGGACGGCCGGGCCGTTAGCACGCGAATCCGGCAGCACGGAAATTCGCCAAGTAATCTTTTTCAGATCCCCCGCAAAAAGCGCTTGACGGTTCAATTGAGGTCTATATAATTCGCGCCTCTTCAGCGCTGCAGCGGTTTCGAGGCGGCGGTGGGGAGCAGGAAAGAGAGGGTGGTGCGGTAGCGGTGTAAAAAATAAATCGCTGCGGTGCTTGACGAAGTGAAGTAAG
>NZ_WTVK01000037.1 GCF_012910805.1 Aromatoleum evansii
CGCCAATGCCCCCCCCTCAGGCCGCGTGCTTCAGCTGCTTCTTGTACAGGAAATCCAGCACCGCCGCGCGGCAGTGCGCGAACTCCGGCTGCTCGGCCAACGCCAAGCGATCGCGCGGACGCGCCAGCTTCACCTCCAGGATCTCGCCGATCGTCGCCGCCGGCCCGTTGGTGAGCATCACGACGCGATCCGACAGCAGCACCGCCTCATCGACGTCGTGCGTCACCATCACCATCGTCGCCTTCGTCGCCGCGAGGATCTTCACCAGCTCGTCCTGCAGCATCGCACGCGTGAGCGCATCGAGCGCGCCGAAAGGCTCGTCCATCAGCAGGATGCGCGGCTCCATCGACAGCGCGCGGGCGATGCCGACCCGCTGCTTCATGCCCCCCGAGATCTCGTGCGGAAACTTCGTCTCGGCGTGCGACAGCCCGACCAGCGCCAGCGCATCCTGCGTACGCTGCTTCAGCTTCGCCTTGCCCTCCTTCGCGCCGAACACGCGATCGACCGCGAGATACACATTGTCATAGCACGTGAGCCAGGGCAGCAGCGAATGGTTCTGGAACACCACCGCGCGCTCGGGGCCGGGGCCGGCGATCTCGCGCCCGTCGCACAGCATCACGCCCGAGGTCGGCCGCGTGAGTCCTGCGATCAGGTTCAGCAGCGTCGACTTGCCGCAGCCCGAGTGGCCGATCAGGCTGATGCTCTCGCCCTCGTGGATGTCCAGGCTGATCCCGCGCAGCGCCGTGAAGGGTCCGTTCTTCGTGTTGAAGACCTGCCCGACGTTCTCGATCTGTACGATCTTCTTCATGATGGTCTCCTCCACCGCTCAGCGGCCTTCATAGTTGAAACGACGGGCAAGCAGCATCAGCGCCTGCTCGAGGATCAGGCCGACGATGCCGATCACGAAGATCGCGATGATGATGTGCTCGACCTTGAGGTTGTTCCACTCGTCCCACACCCAGAAACCGACCCCCACGCCGCCGGTCAGCATCTCGGCCGCGACGATCACCAGCCACGCCGTGCCGATCGACAGGCGGATGCCGGTCAGCATGTAGGGCAGCACCGCCGGGAACAGGATCTTCGTGAACACCTTCCACTCGGACAGGTTCAGCACCCGCGCCACGTTGAGGTAGTCCTGCGGCACGCGCGTCACGCCCTGGGCGGTGTTGAGAATCATCGGCCAGATCGAGCAGATGAAGATCGTCCAGGTGGCCGCCGGGTCGGCGCGCTGGAACACCAGCAGGCCGATCGGCAACCACGCGAGCGGGCTCACCGGGCGCAGCAGGCTGATGATCGGGTTCATCATCTGAGACAGCACCGCGAAGCGCCCCAGCAGGAAGCCAGCCGGGATGCCCACCAGCGCCGCGATGCCGAAACCGATCGCCACGCGCTGCAAGGACGACAGCACGTTCCAGCCGATGCCCTGGTCGTTCGGCCCGGCGCGGTAGAACGGGTCGGAGAAGATCGCCACCGCCGCCTCCCAGGTCTTGCCCGGCGTCGGGATGCCGCCGCCGTTCATCGTCGCCAGATGCCACAGGCCGATCAGCAGCGCGAGCCCCGCCAAGGGCGGCAGCACGGCCGCGGCCAGCGCGCGCATCCAGCCGCCCAGGCGCGCGCCGTAGCCCCTGCCCGGCGCCGCAGCAGGCGCATCGGCCGCCACGACCTTCACCGCCCGGCCCTTGCCGCGCGCCGCCAGCACCGCGCGCAGCCCCCTCACCTCCGCGGTCCCGGCGTCAGTCCGGTCCGCCACCACTGCCAGCGTCATCGCCGCGCCCTCCCGCTCACGCCCTGACCTTGAACGAACCGGCGTACTTCGCCGGATCCTTGCCGTCCCACACCACGCCGTCGATCAGCTTGTGGCTGCGCATCTCGCTCTTGGGCAGCGGCACCTTCGCCGCCGTTGCCGCCTGCTTGTAGATGTCGATACGATTGATCTGCTTCGCCACCGCGAGGTAATCGACATCCTTGTCGAGCAGCCCCCAGCGCCGGTGCTGCGTCAGGAACCACATGCCGTCCGACAGGTAAGGGAAGTTCACCGCGCCATCGCTGTAGAACTTCATGTAGTTCGGATCGTCCCAGCTCTTGCCCAGCCCGTTCGAGTAACGACCCAGCATGCGCTCGAGGATCACGTCCATGTCCGTGTTGATATAGGACTTCTGCGCGACGGTCTCGGCGGTCGTGCGGCGGTTAGGCAGCGACGAGTCGATCCAGCGGCCGGCCTCGAGGATCGCGGCGGTCAGCGCGCGCGCCGCGTTGGGATGCTTCGCAACCCAGTCGGCGGTGGTACCGAGCACCTTCTCCGGGTGGTCGGTCCAGATGTCCTGCGTCGTCACCGCGGTAAAGCCGATCTTGTCCATGATCGCGCGGTTGTTCCACGGCTCGCCGACACAGAACCCGTCCATGTTGCCCACGCGCATGTTCGCGACCATCTGCGGCGGCGGGACGGTGATGACCTTCACGTCCTTCATCGGGTTGATGTCGTGCGCCGCCAGCCAGTAGTACAGCCACATCGCGTGCGTGCCGGTCGGGAAGGTCTGCGCGAAGGTGTATTCGCCCGGCTTCGCGGTGATCAGCTTCCTCAGCCCCGCGCCGTCGGTGACGCCCTGCTCCTTCAGTTTGCTCGCGAGCGTGATTGCCTGGCCGTTGTTGTTCAGGCTCATCAGCACCGCCATGTCCTTCTTCGGCCCGCCGATTCCCAGATGCACGCCATACACGAGGCCGTACAGCACATGCGCCGCATCGAGCTCGCCCGACACCAGCTTGTCGCGCACCGCCGCCCAGCTCGCCTCCTTGCTCGGGATGATCTTGATGCCGTACTTCTCGTCGAACTTCTGCACCGCCGCCATCACCACCGACGAGCAGTCCGTCAGCGGGATGAAGCCGACGCGGATCTCCTTCTTCTCCGGCGCGTCCGAACCTGCCGCCCACGCGCCTCCGCTCACGCCCAAGCCCGTCGAGCCCATCATCGCTGCTCCCGAAAGCACCATCGTCCGCCGCACGAACTCCCGCCGCGACATGCCCTTGTCCTCGAACGCACTCATCTTCATCTCCCTGCAGGCTGGAAAACGAAAACGGCGCACATCGCCCGTGGCAAATCGCGAGGATTCCGCCCGGGGATGGACGCCGTTGTCCGTAGCTTGCACGACCCCGACATTGGGGCCGGTCAATCCGTCGCCGAACCGCCATTGATTCGACTCAGGGCTTCCATAGCAGATGCTGTGCCAGGCGCGGCGAACAACGCCTAACACCTTTATCGGCAAGGGTTTCCGTAGCAACGAAGCATGATGAAACATGCGGCGGGAACGCATGGTAACCGCACTATTGCAGTGCACAACACAGGGGTATCGCACCAATCGTGCGCGGCTGTTCCCGGTCGAACAAGTTGGGCAGGCCGCCCTGTGGTAGCGGCTTCAGCCGCGAATCGGCGATGTCGCCATGACTGCGTCCATTCGCGGCTGAAGCCGCTCCCACAGGGGAACTCGGCTTGCATTCGCCGCCGAACGGGTCCTGCACCGGGTGGTGCAGCACCTGCTACAGCAAGTACTTCGCCATGTCGATGAGATCCTGCGCGACCGCCGCCATCGGCTTCGCGCGCTCCATCGCAAGCTTGCGCAGCGCCGCGTAGGCCTCGGCCTCGTCCATTCCGCGCGACTTCATCAGCAGGCCCTTGGCGCGGTCGATCAGCTTGCGCTCGGAGAGCTTCTTCGTCGCAGCCGCGAGCTCGCTGCGCAAGGCCTGATGCTCCTCGAAGCTCGCCACCGCGACGTCGATCACGGGCTTCAGGCGCTGCGGGTCGAGGCCATCGACGACATAGGTCGACACCCCCGCCTTCACCGCCGCACGTATCGTCTCCTGGTCGCCTTCCTGCGCGAAGATGATCACCGGTCGCGGCATCTCCGCGTTCATCACCGCCAGGTTCTCCAGCGTGTCGCGCGACGGCGCATCCGTCTCGATCAGGATGACGTCCGGCCGGATCGCCTCGATCTGCGCGCTCAGATCCGACGAGGACGCCAGCACCGCCGCCACCTGATGACCGGCGAGCGCGAGCCCGGCGCAGATTTCCGCCGCCCGGGCCCGGGATTCATCGATGACGAGTACGCGAAGCATGGTGTGCTCCATGCAAGATTCACGCCGCAGCCAGGCGACGCGGCGTCACCCGCCGCGCTGGCGCCGCGCCTCGAACAGGCAGATCCCGCTCGCGACCGATACGTTGAGGCTCTCGACGGTGCCGAGCATCGGGATCTTCGCCAGTTCGTCGCAGGTCTCCCGCGTCAGCCGGCGCAGGCCCTCGCCTTCGGCGCCCATCACCCACGCGACCGGCCCCTTCTGGTCGATCTCGTAAAGCGACTTCTCCGCCTCGCCCGCAGCCCCCACGACCCATACGCCCGCCTCCTGCATCTCGCGCAACGCGCGCGCCAGGTTGGTCACCGTGATGTAGGGCACCGAATCGGCCGCACCGCTCGCCACCTTCACCGCGGTCGCATTGAGGCCCACCGCACGGTCCTTCGGCGCCACCACCGCGTGCGCTCCGGCCGCGTCCGCAACGCGCAGGCAGGCGCCGAGATTGTGCGGATCCTGCACGCCATCGAGAACGAGGATCAGCGCATTTTCTTCCAGCACGTCGAGCACGTCGGCGAGCTTGATGTCGCGGCTGCGCGCATCGACGCGCGCCACCACGCCCTGGTGCCGGCGCGTGCCGACCATCCCATCGAGGCGATCGGCCTCAGCCTGGATCATGCGCACCTTGTGCGCCTCGGCCAGCCGCACGACGTCCTTCGAACGCGCATCGCTGCGGCTCGACGACAAATACAGCTCGAACACCGCCTCGGGGTCACGGCGAAGCTTACCCAGCACGGCATGGAAGCCGTAGATCAGGCGCGATTCCGCGCGACCAGCGGCGGGGGCCTCGTCATGGCCCGGCTGCTGCGGGCGGGAACGGCTTGGGGGTTTGTTAGCCACGGAGTTTCACTTTCCTTGTAGATGCTGCAGTTTCTTTCTTCGGCTCGGGCACCTCGCCGGCCTTCGGAGCCTTGCTTGCCTTCGCGGCCCTGTCCGTTTCCGGGGCCTTGGCCTCGGGGGCCGGCACTTCCGCCCTTGCCTTCTTCGCGCCCGCGGTCCTGCCAGCCTTCGACGGGGCAACCGGTTCGGCAGGCTGCGCGGCCTTCTTCGCAGCGGCCGCCTTCGTCGGCTTTGCCACAACCGCGTCCGACGCCACCGGAGACTTCCGGGCGCGCTTGTCCGGCGACGCCGCCGCAGCCTCGGGAACCGCCACGGCCACGACCTTGCGCGTCGTCCGCGCCTTCTTCACCGGAGCGACGGGCGCATCGGCCGTCGACGTCACGCCGGCTGCCTTCACGGCCTGTGCGGGCACGGCTTCGGCCGTGGTTGCGGCAGCAGAACGCTTGGAGCCCCGAACGGATGCTACTGCCGGCTGCGCAGGTGCGCTCCCCGGAGCAGCGGCCTTGCGCCCGGCCTGCGCCTTCGGCTGTGGTGCAGGCTCAGCCGCCGGCCGCGGTGCCGCGAGCACCGCAGCGGAGACGACCGTCTTCTTCCTGCCACCCTTCGCCTTCGGCGCAGCGGTTTCCGGAGCCGCGATCGCGACGACGGCCTCGGGCACTGTTTTCACCTCCGCAGGCACCTTCGCCGCGGCCCTGTCCTTCGCCGTCTTGCCGGTCCGCTCGGTCGCCCGCGGCGCACCTTCGATCAGGCGGAAGTCGATCTTGCTCGACTCCAGATCGACCCGCACGACCTGCACCCGCACGCGATCCGACAGACGGAAGCGCGCACCTGTGCGCTCACCGGCGAGCTCGTGGCGCGTCTCGTCGAAGTGGAAGTAGTCGCTGCCGAGGTCCGAAATGTGGACCAGTCCCTCGATGAAGATGTCGTCGAGGGCGACGAAGAGGCCGAAGGGTACCACCGCCGACACACTGCCGGTGAACTCCTCGCCGACCTTGTCCTGCATGTAGTAGCACTTCAGCCACGCCACGACATCGCGCGTCGCCTCATCCGCGCGCCGCTCGGTCGCGGAGCAGTGCAGGCCTATTTCGTCCCAGTCGCCCGCCGCGTAGGTGCGGTTCTCCAGCGCCGCCTTGATCGACCGGTGCACCAGCAGATCGGGATAACGGCGGATCGGCGACGTGAAGTGCGTATAGGCCTCGTACGCCAACCCGAAATGGCCGACGTTGTCCGGGCTGTACACCGCCTGGCGCAGCGAGCGCAGCATCACCGTCTGCAACAGCTGGGCATCGGGGCGGTCCTTCACCTTCTCCAGCAGCGTCGCATAGTCGCCGGCCTTCGGCTCGTCGCCGCCGCCCACACCCAGGCCGAACTCGGCGAGGAAGCCGCGCAACTTCTCGAGCTTTTCCGGCGTCGGGCCTTCATGCACGCGATACAGCGCCGGATGCTCGCGTTCGTGCAGGAATTCGGACGCGCACACGTTGGCCGCGAGCATGCATTCCTCGATCAGGCGGTGCGCATCGTTGCGCACCTCCGGCACGATGCGCTCGATCTTTCCGTCGGCATCGAAGATCATGCGCGTCTCGGTCGTCTCGAAATCGATCGCACCACGCTTCGCACGCGCCTTCAGCAGCACGCGGAAGAGCTTGTCGAGGTCCTCGAGGTGCGGCAGCAATCCGCCGACCAGCTCGCGCGCCGCGACGTCCTTGTCGTACAGCGCCGCCGCGACCTGCGTGTAGGTCAGGCGCGCGTGCGAGAACATCACCGCGGGGTAGAAGCGGTACGCCTTGATCTCCCCTGTCGGGCCGATGCTCATGTCGCATACCATGCACAGGCGCTCGACTTGCGGGTTGAGCGAACACAGCCCGTTGCTGAGCTTCTCCGGCAGCATGGGGATCACGCGGCGCGGGAAATACACCGAGTTGCCGCGCTCCTGCGCCTCGACGTCCAGCGCGCTGCCGGGCTGCACGTAATGCGAGACGTCCGCGATCGCGACGACCAGGCGGTAGCCGCGCCCCTGCCGCTCGCAGTACACCGCGTCGTCGAAATCCTTGGCCGTCTCGCCATCGATGGTCACCAGCGGCAGCTGCGTGATGTCCTCGCGCCCCGCCCAGTCCATCTTGCGCACCTTCGCCGGCAGCTTGCGCGTCTCGACCTTCGCCTCCGGCGAGAACTCGAACGGCAGCTCGTGCTTGCGCAGCGCGATCTCGATCTCCATGCCCGGATCGGCATAGTTGCCGAGAACCTCCACGATGCGGCCGATAGGCTGCGTGAATTTCGTCGGCTGCTGCACGAGTTCGGCCGTGACGATCTGCCCAGGCCGCGCCCGCTTGCCGCCCGCGGCGACCAGGATGTCCTGCGCGATGCGCCGGTTCTCCGGCACCACCACCTGCACGCCGTGCTGATCCAGCACGCGCCCGACGATGCGCGTATTCGCGCGCTCGAGCACTTCGACCACCTTGCCTTCTGGACGCCCGCGCCGGTCAACGCCGGTGATGCGAGCGATCACCCGGTCGCCGTGCAGGACCTCGCGCATCTCCTTCGGACCGAGGAAGATGTCCGGCTGCCCGTCTTCACGGATGATGAAGCCGAAGCCGTCCGCATGTCCCGACACGCGGCCCCGGATCAGGTCGGCCTTGTCGGGCAACAGGTAAGCATCACGCCGGTTACGCATCAGTTGCCCGTCGCGCTCCATGGCGCGCAGGCGGCGCTCGAACAGCACGGCCTCGTCACTGCGCACATCGAGCGCCGCGCACAGCGCCTCGAAGCTCAGCGGCACGCCCTTGTCGGCGAGCACCTGCACCACGTATTCGCGGCTCGGCAGCGGGTGCTCGTACTCGGCCGCCTCCCGCGCATAGAAGGGATCGGCGCGGCGGATGGCACTCGGAGCCGGCACACGGCCAGAGCCCGGCTTGCGCGCGGCGGAGCCGCGCGAGTTGCTGTCGGATTTCGTTTTTTGTTTTTTCATGCTTTCAATGGTTGACTTTCGTTGTTCGGCGCTTATAATGCGCGGCTCTTGCCCAGATGGCGGAATTGGTAGACGCACTAGTTTCAGGTACTAGCGCTGCGAGGCGTGGAGGTTCGAGTCCTCTTCTGGGCACCAGTTTCACGGAAAAGCCGACCTTGTGTCGGCTTTTTTGTTGCCCGTCGCATAGCGACGGATGAAAGAATTTGCAGGGCGGCGGCAATGCCTCGGCTCCCGCCGACCCAGGGCTCGCAAGCTGTACGATCGCCACGCGGGGACGATTATTCTGTGGGAGCGGCTTCAGCCGCGAATGGGCCGCGATGCGTGCGATACCGCCGATTCGCGGCTGAAGCCGCTCCCACCGGACACCCCGCCCGGTCCTTAGTGCGATTGCCAAATCCCCCTTGGCCGAGTGCAAACTTGCCGCTATAATGCGCGCTCTTGCCCAGATGGCGGAATTGGTAGACGCACTAGTTTCAGGTACTAGCGCCGCGAGGCGTGGAGGTTCGAGTCCTCTTCTGGGCACCAAATCCAGGCAAAAGCCGGTCGAAAGACCGGCTTTTGCTTTTTGTGCTTCCCGTGCGGAATCGCCGCAAGCGCTGCGCCCCACCCCGCGAACGACCACGCTGCCCGACGACGCGCCCGCCACGACCGGCAGGCGCGCGAAGCCGGTCGCTGCCGGCCCCGTTTCGTTCAGCGCTTCCGTTCCGGTCAAGCCTGCTCAGGCTCCGAACGGATGGCGGCGCAGGATCGTTTCGTCGCGCTCCGGACCGGTCGAGATCACGTCGATCGGGATTTCGATGATCTCCTCGATGCGGTGCAGGTAGGCACGCGCCTCCTGCGGCAGCGCATCCCAGCTCTGCGCGCCGAAGGTCGTGCCGCTCCAGCCCGCCATCGTCTCGTAGATCGGCTCGCAACGCGTTACTTCCTCCGAGCCCATGGGCAGGAGGTCGATGCGCTTGCCGTCGAGCATGTAACCCGTGCACAGCTTCAGCTCGGGCAGCCCGTCGAGCACGTCGAGCTTGGTGATGCACAGACCCGTGACGCCGTTGATGATGATCGAGCGCTTGAGCGCCGCGAGGTCGAGCCAGCCGCAACGGCGCTTGCGCCCGGTCACGGTGCCGAACTCGCGCCCCTTGGTCGACATCTGGTGACCCGGCACGCCGGCGGTCTCGATGTCGAGCTCGGTCGGGAATGGACCGCCGCCGACGCGGGTGCAGTACGCCTTGGTGATGCCCAGCACGTAGTGCAGGCGCCCCGGACCGACACCCGATCCAGCCGCAGCCTGGCCCGCG
Organism: Aromatoleum evansii; assembly: GCF_012910805.1. Taxonomy (GTDB): domain Bacteria; phylum Pseudomonadota; class Gammaproteobacteria; order Burkholderiales; family Rhodocyclaceae; genus Aromatoleum; species Aromatoleum evansii. The sequence continues at coordinate 9,217 of NZ_WTVK01000037.1, forward strand.
ACGCAGTTGCTGGAGGTGACGAAGGGATAGGTGCCGTGATCGATGTCGAGCAGCGTGCCCTGGGCACCTTCGAACAGCAGGTTGCCGCCGGCCTTGTTCACCGCGTACAGCTCGGCCGAAACGTCAGCCACCATCGGGCGGATTTCCTCGGCGTCGGCCATCGCCTGGTCGAACACGGTCTGGAAGTCGACCGCATCGGCACCGAGGTGCTGCGTCAGCACGAAGTTGTGGTATTCGAGGTTCGCGCGCAGCTTCTCGGCGAAGCGTTCGCGGTCGAACAGGTCATACACGCGCAGCGCGCGGCGGGCGACCTTGTCCTCGTAAGTCGGGCCGATGCCCTTGCCGGTCGTGCCGATCTTGTCGGAGGCGCTCTTCGCCGCCTCGCGCGCGCGATCGAGCGCGGAGTGGTAACCGAGGATCAGCGGGCAGCCCGGGCTGATGCGCAGGCGCTCGCGCACCTTGATGCCACCTGCTTCGAGCACGCGGATCTCGGACAACAGATGATGCGCGTCGAGCACCACGCCATTGCCGATGTAGCAGGCCACGCCTTCGCGCACGATGCCCGAAGGCACGAGGTTGAGCTTGTATTCGTTGGCCCCGATCACCAGCGTATGGCCGGCGTTGTGGCCACCCTGGAAGCGCACCACGCCCTTGGCATGGTCGGTGAGCCAGTCAACGATCTTGCCCTTGCCCTCGTCGCCCCACTGGGTGCCGACAACCACTACGTTCTTTGACATTTACTTCATTCTCCCTGAAGCGCCTCGACCGTCCAGCGGCCGTCACGCCCGATCAGTTGCCGGTCGCAACCGGCCTCCTTCCAGCTTCCATCATGTCCCGGCAGGGCCGTCATCACGACCTCGCCCTGCGCGCGCAACTGCGCGACCATTTCCTGCAAGGCCTCGTCCGCGACGGCCGGCGCGAGGATGGCGCCCGGCTCCGCCGCATCGGGCAGATGTAACGCCAGCTCGCGCAGGTCGAGGCTGAAACCCGTCGCCGGCCTCGCACGGCCGAATGCCTGACCGATACGGTCGTAGCGCCCGCCCAGCGCGAGCGCCGCCGGCGAGCCGCTGCCGTAGGCGGCGAAGACCACTCCGTTGTGATAGTGGTAGCCGCGCAGATCGGCAAGGTCGAAACTGATCGGCAAATCGGCAAGCGCGGTCGCGAGCGTGCTCAGATCGTCGAGCGCGGAACGGATTGCCGGCTCATCGGGCAGGCAGCGGCGCGCCTCGTCCAGCACCTCGGCGCCGCCATACAGGGCCGGCAAGGCCAACAGCGCCGAGCGCGCCGGCTCGGCAACGTCGGCCAGCAGTTCGCGCAGGCCCGGCACGTCCTTCGCCTGCAGCAGATCGAAAAGCTCTTCCTCACGCTCCGGCACCATCCCGGCCTGCGCTGCGAGCACGCGGAACAGGCCGACGTGTCCCAGGTCGATGCGGCTCGCGGGCACCTCGGCGAGACGCATCACTTCGGACAGCAGGCGCACAATCTCGATGTCGGCATCGATGCCGGCATGTCCATACAGCTCGGCACCGAGTTGCAGCGGCTCGCGCGTGGCCGTGAGCGTCGACGGCAGCGCGTGCAGCACGCTGCCGCAGTAACACAGGCGCGACACGCCCTTGCGGTTCAGCAGGTGGGCGTCGATGCGCGCGACCTGCGGGGTCATATCGGCACGCACGCCCATCGTCTTGCCCGAGAGCTGGTCGACCAGCTTGAAGGTGCGCAGCTTGAGATCCTGGCCGGCACCGGTCGTCAGCGAGTCGAGGTATTCGAGCAGCGGCGGCACCACGAGCTGGTAGCCGTGGCTGCGGAAGGCGTCGAGCAGGCGCCGGCGCAGGCGCTCGAGCTTTTCGGCCTCGGACGGCAGCGCGTCCTGGATGTGATCGGGAAGTACCCAGCGCATGATATTTACGAGAACACCACGAGCAGCGCGACACCGATCAGCATCGAGGTCAGTCCGATGAAACGGATCTGACCGTCAGCCATCTGCGCGAGCCGCAAAAAAGTTTCGCGCCAGGCGGCTGGCGCGACAAAGGGCAGGATGCCTTCGATCACCAACATCAGTGCGAAGGCCATCAGCAGCTTGTTGCTCATGAGCTCAGTTCTTCTTGCCCCCGCCGGAATCCTTCATGAACCTGAAGAACTCGGAGCTCGGATCGACGACCATCACGTCGTTCTTGGTTGCGAAGCTTTCGCGGTACGCCTCGAGGCTGCGGTAGAAGGAATAGAACTCGGCGTTCTGGCCATAGGCCTGCGCGTACGTCGCGGTGGCCTTGGCGTCGCCGGCACCCTTGATCTGCTGCGCCTCGCGGTAGGCTTCCGCGATGATGACCTCGCGCTGGCGATCGGCGTCGGCACGGATCTTCTCGGCGATCGCCCCGCCCTCCGAACGCAGCTCGTTGGCGACACGCTTGCGCTCGGCCTCCATGCGGCGATACACGGATTCGGACACTTCGAGCGGCAGATCGACGCGCTTCAGGCGCACGTCCAGGATCTGCACGCCGATCTTGCGCGCGTCCAGGTCGGCGCGGGTGCGCATGTCTTCCATGATCTTGTCGCGGGCGCCGGACACCACGTCATGCACGGTGCGGCGACCGAACTCCTCGCGCAGGCCGGCGTTTACGGTCTGCAGCAGACGGATGCGCGCACGCGCCTCGTCGCCCGCCACGGAGACGTAGTAGAGCTGAGGGTCGACGATGCGCCACTTGACGAAGTGGTCGACCAGCACGTTCTTCTTTTCCGCCGTGATGAAACGCTCGGGTTCCGGCGTGTCCATCGTCAGGATGCGGCGATCGAAGTAGCGCACGTTCTGGATCATGGGCCACTTGAAGTTCAGGCCCGGCTTGTCGATCACTTCCTTGACCTCGCCGAGCTGGAATACCACGGCGAACTGCCGCTGATCCACAGTAAACAGCGTCATCGAGGCGAGTGCGGCGAGCAGCAGCAACGCGCCCGCGAAAATCGGCATCTTGTCACGCATCAGCGCTCTCCCCGTTCACGATCGCGCGCCATCAGATCGCGGCTGCGTGAATCCATCGAACTGTCGCCCCGCCCTGCCGGTGCCGGAGCCGCGGCGGTCGGTGTCGGCGCCGGATTCGCGTCGTGCGCTCCCTGGCTGCCGGTTGCCTGCATCAGCTTGTCGAGCGGCATGAACAGCAGGTTGCCGTTGCCCTTGGCGTCGACCATGACCTTGCTGGTCTTCGACATGACCTGCTGCATCGTTTCGAGATACAGGCGCTCACGCGTTACTTCCGGCGCGCGTCGGTACTCGGCCAGGATCTGCGTGAAGCGGCTCGCATCGCCTTCCGCGTTCGCGATCACCCGCGCCTGATAGGCGTTGGCTTCCTCGATCAGACGGGACGCGGTACCGCGCGCGCGCGGAATCACGTCGTTGGCGTAGGCCTCACCCTCGTTGCGCAGGCGTTCGCGATCCTGTCCGGCCTTCACCGCGTCGTCGAACGCGGCCTGCACCTGCTCGGGCGGCTGGGCGTTCTGCATCGTCACGCGGCTGATCTGGATACCCGTATCGTAGCGGTCGAGGATCTTCTGGATCGATTCATGTGCGCTCGAGGCCATCTGCTCGCGCCCTTCGTAGAGCACGAAGTCCATCTTGCTCTTGCCGACGATCTCGCGCATCGCGGATTCGGCCGCATGCATCACGGACTCGTCGGCATAGCGGTTATTGAACAGGTACTTCTCCGGACTCGTCAGTATGTACTGCACCGCGAACTGGATGTTGATGATGTTCTCGTCATCGGTGAGCATCAGCGCTTCGCGCAGCATCTTGTTACGCTCGGAACCGCGATAGCCGACCTCGACGGTACGCACGCCGGTCAGGTCGACCACGTCGCTCGTCTCGATCGGATAGGGCAGGCGCCAGCGCAGGCCCGGCTCGGTCGTCTCGACATAGCTGCCGAAGCGCAGGACGACGCCGCGCTGGTTGGCGTCGACGATGTAGAAGCCGCTGGCGAGCCAGATGACCGCGACGAGCCCCAGCAGCGCGCCGATGCCGCCACCGAACTGTTTGAACGAGAGCTGCGGGAATTGCGGCCCGCCGCCATCGCCACCACCGCCGCCACGCGGCCCGCGCTTGCCGCCGAGCATGCCCGACAGGCGCTGATTGAAGTCGCGCCACAGGTCCTCGAGGTCGGGAGGCCCTTGGTTGCCACCGCGCCTGTCGTCGCCGCGCTTGTCGTCGCCATTCCCCTGGTTGCTACCCCAGCGTGGATCGTTGAGAGACATTAGAACGCCTGTAATCACGTTTGAATTGGGTCTTTATCGGTGAAATCCGGCCCGATCCCGACTGGATCGGCCGACGCGTCCGTCGCTGCGTCGCGCGCTGCCTCGGCGAAGGCCTCGCGCAACAGCCCGAGTCCTTCGCCAGTCCTGGCGCTCAGAAAAACGCGCACGATCTTACCATACTCGTCCCGCTGAACTCCGGGCTCGGCGCGGGTCAGGTCGATCTTGTTCATGACCATGATCTGCGGCACGGCACCGGCACCGATCTCGGCGAGCACCCCATTGACGGCCTCGATCTGGGCCTCGCGGTCCTCGCTCGCGCAGTCTACGACGTGCAAAAGCAGGTCCGCGTTCGCGGTTTCCTCGAGCGTCGCATGGAAGGCCGCGACGAGCGCGTGCGGCAGGTCGCGGATGAAGCCTACCGTATCGGAGAGCACGACGTTGCTCCCCTCGCCCACATAGAGACGGCGCGAGGTCGTGTCCAGGGTCGCGAAGAGCTGGTCGGCCGCATACGCGCCGGCCTTGGTCAGCGAATTGAACAGCGTCGACTTGCCGGCGTTGGTGTAGCCGACGAGCGACACCGACAGCACGTTGCGCCCTTCGCGCCCGCGGCGGCGTACGCGGCGCTGCTTCTCGATCTGCGCGAGGCGCTCCCGGAGCACCTTGACGCGCTTGCCCAGCAGCCGGCGGTCGGTCTCGAGCTGGGTTTCGCCCGGACCACGCAGGCCGATGCCGCCCTTCTGGCGCTCGAGGTGGGTCCAGCCGCGCACGAGGCGGGTCGAGAGGTGGTCGAGCTGTGCGAGCTCGACCTGCAGCTTGCCCTCGTGGCTGCGCGCACGCTGCGCGAAGATGTCGAGGATCAGGGCCGTGCGGTCGACCACGCGGCACTGCAAGTTGCGTTCGAGATTGCGCTGCTGGGCAGGCGACAGCGCGTGGTTGAAGATGACGAAATCGGCACCATGGGCGCGCAGCGCTTCGCCGATCTCGTCGACCTTGCCGCGTCCGGCGAAAAGCGCCGGATCGGGCCGCGCCCGCCGGCCGCCGATGACTGCCTCGACGCTGGCGCCGGCGCTGAGTGCGAGCAGCTTGAGTTCGGAAAGGCGCTCGTCCAGCGCGCCCTGGTTCAGGTCGAGCTGGACAAGTACCGCGCGCTCACCGGCATCGGGGCGCTCAAACATGGAGGAACTTGGCGTCCATGGGGCGCCCGCGGGACTCAGCTATTGCCGTCACCCGAGTCCTGTTGCTGGATGTTGACCGGGCGTGCGGGCACGACGGTCGAGATCGCGTGCTTATACACCATCTGGGTGACGGTGTTCTTCAGCAGCACGACGTACTGGTCGAAGGATTCGATCTGGCCCTGCAGCTTGATGCCGTTGACCAGGTAGATCGCCACGGGGACATGCTCCCTGCGCAGGGTGTTCAGGAACGGGTCTTGTAGAAGTTGCCCTTTGTTGCTCATTTTCAAACCTCGAGGCTGCGTTTTATTGTGAATGTAAAGGATTTCATGTTGCACTGCCACATTCGTACAAACAATCGATCCCGGTGCGGAGTTGGAAACTAATCTTTTCCGATATACGGATTGTGCGAGGTGCGGAATTGTATCCGCAAGGGCGTGCCCTGCAATTTGAACGCTTCCATGAAGGTGCGTTCCAGAAAACGCACGTAGGACGCGGGCACCTGATCCAGGGCCGCGCCGTGGATCACCACGACCGGCGGATTGTTGCCGCCCTGGTGGGCGTAGCGCATCTTTGGGCGGAACATGCCGCTGCGCGGCGGCGCCTGCTTCGCCAGCGCCGCTTGGAGCGTGCGGGTCAGGCGCGGGGTGGACAGGTTCACCATCGCCGCCGCATAGGCGGAATCGACCGACTTCATGACCGCTGCAACGCCTGCGCCCTTGAGGGCCGAGATGTAATGGAAACGCGCGAAGGACAGGAAGCCCAGCTTGTGCTCGATGGCCCGCTTGATCAGTTCGCGGCGGTAGTCATCCACGCTGTCCCACTTGTTCACCGCGACGACCAGGGCGCGGCCCGAATCGAGGATGAAGCCCGCGATGTGGGCATCCTGGTCGGAGATGTCCTGCGACGCGTCGAGCACCAGCACGACGACGTTGCATTGCTCGATGGCCTGCAGCGTTTTGATGACCGAGAACTTCTCGATGGCCTCGAAGATCTTGCCGCGACGGCGCAGGCCTGCGGTGTCGATCAAGGTGTAGTTGCGCCCTTCACGCTCGAACGGAATCGCGATCGCGTCGCGCGTGGTCCCCGGCATGTCGAAGGCGATGACGCGCTCCTCGCCGAGCAGGCTATTCACGAGCGTCGATTTGCCGACGTTCGGACGACCGACGATGGCGATGCGCGGGCCGCGATCCTCGGCCTCTTCCGGTTCTTCGTCGAGCGGGAAGTCGGCGAGCACAAGGTCGACGAGTTGCTTGATGCCGTCGCCGTGGGCGGCCGAGACGGGCAGCGGCGCCCCCAGGCCCAGAGCGTGGAAGTCGGCGGAGACGATGCTGCGCTCCATGCCTTCGGCCTTGTTCACGACCAGGTGCACGGGACGTCCGGCGCGGCGCAGGCGCGCGGCGATCTGCTCGTCGTGCGGGGTAAGGCCGGCGCGGCCGTCGACGAGGAACAGCAGCACGTCGGCTTCGGCGATCGCCTGTTCGGCCTGACGGGCCATCTCGTGCATGATGCCGGCCTTGGCGACGGGGTCGAAACCGGCGGTGTCGACGACGAGGTAGTCGCGATCGCCGACGCGGCCGATGCCGTAGTGGCGGTCGCGGGTGAGGCCGGGCTGGTCGGCGACGAGGGCGTCGCGCGTACGCGTGAGCCGGTTGAACAGCGTCGACTTACCGACGTTGGGGCGACCGACGAGGACGATGGTGGGTTTCAAGCGCTCAATCCCGCTCAGCGGGCCTCATACACATGGATGCCGCCATCGCGCGTCTGGACGACGAAGCCGCCGCCGCCGAAACGGCGCATGTCGGCGCTAACGGAGCTGCTGTCGGCGCGCGTGCGAGCGGCGAACGTGCCGTCGTCGCGCTTGAGCAGATGGATGTAGCCTTCGAAATCGCCGACCGCGACGTAGTCGCCGACGATCAGCGGACGCGAGAGGCCGCGGCGCGGCAGGGCACTCTGCTTCCACACGTTGGCACCGCTCGAACCATCGAGCGCGTGGACCGCGTCGCTGTCGTCGGTGATCACGACGAAGCGGCTGTCGCGGTCCATGCCGACGCTGCTGGAGAACTCGCGCGACCATAGGGCATTGCCGTTGCTGGCGTCGAAGCACGCCGCACGCCCCTGATAGGTGACCGCACACAGGTCCTTGCGGCCGATCACCGGGGTGCCGGCGACATCGGCGACGCGCTCCAGCTCGGTCGCACCCTTGGGCGTGGCGACCGTGAGTTCCCACAGTTGGCCGCCGTTGGCGAGACTCACCGCGACGAGCTTGCCGCCGGGATAGCCGGCCACTGCAGCCGGCCCTTCCAGCGTGACGCCGGCGACACTGCGCAGCGACAGCGGCGGCGTCGCGCGCTGGAACACCCAGCGGCGGGCACCGGTATTGGCGTCGAGGCCGATCAGACGGCTGTCGGACGCGCGCACGACGACGATCGCGTCGCCGACCGCCGGCGAAGCGAGCACCTCGGCACCGATCGCGACCCGCCAGCGCTCGGCACCGTTCGCCGCGTCGAGCGCGACGACCTCGCCGCCGGTGGTGGCGACGACGGCGAGCTTGCCGTTGCTGCCCACGCCTGCGGACAGGCGCTTGGCGGCATTGACGGACCACACCGCCTTGCCGTCCTTGAAGCGCGCCACGGCGCCGTCATGGGCGGCGGCATAGACGTCTTCGCCGACAACCGCGGGCTGGAACACATACGGGCCGGCCTTGCCGATGCGCGCCTGCCACAGCGGGCGCAATTCGGCGGTGGCCTTGAAGTCAGGCAGCTTGGCCGGCTTCGGTCCCGATTCGGCGAAGGGGTTGAGCGAAGAGCAGCCGGCGAGCAGCGCCAGCGAAGCCGCAAGGGCGAACGCGGTGAACGGTCGCTTCATCGCTCAGCCCTCCAGGGCCTGCTGCTTGACGCGGATGACTTCGCGCAGGGTTTCGCCGCCGTCGGCAGCGTCCGCGGCCAGCGCATCGAGCGCGGCCTGGTAGGCGCTGCGGGCCTCGGCGGGCTTGCCGCTGGCCGCCAGCACGTCGCCGCGCAGGTCTTCGAAACGTGCCTTCAGGGCCGGGGCCGGCGCGTTCGCGAGCTGTGCGAGCGCCTGGTCGAAAGCGCCCTCGTCGAGCAGCAGGGCAGCCAGTCGCAGCCGCGCGATGTCCTTGAGCGCGGGATCGCTGCCCTTGGCGAGCAGCCATTCGAGCTGGGCGCGCGCGTTCTTCGCGTCACCCTTCTCGACCTGGACCCCGGCCGAGGCGAGCGCGCCCATTTCGGCATAGGCCGTCGAGGGGAATTTCTCGATGAGCTGGCCGGCCGCTTCGCGCGTCTTCTGTGCGTCGCCGTTGATCATCGCCTGCTCAAGCGCGAAGTACAGCGCTCCGGCTTCACCGGCCTGGCGGTTCTTGTAGTACTGCCAGCCCTGCCAGCCGACCGAGGCCAGCGCGGCAGCCACTGCGATCGCAGTCACGAAATTGCCGTAGCGGGCCCACCAGGCCTTCAGCTCGGAAATCTGTTCCTGCTCTTCGAGGTCATACACTGCCATCGTTTTCCTCTTCTTCTTGAGTAAATAGGCACCCGGCGACCGCATCGCCGAGGACGTCCAGGGCGACACGCTGCTGGCCGCCGGGGCCGCGCAGGGGCTTGAGGCCGACCTCGCCCGCCGCGGCCTCGTCGTCGCCGATGACGACGGCGAGCTGGGCGCCGCTGGCATCGGCCTTCTTCATCTGCGACTTGAAGCTGCCGCCGCCGCAGTGGGTGAGCACCGCGAAACCGTAGCCGCGCAAGGCCTCGGCCGCGCGGAAGGCGAGCCGCTGGGCCTGCTCGCCGAGATGCACGACATAGACATCGGGCAGCGCACGCTCGATCTCGCCGCCGCCTTCGCGCCACAGCGCCAGCAGGCGCTCGACGCCCATCGCGAAACCCGCCGCCGGGGCGGGCTTGCCGCCGAGCTGCTCGACCAGGCCGTCGTAGCGGCCGCCCGCGCAGACCGTGCCCTGCGCCCCGAGCCGCGTCGTGACCCATTCGAACACGGTGCGGTTGTAGTAGTCGAGGCCGCGCACGAGGCGCGGGTTGATGCGGTAGGGGATGCCGGCATCCTTGAGCAGGGCCTGCACGCCGTCGAAGTGCTTGAGCGATTCCTCGCCGAGGAAGTCGATCAGCCGCGGCGCGGCCTCGACGAGCTCCTGCAGGTCGGGGTTCTTGGTGTCGAGGATGCGCAGTGGGTTGGTGTGCAGGCGGCGCTTGCCGTCCTCGTCGAGGCGGTCCTGGTGCGCGGACAGGTAGGCGATCAGCTCAGCGCGGTGACGCGCGCGCTCCTCGCTGGAGCCCAGGGAGTTGAGTTCGAGCCGGACGTCCTCGAGGCCGAGGTCGTCCCACAGGCGCGCGCACATCAGGATGTGCTCAGCGTCGATGTCGGGACCGTCGAAGCCCAGCGCCTCGACACCGATCTGGTGGAACTGGCGGTAGCGGCCTTTCTGCGGGCGCTCGTGGCGGAACATCGGCCCGTGGTAGTACAGGCGCTGGGCGCCCGTCGCCAGCATCTTGTGCTGGATCGCGGCGCGAACGCAGGAGGCGGTGCCTTCGGGGCGCAGCGTAAGGAGCTCGCCGTTGAGGGCGTCCTCGAAGGAGTACATCTCCTTCTCGACGATGTCGGTGACTTCGCCGATGGCGCGCTTGAACAGCGGCGTCGGCTCGACGATGGGCATGCGGATCGGGCGGTAGCCGTAGCTGCGCAGCCAGTCGCGCACGATGTCTTCGAAATGTTCCCAGGCTTCGGCGTCGTCGGGCAGGATGTCGTTCATCCCGCGCACGGCCTGAAGGGTCTGCATCACAGGTTTCTTTTCAGTCATAGGTGGACGGCTCAGGCCGCCTTTTTTGTGTATTTGGTCGCGACGTAGTTGTCGATGATCGCAATGAATTCGGCCGCGATGTTGTCCCCGCGCAGGGTAACCGTTTTTTCGCCGTCGACGAACACGGGCGCGGCGGGGGTTTCGCCGGTGCCGGGGAGCGAGATGCCGATGTTGGCATGCTTGCTCTCGCCGGGGCCATTGACGACGCAGCCCATGACGGCGAGCGTCATGTTCTCGACGCCGTCGTACTGCTCGCGCCAGGCGGGCATCTGCTCGCGCACGTAGGTCTGGATCGTCGACGCGAGCTCCTGGAAGAAGGTGCTCGTCGTGCGACCGCAGCCGGGGCAGGCGGTGACCATGGGCGTGAACGCGCGCAGGCCCATGGTCTGCAGGATCTCCTGCGCGACGACGACTTCCTGCGTGCGGCTGCCGTTGGGCTCGGGCGTAAGCGAGATGCGGATGGTGTCGCCGATGCCTTCCTGCAGCAGCACGGCGAGCGCGGCCGTGGACGCGACGATGCCCTTCGAGCCCATGCCGGCCTCGGTCAGGCCCAGGTGCAGGGGATAGTCGCAACGGCGCGCCATGTCACGGTACACGGCGATCAGGTCCTGCACGCTCGACACCTTCGCCGAGAGGATGATGCGGTCGCCGCCGAGGCCGTATTCCTCGGCCTTGGCCGCGGATTCGAGGGCGGAGACGACGAGCGCTTCGCGCATCACCGCACCGGCGTCGCGCGGCTCGGCGAGCTTCGCGTTCTGGTCCATCACGCGCGCGAGCACGGACTGGTCGAGGCTGCCCCAGTTCACGCCGATGCGCACGGGCTTGTCGTACCTGCAGGCGAGCTCGACGATGGCCGCGAACTGCGGGTCGCGCTTGGCACCCGCACCTACGTTGCCCGGGTTGATGCGCAGCTTGGCAAGCGCCTCCGCGCACGCGGGAAAGTCGGTGAGGAGCTTGTGGCCGTTGTAGTGGAAGTCGCCGACCAGCGGGACGTCGATGTTGAGCGCCAGCAGGCGGTCGCGGATGTGCGGCACGGCCTTCGCTGCGGCCTCGTTATTGACCGTGATGCGCACCAGCTCGGAACCGGCGCGTGCGAGCTCGGCAACCTGCATCGCGGTGCCGAGGACGTCCGCGGTGTCGGTGTTGGTCATCGACTGCACCACGACGGGGGCGTCGGAACCGATCAGGACGCGCCCGACGCGGACTTGGCGCGTGCGGTGCCGCGGCAGGGGGCCGGCGTGGTTGTCGAGGGTTGGGGTTGTAGCCACTTCAGCTCACTCCAGGGTGAATCTCGCGACGCTGACGCGCACGTGGGGCGTCAGGTCGTACGGCTTGCCGCGATAGTCGAGGGACACTTGTTTGGCGTTGCCGACGACCAGCGCGAAGGGGGGCTTGCCCTGCACGGTGCGCGAGCTGCCGGCGCCGTTGACCCCGGAATAGACGATGGAACCGCCCGCATCGCGCACCTCGATCCACGATTCGCCCTCGAATCGGAACACGATGTGTTCGACGCCCGGAGCGGATGCCGGCGCCGGGGGAACGGCAGCGGCCGCTGCGGCGGCGGCCGGAGGCACAACCGGTGCAGGTGCGACCGGCGCGAGCGCGGCTGCGGGCCCCGGCTGAACGGAAGCGGGAGCTGTCGGCTGCGCGGCCGCCGGTACCGGCGTATCCGGCGTGGTGGTGGCGGCGAGCGGAAGCGAGGGCACGACGCCGCTCTCGGCGAGCGCGGACTCGGACACCTGCCCTTGCGGCGCCGCGGCGGCGCTGGTCAGGGGAGGCGTCACGGGGGTCGCGGGTTCGGCGACGCTCTCGGCGACCTCGGCGTTTTCCTTCGGCATGCGGAACCAGTCGAAGTACCAGCCCACCAACACGGCGAGCAGCAGCAGGCCGGCGAGCAGGCCGACGGGAAGCTGCATCGGGCGCCCGCCGCTGCCGCTCGGCATCACGCCGATGGCGTTCGACACCGGCGCGAGTTCGACCGCCTGGGGAGCGACGTCGGACTCGAAGGCTGCCAGCACGATGGCCGGATCGACCCCGAGGTAGCGGGCGTAGTTGCGCAGGAAGCCGCGCGCGAACGCGGCGCCGGGCAGGAGGTCGAGCCGCCCTGCCTCCATGGCCTCGATCTGCCGGCTGGTCAGCTTGAGGGAATGCGCGACGTCGCTCGCCGTTTCGCCGCGGGCCTCACGCAACTGCCGAAGTTGCGCGCCCATCTCGGCAGCCTGGTCGGACGATGCCGCCTCCTGCCGGTCCAGATGCACTTCTGTCACTCGTAATTTCCCTGGATCATCGTCTGGTATTCGGGGCTGTCGGCGAAGCGGCCGCGCAGCTGGGCAGCATAGCTCGCCTCGGCGTCGCGGTTGCCCAGGCGGCGCGCGGTGCGCAGCCCCAGCCACACCGACTGCGGCGTCGGCTCGCCCTGCTGGTGCAGGTCGACGAGCAGCGCGCTCGCGACGTTATAGGTGCCGCGCCGGTAGGCGATGCCGGCGAGCTGGTAGATCGCCTGGCGGTTCGCCGGGTCGGCCTGCACGGCACGGCGGAATTCCGCCTCCGCCGCAGTGTCGTTGTTCTGGCGCAGATGGCACAGACCGGCGTTGGTGTAGGGCCGCGTCGGGTTGCGGTAGTACGGATTGCGCGCCGCCGAGGCGAGCCGCGCCAGGCCGTCCGGCACGCTTCCGTTGACGCACTGGAACCAGCCGAAGCTGTTGTTGAACTCGGGGTCGTTGGGCGCAATCTCGAGGGCGCGCAGGAAGTTCTCGCGCGCCGCGTTGGCGTCGTCGATCGACATGTACACCAGCCCCATCAGGTGATAGGCCGGCGCGTAGTTGGACTGGTTCTGCAGTGCCACGCGCGCCTCGTCGAGCGCGACGGCGTAGTTGCCGAGCTGGAGGTAGGCGACACCCAGCTCGACGTGAACCTTGGCCGTCGCCTCGCCCTTGCCCGACACGGGCATGTCCGCCACGGGACGATCCGCAAGCGGCGAGCCGACGGTGTTCATGGTGGCATTGCAGCCGGCGAGCGCCAGCGCGAACAGCGGGAGCGACAGCTTCACGAAGAGCCGGGTCATGCACGATCCTCCATCGATTTCACCAGGCGAACGGTGCGGCGCGTGCGGTCTTGGACCTGCCCCGCGAGCTGGCCGCAGGCGGCATTGACGTCGTCGCCGCGCGTCTTGCGGGTGGTCGTGACGATGCCCGCATCGATCAGGATACCTGCAAAGCGGCGTATGCGTTCCGGCTGGGAGCGGTCGAAGCCGGAATTCGGGAAGGGGTTGAACGGGATCAGGTTGAACTTGCACGGCACGTCGCGCACGAGGGCGACGAGCGCGCGCGCATGCGCGTCGGAATCATTGACGCCGTCGAGCATGACGTATTCGAAGGTCACGAAGTCGCGCGGCGCGCGTTCGAGGTAGCGCCGGCACGCGGCCATCAGCTCGCGCAGCGGGTATTTCTGGTTGATCGGCACGAGGCGATCGCGCAGCGCGTCGTCGGGCGCGTGCAGCGACACGGCGAGCGCGACCGGGCATTCCTCGCGCAGGCGGTCCATCGCCGGCACGATGCCGGAGGTGGACACCGTCACGCGGCGGCGCGACAGGCCGTAGGCGTGGTCGTCGAGCATCAGGCGCAGCGCGGTGACGACGTTGTCGAAGTTCGCGAGCGGTTCGCCCATGCCCATCATGACGACGTTGCTGATGACGCGGCCGTTGTCCGCATCGCCGTCGGCATCCTTCGCCCCCGCGGGCGTCGCGGTGCCGCCCAGCAGCTTGTTGGCGAGCCACAGCTGGCCGATGATCTCGGCCGCGCTGAGGTTGCGGTTGAAGCCCTGCTTGCCGGTCGAGCAGAAGGCGCAGTCGAGCGCGCAGCCGGCCTGCGAGGAGATGCACAGCGTGCCGCGGTTGGTCTCGGGGATGAACACGGCCTCGACCGCATTGGCGTTGCCGACATCCAGCAGCCACTTGCGCGTGCCGTCTTCCGAGACGCTGTCACGGATGGCCTGCGGCGGACGGATGCACGCCTCCTGGGCGAGCTTCGCGCGCAGGCTCTTCGCGACGTCGGTCATGTTGTCGAATTCGGTTTCGCCGAAGCGGTGCATCCAGCGCATCACCTGGCGCGCGCGGAAGGGCTTTTCGCCGCGCTCGGCAAACCAGGCGACGAGGCCGTCGACGTCGAAATCGAGCAGATTGACCGGTGTTTCCATGTGTTTCCTGTACTGCCCTCAAAATGCAATCGGCCCGCGACGCACGAAGTGCGCGGGCCGATGCGCGGGCGTAGCCCTGAGAGGCTTAGCGGGCGTAAACGTTCATTCCGGGGAAGAAGAACGCGACTTCGACCGCGGCGGTTTCGGGCGCATCCGAACCGTGCACGGCGTTGGCGTCGATCGAGTCGGCGAAGTCGGCGCGGATGGTGCCCGGCGCGGCCTTCTTCGGGTCGGTGGCGCCCATCAGGTCACGATTCTTGGCGATGGCGTTCTCGCCTTCGAGGACCTGGATCATCACCGGACCGGAAACCATGAAGGACACCAGATCCTTGAAGAAGGGGCGCTCCTTGTGCACGGCGTAGAACTGGCCGGCTTCGCGCTCGGACAGGTGCACCATCTTGGAGGCGACGATCTTCAGCCCCGCATCTTCGAAGCGCTGGTAGATCTTGCCGATCACGTTCTTGGCGACGGCGTCGGGCTTGATGATGGACAGGGTGCGTTCGATAGCCATTTGAAAAAACTCCGGTTTGAATCGGTCAGCGAAAAATGGGGCGCAAAAAGCGTAGCTCGCGATTCTAGCAGTTTTTCTTGACGGACTCCCAGCGGGGGAAAATGCAGCCCTCGCGCGAGGCCCTGCCGAATGCGCAAATTTTGCATTGCAGCAAAGGTGGCGCACTTCTTGCGGAAGACCATGGGACAAACATGGACATAGAGGCTCCGCCATGACGCATTCGGGGAATTACCGCCGCACATCCGACATCGATCTGCTGACAATTTACGAGATCAGCAAGGTTCTGACTTCATCGCTGGACTTCAGGCAGTGCGTACACAGCGTGCTGCGCCTGCTGCTGACGCAGTTGCACATGCGCCACGCGCTGGTCGGCCTGGTGCAGGCGGACGAACAGCTGCACATTCTTGGTGCGGCGGGCGTGCCCTGGCCGATGAGCGAGGCGCCCGTTCTCGACCCCGGCGTGGGGGTGATCTCCAAGGTTCTGCGCAGCGGCTCGCCGATCGTGATCCCCGACATCGCCGCGGACGCGAATTTCACCAATCGCACCGGGCGCGACCCGCAGCAGCTCGCACGGGTGTCCTACGTCGTCGTGCCGCTCAAGCTCGACCGCGAGGTGATCGGCATCCTCTCGGCGGACCGTCATCCCGACGCCGAGCAGCCGGTCAACTTCGAGCGCGACGTGCGCATCCTGTCCCTGGTCGCGAACCTGCTGGCGCAGACTTACCGGCTGCAGCAGTCGGTGGCGGCGGACCGGCAGGTGCTGATCGAGGAGTCCGCCCGCCTGCAGAAGCAGCTGCAGGGGAGCTACGACATCGAGAACGTGGTGGGGCGCTCGAAGCGCATGAAGGAGGTGTTCGCGGACGTGCATCAGGCCGCCCCGTCCGGCGCAACGGTGCTGCTGCGCGGCGAGTCGGGCACCGGCAAGGAGGCGATCGCGCATGCGATCCATTACTTGTCGCCGCGCGCGAAGGGACCGTTCGTGAAGCTGAACTGTGCGGCGCTGCCCGAGACGCTGCTGGAGTCGGAGCTGTTCGGCCACGAGAAAGGTGCTTTCACCGGTGCGACTTCGGAGCGCAAGGGGCGTTTCGAGCTCGCCAAGGGGGGCACGATCTTCCTCGACGAGATCGGCGACATCTCGCCGGCCTTCCAGGCGAAGCTGCTGCGCGTGCTGCAGGAGCAGGAGTTCGAGCGCGTTGGCGGCAACAAGACGCTGCGCGCCGACGTGCGGCTGGTGGCGGCGACCAACCGCAACCTGGAGGAGATGGTGCAGAAGAACGAGTTCCGCGCCGACTTGTATTTCCGCCTCAATGTGGTGACGATCTTCATGCCGTCCTTGCGCGAGCGCAAGGATGACATTCCGCTGCTGGTGGATTTCTTCCTCGATCGCTTCAACCGCGAGAATCGCCGCCAGCTGACGATCACGCCCGGCGCGCTGGAGATCCTGATGCGGTGCAACTGGCCGGGGAACGTGCGCGAGTTGGAGAACTGCATCCAGCGCGCGGCGACGATGACGCGCTCGAACACGATCCGCGAAGTGGATATGCGCTGCCAGAAGGGGCAGTGCTTCTCGGCGGTATTGCTGGAGAGCGCGCAGTCGCGGGCATGTTTTCCGGTGATCGGGATGCCGGCGCGCAGTACGCCGCCCGCGCGGGCGATGCCTGCAGCTCCGGCAGGAGATGCGGGCGATGACATCGCGGCCGGGAGGGCGCCGACCAGCGAGCGCGAGCGCCTGGTCGATGCGATGGAGCGCTGTGGCTGGGTGCAGGCGAAAGCGGCGCGGATGCTGGGGCTCACGCCGCGGCAGATCGGCTATGCGCTGAGGAAGTACAACGTGGAGGTGAAGCAGCTGTGACGGCCGGGGGACTCGCTCCGAGGCAGAGGTGGCTTCGACCCGCCCGAGCGCGGGGAACTCCCCTTCGGGCAGGCGCTCGCGGCCTGCGGCTTCCCGGATCGGGGCGGCTTGCGGGGGCGGCGACGCAAACTCGCCGGCTGCGCCGGCTCAGACATGCGTCGCCTTCATCCCCCGCAAGCCGCCCCGATCCGGCGCTCACGACAGCCCGGCGGAGAGCCCCCCGCACTCGGGCTGCGTGAGTGCATTGTTCGTCGGCCGATTACACCGGCCGGTTGTCGGCGACCTTCACCGGCCCCATCTCGGCCAGTGCCTGCGCGTACTCGGCGCGCGGGAAGCCGCCGCCGATCTTCGCGGCGGCATCGACGATGGCGTCGATCTTGCCCTCGGAGGACATCTTCTTGAGATCGCCCTTTTCCAGGTACAGGAGGTCGAGGAGCTCGTTGTATACGGTCGCCTCGTCGAGGGGGAGGACGTGGTAGCTCACGCTGTCGATGTCGAGCAGGTACTTCTTCGAGATGTCGACGTTGCCCGCGAAGATGAAGTATTTGCCCGCCGGGACAAGCGCGGCGCCGAAGGTGGCGCGGACCTCGTCGAGGTGCGCAAGCGAGTCGACGTGCAGGGCGAGGAAGCTGACGGTTTCGCCTTCGACGGCGAGGATGACCTGGTCGGCCTTGATCTCTGGGGGGCGTTTTTCGCCCGCGACCGAAGGCGGGAACTTGAGGCCGAGTTCGCCGCGGAAGCCATAGCGGGCGGTCTTGGCAGTGGGCCCGGAGAAGGTCGGGGACAGGAGCTTGCCGTCGAGGGCGCTGAAGAGGGTGGGCTGGGTCATGGCACGGTCTCGCGTGGTGATTGGTCGAGCCCGTGCAGCGAGAACCATGCCACCGGTTTCTTTCCGTGTAATTGGCTCATTCGCGCCCGGCACGGCGGGGATTTGTCGCGACAATGTGCGGTATCTGACAGACAGCGTGCGATTGCAACGCGAATGGGTAATGCCGCCACTGACAGGCGAGAGGTCCATGTGACAATAGTAAGCTGTCTGACGAGCCTGTAACGATGCCGAATCCCGCGCGCCCGGACGACCCACCCCTCCTGAACGTGCCGCGCCAGCGCGTCCGCATCGTCGCGACGATGGCGATCATGGTGCTGGCGGGGCTGTTTGGTTGGTACGGCGTTGCCGACCGCCGCACGATCATGGACGAGGGCGTCGAGGCGGCCGAGCAGATGGCGAGCCAGACCGCGCTGATCGCCGCGGGAACGCTGGAGGCGGGCGAGCAGTTGCTCCACGCGATGGAGCTGCTCGTGAAGCCGCCGGTCGCGGACGGCCGTCCGGACCCCGACGCGGTACGCGCGGCACTGCTGGATCTGCGCGCCGCGGCGCCGCACCTGATGGATCTGCTGATCCTGTCCGGCGACGGACGTATCGTGCACTGGACGGGCTCCGGCACACCGCCCCCCGTCGCGGAACGCGAGTATTTCACCGCTCACCTCGAGGGCGGCAGCCGGCTCTATGTCGGCCCACCACAGCTGTCGAAGGTACATGCCGGCCGATGGTTCTTCGCATTGAGCGAAGCCCTGCGCGACCCGGCGGGCGCTCTCACCAATGTCCTCGTCGTGATCATCGACGTCGGCCTGCTGCGCGAGCGGCTGACGCTGCGCAACCCGCGCACCGGTATCAGCCAGGCGCTGCTCACCGAGGACGCCCGCGTGTATTCGCGCACCCCCGATCACGAACGCCACGTCGGCAAGCAGTTGCCGCTCTCGGCCGAACGCGCCGGGCTATCCGCCGACCAGCCCTACGCAAGCACGGTGACTGTTTCGCCGCTCGACGGGCAGGAACGCATCGTCGCCTACCAGCACCTCCGCCGCTACCCGATGGTGGCCGCGGCGACCCTGCCGGTCGCCGAACTTCTCGCGCCGTGGCGCAAGAGAATGACCATCGCATGTCTACTGTGGCTGGCGCTGAGTGCAGCGATCGTCGCTATCGCGCTGCGCGCAGCGGCGATAAGCCGCATCCAGCAGGAACAGGCGAGCCTCGACGGACTCACGGGGGTGTATAACCGGCGCTCGATCATGGCGCATGCGGATGAGTTCGCGCGTGCGCTCGATCGCCGCGGCGAACTGTCGATGCTGATGATAGACATCGACCACTTCAAGGAAATTAACGACACCTACGGCCATCTGGCCGGCGACGACGCGATCCGCCGCATCTCGCAACTGCTGCGCGACGAGGTGCGTGGAAGCGATATCGTCGGGCGCTACGGCGGCGAGGAGTTTCTCGTCCTGATGCCCGACACCGGCACGGAGGGGGCGACCCACGTGGCGGAGAAGCTGCGGGCAGCCGTCGCAGCGCAAGTCACGACGCCGACGATGGTCACGATCAGCGTCGGGGTCGCGACGAGTGCGCGCGGGGAACGGTCGCTCGAACCCACCCTCGCACGCGCCGACGCCGCGCTTTACGCGGCCAAGCAGGCTGGTCGCAACTGTGTGCGTGTCGCCGAGCCCGCCAGCGAACCCGCCGGCGCCGCGGGCTGATCGGCGACCGGGGTGAGAGTGTCGCGCTTGCGCCGCGATTGTCCCGAACCGGACACAGGCGAGGCGATCCATCAGACCCAATCAAGTCATTAACAATCAACAGCTTAACCCCCACGCAGGCGAGTGGCACGGGCATTGCACTGAGGGTATCGATGGCGCAGCCGCGCCGAACCCACATGCCCGAGGGAGAATGCCATGCCTGCGCCCCTGCCGTTCGCGTCACCGTCGCCCGCAGTCCCTGCCCGCCGCGTGATCCCGCTTGCGCCGGCCGGCGTCGCGGGGCGCGGCGGCACCTGCGGGACGGCGACCAAAGGCGGCTGCGGTTCGGGCAGTTCCGCCGGCCTGCCCCGGCACATCCTCGACCGGGTGCATGATCACCCCTGCTACAGCGCCGAGGCGCATCACCACTTCGCGCGCATGCATGTCGCCGTCGCCCCCGGCTGCAACATCCAGTGCAACTACTGCAACCGCAAGTACGACTGTGCGAACGAGAGCCGGCCGGGGGTGGTGTCGGAGAAGCTGACGCCGGAGCTGGCGGCGAAGAAGGTGCTCGCGGTGGCCGCGCGGATTCCGCAGCTGTCGGTGGTGGGCGTCGCGGGGCCGGGCGACGCGCTGGCGATCCCGGAGAAGACCTTCCGCACCTTCGAGCTGATCAGGGAGGCGGCGCCGGACATCCGGCTGTGCCTGTCGACCAACGGGCTCGCGCTGCCCGACCACGTCGAGCGCATCAAGGCGCTGGGCGTGGACCACGTGACGATCACGATCAACATGATCGACCCGGCGGTCGGCGCGCAGATCTATCCGTGGATCTTCTTCGATCACAAGCGCCGGCGCGGGCTGGAGGCGGCGCGCATCCTGCACGAGCGGCAGATGCTGGGGCTGGAGATGCTGGTCGCCGCCGACGTGCTGGTGAAGGTCAATTCGGTGATGATCCCCGGCATCAACGACCGCCACCTCGCCGAGGTGAACGAGGCGGTGAAGTCGCGCGGTGCCTTCCTCCACAACATCATGCCGCTGATCTCGGATCCGACGCACGGCACGCATTTCGGCCTGACCGGCCAGCGCGGGCCGACGCCGGCGGAGTTGAAGGCGCTGCAGGACGCGTGCGAGGGCGAGATGCAGATGATGCGCCACTGCCGCCAGTGCCGCGCCGATGCGGTGGGGATGCTGGGAGAGGACCGCGGCGCGGAGTTCACGTCGCACAACATCGACGCGATCGCGGCCGGGGTCGATGCAGCGGCGGTTGCCGAATCGCGCGCGGCCTATCGCAGCTTCGTCGAGCGCGAGCGTGCGGACCGCGATGCGGCGACGGAAAGCGCCCAGGCGCGGCTCGGGACGACGGCCGAGACGCGGCTGGTCGCGGTGGCGACCAAGGGATCGGGGCGGATCAACCAGCACTTCGGCCACGCCGAGGAGTTCCAGGTGTACGAGGTGTCGGCGGCCGGCGCGAAGTTCGTCGGCCATCGCAAGGTGTCGCTGTACTGCCAGGGCGGCTACGAGGACGACAAGGCGATGCCGGGCATCGTCGAAGCGCTCGCGGGCTGCGGCGCGGTGTTCGTCGCGAAGATCGGCCACTGTCCGCGCAAGGACCTCACGGCGGCGGGCATCGCCGCGGTGGAGGACTACGCGCATGACTACATCGAGGCCTCGCTGATCGACTGGTTCGCGAAGTCGGTCGCGGGCGCCACCACCATCGCCGCCTGAAGGAGGACCCAAAGCATGTGCGTGACCCTCACCCCCGCCGCCGCGAGCTTCATGAAGCGCATCGTGCGCTTCGGCGGCGGCAGCGCCGACAGCGGCTTCCGGCTGTCCGTGCAGCCCGGCGGCTGTTCGGGTTTCGATTCGAATTTCACCGTCGAGACCGCCCCGGCCGCGGGCGACGCGGTGATCGAACAGCTCGGCGTGCGCCTCTTCCTCACCGAGGCGAGCTGCGCGCTGCTGCGCGGCTACACGGTGGATTTCACCGAGAACAGCATCGACAGCCGCCTGAGCTACCGCAAGGAGGGCGCGCCGGAGGCCTGCGGCTGCGGGTCCGGCGAGCGGCAGCGGGCGGGCGCCTCGGTTGCGGTGACGTTCTTCAAGCCTGACGGCAGCTGCCGGAAGACATAGGAGGCGGCCATGTTCGCGCGCGATTCGGACATCGTGGAACTCGAAGGCCCGCCCGCCTTCGACTACGGCGAAAAGGTCATCTCGCGGAAGAACGTCAGGAACGACGGCACCTTCCAAGGCCGCGAGATCGGCGACGTGCTGGTGAAGAAAGGCGACGTCGGCTACGTGAAGAGCATCGGCACCTTCCTGCAACAGTTCTACATCTATGGCATCGACTTCGTCGACCGGGGCTACGTGGTGGGCATGAAGGGACGCGAACTGCGCTCGCTCGACGCGCCCTCGCCCGGCCCCTACGACGAGGACGACGCGCTCCATTTCGACGAAGAGGAAACAATCCGATGAAAGTCACCGTGCGCAGGGAAGCCGCCGGCCATTATTCGATCTACGTGGCGAAGAAGGATCTCGAGGCGCGCATCGTGAGCGCCGAGCAACCGGCCATCTGGGGCGGCAGAGTGGAGCTCGACAACGGCTGGACGCTGGAGATGCCGGCGCTGGCGGCCGACACCCGGCTGCCGATCACCGTCGAGGCGCGACGGCTCGGCGAAGGCTGAGACCGCCCGCGCAACAGCGAACGAGGCGTTCAGTCGCCGTCGAGCGCCAAGACCCGGCCGGCCGCCAGCAGCGCCGCGTAGTCGGCTGCCGGCACCGGCCGGCTGAACAGGAAGCCCTGCATCTCGTCGCAGGCGTTGGCGCGCAGGAAGTCGAGCTGGGGGCGGGTTTCGACGCCCTCTGCGACCACCGTCAGGTCCAGGCTGTGGGCGAGCCCGATGACCGCGCGGCAGATCGCCGCATCTTCGGGGTCGCTCGCGATGTCGCGCACGAAGGCGCGATCGATCTTCAGCTGGTCGATGGGGAAGCGCTTGAGATAGGCGAGGCTTGAATAGCCGGTGCCGAAATCGTCCAGCGCGACCCGGATGCCGATCGCGTTGAGCTCGCGCAGCATCGCGACCGCGCGGTCGACGTCGTGCATGACCGTGCTTTCGGTGATCTCGAGGTGCAGGCAGAGCGGTTCGAGACCGGCCGCCGACAGGGCGGCGCGCACCGTCTGCGGCAGATTCTCCTGGCGGAACTGGCGGGCCGAGAGGTTGACCGCGACGGGCGGCACGGCGAGCCCCTCGGCGATCCAGGCAGCCTGCTGGCGGCAGGTTTCGCGCAGCACCCATTCGCCGAGCGGCACGATCAGCCCGGTGTCCTCGGCGACGGGGATGAAGTCGGCCGGCGAGACCATGCCGCGCTCGGGGTGCTGCCAGCGGACCAGGGCCTCGGCGCTGGTCACCCGGCCATCGCCCAGGCTGACCTTGGGCTGGTAGAAGACCCGCATCTCGCCCCGGTCGATCGCGCTCCGCAGCGCGCTGGCCAGCGCGAGCTGCGCGTTGACCCGCAGGTTCATCTCCGGCGCGTAGAAGCGGAAGGCGTTGCCGCCCGCCATCTTGGCGTTGTGCATGGCGATGTCGGCGGTTCCGAGCAGGGCTTCGGCGTCCTGTCCGTCGCGCGGGAAGAGGCTGATGCCGAGACTTGCGGTCGAGTACACCCCGTGGCCGGCGATATCGAGCGGCGCAGCGACGTCCTCGAGCAGCCGCCCGACCAGCGGCGCGACGTCCTCGACGGCGGCCAGATCGTCGAGCAGGATCGCGAACTCGTCGCTGGCCAGACGCGCGACGGTATCCCCGTTGCGCAGCGGTCCCTGCAGGCGGCGTGCGGTTTCCTTGAGCAGGGTGTCGCCGCGGGCCTGGCCGAGGGTGTCGTTGATGGCCTTGAAGCGGTCGAGGTCGAGCAGCGCGACCGCAACCGCCCGTCCGTTGCGCCGGGCATGCACCAGCGCCTGCTCGACGCGGTCGCGGAACAGGTGGCGGTTGGCGAGCCCGGTCAGCGTATCGTAGTGCGCCTGGTGGGCGAGCTCGCGTTCGGCACGCTGGCGCGCATCGCTCTCGCGCAGGCTGCGCAGGCCGTAGGCCAGGTCGTTGGCGAGCTCCTCGAGCAGGGCCACCTCCTGGGGGTCGAAGGCGTCGCGCTCGCTGGCGTAGATGTTGAGCGCACCGACCGTTCGTCCGGCCGCAGTCAACGGCAGTGCGATGCTGGAGGAGAAGCCGCGGCGCAGCGCCTCGGTGCGCCACGGCGCGTAAGCCGGGTCGCCGGGGATGTCGATGCAGGTTTGCGTGGTGCCCAGCCGGATCGCGCGGCCGGTCGGCCCCTGGCCGGCAGGAACGTCCGCCCAGCTCACGTCGAGCGTGCGCAGGTAATCCGCGCCCAATCCCGCAACCGCCGCGGGGCGCACTGATCGGGCCGGATCGTCGAGCGCGAGGCCGACCCACGCCAGCCGGTAACCGCCATGTTCGACGAGGTGGCCACACACGGTCTCGAGTAACTCCCCCTCATCCTGCGCACGCACCAGCGTTTCATTGCACAAGGTGAGCATGCGCAGGGTCCGGTTCAGGCGGCGCAGCTCGTTCTCGGCACGCACTTGCGCCGAGATGTCGCGCACGACGGCGATGACCTGCGTCTCGCCGTCGTGCGCCATGACGGCCCTGCTGATGTCGGCCGGGAACTCGCTGCCGTCGCGCCGCCGGGCGAAGATACCGGGACGCCGCATGCCGATCACATCGGAATGCGGCGTCCGGTTATAGTCCGAACGCTGGTCCGAATGATGCGCCCGGAAACGTTCGGGCACGAGAAGCTCGACCGTCTGGCCGAGCAGTTCGCTGCGCGGGTAGCCGAACAGCATCTCGGTGCGCGCGTTGACCATCGTGATGCGTCCCGCGGCGTCGGTGATGACGATGCCGTCGGCGGCCGACTCGAGGATGCTGCGGAAACGCGCCTCGCTGGCGCGCAGGGTGCGTTCGGCCTGGCTGCGTTCATCGACCTCGTGCAGCAGCGCCGCATTGCTGGAGGCCAGTTCGGTGCTGCGCTGCGCTTCACGCCGCTGCCCCGCCTGCAAGGCGCCGGCCATGTCGTTGAGGGCGACGTTGAGCGTCGCGAATTCGTCGCCGCCGTCGCTGCGCAGGCGCACGTCGAGATCACCCGCCGCCAGGCGTTGCGCGAAACTCATCGTCTGCCCGATCGAGCGCCGGATGCTGCGCGAGAAGAAATTTCCGATGGCCAGGCCGAGCGCGGCCGCGAGCACAGCGGTCATGAGCAGGGCCGTGCCGGCGAAGCGTTCGAAACCCAGCAACTCGTCGCGGGTGCTTGTAGCGTGGCCGCTCGCATGGGCATGCAGGCGCTGCAGTTGCGACTCGATTTCATGCACCGCCTCGAGATACTTTTCCCGGGTCGTCTCGAGCTCGCCGCGGACCGCCACGTAGGCGAGGAAGGCCTCGCGATAGTCGTGCAGCGCAACGGCGAACGCGCTGCGCAACGCGGCCGGCAGGGACTCGCCCGCGACGGCGACGGCAAAGCGCTCGGCCGCATCGGCGAAGCGCCGGGCGTCGCGCGCGCTGTCGGTGAGCACGTAATCCTTCTCGAACCGTCGCATCTGGAGCAGATCCGCACGCAAGCGATGCGCGCCGGCCGGAATCAGCGCCTCGATGCGGTGCGCGGCCGCGCGCAGCGTACCGGCCAGGCCGTCGTCGCGGCGGCCGAGCTGCCCCTGAAGCGCGGCCGCCGCCAGGAATTCCTTCTCGAAGCCGATGGCAGCGGCCTCGATCCGCCGCACTTCCTCCCGCATGTCGGTTTCGCGCGCGAGCCCCCCGATCGCCGCCAGGTGCTCGCGCAGCGCCTCGAGGTTGGTGCGCACGAGCGTCACATAGCGCGTGCGGCTCTCCTCATAGCCCAGCACCGGCACCGCGAGCAGAAAGTCCTTCTCGTAGCGGCGCGCCCGGAGCAGCGCATGATTGGCGAGCAGGCTCAGCTCGGCGATCCGCAGTTCGACCGTGAAGTGCTCCTCGAACAGCGTGCCGATCCGGCGATGGCTGGCTAGCGAGGCGATCCCGACGGCCAGGGTGATTGCCACCATCAGGGCGAAGCCGATCCTCAGGCGCGCACCGAGGCTCAGCCGGGCCAAGGTCTCGGGCAGGGAGCCGCCGCGTTCGGGGCGCGTGCTCTCCATGGCGCTAATCCACGTAGGGAACGAAATCGAGCTGCCGGATCAGCCCGGTCACGCTCGACGACATCGCGAACTCGATGAATTCGCGCGCCAGCCCCTGCGGCAGCCCCCGGGTCACGAGGGTCAGCGGCCGCGCGATCGGAAAGTCGCCCTTGCGCACGCTGCGGCTGCTGGCGTCGATGCCATCGACCGCAACCAGCCGGACCGGCTGCCCCGCCTCCACGGCCCGCTCGGCCTCGCCGATCGACATGAACACGATCGCGCCGCGGTCGCCGGCCACCGCCTGCAGGCGCTGCTGGTTGTCGGTGAGGATGTTGGCGGCGGGAACGGCCGCATAATCGATGCCGAAATGCCTGGCGAAGAGTTCGGACGAACTGCGCCCCTGCTCCGTAGCCAGGACGCGGATCGGCCGATCCTCGCCACCCACCGCTCGCCAGTTGCCGATCCGTCCGCGATAGATGGCGGAGATCTGTCCCGAACTCAGGTTCCTGACCGGATTGTCGCGATGGATCACCAGCGACACCCCGTCGCGGGCGATCGGCACTCCGACCAGATCCGTCTCGCCTTCGGGCAGCGCGCGCGAGAACATTGCAATATCGGCCTGCGCGTCACGCAAGGCCTGCAGCCCCCGATCCGAGCCCAGGGGGCGTATGTCGATGACGACGTCCGGACGGCGCTCGCGAAAGCGTTCGGCGATCGCCTTGACCAGCGGGCTCATCGTGCCGGAGCCCGCGATGACGAGGGCGTTACGCGAACCCTGGGCACCGTGTGGGCCCGACTTCAAAGGCGCGGCCGACAGCGCCGGCCCGACCGCGCACAGGGCAAGCAGCGCCCCGAGGAGCAAGCCGCTGCGGCCGGCAGCGGGCGGCCGACCACCGGTCAGGGCACGTCCACTGCCAACGGCTCGCCTGGCCACGCGTCGACACCACTCGACTGCGGCCGCGAGGACGTGCGCGCATCCGCGCCGGGGCATTTGCCCCCATGCCGCGGAGCTGGTCGATTCCATCTGGAATGTGTGCAGTTATTCAGTGTCCGGCGAGTCTAGTGCAATCGGCATGGACGGGCAATTCCGGGCCGATACAGCCACTTCGGCATCCTGCCGCGCAGCGCCACGTGCCGCGACGTTGTCATGCGCCCTGCAGCGCGAGCAGTGCGGGCGCCTGCCGCTCGACCTCGCGCAGCACCGCACCATCGAGACGCTTCAGCCAACGCGCGGGGATGGCGGCGACGCCGAAATGCGCCCCCGCCAGCATGCCGGCGATCGCTCCGGTCGTGTCCGCGTCGCCGCCGCAATTGACGGTTGCGACCAGGCAGGATTCGAAACTATCGGTGGCGAAGAAGGCGTGCAGCACGGTCTGCACGGTGTCGACGACGTAGCCGGTCGCGCGCCCGGGGTAGGGGTCGAAGCGGAACTGGCGGTGCGCCGCGACCAGCGCCTTCGCGTGCGCGCGCAACTTCGCCAGGTTGTCGCGCCAGTGGCCGCCGGCAAGGAGGTCCGCGAGCATATGCGCGAAGCACAGCGTCGCGGCATCCGACAGCGGGTGGTTGTGCGTGACGTGGGCCTGCTCGATGACGCAGCGGTCGAGCCGATCGGCGTCGCGGAAGGCGAACAGGATCGCGGGCAGCACGCGCATCAGCGCGCCGTTGCCGGCGTCCCCGTCCGAGAAGGGCGATTCGAGCGAGCCGTCCGACGCGAAGCGCTGGAGGCCGCGGCGACAGGTGTTGCCGACATCGATCGGCTTCGACTTCAGCCACGCGAGCCAGTGCTCGGCGATGTTCTTGAGATCCCAGCCGCCCGATTCGAGGATCGCGGCGCCGAGCGCGAGCGACATCTGCGTGTCGTCGGTGATCTGCCCAGCCCTCAGTCTGAGCCAGCCGCCGCCGACGATGTCGCGCAACTCGCCGTACTGGTGGCGGATCTCGGAGGGCGTCAGGAATTCGACCGTGGCGCCCAGGGCGTCGCCGACGGCGAGTCCAAGATAGGCGCCCAGTGCGCGTTCGCGCAGGCTCGGTTCGGGCGCGTTGGTCATAGGGTCGCCATCCTGACACGATAGTCGCCGCCGAGCACGAGCATCTCGCCTTCCCCACGCAGCAGCGGCCCCGGCATCAGCGCATTGCAGTAGACGATCTTGCACAGCGGCACCTCCACTTCGAGGATGGTGTCGCCGAACTGGTCGGCAACGTCGCGCCGTGTCGTGAACGAGACAAGGTTGTTCTGCCGCGCGATGGCCTCGCGCGCACGGCGTGCCCTACCCTCGGCGCGCGGCAGCCAGGCGACCACCTGGTGTTCGGCGAAGTCGTTCACTCCCCGGTAGAGCGTGAGGTGGCGCCGCCCCGGGTAGAACCAGCGGCCGAACATGTGCTGGGCGTATTCGTACAGCAGGTCGAGCTGCGCGTGGATGCAGTTGTTGTGGAAGCGCGCGTGCATCTTGTCCTCGACGTACTGCATCCACGCTTCCGACGGGTAGCGGCCGAGCGGGCGTTTGTGGAAGGTGGGATGCAGGCCGAAGCGCGCTTCCGCCCAGCCCTTGAGCACCGCGCCCTCGCGGCCGTTGGCGTCGAAGCCCCAGCCGCGCAGCAGGCGCAGGTAGCTCGCGCGGTAGCGCTTGCGGCCCGTCCGGTCGCGCTCGCCCGGCAGGTCCAGCTCAAACACCGTGCGCATGTAGATCTGGAAGGCGAGCACGGCCTCGTCGACGCTCGTCGCGTCGGCCAGCATCGCGAACAGCGCGCGGTTGGTCTCGCGCACGCCGTGGATGTGCAGCGGCAGCGGATGGGCGTTGAACGCCACGCTCGCGACGAGTCCCGTCGGGATGCCGACGAGATTGGTCGAGTGGCCGTACCCGGCCGGCGCGCCGGCGAGGGGCTCAGTAGTTGCTGAAATGGCCTTCACGCCTCGCCTGCGCACGCGCCCGCTTCACGAGCTCGCCCGATTGTGGAGGCGCGGCGGGCGCGGACACCTGTTTTTCAAGCGTGGTGTTGCCGCAATGCGGACACGGAGGCGTTTCGCCGGAGCGCACGAGCAACTCGAAGGTCCGGTCGCAGACCGGGCAGCGGTAGTCGAAGATGGGCATGGTCATTCCGTAGCGTTTGTCGGCTCACCCGAACCCGCAAGAAAGATGCCATCCACAAGGCCGACGACCGGGAAGCGAGTGAGGGGCTTTCGTAGGGAGGGAGAAGCGCAGCGTATCCCGCCCATTCCCCCGCACGTCGCATTCGGGGCTGCATGGCGGGATACGCCTTCGGCTCCTCCCGCCCTACCGTCCGCGCCAATGCCATTCGGGAGGGGCCGGGCGAAGGGGAGTCATACGTCCCATGACCCCGTCCCCGACACGCCGATGTCCGACAGTCGCCGCCATCTTGTCGCGTTGCCGACAGCGCCGACCTCGCCCCGACAGCCCGCCCATCCACGCCCAAAACCCTTGCTGTGCCTGGCTTTAGTGTCTTTTCCACGCCATTGGCACAGCCCTTGCCATAGGGGAACTGTGCCGGTTCGCCGGGTGTGAAAGCAGGACTCACTTTTCTTGAGGAGAAATGAAATGTCCCTTCGTCAAATCGCGTTCTACGGAAAGGGTGGCATCGGCAAGTCGACCACGTCGCAGAACACCCTCGCGGCGCTGGCCGAGATGGGCCAGAAGATCCTGATCGTCGGCTGCGACCCGAAGGCCGACTCCACCCGCCTGATCCTGCACGCCAAGGCGCAGGACACGGTGCTGTCGCTCGCGGCCGACGCCGGTTCGGTGGAGGACCTCGAGCTCGAGGACGTGCTGCGCGTCGGCTACCGCGACATCCGCTGCGTCGAGTCGGGCGGCCCGGAGCCCGGCGTCGGCTGCGCCGGTCGTGGCGTCATCACCGCGATCAACTTCCTCGAGGAAAACGGCGCCTACGACGGTGTCGATTACGTGTCCTATGACGTGCTCGGCGACGTCGTGTGCGGCGGCTTCGCGATGCCGATCCGCGAGAACAAGGCGCAGGAGATCTACATCGTGATGTCGGGCGAGATGATGGCGATGTATGCCGCCAACAACATCTCGAAGGGCATCCTGAAGTACGCCAACGCCGGCGGCGTGCGCCTGGGCGGCCTGGTGTGCAACGAGCGCAAGACCGACAAGGAATGGGAACTCGCCGACGCGCTGGCGAAGAAGCTCGGCACCCAGCTGATCCACTTCGTGCCGCGCGACAACGTCGTGCAGCACGCCGAGCTGCGGCGCATGACGGTGCTGGAGTACGACCCCGAATGCAAGCAGGCGCAGGAATACCGCGAACTCGCGCGCAAGGTGCACGAGAACAAGGGCAAGGGCGTGATCCCCACGCCGATCACGATGGAAGAGCTGGAAGACCTGCTGCTCGAGTTCGGCATCATGCAGAAGGAAGACGAGAGCATCGTCGGCAAGGCCAAGGCCGCCTGATTTCCACGCACAGGAGAACCACTATGAGTGCGGTACTGGATGACAAGACGCGCAACAAGGCGTTGATCAACGAGGTGCTCGAGGTCTATCCCGAGAAGGCGGCGAAGAAGCGCGCCAAGCACCTCAATGTGTATGAAGAAGGCAAACCCGACTGCGGCGTGAAGTCCAACATCAAGTCACTGCCGGGCGTGATGACGATCCGCGGCTGTGCCTACGCCGGATCGAAAGGCGTGGTGTGGGGCCCGATCAAGGACATGGTGCACGTCAGCCACGGCCCGGTCGGCTGCGGCCAGTACTCGTGGGCCACGCGCCGAAACTACTACAACGGCACGACCGGGGTGGATGCCTTCGGCGCGATGCAGATCACGTCGGACTTCCAGGAGAAGGACATCGTCTTCGGCGGCGACAAGAAGCTCGACAAGCTGGTCGACGAGATCACGCAGGTCTTCCCGCTGGCGAAAGGCATCTCGGTACAGTCCGAGTGCCCGATCGGCCTGATCGGGGACGACATCGAGGCCGTGTCGAAGAAGAAGTCGAAGGAAGTGGGCCTGCCGATGGTGCCGGTGCGCTGCGAGGGTTTTCGCGGCGTGTCGCAATCGCTCGGCCACCACATCGCCAACGACGCGATCCGCGACTGGGTATTCGACAAGGCGGACTACAACGCGCCCTTCGAATCGACGCCCTACGACGTCGTGCTGATGGCCGACTACAACATCGGCGGCGACGCGTGGAGCTCGCGCATCCTGCTCGAGGAGATGGGCCTGCGCGTGATCGGCCAGGGCACGGGCGACGCGACGCTCAAGGAAATCGAGATGATGCCGCGCGCGAAGCTGCTGCTCTTGCACTGCTATCGCTCGATGAACTACATCGCGCGCCACGTCGAGGAGAAGTACGGCGTGCCGTGGTTCGAGTACAACCTCTTCGGGCCGACCAAGATCGCCGAATCGCTGCGCGGCATCGCCGCCTTCTTCGACGACTCGATCAAAGAGAAGGCCGAGCAGGTCATCGCCAAATACACGGCGCTGTCGCAGGCGGTCATCGACAAGTACAAGCCGCGCCTCGCCGGCAAGAAGGTGATGTTGTATGTGGGCGGCCTGCGCCCGCGCCACGTCGTCGGCGCGTACGAGGACCTCGGCATGGAGGTCTGCGGCACCGGCTACGAGTTCGGCCACGGCGACGACTACCAGCGCACGACCCATTACGTGAAGGACGGCACGCTGATCTACGACGACGTCACCAGCTTCGAGCTCGAAAAATTTGCCGAAAAGATCCGCCCCGACCTGATGGCCTCCGGCGTCAAGGAAAAATACATCTTCCAGAAGATGGGCATTCCCTTCCGCCAGATGCACTCGTGGGACTACTCCGGCCCGTATCACGGCTACGACGGCTTCGCCATCTTCGCCCGTGACATGGACATGGCGATCAACTCGCCGGTTTGGGGCATGACCAAGGCCCCCTGGAAGAAATAAGGAGCACGACCATGCCTCAATCAGCTGAAAAGGTCCTCGACCACGCCGGCCTGTTCAAGGAGCCGGAATACCAGGAGATCTTCGAGCGCAAGAAGGCCCAGTTCGAAGGCGGCTGCGGCGCGGACAAGGTCCGGGAGGTCGCCGACTGGACCAGGACGATGGAATACCGCGAGATCAACTTCAAGCGCGAAGCCCTCGTCATCAACCCCGCCAAGGCCTGCCAGCCGCTGGGCGCGGTGCTGTGCGCCTCGGGCTTCGAGGGCACGCTGCCCTACGTGCATGGCTCGCAGGGGTGTGTCGCCTACTTCCGCTCGCACTTCAACCGCCACTTCAAGGAACCGTGCTCGGCCGTGTCCGACTCGATGACCGAGGACGCGGCGGTGTTCGGCGGCCTCAACAACATGGTCGACGGCCTCGCCAACGCCCATGCGCTGTACAAGCCGAAGATGATCGCGGTGTCGACGACCTGCATGGCCGAAGTCATCGGCGACGACCTCGACGGCTTCATCAAGATCGCCAAGCAGAAGGGCTCGATTCCCGAGGATTTCCGCGTGCCGTTCGCGCACACCCCCAGCTTCGTCGGCAGCCATGTCACCGGCTACGACAACATGCTAAAGGGCTTCCTCACGAGCTTCTGGGACGGCAAGACGCGCGCCGAGACCACGGCCCCGGCGATCAACATCAACGGCGGCTTCGACGGCTACTGCGTTGCCAACAACCGCGAACTCAAGCGGATGATGAAGGAGATGGGCGTCGAGGCGACCATCATCTCCGACCCGTCCGAGGTCTTCGATACCCCGACCGACGGCGAATTCCGCATGTACGCGGGCGGCACCACCGCCGCGCAGATGGAAGCGGCGCTCGACGCCAGGGGCACGGTGTTCATGCAGGGCATCTCGGCGGCGAAGTCGGCCGAGTACGTCGAGAAGGCGGGCCAGAAGGCGGTGTCGCTGCACTGCCCGGTCGGCGTCACCGGCACCGACGCCTTCCTGATGGCGGTGTCCGAGCTCACCGGCCAAGCCATTCCGGCCTCGCTGGAGCTCGAGCGCGGCCGCCTCGTCGATGCGATCGCCGACTCGCAGGCCCACCTGCACGGCAAGCGCTTCGCGCTCTTCGGCGACCCCGACATGCTGCTGGGCCTCACCGCCTTCCTGCTCGAACTGGGCGCCGAGCCGGTGCATATCCTCTGCACCAACGCGACCAAGGACTGGACCGAGAAGATCAACGCGCTGCTCGCCGCCAGCCCCTTCGGCAAGGACGCCAAGGCCTGGCCGGGCAAGGACCTGTGGCACCTGCGCTCGCTGCTCGCCACCGAGCCGGTCGATTTCCTGATCGGCAGCTCGCACGGCAAGTACCTCGAGCGCGACATCGGCACGCCGCTGATCCGCATCGGCTTCCCGATCTTCGACCGCCACCATCATCACCGCTTCCCGATCTGGGGCTACCAGGGCGGCCTCAACGTTCTCGTGAAGATCCTCGACAAGATCTTCGACACGCTGGACGCGAAGACCACCGACTCGGCCAGCTTCGATCTCGTGCGTTGAGGAGGAGCGCAATGCCCAACGTGACCTTCAGCTCGCCGAAGATGCGCCGCGACCTCACCGTCTATGCCCCTGCGGGCGACCGCAAGAGCATCCTCGGCGTCGCCCGGGATCATGGCGTCGCGATCGACTGCGAATGCCAGAAAGGCGAATGCGGTTCCTGCACGGTCGAGGTGATCCACATCGGCAACAAGCCGCCGATGGCGGTGCACCTCACCGAGAAGGAAAAGCTCACTCTGCTCACCTCCGGCAAGCTCGCGCGGCAGGAGTTCGAGGAACTGGAACTGCTGGATCTCGCGCCGCGCTACCGGCTCGCGTGCCAGTACCTGCTGCTCGACGAGGACATCGTGGTGAAGTTCTGAGCGCCTGAAACCCGCTCACTGCATCCGGCGTTCTCTCCACGACGGATGCCGGTCCGGCCCGCCCGCAAGGCGGGCCGTTTTTCTTCCGGCCATGCCTCGGCCCTGCCCCGCTCTCGCCGGGCCGTCCGGTCAGGCAGTCAACCCCAGCGCATCGACAAGCCCGCTCAGGTCGGTCACTTCCAGATGCGGCTGCTCGGGATGCGGCCACGCGGCCTGCCCGCGATTCACCCACACCGCCTGCATGCCCGCACTACGCGCCCCCAGCACATCCATGACCATGTCGTCGCCCACGTGCAGCACCTCGTGCGGCTGCACACCGACGGCCTCGGCTGCGACCTGGAAGATGCGCACATCGGGCTTGGACACGCCCACCTTGAGCGCAGCGATGCCGGCGACGAAGTATGGCGCCAGGCCGACGCGCGCGAGATCGGCGTTGCCGTTGGTAATGCTCACCAGCGGATAACGCGCGGCCAGGAATTCCACCGCGGGGAGCGCGTCGGGAAAGAAGCTCACGTTGTGGCGTTCGGCGATGAAGACGTCGAAGGCGGGCCCGGCCAGCGAAGGGTCGTCCCCGGCGCTCGACAGCGCCACACGGATCGACTCGCGGCGCAGCGCGGTCATGTCGTGCGCCAGATCCGGACGCTGCACTTCCATGGCGTCGCGGACCTCGCGCAGCGCCCGCGGGCTCGCGTACATGGCCGCCGTCGCCGGGGCATTCGTCACGAGCCATTCGTGGAGGACCTTTTCCGCGCGGTCGATGGTGGGCCAGATGGGCCACAGCGTGTCGTCCAGATCCAGCGAGACGGCCTTGATTTGGTTCAGGTTCAGCATACCGGCGATGGTACCCGACAGTGCTTCGGTTCTGTGCGTCGACACGTGGAACTCGGCCGACGCGATTGCACGCCGCTACCGTCATCCCCGCCGTGCAGCTTCGATCGCGGCGATGTCGATCTTCCCCATCTCCATCATGGCGTCGAAGGCGCGCTTTGCCGCCGCCCGGTCCGGGTCGGCAATCGCGGCCGTCAGGGCGCGCGGCGTGATCTGCCACGACACCCCCCACTTGTCCTTGCACCAACCGCACGCGCTTTCCTGACCGCCGTTGCCGACGATCGCGTTCCACAAGCGATCCGTTTCGCCCTGGTCGTCGGTCGCGACCTGGAACGAGAAGGCCTCGCTGTGGCGGAATGCCGGACCGCCATTCAATCCGAGGCACGGAATGCCCATGACGGTGAACTCGACCGTCAGGACGTCGCCCTGTTTGCCGGAGGGATGGTCGCCCGGGGCGCGATGGATCCTGCCCACGGCGCTGTCCGGAAACGTCCGGGCGTAGAACTGTGCGGCATCGAGCGCGGTGCCGTCGTACCAGAGACAAATCGTGTTCTTGCTCACCATCTGCGTGCTCCATTGGCCGTAACTGCCGGCACGCGGGAGGTGCGCGCCGGCGTTCTATGGACGCTGCGCCCGCGGCGACGTCAGTGCGGCCCCTGCATGGCCGTGAAGCCTTCTGCGGCCTGCTGCACGTCGGGCGGGAAGTCGGACATCTCCTGGACCTGGCGGATCTCGATGATCTCGTTGTCCGCCATCGGGCAGCGCGACGCCCAGGCGATCGCCTCATCCTTCGACTTCACGTCGATCATCCAGTAGCCACCGAGCACTTCGTTGGTTTCGATGAAGGGGCCGTCCGTGACGGTCGGCTTCCCGCCGGCGAAGGACACGCGCGCGCCCATGGACGGCGGGTGCAATCCTTCGAGCGAGAGCAGGACACCGGCCTTCTGCAGCGCCTCGTTGTACTTCATCATCGCCTCGACCGCCTTGGCATCGGGGACCGTTCCGGGCGGCGCCTTCTCGTAGCCCTTAGGAATCACGAGCATCATGAAGCGCATGTCAATTTCCTCCCTTGTCGGTCTCGCAATTGATCATCCACGGCACGCCGAAGCGGTCCGTGCACATGCCGAAACGGGCCGCCCAGAAGGTGGGGCCGAGCGGCATCTGTACCGTGCCGTTGTCCGCGAGGGCGGCGAAGATGCGCTCGGCAGCGGCGATCGAATCGACGTTGAGCGAGACCGAGCAGCCCTTGATGCCCTCATACGGATACTGGGGCGTTGTATCCGACGCCATTAGCGTCTGGCCGTCGATGAGCAGGCAGGCATGCATGATGCGGTTGCCGAATTCGGCAGGAATCGGCCCGCAACCGGGCTGACCGTCGGCGCCCTTGGGCGCGTCGGCGAAACGGATCAGGGCTTGCAGGGTGGCGCCCAGGTGCTGCTGATAGAACTTGCAGGCAGCTTCGCAGTCGCCGTTGAAGATGAGATAGGGATTGAGTCGCATCGTCTTCTCCTCGTGGGGGTCAGGGCGTCAGCCACAGGGCCGTGTTGCTCTGCGGATCGAAGGGGGCGGAGAAGTGCTCGTGCACGATCCGCCACTTGCCGTGCTGCTTGAGCAGGCAGCTCGTCATGCGCATCCAGCCGGACATCTCCTTGCCGTCCGGTCCGGTGCCGCCGCAGCGGTTGAGGGCGTGGGCAAAGGCCAGTCCGGCGTCGGTGGTGATCTCCAGCTCGTGCACCTCGAAGATCATCGCCCCGGTGCACATCGTCAGGCAGCGTTCCCAGTGCCTGCGGTAGGCCTCGCTGCCCTTGAACTGCAATTGCGCGATGGCGTCGAAGGCGACGATCTCCGGTGCGTAATGCGCGAAGATGCGGTCGACGTCCTTGGCGCGGACGGCGTCCGCCCAGTCTTCCAGTTCCTTGCGGATTTCCGTTTCGCTGAGTGCGAGGGTAGATCTCGTGTCCATGGTGGGTCTCCCGGGGTTGGATGAGGCGCTTGTGCGCGCCGGCTGGTCGAACGGTGCGTGGCCGGATCGACCTCGTTGTTCCCTTCAGGCGGCGGCTTCCTGCGTGTCAAAGCCCAGTGCCTGCAGGGTTTGTGCGTCCTCCGCGACCGGCCGTACCTCGACGCAGCCGAAGCGCGCGCCTGGTATGCGCGCCGCCACCTGGATGGCCTCGTTCAGATCCCGGGCCTCGATCAGGTAGTAGCCGCCGAGCTGCTCCTTGGTTTCGACCCACGGCCCGTCGGTGACCGAGATCCGGCCGTCGCGCACCCGGACGGTGCTGGCGGCGTCGGGGGGCAACAGGCGGTTGCAGCCGAGGTAGTGGCCGCTCTTGCGCACCGCGTCGGTGAACTCGCGGTACTCCTCGAAGTGCTTGTCTGCATCGGGGCGCGGCATCTGCTCCATGACCTTCTCTGCACAGATCAGGCAAAGGTATTTCATCGGGCTTCTCCTCTTGAATGCGCGGTGTGGACCGCCTTCGGCAGCCTGCGCCGATCGGCGCGATCGGGGCCTCCGTACCCCTGGTCGAACGGCGCACGACGAAATCGACATCGCGTTGCAAAAAGAAACATCAAGCCGCCAGTTCCGCGAGCCGTCGCTCGAGGAAACGGCGCTCGGTGGCCTGCCGGGTCAGCGCCAGGGCGCGCGTGTAGGCCACCCTCGCCTCGGCGTGGCGGCCCAGGCGCCGGCACAGATCGGCCCGCGCCGCGTGGGCGAGGTGGTAGTCGGCGAGTTCGCCGCGGTTCAGGATCGTGTCGATCACCGCGAGCCCGGCCGCCGGGCCGTCGCGCATCGCTATCGCCACGCCACGGTTCAGTTCGACCACCGGGGACGGTTCGCGCTGCAGCAGCAGGTCGTAAAGACCGACGATCTGGGCCCAATCGGTTGCCCCGGCAACAGGGGCCTCCGCATGCACGGCGGCAATCGCGGCCTGCAGCGCATAAGGGCCGGCGGGTCCGGCCAGGAGCGCGCGCTCGACCAGTGCCGTGCCCTCGGCGATCAGCTCGTGCAGCCATCGCGAGCGGTCCTGTGCGTCGAGCAGCACCAGATCGCCGGCTGGCGTGGTGCGCGCGGCACGGCGCGACTCCTGGATCAGCATCAACGCGAGCAGCCCGATCGCCTCGGGCTCGGGAAGCAGTTCGACAAGCAGCCGTCCGAGCCGGATCGCTTCGCCCGACAGATCGGCACGGGTGAGCGAATCGCCGGCCGAGGCCGAGTAGCCTTCGTTGAATACCAGGTAGATCACGCGCAGCACGCTGTCGAGCCGGGCCGGCAGTTCGGCGCGCTCGGGCACTTCGTAGCGCAGGCGCGCGTCGCGGATCCTGGCCTTGGCGCGCACGATGCGCTGGGCCACGGTCGGCGGCGCGGTGAGGAAGGCGCGCGCGATCTCTTCGGTGGTGAGGCCGCACACCTCGCGCAGCGTCAGCGCGGTGCGGGCCTCAGTGGGCAGCGTCGGGTGGCAGCAGGTGAAGATCAGCCGCAGACGGTCGTCCTCGACGCTATCGCCGGGACTGCCTTCGTCGGCCGATTCGTCGCCGGCCGGATGGGGGCGGTCATCCAGATCCTCGACGAAGTCGAAGCGCGCACGGCGGCGCAACGTGTCCACCGCCTTGAAGCGCCCCGTGGAAACCAGCCAGGCACGCGGATTTGCCGGTACGCCCTGTTCGGGCCACTGTTCGAGAGCCGCGCGGAAGGCGTCGTGCAGTCCCTCCTCGGCGAGGTCGAAGTCGCCGAGGAGGCGGATCAGCGTGGCGAACACCCGGCGCGACTCGGTGCGATAGATTTCTTCCACCTTCGCTCGCACCGCCGCGGCCGCCGGCATGGATTGGCGCACTGGGTCCGATGAGGCATCGCGGTCGACCATCCCGGGCTGCTCCGCTTGTCGAAGGACATCCCTTAGACTAGTCCATCTCGCCCTCAGCTCAATGGCGGGCGCGATCGCACTTTGTGATCCTTTGCTTCAGAACGGACGCGAGCTGTGGCGCGGCGCTCGGCAGGTCAGCGACTTTGCGCTGACGACGATCCGCATTCCCGCGCGGGAGAAGGATCCCGAAGCGACTGTGCAGGAAGGAACAAGGCCGGCGAGAGCCCGTAACGGTTCGACCTCGCCCGGGAGCACGCCATGTACGAAAAGATCCTGGAATTCTGGTTCGACGAAATTTTCCCCGCGCAGTGGTGGAAGAAGGACGCCGCTTTCGACCGCATGGTCGCCGAACGCTTCGGCGCAATACACGCGCAGGCTGCGCGCTGCGAGTTGTACGCGTGGCGTGCGACGCCCACCGGGAGGCTGGCGGAGGTGATCGTGCTGGATCAGTTTTCGCGCAACATGTTTCGCGATTCGCCCGCGGCCTTCGTGTGCGACGCCTTGGCCCTGGCGCTGGCGCAGGAGGCGATTGCGGCGGGGGCGGAGCAGGCGCTGCGGCCGGTGGAGCGCAGCTTCCTGTACATGCCCTTCATGCACAGCGAGTCGCGGAAGATCCACGAGATGGCGGTGCAGCTCTTCGAGCGCAACGGCATCGCGGACAACCTGGACTTCGAACTGCGGCACAAGGCGATCATCGAGCGCTTCGGGCGCTATCCGCATCGCAATGCGATTCTGGGAAGGGAATCGACGCCGGAGGAAGTCGAATTCCTCACGCAGCCGGGTTCGCGCTTCTGAACCCGGCCGCTTCGGCCCGCCGCGGAGGACGGACCGTTCGGCTAGCGCAGTGCGCTCAGAGGATGATGCGGCCGACGTACCACGCGCCGGCAGCGATCAGCGCGCTGCAGGGGATGGTGAGGATCCACGCCCAGACGATGCTGCCCGCCACGCCCCAGCGCACGGCTGAGACCTTGCGCGAGGAGCCGACGCCGACGATGGCGCCGGTGATGGTGTGGGTGGTCGACACCGGGATGCCCAGCGCGGTGGCGAGGAACAGCGTCATCGCGCCGCCGGTTTCGGCGCAGAAACCGCCGACCGGCTTGAGCTTGGTGATGCGCTGGCCCATGGTCTTGACGATGCGCCAGCCGCCGAACATCGTGCCGAGGCCGATGGCGAGGTAGCAGGTGACGACGACCCACATCGGCACCGGGTCCGAGCCCTGGCTGATGCCGGCGGCGATCAGCAGCATCCAGATGATGCCGATGGTCTTCTGCGCGTCGTTGCCGCCGTGGCCGAGGCTGTAGAGCGAGGCCGACACGAGCTGCAGGCGGCGGAACCACTTGTCGACCTTGCGCTGTGACGTTCGGAAGCACACCCAGGACACTATCACCATCAGTATCGACCCGAGCAGGAAGCCCAGCATCGGCGACACGAGGATGAAGGCGACGGTCTTGATGAGGCCGGCGGCGAGCAGGGAGCCGAAGCCGCCCTTGGCGACCGCGGCACCGACCAGGCCGCCGATCAGCGCGTGCGAGGAGCTCGACGGAATGCCGTAGTACCAGGTGATGACGTTCCACGCGATCGCGCCGACCAGCGCGCCGAACACGACGACGTGGTCGACCACCGCGGGATCGATGGTGCCCTTGCCGATCGTGGTCGCGACCTTCAGCTGGAAGATGAAGATGGCGACGACGTTGAAGAAGGCCGCGAAGGCGACCGCATGCTGCGGCTTGAGCACGCCGGTCGAGACGACCGTCGCGATCGAGTTCGCCGCATCGTGGAAGCCGTTCATGAAGTCGAACAGCAGGGCCAGCACCACGAGGAACATCACCGTGGCCAGCCCGATCTCCATAGTTGCCATGTCGTTTTCCTGGAGATCGCGGATCAGGAGTTTTCGAGCACTACGGCCTCGAGGATCTTGGCGACGTCCTTGCAGCGATCGGTGACCGATTCGAGCAGCTCGTACACACCCTTCATCTTCAGGACCACGCGAACGTCCGGTTCGTCGCGGAAGAGGCCCGACAGCGCCTTGCGCAGGACGCGGTCGGCGTCGGATTCGAAGCCGTCGATCTCGTGGCAGATGCGCAGGATCTCGCGGCCGTTGTCCATGTTGGACAGCAGCACTACCGCCGCGCGCACGCTCTCGGCGCAGGACAGCGACAGCTCGGCGATGCGCAGGGCCTCCTCCGTCGACTCGCCGATGTCGTACAGCGAGACGGTTTCGGCGACGTCCTGGATGGTATCGAGCACGTCGTCCATGCGCGAGATGAGCTGGTGGATCTCGTCGCGGTCGAGCGGCGTGATGAACGTGGAATGCATCAGCGCCATCACGTCATGATTCACCTTGTCCGCACGGGTCTCGATCTCGTCGATGTCGGAGGTGGCCTTGGCCGCTGCCGATGCGTCCTTTCCGACGGCCTGCATCAGCGCAACCAGGGCCTTGGCACCGGCCACGATCTCATCTGCATGGGAGTTGAAAAGCGTGAAGAACTGACCCTCACGGGGCATGAAGCGCGAGAACATGATGTTGTTTTGCCGGACGGCCGTATGGAGTTAGGCCGCGATTTTACCAGCGGAAACAATCCTGTAATGTTTCATCCGGAAATATTGCGCAGGAATATGCGCGCGCCGGGGTATATCCCCCAACGCGTCCGTATCCTGCGCGCGGCTGCGCCCAGGGAAACTTCATGCGCCGAGCGCCGCCCGGGCGCGCACCGCTTACATGCGCAGGCCGAAGGCCTTGCCGATGGCCTCGACGGTATCGGGGCTGTCCCACTCCTTGGCGCCGTAAACCTTGTGCAGGATCTTCCCGTCGGCATCGACCAGCACCGTGAGCGGAATGCGGTTGGCGCCGAGCATGTTCTCGAGCGCGAGTTTGCGGTCGATGAAGTGCGGGAAGCTGGTCTTCGCCTGCGCGAGGAAGGCCTGCGCGCGCTCGGGGTAGTCGTCGATGGAAATGCCGATCACGTTGAACTGCTTGCCGTAACGCTTCGACAGGCGCTCCAGCGAGCCCATCTCGGCCAGGCAGGGCGGGCAGTAGCTGGCCCAGACGTTGATGATCAGGGGCTTGCCGCGATAGTCGCCGAGCAGCTTCGAGCCGCCGGTAAGGCCCTGCATCGGCATCTGCTGCAAGGTGCCGCCTTCGGGCACTTCTCCGGGGGCAGCGACGACCGGTCCGGACAGTGCGGCAAGGCTCAGGGCGAGGGAAAGGAGGGCTTTCTTCATCTTGGCTACGGGTCGGAAGCGCGGCGCGGTACGCCGCGAAAGCCTGAGCATAGCAGGGCTGAGGAAGCTCCGACACGGCGGCGCCCGTGCTGTTCCGTCGGAGCGGCTTCAGCCGCGAATGGGCGGAGTCTCAAGGGCTGCGGCCGATTCGCGGCTGAAGCCGCTCCCACTGCGCCCCGTGTCGCCTCCCCGACAAATTGACTGTCGCGAGTTCGACAGCATTCGCGTAATGCCTGCAAGTCATTGATTTTACGTGCCGCTGAGTCTGGCACCGATCGTGCATCGGTTTCCCCGTCCCCCGACCCCCGCGCCACGGGCGCATACAGGAAACCGACATGAGCGCACTCAAACAGAGAATCGACAGCCTGCTGATCGAGCCCGGCTGCGCGACGAACCAGGCGAAGAGCGACAAGGCACGCAAGGAAGGCTGCAAGAAGCCGCTGACGCCGGGTGCGGCGGCCGGCGGCTGTGCCTTCGATGGCGCGAAGATCGCGCTGCAGCCGGTGGTGGACGTCGCCCACCTCGTGCATGGGCCGATCGCGTGCGAAGGCAATTCGTGGGATTCGCGCCACGTGTATTCGTCCGGCCCGCAGACTTACCGCACGGGCTTCACCACCGACATGGCGGAGTTCGATGTGATCTACGGCGGCGAGAAGCGCCTGTACCGCGCGATCAAGGAGATCGTCGACAAGGTGAATCCGCCGGCGATCTTCGTGTACCAGACCTGCCTGCCGGCGATGATCGGCGACGACGTGGAAGGCGTGTGCAAGGCGGCCTCCGCGAAGTTCGGCACGCCGGTGATCCCGGTGAATGCCCCAGGTTTCGCGGGCAGCAAGAACCTCGGCAACAAGCTCGGCGGCGAGGCGCTGCTCGACCACGTCGTCGGCACGCTGGAGCCGGAATACACCACGGACTGCGACATCAACCTGATCGGCGAATACAACGTGGTCGGCGAGTTCTGGCAGGTGAAGCCGCTCTTCGACGAGCTGGGCATCCGCGTGCTGGCGACCTTCTGCGGCGACGCGCGCTACAGCGACATCGCGGGCTCGCATCGCGCAAAGGCGGCGATCATGCTGTGCTCGCAGGCGCTGATCAACATCGCGCGCAAGATGCAGGAGCGCTACGACATCCCGTTCTTCGAGGGCAGCTTCTACGGTATCGCGGACATGTCGGACTGCCTGCGCAGGATCTCGCGCCTGCTGGTCGAGCGCGGCGCCCCGGCAGACCTGCCGGCGCGCGCCGAGGCGCTGATCGCACGCGAGGAGGCGCGCGCGTGGGCGCGGCTGGAGAAGTACCGTGCGCGCCTCGCGGGCAGGCGCGTGCTGCTGTTCACCGGCGGGGTGAAGTCGTGGAGCGTGGTGTCGGCGCTGCAGGAGGTGGGCATGGAGATCGTCGGCACCTCGATGCGCAAATCGACGCAGGGCGACCGCGCGAAGGTCGTCAAGATCATGGGCACCGACGCGCACATGTTCGACGAGCTGCCGCCGCGCGAGATGTACCGGATGCTGAAGGAGTCGAAGGCCGACGTGATGCTGTCGGGCGGACGCTCGCAGTTCGTCGCGCTGAAGGCGAAGACGCCTTGGGTGGAGATCAACCAGGAGCGCCATCACGCGCTCGCGGGCTACGAGGGCGTGGTGAATCTGGTCGCGGAGATCGACAAGGCGCTGTACAACCCGATCTGGGCGCAGGTGCGACAGCCGGCGCCGTGGGAGCAGCCGGAGGGCTGGGGCGAGCGCGTGGCCACGGCGTGAGCGTCCGCGACAAGCCCGTGAGGACTACAGGACCGTTTCGGGAGCCGGCAGCGCCCGGGTCAGCGCTTCGATCAGGTCGGCGAGCGCGCGCGCGGCACGGTCGCGGGCGTCGTCGATCTCCGCGGCGGGGGCGCCTTCATGGAGACAACGCTCGAGTCCGGCCGCGACCTCCTGCATCGGC
The DNA here is from genome assembly GCF_012910805.1 of Aromatoleum evansii. Lineage (GTDB taxonomy): Bacteria > Pseudomonadota > Gammaproteobacteria > Burkholderiales > Rhodocyclaceae > Aromatoleum > Aromatoleum evansii. The sequence continues at coordinate 52,310 of NZ_WTVK01000037.1, forward strand.
GCGGCGCCGATCTGCCCCGCCAGTCCTTTCAGCGAGTGGGCGAGACGCTCGGCCGCGGCGAGGTCGCCGCCGGCGAGGGCCGCGTCCAGGCGCGCGGTGAAATCCCCATAGCCGCTGACGAACTTGCGCAGCAGGGAGAGGTAGAAGTCCTCCTTCCCCATCAGGCGGCGCACACCGAGGTCGGGATCGAGTCCCGGAATCAGCCTGAGCCTTGCCAGCACGACGCGCGGCGCGGCAGCGGCAGGCGCCGTCGCTGCCGGACTGTCCGCGGCCGTCGCGTCGCCGCGCGGCGCGATCCAGCGCAGCAGCGCCGCCCACAGGCGGTCGGGCTGGATGGGCTTGGCGACGTGATCGTTCATCCCCGCGTCGATGCATTGCTCGCGATCGCCTGCCATCGCATTGGCGGTCATCGCGACGATAGGCAGGCCGGCGCAGGCGGGCAGGCGGCGGATCGCACGCGTCGCGGTCACGCCATCCATCACCGGCATCTGCATGTCCATCAGCACTAGGTCGTAGGAGGCCTGCTGCACGCGCTGCACCGCCTCTTCACCATTGGCGGCGATATCGACACGGAAGCCGGCGGCGCCGAGCAGCTCGCTCGCGACCTCCTGATTGAGCTCGTTGTCCTCGACGAGCAGCAGCCGCGCACCGCGGATCGCAGCGAGGTCGGCCGGGGCGTCGCCGGTGGCGGCGTGCGCCCTGGCCGGACGCAGGGCGCCGTCGAGCAGCCGGATGGCCGTGTCGAACAAGGCGGAGGCGGTGACCGGCTTGAGCAGGATGTCGTCGACGCCGGAGCCCACGGCGGCGCGCGCAACGTCCTCACGCCCGTAGGCGGTGACGACGATGCGCACGGGCAGCCGCGGCAGCCCGAGCCGGCCCATCTCGCGCGCGGCGGCCACGCCGTCGAGCCCGGGCATCTGCCAGTCGATCAGGACGATGTCGTAGGGTTCGCCGGCGCCTGCGGCGCGCGCCACTTCGGCGACCGCCGCGTGCCCGCAGTCCACGGCATGCACCCGGAAGGTCATGCAGCGCATCATCTCGGCGAGCACCTCGCGCGAGCTGAGGTTGTCGTCGGCGACCAGGGCGCGCAGGCCGCGCAGGTCAGGCGCGGGCATGAGCAGGTGCCCCTCGGCGCGGCCGATGCCCAGGCGGCAGGTGAACCAGAAGGTCGAGCCGGCGCCCCGCTGGCTGTCGACGCCTACGCTGCCGCCCATCATGCCGGCGAGCCGCTTGCTGATTGCGAGTCCGAGCCCGGTGCCGCCGTACTTGCGCGTGGTGGAGGTGTCGGCCTGCTCGAAGCTGCGGAACAGGCGCTCGCGCTGCTCTTCGGCGATGCCGATGCCGGTGTCGCGCACTTCGAAGCGCAGCACCACGTCGCCGTCCTCGAAGCGTTCGCGCCGGACGCGCATGACGATCTCGCCGCGGTCCGTGAACTTGACCGCGTTGTTGGCGTAGTTGAGCAGGATCTGGCTGATGCGCAGGGGGTCGCCAACGAGGCTGGACGGCACGTCCGAGGCGACGTCGATGACCAGTTCCAACCCCTTCGCGTTGGTCTTCTCGACGATCTGGGCGCCGACGTCGGCGACGGTCTTCTCGAGGTCGAAATCGATGCGCTCGATGACGAGCTTGCCGGCCTCGATCTTGGAGAAATCGAGCACGTCGTTGATGATGCCGAGCAGGTGCTGGCTGGAGGCCTGGATCTTCTCGATGTAGTCGCGCTGGCGCGCGTCGAGCTGGGTGCGCAGGACGAGGTAGGTCATGCCGATGATGGCGTTCATCGGCGTGCGGATCTCATGGCTCATGTTGGCGAGGAAATCCGACTTGATGCGCGCGGCGTCCTCGGCGAGCGCGCGGGCCTTCTGCATCCGCTCGACGGCTTCGATCTCGGCGGAGATGTCGTCGATGACCCACACGGAGCCCTTGCTGCGGTCGGTCGTATCCACCGCAGTGCCCGTCAGGCGCGCCCAGAACAGGGAGCCGTCGCGGCGCATGAGCTGCTGCTCCCGCCGGTGCGATTCGCCTCGCCAGATGGCTGCGTACACTGGTTCGCCGCCCGCGATGTGCGCTGCCTCGTCGGGATACCACACCGCCGTGCGCTGCCCGACGAGCCCGCCCGGCGGCCAGCCGAACATTTCGTGCAGGCGCCGGTTGCAGCGGACCACCACGCGGTCCTTGATCAGCGCGATGCCCGAGGTCGCGGTATCGAGGATCGCCTGCTGCTCGGCATTGACCTCGCGCAGCGACGCACTGACCGCGGCCAGTTCGGCGGTGCGCTCGGCAACGAGCGCCGCGATCCGCTGGGAACGATCCACAGGCATCCGATAGTCGGGCATCGGTGTTCCTCGTGTCCTGAAATCGAAGTTCATTGACATGCTCGCCGATGGGCGGGGGTGGCCGGATGCCAGCGTACCCGCGGCTGCCCCCCCGAATCGACGCGCCGGCTCCAGCCGGTCGTCATCATGATACCGCGCAAGGGCATGCTTGCCGCGCGGGATTGTCGCCCGGACCGACCCGGGCCCGCGTCACGGGGCGTGTGTGGCGCTTGCGACACGTCGGTGTCGGACATCCGCCAAAGCTGCGCCGGAGCAGCCTGGCAACGAGGCCATGTCACTGATTTTTGGCGCTTATGCCTCGCTGGCACCGTTCCTGCTGTGTTGTACCCGTACCCTTCCGAGCACGCATCATGGCCACGATCATTCCCGGCAGGAAAGCCTGCACGACGAACCCGCTGAAGATGAGCGCACCGATCGGCGCCGCGCTGGCCTTCCTCGGTATGGACCGCGCGCTGCCGCTGCTGCATGGCTCGCAGGGGTGCACGGCGTTCGGGCTGGTGCTGTTCGTGCGCCATTTCCGCGAGACGATCCCGCTGCAGACGACCGCGATGAACGAGGTCACGACCATCCTCGGCGGCCTGGAGAACATCGAGCAGGCGCTGCTGAACATCAAGAAGCGCGCGAACCCGGCGCTGATCGGGTTGTGCTCGACCGGCATCACGGAGGCCAAGGGCGACGACGTCGCGGGCTTCCTGAAGCTGATCCGCGAGAAGCACCCGGAGCTCGCCGGCACGGAAGTGGTGTTCGCGCCGACGCCGGATTTCGTCGGCGGTTTTTCCGACGGCTGGGCGAAGGCCGTCGGCGCGATGATCGATGCCCTGGTGCCGACGACCAAGGTGCGCACGCCGTGGCAGGTGAACATCCTCGCCGGCTGCCATCTGACGCCGGGCGACATCGAGGAGATCCGCGAGACGATCGAAGCCTTCGGCCTCACACCCATCGTGCTGCCGGACCTTTCCGGATCGCTCGACGGCCACATCCCCGAGACCTTTCTGCCGCACACACTGGGCGGCACGCGGCTCGAAGACGTGCGCGCGATGGGCGCATCGGCCATCACGATCGCGATCGGCGAGCAGATGCGCCCGGCCGCGGAGCTGCTGGAGAAGAAAACCGGCGTGCCGTTCCGCGTGTTCGACCGCCTCACCGGGCTCGCCGCCTGCGACGCCTTCATCGCGCTGCTGTCCGACCTGTCCGAACAGGACGTGCCGCTGAAATACCGCCGCCAGCGCAGCCAGCTGCAGGACGCGATGCTCGACGGGCATTTCTACTTCGGGGAGCAGAAGGTCGCGATCGCCGCCGAGCCGGATCTGCTGTTCGCGCTGTCGCACTTCTTCGCCGACATGGGCGCGACGGTCACCTGCGCGATCGCGCCGCAGGACGCGCCGGTGCTCGCACGCGTCGCAGCGGAGACGGTGCGCATCGGCGATCTGGGCGATTTCGAGGAGCACGCCGCCGGCTGCGACCTGCTGGTCACCCATTCGCACGGCCGCCAGGCCGCGGCGCGGCTGGGCATCCCGTTCTGGCGCGCCGGCCTGCCGACCTTCGACCGGCTCGGCGTCGCGCACAAGGTCACTGTCGGCTATCGCGGCACGCGCGATCTGATCTTCGAGGTGGGCAATGTCTTCATGGAGCAACTGCACGCGCATGAACAGCACGTCACCCCCGCCAGCCTCCGGCCCGACCTCCACCGAACCGGCCCCGCGCCGGCCGTGGATGCGCCGGCTCGCGCTGGTCACTGATTCGCCACTGGGAGAACTCGGCATGAAAATCGCCTTTGCAACGGAAAATCTGGTCGACGTGGACGCCCACTTCGGCTGGGCGAAGAAGATCGCGATCTACGAAGTGCAGCCGGACGCGAGCCGGCTGGTCGAAGTCGTCGAGTTCGCCGGCGATCTCGCCGAGGACGGCAGCGAGGACAAGCTCGTGCCCAAGCTCGACGCGGTGCGCGACTGCGCGATGCTGTACGTCGCGGCAATCGGCGGCTCGGCCGCGGCCAAGGTCGTGAACCTGCGCGTGCATCCGGTGAAGGTGGCAAGCCCGCAGCCGATCGCGACGATCATCGAGCGCCTGCAGGAAGTGCTCAGGGGCACGCCGCCGCCGTGGCTGCGCAAGGTGCTGCTGAAGGGCCGGGAGCGCAGCTTCGATTTCGATGCGGAGCATGACGCCGCGAGCGAGGCCGAACATGTCTGACACCCTCGCACCGGATGAGGCGGCCGTCGTCATCGCCGCATCCCCTTTCCTCGCGGAGCTGGTCAAGCTGATCCGCGCCCAGGACACCTTCGGCCGCCGCGACCACAAGAGCGACGCCGACATCCTCAATCCCTTCGTCGTTGACAAGGCCGCGCGCAAGCTGATCTCGATCATCGACGATCCGGGCCCGGAGGTGATGGCGCGGGTGGATCTCTTCTACAACGCCGCCGGCCTCGCGATCGAGCGCCGCACGGGGCTGATCGCGTCCCCGACGATCAAGCTCAACCACGAAGGCTTCGGCCGCGCGATGCTGACCACGGGGCGCCTGATCGTGTTCTCGAAATACCACCGCGACATCCACCGCTTCGGCTTCGACACGCTGCAGGCGCTCGCGGAGGCCGGCGACCGCATCGTCGGCGAGGCGGCGGAGCTCATCGGCCGCTTCCCCGAAGTGGCGAATTTCTGAGGGGAACCGCGATGCCGAGCGACGAACTGAAAGCGCTGGTGAGAAAGCTCAACGCCCAGGCGACGCAGGCCAAGATGGACCTGCACGACCTGTCCGAGGAACTGCCGATCGGCTGGGAGCGCATCCCCGAGCAGGCGCAGAAGACCTTCGACGCCTACGCGAAGCTCGCCGAAGCGCGCGCCCGGCTGGTGCCCGAGTAGAGCAGTACGGTCACTCCCTCCCCTTCAAGGGGAGGGTTGGGGTGGGGATGGGT
>NZ_WTVK01000038.1 GCF_012910805.1 Aromatoleum evansii
TTCGTCGGCAGCGTCAGATGTGTATAAGGGACGGGGTTTGGCGGCGGCTTTGGCGGAGGCGGTTTCGGTTCGGGCGGAGGCGGCAGTTTTGGCGGCGGAGGCGCGTCGGGGCGATGGTAGCGAGAATGAACGCCATCACGGAGGGGCAGCGATGAGCGCCCTCCCCCGCCTGTTCCGTCACCTTTGGCTGGACGCCGGCGACGCCCGACGGGCCATCGGGCCGGACGCGATGCAGCGCCTGGAGGTGCGCGTGCGCGACAGCGAACGGCAGCACACGGGAGAGATCTGCCTGTGCGTGGAGGCAAGTCTACCGTTGAGCTATCTGTGGCGCCATGTGAGGGGGGCTCCGATCGCCGCGGTCGTGCGCGAACGGGCGGTGACCCTGTTCGGAAAACTGCGCGTGTGGGATACCGAACTCAACAACGGCGTCCTGATCTACCTGCAACTCGCCGAGCACCGCATCGAGATCGTGGCCGACCGCGCCGTGGCACGGACCGTGGGCGCAGCCGAGTGGCAGCGCATGGTCGACGAGGCCACCCCGGAATTTCGCACCGGCCGCTACGCGGAAGGCTTGGAGCGCACGATCGACGCAGTGAATGCGGTGCTGCGCGCGGCTTTTCCCGCTGTGGAAGCCGGTGGCGAAGGCGGCGAGCGTGCAAACCAGTTGCCGAACCAACCCGTGGTGCGCTGAACGGCGTACCTATCCGCGCAGAGCCCGCCACGCGAGAAGCAGCCAGCCGGCAATCATCAACGTGCCGCCAATCGGGGTGATCATCCCCAGCATTCGCCAGCCGCTCAGCGCCATCACGTAGAGGCTGCCCGAAAAGACGACCGTGCCGAGCACCAGCAGGACCGCGGCAAGGCCCGTGTTCGGCAGCCGCCAGGCGCCGAGCGCAAGCAGGCCGGTCGCGTGCCACATCTGGTATTGCACTGCGGTATTCCACCACCCGAGCTCGGCAGCGCCGAGCACATTGCGCAGACCATGGGCGCCGAAGGCCCCGAGCGCTACCCCGAGCCCTGCGAGCAGGCTTCCCGCGATCAGAATGAATCGATTCATGGTTCCGTGATGAGTCGGTTTTCCGCACGGCACGCACCGCGCGGCTGAAGAGGGACCGATGCGCGGACATCGAACGCTCCGGAGGCCGATAGTGTCTGCCGGCCTCATCGTCGGCGCAATGCCCTGTGCGTGGCGGGCTGCTCTCGAATCACGAAGAGTGGCGTCGTATTGCGGATTGCCGGCATCGACAAACGCCCTGACGCACCGATACGGGATTCGGATACAGCTTACAAAAATGTAATTTGGCCGTCAGGGTCCCGTTTGTGCCCGGCAATCATGATCGCCCCTCAGATCCACGCCTGCGCGGAACGGCCGCGTTCGCCCTGCCGTGATGCCATTGCATTCCCCTTTCTCCCCCGGTTCGCACTCCCGACGCCCACTGAATCTCATGCGCTGGGGCACGCTCGGTGCAATCCTGCTTTGGTCGTCGTTGGCCGCCGCACAGCCGGATCCCAGCCCCGAAAGCGATGGCTCAGTGACGATCCGTTCGGTCGTCGCAGCCGCATGGGAGCGCAGCGCCGCATCGCGTGCGACCGGAGCACGGCGGGAACTTGCGCAGGCAAGACGCAGTGCGGCGGATGGCTGGATGGCGACCCCGCCGAGTCTCACTCTGCTGCACACGACCGATCGCCTGAACCGTAACGACGGAGCGCGCGAAGTCGAAGCCGAGCTCGAAGTGCCGCTGCGCACGCCAGGCGTACGTGCCGCCGGAGCGGCGACAGCCGAAGCGGAAGCAACGGTGCTCGAAGGCGAGCTCACCGCCGCCCGCCTCGGCGTTGCCGGCGAGGTGCGCGAGGCCATCTGGAAGCTGCGACTTACCCACACCGAGGTCGAGGCGAACGAGCGACGGGTGGCAGACGCGGAAGCGCTCGCCGCGGATGTCGAACGCCGTGTTCGCGCCGGCGACCTGGCTCGCGTCGACGCCAACAACGCACGGGCGTCGGTGCTGATCGCCAGGGTCGCGCTGGCCGACGCGGTGGCGCGCGTGCAGCGCGAACAGCGGCTCTATGCGGCGCTTACGGGAAACGCGCCGATTCCCGGGGATACGGAGTCGCCCCCCGCAAGCGCCGAACTCGACGCGCACCCGCTGTTGATTGCGGCTCGCGCGGCGGCGGACCTCGCACGCGCCCGACTGCACGAGGCGAGCACCGCGACGCGCGACCACCCGGAGCTGATCCTGGGCGTCAAACGCGAACGCGGCGAATTCGGCGAGCACTACGCGAACACGACCAGTGTCGGTGTGCGTGTGCCCTTCGGTTCGGAAGCACGCAACCGCCCGCTGATCGGCGCTGCGAACGCGGAAGTGATTGAGGCCGAGACGACGGCCACGCAGCAGCGCGAGCGCCTGCGTGCGGAAGCCGAGGCGGCCCGCGCCGAAGTGGAGCAGGCGCAACAGGCAGAGGCCTTTGCCGCCGAGCGGGCGCGTCTTGCCGCCGACAGCCGGCAACTCCTCGCGAAGGCCTTCGAACTCGGGCAGATCGACCTCCCCGCGCGCCTGCGTGCCGAAAGCGAGGCATACGACGCCGATCTCGCTCTCAGCCGCGCGCGCCTCGACTCCGGCCGAGCGGCGTCCCGACTGAAACAAGCCTACGGACTGCTTCCATGATCCCTGTATCCCATCCCTTCACACGGCACCTGCGATCGTTCGCGCTGGCCGGCACCGTCGTTTTCGCGACGGCCGTCTTCGCCGGCCCCGGGCACGAGGGCGGACACGAGCATGACGAGGCCGCGCCCGTTGGGGCCGGCCCGGCGGTTCCGCGCTTCGAGACGCACTCGGAGTTGTTCGAAGTGGTCGGTGTCGTTTCGCGTGGTGCCTTGACGCTCGCGCTCGACCGCTACGCAAGCAACGAACCCGTGTCCGACGCACAGATCGAACTCGAATCGGGCAGTTTCAAGGCGCTCGGGGAATACGTCCCCGAGCGCCAGGTGTATCGCTTCACTTCCGAGCCGTTTGCCGCCCCGGGGAGCTATCCGGTCACGCTCACCATCACTGCCGGCGAGGAGATCGACCTGCTCGCGGCGGATCTCGTCGTGCCGCAAGTCGAGGCGACGCCCTCCGCCGGCGCGCCTCGTCCCTCGACCGCACTGTGGTGGGGGGCCGGCAGCGCCGCCGCCGTCATCGCACTCGCCCTCGGCCTGCGTCGCCGCCGCCCGGCGTCATGAGAACCGCCCTCCCGGAAAGACCATGAAGAACGTTCCCCGCCCCGCGCACGGCCGTGCGACGACGTCCCGCCAGATTCTCGCTATCCTCACCCTCGTCTTCGCCGCACCGTCCTTCGCTGGGCCAGGCCACGATGGCGGCCACGATCACGATGAAGCACCTGTGGTGACCAATCCCGATGCGCCCAAGCGCCTGCCCGACGGTTCGGTGTTCCTGCCCAAGCTGTCGCAGCGCCAGTTGGGTATCCGCACGGTCGTCGCCGAGACACAATCCCTTCCGCGGACCTGGCAATGGGTCGGCAAGGTCGTCATGGATCCAAACGCCGGCGGCAGGGTGCAGCCGACCATCGATGGCCGCATCGAAGCCGGCCCGCGCGGGCTGCCGGTACTCGGCCAGGCCGTGCGCAAGGGAGAAGTGCTCGCGCGCGTACGCCCGTCGGCCAATCCCATCGAGCGCGCCGGCCAGCGCGCACAGGCCGCCGAGTTGCGCGCCAGCCTGGAAATTGCGAAGAAGCAGCTCGCCCGCCTGCAGGAGCTGGAAGGCAGCGTACCGCGCAAGGAGATCGAGGCCGCGCAGGCCGAAGTTCGCAGCCTGGACGAACAGCTCGCCGCGGTCGGAAGCAGCCTGAGCACCCCCGAGGCGCTCGTCACCCCCGTGTCGGGCGTCATCGCCGCAAGCAATGTCGTCGCCGGCCAGGTCGTGGAGGCACGCGAAGTGCTGTTCGAGATCGTCGATCCGGCCCGCCTCCAGGTCGAAGCGATAGCGCACGACGCCACCCAGGCGAACGGCGTCGCGCAGGCCTCGGCCTCGGTCGATGGCGGCCAGACGGCCTTTCCGCTCGCCTGGGTCGGCGCCGGCCGGGCGCTGCGCGAACAGAGCCTGCCGGTACTGTTCCGAACCGTCGAGGGCACGGCGCCGCCTCTCTCGGTCGGGCAGCCGCTCCAGGTCGTGGTGCAGACGCGCGAACAGATTACCGGCATCCCCGTACCCGGAGCGGCTCTGGTCAAGAATCCCGCGAATCAGGAGATCGTCTGGGTGCACACCTCTGCCGAGCGTTTCGTGCCGCGCACCGTGCGGCACCGCCCGCTCGATGGCGCGACCGTCACCATCACCGACGGTCTAGCCGCTGGCGACCGGGTCGTCGTGCAGGGCGCCGCCCTCGTCAACCAGGTACGCTGAGGGCGATCCATGTTCGACTGGCTCGTCAATCAGTCCCTGCGCAACCGCCTGCTGGCGCTCGCCCTCGCCGCCGTGATGATGCTCTACGGTGGTCTCACCCTCGTGCGGACGCCGGTCGACGTCTTCCCCGACCTCAACCGCCCTCAGGTCACACTGCAGATCGAAGCCGGAGGCATGGCGCCCGAAGAGGTCGAGCAGCTCATCACCATCCCGCTCGAAGTCTCGATGAGCGGCCTGCCCGGCGTGAGCGCGGTGCGCTCCGTGTCCTCGGTCGGTCTGGCTTTCGTATATGTGAGCTTCGACTGGGGCGTGGATATCTACCGCGCGCGGCAGATGGTGAACGAACGCTTCACCACGGTGCGCGACCAGCTTCCGCCGGGCATCGAGCACGCCGCGATGGGGCCGATCAGCTCGATCATGGGCGAGATCCTGCTGATCGCGATACCCATCGACCCCGCGAAGATCGACCCGATGGCGACGCGCGAATATGCCGACTTCGTGCTGCGCCCGCGCCTGCTGTCGGTTCCCGGCGTCGCCCAGGTGATTCCCATCGGCGGCGAGGTGCGCCAGTACCAGGTGCAGCCCGACACCGCTCGCATGGCCGCACTCGGTGTCACCATCGACGACATCGCCGGCGCGCTGAAGGGCTTTTCCGCCAACACCAGCGGCGGCTTCCTTGAACTCAATGCGCGCGAATACCTGATCCGCCACATCGGCCACACCACGCGACTGGCGGACCTCGAGCGCCTGCCGGTCGCCGCCCGCGACGGCCGCAGCATCCTGCTCAAGCAGGTCGCCGCTGTGAGCTTCGCGCCCGCGATCAAGCGCGGCGACGCCGGCTTCAACGGCCAGCCGGCGGTGATCCTGTCGGTGCAGAAGCAGCCTGACGCCGACACCGTGAAGCTCACGCGCGAGATTGAAACCGCGCTCGACGAGCTGAAGAAATCGCTGCCCGCGGGGATGGACGCGCCGCGCGTGACCTTCCGCCAGGCCAATTTCATCGAGTCCTCGATCGGCAACCTGCAAGGCAAGCTCGTCGCCGCGTCGGCGATCGTCGCGGTCGTGCTCTATCTCTTCCTCGCCAACCTGCGCACGACGCTGATCTCGCTCGTCGCGATCCCGGCCTCAATCCTCACGACGGTGCTGGTGTTCCGCTACTTCGGCATGTCGATCAACACCATGACGCTGGGTGGGCTGGCGATCGCGATCGGCGAACTCGTGGATGACGCGGTCGTCGGCGTCGAGAACGTGCTGCGCCGGCTCAAGCAGGAACGCCAGCGCGGCGCCGAGGGCCACGCCCGCTTGAACCCCCTCGAACTGATCGGCAAGGCGACGCTGGAGGTGCGCTCCGCGATTGTCTACGCGACCTTCATCATCGTGCTGGTGTTCGTGCCCTTGTTCGCGCTACCCGGTATAGAAGGCCGCCTGTTCATGCCGCTGGGCGTCGCCTACATCACCTCCATCCTTGCCTCGATGCTGGTGTCCGTGACCCTCACGCCGGTCATGGCCTATTACCTGTTACCGCGCATGAAGAGCCTGGACCACGGCGACACGCGGCTAGTCCAGTGGCTCAAGCGCCGCTATGCGGCGGCGCTGGAGTGGAGCTTCGATCACGCCCGCGTGCTGCTGGCGGCCGCGGCCGTTGCGGTGGCCGCCGCGCTGGCACTGGTGCCCTACTTCCCGACGACCTTCCTGCCACCCTTCAACGAAGGCACGGTGCTAGTCGGCCTGCGCCTGAACCCCGGCACCACGCTCACCGAGTCGGTGCGCATCGCGACGCAGGCCGAGCACCTCATCCGTGAAGTGCCGGAGGTGGTCCATGTGGGCCGCCGCTCCGGCCGGGCCGAAATGGACGAACATGCCGAAGGCGTGCATTCGTCAGAACTGGACATCGCGCTGCGCGCCGGGGAACGCCCGCTCGAGGCCGTGTATGCGGACATCCGCCAACGCCTCGCGAGCCTGCCGGCGGCGATCGGCATCGGCCAGCCGATCAGTCATCGCATCGACCACCTGCTCTCGGGCGTGCGCGCGCAGATCGCGATCAAGGTGTTCGGCGACGACCTCGACACGCTGCGCGCGCAGGCCGATGCCCTGCGCGGCCGCCTCGCCGGCATCAAGGGCCTAGCGGATCTCGAGATCGAGAAGCAGGTGCTCACGCCCCAGATCAAGGTGCGCGTCGACTTCGACGCCGCCGAAGCCTATGGCCTGCCGCCATCGAAGTTGCTGGAAGAATTGAAGATGCTCGTCGACGGCGAGCGCATCACGCAGGTCATCGAAGGCAACCGTCGCTTCAACCTCGTGCTGCGCCTGCCGGACGCTGCGCGCTCGGTCGACGGCCTCGCCAACGTCCTGATCGATACGCCGGGCGGGCGAGTTCCCCTGTCCAAGCTCGCGCACATCGACGAATCCGACGGCCCCAACCAGATCGCCCGCGACGACGGCAAGCGCCGCATCGTGCTCTCCGCCAACGCGTCGCAGCGCCCCCTGTCGGACGTCATCGTCGATATCCGCAAGGTCATCGCCGACACGCCACTGCCTGAAGGCTATTTCATCGACCTGGGTGGCCAGTTCGAAGCGCAGGAGGAATCCAGCCGACTGATCGGCTTGTTGTCCCTGATCTCCGCCGCGATGGTCTTCCTCGTGCTGTACAGCCGGTACAAGAGCACCGCGCTCGCGCTGATGATCATGGCCAATATCCCGCTCGCGCTGGTCGGTTCGGTGATCGGCCTGTGGTTGTCGGGCCAACCCTTGTCGGTTGCCGCCCTGATCGGCTTCATCACGCTCGCAGGCATCTCCACGCGCAACGGCATCCTCAAGATCAGCCACTACATCAACCTGTGCGCATTCGAGGATGAGAGGTTCGGACGCCGCATGCTCGTGCGCGGATCGCTCGAGCGCTTGACGCCCGTGCTGATGACGGCGCTCGTCGCCGCCTTCGCCCTCGCGCCGCTGCTGTTCGAGGCCGAACAGCCCGGAACCGAGATTCTTCATCCTGTTGCGGTGGTGATCTTCTCGGGCCTGATCAGCTCGACGCTGCTCGACACTTTCGTGACGCCCGCAATGGTCTGGATCTTCGGGCGCAAGCCCCTTGAGCGCCTCGTTGCCGAATCGGGCGGAGAGGCATACTGAGCAATACTGCCGCCTTGATCCACCCCAGCATAGCAATCAAAGGAGAAACCGATGAAATCCCTCAAGGCCCTCGCCGCAGCCCTCGCCATCCTGTCCGCCCCCGCCGCCTTTGCCGGCGCGGGTCACGACCTGACGCCCAAGCACGGCGGTGCCGTGGTCGAGGTCAAGGAGGTCGTGTATGAGCTGGTCGCGACGCCCGAAACCCTGACGCTGTATCTCGACGATCACGGCAGGAAGGTCGACACCACCGGCGGCAGCGCGAAGCTCACCCTGCTGAACGGCAGCGAAAAATCCGAAGCCACCCTTGCCCCCGCCGGCGACAACAAGTTCGAGGCCAAGGGATTGCACAAGGTCGCTTCCGGCACAAAGGCCGTGGCTGTGGTCACTCTTGCCGGAAAGGCGCCCGCAACGGCCCGGTTTACGGTCAAGTAAAGGCTCGTCCGGAGCCCTGGTCCGCGACCGAAGGCGCCCGCACCGATCCCGGGCGGGCGCTCGTCACGGTCTTACTCTGTCACGACACCGATTTCCCCGGCGAAGGCGAGCGGCTCCTCCTCGTCGGGCGCATGCAGCGCATTGCGCGCGATCAGCGACACCGCGAACGCTGCGATCGCTCCGGGAATCGCGAAGAACAGAAAGTTGAAGTGCAGCGGCATCGCCATGGCGAGCAACGTGCCGCCGACAATCGGGCCGAGGATCGCGCCGCTGCGGCCTACGCCCGAGGCCCAGCCGATGCCGGTCGAGCGGATCGCCATCGGATAGAACTGCGCCGCATACGCGTACAGCAGGATCTGGGAACCGATGGTGGTCGCTCCGGCAAGCGCGACGAGCACGTACAGCACCGAGGTGGGGCTCTTGTAGCCGAGCAGGCTGATCGACACCGAGCCGATCACGAAGAAGATCATCAGCACCGTCTTCAGGTGCAGGCGATCCGCCACGACGCCGCCTCCCACCGCACCGAATATCGCTCCGAGGTTCAGCACCAGCAGGAAGGACAGGCTGGAGCCGAGACCGTAGCCTGCCTGCGTCATCAGCTTGGGCAGCCACGATGCCAGCGCATAGACCATCAGCAGGCACATGAAGAAGGCCAGCCAGAACATCACCGTGCTGAGTGCGCGGCCGTGCTTGAACAGCGCCACCAGCGGGACGTGACCGGTCTTGCCGGTCGGGAAGTCATAGCGGTCGCCAGGCTGCGGAACGAAGCTTCCTTCGACGCGTGACAACAGGATGGCCGCTTCTTGATCGCGCTTGGCATGCAGCAGGAAACCGATCGATTCCGGCAGCAGATACAGGATCGCGGGCAGCAACAGCAGCGGCAGCCCCGCGACGAAGAACACCGAGGACCAGCCGTACGCCGGGATCAGGTACATGCCCAGTCCCGCCGACAGCATGCCGCCCACCGAGTAACCGCTGAACATGATCGCGACCAGCGTGGTGCGCAGCTTCTTCGGCGAATACTCGGTCATCAGGGCGACAACGTTGGGCATCACCCCCCCTATCCCCAAGCCCGCCAGGAAACGACAGACCGCGAACTCGGTGACGTCGCGTGCGAAGCCGTTGAGGAAGGTGAACAGGCTGAAGAGGATCACGCATAACGCGATTACCTTCTTGCGTCCGAAACGGTCGGACATCGGGCCGAAGATCAGTGCGCCGAACATCATGCCGAACAAGGCATAGCTGCCGAGCGTCCCGGCCTGGATCGGCGTCAGTCCCCACTCCTTCATCAGCACCGGCAGCACGACGCCGTAGATCACGAGGTCGTAGCCGTCGAAGATGATGATCAGGGCACACCAGAACAGCACCTGCCAGTGGAAGCGATTGAACTTCGCTCCGTCAATCAGCTTATGTACATCGATGTTTCTCATGCCGCCGTGTCTCCAGATATCGTTTTAATACCGCAAGACTCCTCGCGGAGTCGCGCAGTTCGGTGATGGGCGATCAGCTCACGCCCAGATGTTTGTGCAGCAGTTCCGGATTCGCGCGCAGTTCGGCGCTGCTGGCCTCGTGGGCGACCTTGCCCTTCACGAGGATGACGTTGCGATCGGAGATTGACGTGACTGCCGCTTGGTTCTTGTCGATGACGATGGTGGCGATGCCGGTGGCGCGAATCTGGCGGATGATGTACCAGATCTCCTTGGCGATCAGCGGGGCCAGGCCCTCGGTGGCCTCGTCGAGGATCAGCAGATCCGGGTTCGTCATCAGCGCGCGACCGATCGTCAGCATCTGCTGCTCGCCCCCCGAGAGCTGGTTGCCGCCGTTGTTGAGCCGTTCGCCCAGCCGCGGGAAGGTGTCGAGTACGCGCTGGTAGGTCCAGTCGCGACGGCCGTCCACTCCCGGTTTTGCGCCCATGACTAGGTTCTCGCGCACGGTGAGGTTCGGAAAGATGCCCCTGCCCTCGGGCACGTAGGCGATGCCCTTGCGTGCGATGAGATAGGGCCGCGCGCCGGTCATCGTCTTGCCGCGCACCGCGACGCGGCCGTGGCGCGGGCGCACGTGACCGAGCATGCTGCGGATCAGCGTGCTCTTGCCCATGCCGTTGCGCCCCATCAGGCCGACCGTCTCGCCGCGGCTGATGCGGAAATCGATGCCGTGCAGAATGTGGCTGCTGCCGTAGAAGGTATGCAGCCCTTCCGCTTCCAGGAGTACATCACTCATCGCCCGGCTCCCCTTCACCCAGGTAGGCTTCCTGAACGGCTACGCTGTCGCGGATCTGCTCCGGGGGGCCGCTTTCGAGCACCTGCCCCGTCACCATCACCGTGATCACGTCGGCGACCGCAAAGACCGCATCCATGTCGTGCTCGACGAGCAGGATGGCGTGATCCGGCGTGAGCTTCTTGAGCAGTGCGACCATCGACTGCGATTCCTCGGGGCCCATGCCTGCAAGGGGCTCGTCGAGCAGCAGCACCGAAGGCGAGGTCGCGAGCACCATCGCGATTTCCAGCTGGCGCTGTTCGCCATGACTGAGGGTCGCCGCGACCGCGTCGCGCCGCGCGGCAAGGCCGGCCTGCTCGATGGCGCGGTCGGCAGCGTCGCACAGGTCGGCGAACGATACGGCTTTCGAGAAGACGCGCAGCGCCCGCGGTGCCCGCGACTGTGCGGCAAGGCGACAGTTCTCGAATACCGTGAAGGCTGGAAAGATATTGGTGCGCTGGTAGCTGCGGCCGATGCCGGCACGCGAACGCTTGTCCGGACTCCAGCCCGAGATGTCCTGGCCGCGGTAGAGGATCTGCCCCGCCGACGGGGGCAGGTCGCCGGACAGCAGGTTGATCAGCGTCGACTTGCCCGCGCCGTTCGGCCCCAGCACGGCGTGCAGCATGCCCTTGTGCATGTCCAGCGAGACATCGCGGTTGGCGTACAGACCGCCGAAGCGGCGCGACATCCCGCGCGCCGAGAGAACGAGCTCAGCCATTTCGGTTGCCTCCGCCGATCAGCAAGCCCTTGAGGCGTTGCGGCAGGCTCGAGAGCCCGCCCGGCAGCACCATCACCACGGTCACGATGACGGCCCCCATCAGCAGCTGCCAGTGCTTCGTCAGCGCGGAGAACAGCTCCTGCAGCACGACGAAGGCGAAGGCTCCGATCGCGGCGCCGTTGAGCGTGCCCATGCCACCCAGGATCACCATCAGCAGCACATTGCCCGACTGGTGCCAGGAGAGGATTTCCGGAGTAACGAAGCCGTACTGGCAGGCGGAGAAGAAACCGGCAAGCCCGGCGATTCCGCCCGCCGTCACGAAGCCGGCGAGCTTGTACAGGAATACCGGAAACCCCAGCGACAGCATGCGGTGCTCGTTGCTGCGGATGCCCGCCAGCGCGTGCCCGAGCGGCGAACGCAGGAGGACGCGCAGGAACACGTAGGCGACGACCAGGAAGGCAAGCACGATGTAGTAGAACTGCATCGGCTCGTTGAGGTCCAGCAGCACCGTTTCCCCGATGCGCAGCTCCGGCTTCACGTTGAGGAAGGCCCCGTCCGAGCCCCCGCCCAGCGGCGTGTCGTGAAACACGAAATAGATCATCTGCGCGAAGGCGAGCGTGACCATGATGAAGTAGATCCCCTTCGTGCGCAGCACGAAGAGCCCCACGACAAAGGCGACCGCAGCGCCGGTGAATACGGCCGCGGGCAGCACCAGCCACAGATTTGCCGGATCGTACTTCGGCGACAGCAGCACCACGCTGTAGGCGGCCACACCGAAGAACGCCGCGTGGCCGAAGCTGACAAGCCCGGTGAAACCGACCAGCAGGTCCAGGCTCATCGCGAAGATCGTCATGATCATGATCTTTGCGATCAGCTCGTTGTAGTAGCCCGAGCCGAACATTGGGAACAGTGCCAGCACCAGCAGCACGAGCGGCAGGTAGTTGCGCTTCTTCCTTGCAGGCAGCGGCATGGTCAGATCCTCCGGAAGATGCCTTCGGGCCGCCACAGCAGCACCGCGGCCATCAGTACATACACGGCAAGGCCGGCATAATCGGGCGCGATCACCTTGCCGAAAGTGTCGGCCAGGCCGATCAGCAGCGCCGCCACCAGCGCCCCCCATACGGACCCCACGCCGCCGATCACGACGACCACGAAGCAGATGATGAGCACCTGATTGCCCATGCCGGGATAGACCGAGGACACCGGTGCCGCGAGCATCCCGGCGAACGCTGCGAGGGTGACGCCGAGTCCGAACACGATGCGGTAGATCAGGTCGATGTTGATGCCCAGCGCCTGCACCATTTCGCGGTTCGAACTGCCCGCGCGGATCATCATCCCGAGGCGCGTGTAGCGAATCAGCCAGTACATCACGATCGCAAGCAGGATGCAGACGGCGGACATGAACAGCCGATACACCGGATAGCTCAGCGTCTCGCTGAGCTGGATCGAGGCCGAGAGGAGTTCGGGGATCGGTACGCCGTGCACATCGTCGCCGACGATCAGGCTGCGCAGCTCCTCGAAGATCAGGATCAGGCCATAGGTGAGGAGGACCTGGTCGAGGTGGTCGCGCTTATAGAGCCTGCTGAACAGCGCCCATTCCAGCAGGAATCCGATCAGCACGCTGAGCGCGATCCCCACCACGATCGCGACGAGGAGGTTGCCCGAGAGGGCGGTGAGCGAGAACGCCATGTAGGCGCCCATCATGTAGAAGCTGCCATGGGCGAGGTTGATGATGCCCATGATTCCGAAGATCAGCGTGAGTCCGCTGGCAACCAGGAACAGCAGCAGCCCGTATTGAAGCGAGTTCAGCAGCTGGATCAGGAAGGTCGAGAAATCCATCGCCGTATCCCTCCGGGCACCGTTCGCGCCCGAGTGAAGGTGAAGCGGAGCGGGCGTTCGCCGATGATGGCGATCGCCTGCCGAAGCAGTGGTGCCGCGCCGGCGGGGCTTGCGCTGCGCGGGGGCGCGCCTGACGCACACCCGCACATTCCCCGCCGGGGCAGGCGACCTGGGTTACATCCGGCAGCCGCGCGCCGGATCGGCCAGTGCCTTCGCGGCGACCGAAACAAGCTTGTTCTGCTTCGCCTCCACCTTGCGGAGATAGATGTCCTGCACCGGGTTGTGCGCCTTCGACAGCGTGAAGCGTCCGCGGGGGCTGTCGACCGTCGCCTTCTCCATCGCCGCGATCAGCGCCTCGCGCTTCGTGACGTCGCCACCGACCCCGGCCAGGCCCGCCGCGAAGAGCTGGGCCGCGTCATAGCCCTGCACGGCATACACGTCCGGCTGCATCTTGAACGCCATCGCGTAGGCCGTACGGAAGGCCTTGTCCTTCGCGATGTCGAGCCCGTCCGCGTAATGCAAGGTGGTCAGGATGCCTTCGGCGGAATCGCCCTGCGCCTCCAGCGTGCCGTCGGTGAGGAAGCCTGAGCCGTACAACGGGATGGTCTTCTTGAGTCCGGCCGCGTCGTAGTCCTTCACGAACTTGACCGCTCCACCACCCGCGAAGAACACGAACACGGCGTCGGGCTTGAGCGCAGCGATTTCGGTCAGGTAGGGCTGGAATTCGACGTTCGGGAAGGGCAGGTACATTTCCTTCACGACCTTGCCGCCCGCCTTCTCGAAAGCCTCCTTGAAGCCCGCGACCGACTGCTCGCCGAAGGAGTATTTCCAGCTCAGGGTGACGACGTTCTTGTGCTTCCTCTCGGCCATCACCTGCCCCATCGCGTAGGCGGGCTGCCACGCGGAGAAGGAGGTGCGGAAGATGTTGGGCGCGCACAGCGGTCCCGTGATCTCGTCGGCGCCGGCGTTCGGAATGATCAGCAGCGTCTTGGTCTCGCGCGCGACGCGCGTCATGGCCAGCGCCACGCCCGAGTGCACGGTGCCGATGAGGACGTCGACGTTGTCGCGCTTGATCAGCTTGTTGGCGTTCTCGGGCGCCTTCGCGGCATCCGACTCGTCATCGACGGTGAAGTACTCGATCTCGCGCCCACCGAGCTTGCCCCCGCCCTGCTCCACGGCGAGTTTGAACCCATTGGTGATCGCATTTCCCAGTGCCGCGTAGGTTCCCGTGTACGGCAGCATCAAGCCGACACGAATCTTGTTGGCGCTCTGGGCGAACAGTGGTGCTCCGGGAAGGGCGAGGCCCCCCGCGATACCGGCAGTGGACAGCAGGAAACGACGGCGATTGAATCCTTGCTCCATTACACACTCCTCCTTTGGTGAGGCCGCTCAAGCGGCTCTGGTTGTGTCGTTTTCGCGCGGGATCTACGCCCCTGACAGCGAACGCAGCTTGAATCGCTGGATCTTTCCGGTGGCCGTCTTCGGCAACTCGTCGACGAATTCCAGCCAGCGGGGATACTTGTATGGAGCGAGCTTGCTCTTGACATGGAGCTTGAGCTCGTCCGCCAGCTCGGCCGCGGGCATCCGACCGGGTTTCAGCACGACAAAGGCCAGCGGCTTGATCAGGCCATCATCGTCCGCCTTTCCGACCACGGCCGCTTCGAGCACTGCAGCGTGGGTGATGAGTGCCGATTCGACCTCGATCGGCGACACGTAAATGCCGCCGACCTTGAGCATGTCGTCGTTGCGCCCGGCGTACACGTAGTTGCCGTCAGCGTCCTGGCTGTACTTGTCACCGCTGCGCGTCCATTGACCGACGAAGGTTTCGCGGCTTTTCGTGCGGTTGTTCCAGTACAGCGCCGCGCTGGTGGGGCCGCGCACCTGGAGTTCGCCGGCCTCGCCGGGTGCGACTTCCTCGCCGTCATCCCCGATCAGGCGCAGCTCATACCCCGGCACCGGCTTGCCGCTGGTGCCGTAATGGACATCGCCGGCCCTGTTCGAGAGGAAGATGTGCAGCATCTCGGTGGAACCGAGTCCGTCGAGGATCTCGACGCCGAAATGCTCGGTCCAGCGATTTCCGACTTCGGCCGGCAGGGCCTCGCCGGCGGAGGCGCAACGGCGGATCGACAGCTCCTCGCGCCCGGGAAGCGCGGGACTCGCGAGCATGGAAGCATAGAGCGTCGGCACCCCGCAGTAGATCGTCGGCTGGTGCTCCCGCAGCACGCGGAACACCGCATCCGGCGTCGGCCGTTCGGCCATCAGCACGGCCGTGGCACCAGCCGAGAGGGGGAAGGTCAGGCCGTTGCCCAGGCCGTAGGCGAAGAACAGCTTCGCGGCCGAGAAGACGACGTCGTCCTCGCGCACGCCCAGGATCGGCTTCGCATACAGCTCCGCGGTGTGGATCAGGCTCGAGTGCAGGTGCACCGTCCCCTTGGGCGCGCCGGTGGAGCCCGACGAATACAGCCAGAAACACGGATCGTCGCAGCAGGTCTGGGCTGCCTCGTAGGGCGGACGCGGCGAGGCGATCAGTTCCGCGAAATCCAGATGCCCGCCGCGCGTGCCTGCATCGCCGCCCGAGACCATGACGTTCTTGATGAAGGGGCTGGCTTCGATCGCGTTCGAGAAGGCCGGCAACAGGGCCGAGGAAACCACCAGGCCACGCGCACGGCTGTCACGCAGCATGTAGGTGTAATCGGAGGCCGTCAGAAGCGTATTAACGGGGATCGGCACGACGCCGGCCTTGATACAGCCGAGGAAGGCGGTCGGAAAGTCGATCGTGTCGAGCAGGCATAGCAACACCCGCTCTTCCATCCTGATGCCAAGTTCCCCGAGTGCGTGCGCGAAGCGATCGACGCGTTCGGCAAGCTGTGCGTAGGTATAGCTTCCCGCATGGTCGATCACTGCCGTCTTGCCACCGCGCCCCGCGCGCAGGTTGCGCTCGATCAGGTCGTGGGCGGCGTTGTACTCGCGCGGGATGGTGATGCGCGGAGGGCTGACACTGTGATCCGCGACGCTGAGTTCTGCCATTTGCTCCTCCTCTCCTTATGGTTCTTGCCGGCGTGCCGCTGCGGATCTTTCAGTGGATCGTCATTCCGCCATCGGCCGCCAGGATCTGTCCGGTCACATAGCTCGACGCATCGGAGGCGAAGAACACGAACACCGGCGTGATCTCCTCCGGCTCGGCCCAGCGTCCGAGGGGAATCCGGTCGAGGTACTTTTCCTTGAAGCGCTCATCGGTGCGGATCGTCTCGGTCATCGGCGTTGCCGCTCCCGGTGCGATCGCGTTCGCGGTGATGCCGTAGCGCGCGAGCTCCTTCGCCGTGCTCTTGGTCATGCCGAGCACGCCGGCCTTCGCGGCGCTGTAGTTGATCTGGCCGATCGTGCCGAGCACGCCGGCGGTGGAGGTCACGTAGATGATGCGGCCGTACTGACGCTCGATCATGCCGCCGACCACTGCCTGCAGACAGTTGAACGCACCGGTGAGATGGACGGCCAGCACCTGGTTCCACTGCTCGGGCGTCATCTTGTTGAGCATCGCCGTGCGCGTGATGCCGGCGTTATTGACGAGGATGTCGATGCGGCCCCATTCGGCATTCACCTTGGCTGCCATCGCCTCGACGTGATCGCGATCCGCGACGTTGCACGCCACACCGATCGCCTGTCCGCCGGCCTCGACGATCTGTCCGGCCATACGGTCCGCGGTCGCCTGATCGATATCGATCACCGCGACCTTCGCGCCCTCTCGCGCGTAAGCCCTTGCAACGGCCGCGCCGATGCCCTGCCCTGCGCCCGTCACCACTGCAACCTTGTCCTTCAACTGCATGCGAGTCCCCTTCAACTGCGCGGCGACCAACCAGCCGCCGGTGAACTGCAAATGCTCCCCCCGGTTGCGAAAAGGCCGGGGTGGGAAGAAGCGGCCGATGCCGCGTCCACCACCCCGGGAAGGGAGAGACCTTATGAAACTGTTTGAAGCGCGGTGCGTCAGGCCTTCGGTTTGCCCAGCACCTGCTCGGCGAAGTTCTCGTCGAACATCGCGCCTTCGGCGATCAGTTGACGGTACTTGATGAAGTCGATGACGTCCTTGCCCGTCTGCTTCTTGCTGTCGAACGCCGTGAAGCCGAGGTAGGCCTCGTGGTTCATGTTCGCAGCCAGCCAGTGGCGGTTGGCGACCTTGAGCTGGTCCCAGAAGAACTTCTTCTTGCCGCGGATGCCCTCGATCGTCTTCACCAGGCAGTGCGGGAAGAGGTTCGTGAACTTCCACACCAGCGCATTGACCGCTTCATCGAGCTTCGAGAAATCGGTCGTGCATTGGGCGATCAGCTCCTTCGCCGCCTTGGCCTGCTCCGGGGAGACCGGCTCGCCGTACACCAGCTCGCCGTCATCGACGTACGCATCGGTGCGCACGAGCGGGTTGCGCACCCACTGGCCGTCCTTCTTCAGCACCGGCACGACCTTCGTGACGAGGTTCTTGGCCTTCATCTTGTACGCGCTCCACGGCTCGCACGAGATGCAGTTGTACATAGCGTCTTCCATGTTCAGCATCCACGGCAGGAAGTCGGTCGAACCGCCGTCCGGCGCGCTGCCGTGCTTCGGGCCGGCCTGGCCGAACACCGCCATGTCGGACGTGATCGTCAGGTCCGTCGCCATGCCGATTTCCTGGCCGCCGCCGACGCGCATGCCATTCACGCGGCAGATCACCGGCTTCTTGCAGTTCAGGATGCCATCGACCATGGCGTTGAACAGGTCCATGTACTCGCCGTATTCGTTCGGGCGCTTCGAGTAGTAGGCGGCGTACTCGGCGGTGTTGCCGCCGGTGCAGAATGCCTTGTCACCGACTGCGGTGAACACGGCGGCGACGACCGAGCGGTCCGACGACGCGCGCTGGAAGCCCGCGATCACTGCCTTGACCATCTCGGTGGTGTAGGAGTTGTACTGCGTCGGGTTGTTCAGGGTGATCCAGGCCGAGTACAGGCCGGGAACCTGGTTGCCCTGGGGATCGGTCACCGGGCGCTTCTCGAAAATCACCGAAGGCGCTTCGGTGCCGAAATGCTCTTCTCCGAGCAGGGCGTGATCCTTGATGTGGTTGTCGCGGCGCAGCCAGTCGAGTGACATGAGATGTCTCCTGTTATATGCAGTGTTGCGTTTAATCAGAAATCGGGCGTCAGGATGACGCGACGCTTGAGCTTGCCGTGGTGCGCCTCGTCGAACACCTGTTCGATCTGGCTCATCGGGCGGGTTTCGACGAAGGGGCCGAGCTTGATGCGCCCGTCGAGGCACATGTCGCGCACGGCGGCGTAGCGGTCCGGCGGGCAGCCCCAGGTGCCGATGATCTCGGCATCGAAAGCCATCAGCTTGGAGAGCATGTAGGTCGTCTCCGCCGTGCCGTAGCCGACGATGACGAGCTTGCCGGTGAAGGACAGCAGCGACAGCGCCAGCTCCTGGCCGGGCTTGCTGCCGGTGACCTCGAAGATCTTCCAACCGTAGTTCGACGGCAGGCCGCGCTCCTTGCAAAAGCCCTTGAAGAGCTCCTTGATGTCCTTCGCGCTCTTGTCCTTCGGGTTGATGACGAAGTCGGCACCGAAGTCCTTCATCATCACGAGTTTTTCCTCGTTGATGTCGATGCCGATGACGGCCTTCGCGCCCATACCCTTGGCGGTCTGCACCATGAAGCTGCCCACGCCGCCCGCAGCGCCGATGACGATCACGAGGTCGTCCTTCTTCAGGTCGGCGCGCACGGCAGCCTGGTAGGGGGTCGTCACCGCATCCGCGACCACCGCGAGATGCTCGAGCGGGGTGCCGCCGCGGTTCTCGACCACGCACAGGTACTTGGACTGCGCGACGATGTGGCTCGAATACCCGCCGTAGATGCCCATCGAGTTGCCCGGCATCTTCTGCGACAGACAGCGGTTGCCGCGACCCGTGTTGCACAGCTCGCACTCGCCACAGGGGATGACGGCCGGAACGATCACTTCCTTGCCGATCATCGACGCTTCGCCGCCGATCACCGTGCCCGAGATCTCGTGGCCGAGCGACAGCGGGGGCTTCTGTACCGTCGGCACGCCCATGTAGAAGTACGACAGGTCGGTGTGGCACACGCCGCAGCCGGCGATCTTCACCACCACGTCGCCAGGCCCCAGCTCGGGCATCGGCACGCGGGTCTTCTGCAGCTTGCCCGGTTCGGTCATCTGCCAGGTATCGATGAATTCAGGAATCACGCTTCGTCTCCCACTCTTGATTTCGGATCTTCACAACCTTCACTACAGGCTCGGCTCACGGCATCCGCCGGCAGCAGCCCCCCGACGGGGGGTGTTTCGTGCCGAGGCGTCCGCTTGCGCCAACGAGGCGCGGAACACCCCTCGGCGGGGGGCGGGTCGCAGGCACAAGCGCCCGTCAGCTGTTCCGCCACACCGGCTTCCGCTTCTCCAGGAAGGCAGCCAGCCCCTCCTTCGCGTCGTCGGTGTTCATCAGTTCCTTCAGATAGATGTTCTCTGCGGTGTCGAGCGCCGCGCCGAAGGGCTTATCGGCCACGGCACGAATGGTCTTGCGGGTGCTGGCGAGCGCGGCACGGCTCAGCCCCATGAAGGGGGCCACGAAGGTCTGCACGTCGGCGGCGAAGGTCTCCTTCGCGAACACGCGGTTCACCAGCCCGATCGCCTTCGCCTCGTCCGCGCCGATGTTCTCGCCACCGAGCAGCAGCTCCAGCGCACGGGCCGGCGGCACCAGGCGCGGCAGCAGCACTGCGGCGATCGGCGGGAATACCGCCAATTTGATCTCCGGCTGGCCAAACTTCGCGTTCGACGCCGCGACCAGCATGTCGCACGCGATCGCCACTTCCATGCCGCCGCCCAGCGCGACGCCATTCACCGCGGCGAGCGTCGGGATCTGCAGCTGCTGCATGCGGCGGAAGATGCCGTGGAAGACTTCGATCATCCGATCGACCTTGTCCGGCGTATGGTCCGCGACCTCGACGCCGGCCGAGAAGGCCTTCTCGCCCGCGCCGGTGATCATCAGCAGCTTCACGCTGTTGTCGGCGAGGCACCGGTCCAGCGCGACATTCATCTCCTCCATCGTCGGGATGTCGAGGACGTTGAACGGCGGGCGGTTGATCGTCAGCGTTGCCAGGCCGTCGGCCACGCCATAGGTGATGAACTGGAATTGCGCACTACTCATCTCGTGTCTCTCCTCGTTCTCGTTCGCTCTGCGCGCTTTCGTACTTCAGTTCTCGTTCTTCATCTGCAGCCGGTACGGGCAGACCGCATCGCAATCCGCACAGCACACTTCGCCGTCGCAGCGGATGTGCCACAGGTCTGCACCGCAATTGGTGCACCGGCACTTGGCCTCGGGCTTGATGGCCGGGCGGACTTCCTCCGCCGACCAGAAATCGATGACCTGTCCCATGTCCGCCCCCGATCAGAACAGGTCGTCGAGTTCGTCGGACCCTCCGCCCGGCATCTTCCCGTACTGCTGCAGGTAGGCCTGGATCATCTGGCTCTCGCGGGACGTGAAGAGCGCCGCCTCCTCGAACACGAAATTCGTTGCGTCGCCGCCGCGCTCGAGCTGCTCCATCAAGCCCTCGCGCAGGTTCTCCACGCCTTTGATCATCAGCACGTTCTTGTCGCCATCGAGCAGCTGGAACACGCCCGACTCGGTCGGCACGGACGCGATCGTCGCTTCGTCGAACTTCAGTGAGGACTCCGGGGGCAGGATCGCGTCGGCGATCTTCGGCGCCAGGTTGCACTTGAAGCAGCGAGCCGCCTCCGCACGCGCCGTCGCATCGTCGAAGCCCAGTTCCACCTCGTCCCAGCCCGTGCGCTGCTCGGGCGCCAGCATGATCGGATGGAACTTGCGGATCTTGTTGAAGCCTTCCTTGCGGCCGATGCACGGGTTGGTCTCCCAGCCGGTGCGCAGCAGCACTTCGGAGATGTCGCCGTCGCCGCCGAGCACGATGTCCATCGCGGACGCCGCCACACGTCCCTGCGCGACCGACTCGATCAGCGTCGAAGGTCCGAGCACGCAATCGCCGCCGGCATACACCTTGGGCCGGCTCGTCAGCATCGAATCCTCGCGCACCGTGATGCGGCCCTTGCGATCGGTCTCGACGCCGAAACCTTCGAAGCGGTTCGGGAACTGGCCGATCGCGGCGATCACCAGATCCACGCCCTCGACGACTTCCTCGCCGGTCTCGACCGGCTTGCGGCGACCGGATGCGTCGGGCTCGCCCAGCGCCATCTTCGCGTAGGTGATCTGCAGGCGGAAACCGTTGGTGCCCGGCTCGATCTTCTTCGGCGCGAGCAGGTAGCGGATATTCACGCCCTCCTCCACGCAGCCCTCGAACTCCTCCAGGCGTGCCGGCATCTCCTCGCGGGTGCGGCGGTACACCATGTCGACCTCGGCGCCGAAGCGGCGCGATGAACGCGCGTTGTCGGTCGCGACGTTGCCGCCGCCGATCACCGCGACCTTCTTGCCGGTCTGGATGCCCTCAGGGGTATTCACGAGGCCCATCGTCACGGCCTTGAGGTAGGTCGGGCTGTCGACCACGCCCGGCAGGTCGTCGCCGGGGATGCCCAGCTTGTCGCCGCCCTGCGCGCCGATGCCGACGAACACGGCGCCATAGCCGTCATTGAAGAGCGTATCGACGTTCTCGACCTTCGCACCGAAGCGGAACTCGACGCCCAACGCCGACACTTCGGCAACCTCGTTGTCGATCACTTCGGCCGGCACGCGGTAGGACGGGATGCCGTAGCGCGCCATGCCGCCTGCGGCCGGCTGTGCGTCGAACACCGTGACACCATGGCCCTGCTTGGCGAGGTAGTACGCGACCGTCAGGCCGGCCGGGCCGGCGCCGATCACCGCGGCCTTCTTGCCGGTCGCCGGCAGCTTCTTCGCATGCTCGCGCCAGACCCCCGTGTCGTTGTCCGCGGCGATGCGCTTCAGGTTGCGGATCGACAGCGGATCGTCCAGGTCCTTGCGGCGGCAGGCCGATTCACACATCGCGAAACAGGCGCGACCGAGGATGCCCGGGAAGGGAAGCCGTTCGCGCACTACCGCGATCGCCTCGCCGTACTTGCCTTCGGCGGCGAGCTGCACGTAGCGCGGCACGTCGATACCCGCCGGACAGGCGTTCTTGCACGGCACCATCGACTCCTCGCGTTTGGCAGGGTCGAGCGTGCGGTCCATCAGCGCGCCGGTCGGGCAAACGGTCACACAGGCCTGGCAGAAGGTACAGCCGGATTCGATCAGCGTCGGCGCGATCGTGCCGACATAGGTGCGCTTGCCCTGCGGCGTCTCGACTTCCTTGACCTCGAGACAGCCCACCCCGCGCACGTCATTACAGGCGACCAGGCAGCGGCGGCAGTCGATGCACAGGTTGTAGTCGCGGTCGAAGAAGGGCTCGTCGAGCACGACCGGCAGCTGCGCGGGCTTGTACGGCGGCGTCGTGTTCGGGATGCCGATGTAGTCGGAGACCTTGCGCAGCTCACAGGACGAGAAGATCGTGCAGCAGCGCGTTTCCTGCGGGTTGCCGTAGGAGCACTGCGAGCGCGAACAGCCGTCGCGCTGCGGACAGGTCAGGCAGACATGGGGATGCGGGCCGAGGATCTTGGCGAGGCTGGCCTGGCGCACTTCCTGGATCGCCGGCGACTTGGTCGTCACGACCATGCCGGCCGTGACGGTCGTCGAACAGGCCTTCACAACGCCATCAACACCGTCGATCTCGACCATACAGAGATTGCAGCCGCCCTCTCCCGCCCCACGCTGGCCGGCGGGCGGCAGATCGGGGTGCGCACACAGGGCCGGAATGTAGAGGCCTGCGGCGGTGGCGGCATTCAGGACCGACGCGCCGGCGGGCGCCTCGACCTCAACGCCGTCGATGCTCAGCTTCACGGGCGCGCCGAACTCGGCCATGCCGGCCGGCTTGCTCGCCTTCCACCACCTGATTTCCGATGTCTGTACGGCTTCCATGTCTCTCTCGTCCTCTGTTTTGCTCCGGGCTTAGCGTTTGCCCGGTCCAAGCCGTTTCTTACGCCGCCTGCGCAAGCTGCAGATAGCCCGGGTAGTAACTCCCCTGGCAGGCTCCCGCGCGCACAGCGGCGATGAAACTCGCCATGTCGGTGACGGGCTGCGAGAACTTCGTCGCGCACCGCCCGACTGCAATCGTCTTGTGGCAATCGCTGCCGCCCAGCGCTGGCAGGGCCATGTGGCGAGCGGCACTGATTGCCAGATCGTTGTCGCTGTCGAGATTGCCGCCGTTATGGGTTTCCACGGCAGCGATCCCGGTGATGTCCAGCAGCCCGTGCAGCAGGCTCGCGACCCCGACCTCGCGGAACGGATGGGCCGGCACGCAGATTCCGCCGATGCTGTTGATATGCTCGATGACTTCGTTGATCGGGAGGTAGTTGTCGCGCCCCCAGATGTTCCAGCCGTCATCCTGCATACCGTACGCCAGCATGTGTCCGCGATCGGTTGCGATCTCCACCCCGCGCAGCACCAGGAAACCCTCGTCGCGCCCCACCTGCTCAACCGGCAGCGAAGCTTCGTACGAGTAATGCTCGGTGATGCACACCCCGTCGAGTCCCAGCTCCTTGGCGCGGCGGATCAGATCCACCGGCTCCAGCCAGTTGTCGTAGGAGTACTTGGTATGGCAATGGCAATCGATCCACATCGGACGGACTCCGCGCGCCGGCCTGGCCGCTCAGGAAACGGTGTACTCGAGGTTGATGCGCTTGGACGGCGCGAAGCGCTGGCGCGAGAAGAACTTCTCCAGCGCGAAGTCGTCCCAGTTCACCAGCGTGTAGACCTTCTTCACGCCCGCCGCCTTCATGTTCATCATGAACTGGTCGAGCAGCTCGCTCGCCACGCCGCGGTTCTGGAAGCGCGGATCGACGCCGATGGTGTCGATCGTCGCGGTCGACTCGGGGATGCCGAACTCGCCGAAATACACGTCGCCCATCACGAAGCCGGCGATCTTGCCGTCGATCTCGCACACCAGGGAGGAGTTGATGTTGTGCTGCGGATTGAGCACCCCTTCCAGCTTCCGCTCGTAGTACTCGCGACGGTTTTGCTTGGAGCCTGCCGCGTCGATCTCGACGATCGCGTTCAGGTCTTCCTTCTTCAGCACCCGCATCACACGCTTCTGGTCAGACATTTACCTATCTCCTTTGGTTGGCAGTTCCGCGTCCGTTCGCGTCACCGCCTCTCAGAACAGTTCGTCTTCCTGCTGAGGCTTCGTCGAGCGGCGGGTGTACACCGTGCCGATGACCTTCCCCATTTCCTGGTCGGTGTCGAGGCAGGTCGTGCAGCCATCGCCCTCGGTCTGGTAGCTCTCGACGTGCACCTCGAACCCCATGCCCCGGTACGCTTCGGCGATTTCCGACAGCCGCGGCTCGCCGATCGTCGTCAGGCGCTTCCAGCCTTCCCGCAACAGGCGATCCTCGACGTCCTCTTCACGGGTGGCCGAGCCGGCCAGCTTGATCGGGATCGTCTTCTTCGTGCTCATCTTGGAACCCTCCGTCATCGCCGGGAACATGGCTTGCTCCTTACCAGGAATGCTTGATCGCGCCCGGCGTGCAGGCAGTGGTACAGGGCAGGCTGGTGTAGCCGCCGGCCGGCTTGCACTCGGCACAGTCATAGGCCAGTGCCCGGGTCTTCTCCTTCCTCACCCACGCCACTTCATCGTCGTAGTCGTCGGTGATGATTTCGAACATCTGCTGCGGACAGGCCTTCAGGCACGCGCGTTCCGCGGCACAGTCGATGCACTTGTCCGTGTCGATGCTGATGTAGTACTCGCCGGAACCGTCCTTGTAACCGTAGTTCGCGATCATTTCCCTCTCCTGGAATCTATGTGCCGCGGCGCCCTTGCGGATCGCCGCGGCCCTTGCGCCAATTACTTGGCGGCCTGCTTCTGCATCAGCGTGTAGCCGAACAGCGCAGCACCCAGCGCGCCGGCGATCTGGCTGTCGATCTTGGTCTCGAGCTGCTTGATGCCCAGCAGACGCTCGATGCGCTTCACGACGCCCGGGTTCTTCGCGATACCGCCGGTGATGAAGAAGCCCTCTTCCACGCCGATCCGCTCCAGCAGGCTCACCACGCGCTCGGCCATCGCCTGGCAGTAAGCCGCGATCACCATGTTCTTGGTGTAGCCGGCCTTCAGCAGGCCCAGCGCCTCGGACTTCGCGAACACCACGCAGATCGACGACACGGCTTCCGGTTCGGTCTCGACGTCAAAGGAGCGCGGGCCCAGTTCGGCGATGGGGATCTGCATCAGGTCGGAGATGACTTCCATGCCGCGGCCGGTACCGGCTGCGCACTTGTCGTTCATCAGGAAGTTCGTGACCTTGCCCTTGTCATCGCAGTGGATGGCCTTGCAGTCCTGGCCGCCCATGTCCAGGATGGTGCGCACCTTGTTGCCACCCATGTAGTTCGCGCCGCGGGCATGGCAGGCGATCTCGGTGATCGCCTTGTGGGCGAAGGGCACGTTCACCCGGCCGTAGCCGGTGCCGACGACATAGTTGATGTCCTCGAGCTTCATGCCGATCTTGTCCATGATGCCCTGCAGGGCGTTCTTGGCCGAGTCCGGCGAATTGTTGCCGGTGCGCATGCTGTTGTAGCCATACAGCTCACCGTCACAGACCAGCACCGCCTGCGAGGACACCGAGCCGACGTCGATGCCGCAGGTGATGATCTTGGCGTCCTTCCAGTTCTTCGTCTCGTCGTACCAGGTGTTTTCCTGCCAGCGCCAGAATTCCTTCTTCTCGGGGGCGGCGGTGGCGGCAGCAACTTCTGCATTCATTTGATCGCTCCTTAATCCGTATCTGTTCGCGTGTCGGTTCAGTGCACTCGCTCGGCTGCAATCAGCGCGCAACCCAGGGCGCTGACGAACTCGGGCAGTTCGGGCAGGAGAACCTGATCGACGTCCATGGCGGTCTTCAGCGACTGGACGAAACCGGGGTTGTGGCCCATGCCACCGATTAGCACGACGTTGCCTTCGATACCGACGCGACGGACCATCGCGCACACACGGCTCGCCACCGCGTCCAGCACCGCCTTGGCGATGTCTTCCTTCGGCGTCGAGGAGTGGATCAGCGACACCACTTCCGACTCCGCGAACACGGTGCATTGCGCGTTCATCGGGATACTCTTGTCCGAGCGCAGGCTCGCCTCGCCGAACTCCTTGAGCGAGAGCTGCAGCGCGCGGCTCATCGCCTCGGCGAAGGAGCCGGCGCCGGCGGCGCACTTCTCGTTACCGGCGAAGTCGATCGCCTTGCCGTCCGGATCGGTCTTGATGCCGCGCCCTTCCTCGGCGCCGACGTCCACCACGGTGCGGGCCTGCGGATACATGAACACCGCACCACGCGCCCCGGCGGTCATCTCGGTGATGCCTTCGGTCGCGAAGGCCACCTGGCCGCGGCCGGCGCCGGTTGCGAAAACCGACTTCACCTGGTCGCGGGTCACGCCAGCCTCGGCCAGCGCGGCGTCGAAGGCCTTCTCGGCAGCCTGATCGGCGTCGAGGTCGCCCGGCAGCATCAGGTGAGCCTTCTTGACCGCGAAGCTCGGCGCCTTGGCGCCTTCAACCTTGATTTGTTCCAGCAGCACCACCTTGACGCTGCGGGAGCCCATATCGATTCCAGCGGTAATCATTCTCGTCTCCTCTTGGCTCTGTTACCGATCAGGCGGCCTGGCGACGCACGCCAAGCTGCTCCATGAAGGCGTCGACACGTGCCTGGGTGCGCACTTCGTCGAACTCGCGCTCGTCGCCCATGTTTCCTTCGAAGGTCATCACCGGCGTGCCCGACTTGGCGATCGCCAGGCGGTTTTCCATGATGCCGACCGACAGGCCTTCGCAGCCGCGGTTCAGGTGCAGCATCACGCCGTCGACCTGCCATTCCTTGATGATGCGCAGCATCATGTCGCTCTTGATGGTCGGGTCGTAGAAGTGCTGCCACTGCGGCTTCGACAGGTTCCAGTCGGCATACAGGCGCACGGCGGTCGCGCGATCCTTGATCTCGATGCCCTTGTTCCACGGCAGCGTACGACCACCCCAGGTACCGTCGGCCTTCTCTTCCCAGATGCCTTCCAGCGCGAAGGTGTAGAGCGAGCCGATCGACACCGCACCGTAGGTCTCGAGGTAGCGGAAGATCTTCAGGAAGGACCAGGGCGGCTGCGTGTCCGTCATCAGGCGGATCGTTTCGTTCGGCACGGCAGCGATTCCGCGGGCGACGCGATCCTTCACTTCCTCGTACAGCTCGTCCATGAAGTCGGCGCACCACTTCGACGACTTCGACAGCGTGCAGAGCACATACAGCGAGTACATCGTCTTCTCGTCGAGCGGCGCGGGCTTCACCTTGTTCAGCGCGCAGATGTCGGCCCAGCGGGAGGTCGAACGCATCTCGTTCTTGACCGCCTCGATGAACAGCTCGTCGTTGAACTCGCGGCCGCTGGCCTTCTGCACGAACTCGATGCCGTCATGCAGCTGGTTGGCGACGTAGTCGAGACGGGCGTCCGTCATGTCCTTGTACGGACCGACGCCAACGTCGAGGTAGAACTCGGGGATCTTCTCTTCCTTCGCGACGTGCTGGTACCACTTGGAGTGCGAGCAGCAGATCTGCGTCTGGAAAACAAAGTCAGGCTTCGGGAACTCGCCGCCGAAGGCGTACTTGTTCAGGTGCATGCCACCCCAGTAGATCCGCATGTACGAGCACAGGTCACGGGCGAAACCGTAGGCTTCGGCTGCGTCCATGCACTCCTTGGCGAACTTGCGGTCGTGGGCGACGGCGGCGGCGTACGGCTCACCGGTCAGCGAATAGACGTCCTCACCGAGGCCGGCGGGGATCGCGTCCAGCGCCCAGGCCGAGCCGGACCAGCGGATGCCGCCCTTCTCCTTCGCACGGGCGTAGTTCATGTAGTACTGCTCGCGAAGCTCCTTCGCCTTCTTCCAGAGCTTCAGCGGCTCGGTCGGATACAGATTTGCCATGGCGTTTATCCCTCTTTCCCGTCAGTTCAGAACAGCTCTTCTTCGCTCAGCGTCTCGAGGAATGCCTCGATACGAATGCGGAAGGGCCCGATCGGATTGGTGATGTCGAATTCCAGGAACAGCGTCGGAATCCCGTTATCTTCGAGATGACGCTTCAGATCCGGGTAATCGCCCTCGTGCGGGTCGCAGAACTTCTGCTGCAGGAAGATCGCGCCTTGAACGCCGTAGTCCTTGGCCAGACCGAGAACATGGTCGAAACGGGTGTGCGCCGGGTAATCCTTGGTCGGACAGGCCGGGCGGTCGCAGTAACGCTCGGCAATCGCCTTGATCACATCGCCTTCGGACTTCGAGGCGTTCCAGAAGTAGCGGCTGCCCGAGCACTGGTCATCAATGACGATGGTCGCGCCGACCGACTCCACCATGCCCATGAACGCGATGTCGTCGTTCTCGGAACCGATGGTCATGAAGCGCGCGCCGGTCTTGCGCTCGACCTTGCGGGTCGGCAGCGCAGCGAGGGTCTTCTTCAGCATCTCGTTGTGCTCGCGCTTGTCGATGAACTGCGCGGTCAGCGATGCATACAGGGCTTCGACGCCGGTGACCTTCGGGTCGGCTTCCTTGCGGTACTCGTACAGTTCGCGCAGCAGGCGGCGGTTCTCGTCGCACACGGCGAGCGCATCCTTCAGCATCGCGTCGGTGATTTCCTTGCCCGTCAGCGTCTGCAGGAACACGCGGAAGGACTGCACTTCCTCGTAGTGGGCCTTGCGGGAATGCTGCGACTGGACTTCGTTGGGCATCGGCACGTAGTAGTCCCACTTCACGGTGGGGACGTGCAGGCGCCAGGAACCGAAGGTCTGGCGATACTGGATACACGATTGGGTCAGCGTGACGCCTTCCGCGTAGTCGAAGCGGCCGAGCAGGCCCTGTGCGAGCGAGTCGCGGCAGAACGGGCAGAACATGCCGAAGATGTGCGGCTCGGTCACGTTCTGCGGCTCGTGCGCGCCGAGGACGCGCACCGGCAGCATGCCGGCCGCAATCAGCAGCTCTTCCGGCGTGTAGGTGCACATCGTTGCCACCACCTGGCCACCTGTCCGCGCCTTCCAGTCGCGTGCATAATCGTGGCGCTTCTCGTACCAGGTCTTGAACTGGTCGAACAAACCATCGCTCATCGAACTATCTCCTCTGATGTGTTGCGGATCCCGTCCCTGAGTCCGCCTTTGCTGCATTATTGTGCCGTTACTGCATGATTTCGCATGTTACGCACTGCAGTGCAGTCGTTGTTGACCTAAGTCAAATGAGCGGCACCTTTACATGCATTTGATTGCATTTTGAGTGCGCCAAACTGCACTTTTATTCGTTGCGGTGCACAAATAAATGCATTGCGTTGCATCGCAGCAAGCGTACAGCCGTCGCCTGGGAGGGATCAGTGGCAAACCGCCCCCGCCTCGATTGCCTGCAACGGCCGGGCTTCAGGGATGATCAGCGGAATGAGAAGAGAGAGAGAATGAAGGCTGCATGCAGGATGCTGCAGCGCAATAGCCGCTATTCCTGCAATTTGGTCGGCAAGAAATATCCGGGGGGAGGATGCTTCCGGAATTGTTCCGCGCCAGAGGGGCGCGGAACGGTACGGGCGCGATGCAGGGAGCCTTTCAGCGCGACAGGACTTCGAGGATGTCCAGGAAGGATTGCTCGACCGTTCGGCCGGAAGTGTCGATGATGGCGTCGGCCTTGCTGTACATGGCCGTCCGGCCGGCCAGGATGCGCTTCAGGTCTTCCATCGCCTCCTGGTTGCCGTGCATGGGGCGGTAATCCCCCTGTGCCATGACGCGGGCCATGTGTTCCTCGGGCGAAGCGCACAGCCAGATCGTGAAACACGATGACAGCAGGAGGTCGAAGTTCGCCGGTTCGGAGACGATGCTGCCGCCAGCGATCAGCACGAAGGCTTCGTTGTGTGCGACCACCGACTCCAGCCCGCGGCGCTCGTAGCGCCGGTAAGCCGACTGCCCGTAAAGCGAAAAAATTTCGGACAGGTCGGCGCCCGCCTCCTGCTCGATGACCTTCGCGAGCTCGAGGAAAGGGACGCCCAGGTGCTCGGCGAGCATCGTGCCCAGCGTAGTCTTCCCGGCCCCGCGCAGGCCGATGAAGGCGATGCGCTGCCTGCGCGCGCTCCGCCCGGACGATTCGAGTTCGTTCTGCAGCAGCCGGCGCGCCCACTCATGCGTCTTGGGCGGAAATCGGCTCAGGTACTGCATCAGCAGCGTCAGCTCGGGCGACTGCTCCGCCTCTTCGCGCACGAGGTCGACGATGGGAAAGCCGAGTCCCTGCGCGATCTGCCGCAACAGGATGATGGAGATGTTCCCGTGCCCCGTTTCGAGCTGGGCAAGGTAGCGCTCCGACACCCCGGACTGATGCGCCAGCATCTTGCGCGTCATTCCCCGTTGCGCCCGCAGGTCGCGAATGCGGTCGCCGAGCATCAGCAGGTAATTGTTCTCTTCCAGCGACAGGTCAGGGCGTTTCAGCCGTGACGAGTTCTCATCGTTGGACATTGGGGCTACCCCTATTTGAGCGGCAATAAAGTGCCGGTGAATTATAGTGCTCAAGCTTGAGCGGGATTGCAACATGCAGTTGCGTCGCCCGGCATTCGTAGTAACCGCAAAAAAAGCGCAAGAGCCTTCGTGATCGGGCGCACGCGACGCCTGATAATGCATATGGCATCATGTGGAATTTCATCAATCCACTACCGTCATGAGCCGGAGAAACCTGCACGCAATAGCCGTCGTCGCGACGGCGTTCACCCTTGTTCCCGCCGCCGGCCAGGCGCAAGTATTCAAGTGTGCACCAGCCAACGGACAAACTAGCTATCAAGCGCTCCCGTGCAATGACGAGGGGGCGCGCATCGATCTCCCGGTGCACGCCCCCACCCCACGGGAACGGGTAGCCGCGCAGGCGCGCGCACGCAAGGAGCAGGGTTTCGTCTCGGAAATCGAGTCCGCGCGGGAAACGGCGAAGCGCAGCGCGCGCGCGGAACTCAAGCGGCGCGACGACGAGCGCGAGGCACACGCCGCTCGCTGTGCGAGCTATCAGGAACGCGCCGACCGGGCTGATGCCGACGCCAGGATGCATCTGCGACGAAACCGTTACAAGCGCGACCATGAAGCGCGTGCGCGCGCCCTGCGGGACCGCTACTTCAGCGAGTGTTTCGCCGCCGACTGAGCACCGGCCGTCACCTGGCGGGGATGCCCTGCCCCGCGCTGCGCAAGCGCACTCCCTATAACAAGCGGTGCCCGAGAGGCTGCATTCGCGGACCGGCAGCGTCACCGCATTGCTGCGAACGAATCCTTCGGTCGATATTTGCGGCGAGGACTCGTCGCCGCCGGATCTATTTGGAGGTCCGCTCCTCGACGATGCGCCAGCTGCCTGCCACGCTGCCGAACACGACAGTTTTCCGGTCCACCGATTGCAGCGCGTCGCTGCGGTAATCCTGGCGGAATTGCGCGACCGCACGCGTTCCATCCACCTGGATCTTCACTTCCGCGAGCTTGACGTCGATTGACGACGCTCCGCCGATGCGCTCCCGCCGCACGGTGCGCCACTGCTCGAGCGGCCGGCCGTCGGCGGGACGGAAATCGGGCGCGTAGTGGCCGAAATATGCATCGATATCGCGTGCGGACCACGCCCGGGCCCAGGCCTCCAGCGCCTCGCGAACGGAAGTTTCGGCGTCCTGCGGATCGGCCGCTGCGTTCGCTCCGGAGGGAGGCTCGCCGCCTGTGCTCGCAACGGTCGCGGAAACCTGGCCCTCGACCGGCTGGTCGCCCGCGTGCGGCACGACCTTCACAGGCCCCTTGGCCTCCGCCTCGTCGAGCATGCTGCCGATCGGTTCCACGCCGACGCGCACGGGGTCGATGCCGTATGCCGTGAAATTCATCAACTCGGCAAGCGCCGTACGCCCCTTCGCGTTGCGCAGACGAGCGTCCGCGCCGGCCCTGATCAGCGCCTCGACGATTGCGACGTCAGCATCCTTGCGCGGGCGCATGGCCACGAGATGCATGGGGGCATTGCCCGCAGCGTCTGCCGCATCGGGACGCGCGCCGGCGGCCAACAGTGCATCGAGTGCCTCCCGGTCGCCACGCTGGACGGCGTGATGGAGCGCGGTGCGCCCCCGAAGCGGATTGCGCGAATCGGTAGCTGCAAGGTCCGCCCCCTCGGCAATGCGGGCGCGCAGGCGGACCGTGTCGCCACAGGCCGCCGCGTCGATCAGGTTTCGCGGCAACGATCCCGATTGCGGGCAGGTCACACGGGCGACGGGATGAAACTCGAGCCGGAACGGTTTGACGAACGTGGCGTTGCCGGTGGTCGCAAGCGCCAGACCGTTGAATCCGAACAGGGCGATACCGGCGAACACCCCGAGTGGACGCAGGTTTGCGCGACGATGCAAGGCTTTGGGTTGCATTTTGTTACCGATAGCGGGAGGGGCGGATTCTAACAAATGCCGGAGCACCTCCAGCATGCGCGAACGACCCGATGCGCTGCATGGCCCCGGGAAACTGCCGACATTTTGATCGTCGTCAACCGTGTCGCGCGCAGCCGCCCGGTACAGCGCAACGGGGGCGCACCTGGCGCCCCCGTTGGAGAGATGACGGTTCGCGGGGGCAGCCGGTTCATCGGCTGCTTCCGCGGGCAGGCGTCAGATGTAGCGTGCCATGCGCGCTAGCACGCGCTCGCGCCCGAGGACCTCGAGCACTGCGTCGATCGCCGGGGTCTGCGCAACGCCCAGGGTCGCCACGCGGAGCGGAATCGCCACTTGCGGCATCTTCAGGCCGTGCTCGGCCATCGTGTCCTTGATTGCCTGGCTGAGTGCGGCCTTTTCCCACGCCACCGCCTCCAGGCGCGCCTTGAGCGCGGCAAGCGCGGGACGCGCCACGTCCGTCAGGTGCTGGGCCACAAGTTCGGGCGCCGGATGTAGCTCGACGCAATACAGCTCCACGGAGTCCGCCAACTCATTCAGGTTGGCGACGCGGTCCTTGTAGAGGGCGATGACCGCCTCGATGGCGGGCCCCGCCTCCGGATCGACCCCGCGATGCGCGAGCCGGCGCGCGACCTCGGCCGCGAGACGCGCGTCGTCGGCCTGCTTGAGGTAGTGGGCGTTGAGCCAGTTGAGCTTCTCGGTGTTGAACTGCGCGGCCGAAGGCGTGATGTGGTCGAGATCGAACCACTCGACGAACTGTTCGCGCGAGAAGATCTCGTCGTCGCCGTGACTCCAGCCCAGACGGCCAAGGTAATTCACGACCGCCTCGGGCAGATAGCCGTCGTCGTCGTACTGCATCACGCTCACTGCACCATGCCGCTTCGACAGCTTGGTGCCGTCGTCGCCGAGGATCATCGACAGATGGGCGTACAGCGGCACCTGGGCGCCGAGCGCGCGCAGGATGTTGATTTGTCGAGGCGTGTTGTTGACGTGGTCGTCGCCGCGGATGACGTGGGTGATGCCCATATCGAGGTCATCGACCACGACGCAGAAGTTGTAGGTGGGGGTGCCGTCGGCACGTGCAATCACGAGATCGTCGAGCTCGGAGTTGGCGATCTCGATGCGCCCCTTGACGAGATCGTCCCATGCGACGACGCCGTCCGCCGGGTTGCGGAAACGCACGACCGGATTCACGCCTTCCGGCGGTGTCGGCAGCGCCTCGCCTGGCTCGGGCCGCCAGCGGCCGTCATAGCGCGGCTTCTCGCCCCGTGCGCGCTGTTCCTCGCGAATACGGTCGAGTTCCTCGGGCGAGGTGTAGCAGTAGTATGCGGTGCCGGCAGCCAGCATCTGCCGGATGACTTCCTTGTAGCGGTCCATCCGCTGCATCTGGTAGAACGGGCCTTCGTCGGCGTCTAGCCCCAGCCACGCCATGCCGTCGAGGATTGCCTGCACCGCTTCGGGGGTCGAGCGCGCCACGTCGGTGTCCTCGATGCGGAGGATGAACGTGCCGCCGTGGCGACGCGCAAAGGCCCACGAGAAGAGCGCGGTACGCGCGCCGCCGATATGGAGGTAGCCGGTGGGGCTGGGGGCGAAACGGGTGCGAACGTTGGAAGCCATCGATGAGGACTCTGGGCCGGATCTAAAGACGCGGATTCTACGCCATCGCCCCTCCTTCGCTGCGCGAAGACGGTGACCGCGATAATCCGCACGCGAAAAGAACAAAGGCCCTGAAACCGAAGCTTCAGGGCCTTGAACTGTGGTGGGCGGTACTGGGATCGAACCAGTGACCCCTGCCGTGTGAAGGCAGTGCTCTACCGCTGAGCTAACCGCCCGGAATTCCGTGCGTCTTCGTCATCGACTGGTGGGCGGTACTGGGATCGAACCAGTGACCCCTGCCGTGTGAAGGCAGTGCTCTACCGCTGAGCTAACCGCCCAGTGTGGCGAAGAGGCGAGATTGTAGAGGGACGCGAATTCCTTCGTCAAGCATGGCGCGAGACTTTCCGCATTGCCGGCGACCGGAGCCCGGCCTGAGGCATCCCGCCACCGGCAACTCTCGCTGCATGGACAGAAGTCATGCCAGAATCGCGTTGCGCCCCTCGACGGACGTTGCACACAGAATAAACAGGAGACATTGATGGGAGTGGTATTCGCCAAGACCGAGAAAGGGCAAGAGGAGATCGCCAGCCGAAGCGGGGAACTCTCGCCCCGCGTGCGCCGAGTCCTGATTCTCGTGGATGGTCGCAGGACGGTGTCCGAGCTGCGCGACCTGGTCTCGGCCAACGATTTGACGCACACGCTCGGTACGCTGGAAGAGCTGGGCCTCATCGAGGTGAAGAAGCTCCGTGCGGCCGACGGTGCCGAGGCAGAGCCGTCCGGCCCGATGCCGTCCATCACGGCATTCCGGTCACTGCCGACGCCCCCCAATCCCAAGGAGCTGGAGATGGCGCGCAATTTCATGCTGAACACGCTGAAGACGTTCAGCAGCATCCACGCGCCGGTCTCGCTGATGACCAGCATCAACGGGGCACGAACGCATGAGGAGTTGCGCGCGCACTACCCCGCGTGGTTTCGCATGATCATGGAGAGCCGCTCCGGCCAGCGGCGTGCGGAAGACCTCCGCACCGACCTGCTGAAAGTTCTCTGAGCCGGCCGGTCAATCCACCCAGGAAGATGGCAGGGCCGTGATCGTGGGCTTGGGCAGGCGCACGAGATCGGTCCACATCGGCAGTTCGGCGAGGGCATCCATTGCGAGCTTGCGCGTCTCTTCCGGCGTGAGGTCGAGGATCGCGGCGCGCAGGTAGATCGTCGCCACCGAATCCGGATCGGGTTGCGCGGCAAGGCAGGTATCGGCGAGCTTGGTCGCCAGCTGCAGGCCGCAAGCGAGACGATAGGAACGGGAATCGGGCTCGAAGCCGCCCCCTTCTGGATCGCATTGCCAGTACACGACGTCGGCGAGCGAGGTCGGCAGCCCCCAGTCGGCCAGCAGGACCGCGGACAGTTCGTGACGATCGAAGCCGAAGGTGGCGATTTCCACCGTTTCGACCGGCTCGGCGCCGCGCGCAGCCTGCTCCAGCGTCAGGTCGTAGGTTGCCGGGGCCCCCGTGGCGAACGCAAGCGTTCCGATCTCGCTCAGCAGGCCCAGCGTGAATGCTTCCGCCGCCGGGAGGTCGCCGCGGTGGCGGGCCAGCGCTTCCATCACGGCCGCATTGAGCAGCGACGAGGTCCAGAAGGCGTTGTAGTTGAAGCGCTTCGATGTGACCTTCGGCCGGTTCGTGACCAGCGACAACGCGACTGCATGCGCACGTACGATGTTCATGCCCAGCCTGATCACTGCCTGCTGCAGGTCGAGCGAACGCTCCGTGCGGCCGAAACGTGCGGCGGACGCGGCGCGCAGGACGAAGCCCGACAATGCAGGATCGGATCGGATCACGCGCACGACGGCGTCGATGCGCACGTCGGGATCGCGCGCGAGCTCGATGAGCTGCAGCGCGGCGCCGCGCGGACTGGGCAGTTCGTCGGCAGCGAGCAGGAAGTCGCGGATGTTTCCGGTCACCTGGCGGCGGTCTCGCTGGTTGCTGGCTGAATTCATTCCCTTTACCTCTCGTGCAGCGCAGTCGGGCGAGTGTTTCCGTGATGTCGCCGGCTTGATTGCCCGCCTGCTGGATTCTGTTTGATTTCGTCCCGGTTCGGACGCTCCCCGGATCAGCCCCGCAATTCGTCGAGGACGTCGTCCACGACGCGATCCAGGAGGGGTTCCTGATCGGCGGTCGATGCTTCGCCGCTCGCGAAACGCCGCGCCAGCTCCGTCCGCGTCAGGGCAAGCGCGCGCTGCCCCTGCCGGTTGGCAAACAGGTACATGGTGCGTGCGGGACTGATCCACGTCAGGCGCACTCGCCGCACCTCGCCCGACTCGTCCCTGAGTTCCAGCCAGCTGCCACGGGTGAGCAGATCGAGCTCCAGCATTTCCGGCGTGGGCTCCTCGCCGATCGGCTGCAGACCGGGCAAGGGGCCGGATGGTCGTGCCGGCGCATTGGGCGCGGAACGAACCGGCGCCGGAACGGGCGCGACCGGGGCTTTCAGCGCTGCCGCATGGCATTTGACGAGTTCCGAGAAGAACGCCTTCTGGCTTGCTTCCTCGATCCCCGCGCCGGTCATGCTCGCCTTCAGGTTGCGCAGGATCACCGGGAGCTGCTTCACCATGCGCTGGCGCTCTTCCATGCTCTGCTTCGGAAGGACGCTCCAAACGAGCTCGTCGACTGCGGCCATCGCGCCGGCCCAGCGTTCGCTCCTGACGGGAGCTGTCGTAGCGCCGACCTCGAGGGCGGCGTGCCCCAGCACGCGCGTCCAGGTGTCGCGGATGAAGTCGCGCACCACATCGGGTATGTCCTCGTTTCCGAGATGCGCGGACAGCGCGTCTTCGCCGAGCTTGCGCGCGAGATCGATGCGCTCGCGCTCCCGCAGGCGCTCCGTCAGCGTGGCCGCCCGCGCATCCGCATAGCGCTCCTGCTCGACGAGATAG
The DNA here is from genome assembly GCF_012910805.1 of Aromatoleum evansii. Classification (GTDB taxonomy): domain Bacteria; phylum Pseudomonadota; class Gammaproteobacteria; order Burkholderiales; family Rhodocyclaceae; genus Aromatoleum; species Aromatoleum evansii. The sequence goes on from NZ_WTVK01000038.1 coordinate 36,721, forward strand.
TTCTCGAATTCCTGCAGGCAGCCCGCGAAGATGCTCGGCTCGTCCGCGAACTGGTTCTGGATGCGGACGACAATGCCCTCGGCGATGCGGTATAGGGAACTGTCCTCGCTCAGCGGACCGTCCCAGGTGACGCTTGCCTGCGCCAGCAGATTGATCAGCCTGCGGGCCGGATGAGTGCGATTGGAGAAGAAGCCGTGATCCATCATCGCCAGCTTCAGGACGGGGATCTGCAGGCGGCCGATCAGCCCCTTCATGGCGTCGGGAACGCGCGAGTCGTCGAAGATGTAGTCGAACAGGGTGGCGACGACGTCGATGACGATGCCGTCCACCGAACTCGCCTGCTTGCTGAGACCGGCTTCGATGAGGGCGTTGATGACGTTACCGGAGATCTGACCATCGGACGGGAGGGCGAAATTTTGCCCGCCGAACTCCATGTCTCCGCGCCCCTGCTGCAGGCCATCGAGCAGCTGCATCAGCTCGACCGTGCCCGCGCGCTGCCGCCAGCCGGCCCTTTCCGCCGCTGCGGCGCGGGCGGTGAAGATCTCCTTCACGACGTCGGACGGATCGGGTTCGCCGGGAAGCGTTGCGCTCTTGCGCACGGCCATGCGCTCCGATGCTTTGCCCCGTCGCGCGCGCGGCCGGACGTTGGGCATCACACGACGCGCGACGAGCAGCGAATTGACATCGTGGTAAACCGTGGAGAGTTCCCCGGCCAGTCGACCGATGAGCAGTTCGAGCGCCGTGGCGCGCAGGCCTCCGGACGCCTCCTGCCCCCAGCAGATATCCTTGAGCGCCTCGCAGATTGCGGTCGGGCCGATCGGGTTGGTGGCATTGTCGATGTCGCTTTCGCCCAGCATGAAGGCGACACGTGTCTGCAGATCCTGGTTTTCGGCCTCGCAGGCCCGTTCCAGGCGGGTGGCCAGGTTCTTGACTGCCAGGGTTTCGTCGATCTCGGTTTCGTCGACGAGCGAGAGTTCCGGAAAGAAGCCGTTTTCGCCCTCGTAGAACGAGCCGCCGACGTTCGAGGTCTTGGCGCGCTCCTGGAACTGATCCTCGAAGCCGGCGCTGAAAGCCCGGTCGATGTCGGCCCCGATACCGCGCAGAAGCGCCTGCAACTCGATCAGTTTCTGTGCTTCGTCGGCGGTTTTCGCGCCCAACCGCCGGGCCTTGAGTTCATCGCCGAGTTCGCCGACAGCCCGGGCGAGCGCTTCGCGTACGCGCTGGCTGACGAAGTCGCGGCATTCGAGCAACACCCCCTGATGCGGACGAAACGCATCGGGAGCTCCGGTATGGCGCGATGGTTGTAGGGTGGTCACGAGATGCTCCGCTTCGATGGCGGTACGGGACGAGGGCGATCACCGTCGCCGGGCTAAGGGCGAATCTCAAACATGATCAGTTTGACACATTTCTGGCGCCCCTTCGATGCTTCAAACGACGGTACGGCGGGGCATTCCGACGATCGGCCCGCATTGCGGCGTGAATGGCGGGCGCGTACCGGCACACCGGTGCTTTCTTTATACTTACGGCTCCGCAAGCGATCTCTTTAGCCATTTCCCCATGCCACGAATCAAAGTCGAACTACCCGAGCGTTTCATCTTCGAGACCCGGCTTCCCATCCGGGCCCAACACGTGAATCGCGCCGGCCACGTCGACAATGCGCAAATGGTGGTGCTGATTTCGAATGCGCGCGAGGCGTTTTTCGTCGGCCTGGGTTACACGCATATCGAGGTGGAAGGGGTCGGGACCGTGATTACCGACGCCGCATTCCAGTACATCTCGGAGTCCTTCGAGGGCGAGACGCTGGTGTTCCGGTTCGCGGTCAACGATTTCAACAAGTACGGCGGGGATATCGTCTGCCAGGTCAGCGAGCACGACTCCGGGCGTGAGGTCGCGCGGGCGAAGCTGGGTTTCGTGTTCTTCGATTACACGACGCGCAAGGTGGCGCCCATTCCGCCGCGTTTCCTCGAGCGACTCGCTGCCGCGTGACGCGGCACCCCGGCATCAGCCCGGATCGAGGCGGAGGATGCGCCCCTCGCTCTCGTCGAGGAGGTAGAGCTTCCCGTCGGGGCCCTGGCGAACGTCGCGGATGCGGCTGCCCAGCTCCGTGAGCAGGCGTTCTTCGCGGACGAATTTTTCGCCGTCCAGCTCGATCCGCACGAGAGTCTGCCCGCGCAGGGCGCCGACGAAGAGGTTGCCCTTCCACTTCGGGAAGGCGTCGCCCGTATAGAAGCTCATCCCCGAGGGCGCGATCGAAGGGATCCAGTAGCGCACCGGGGCGACGACGTCGGCCCGCTGCGTTCCCTCGCCGATGCTGAATCCGGTGACGTATTCCTTTCCGTACGTGATCACCGGCCAGCCGTAGTTGGCGCCGGCCCGCACGATGTTGACCTCGTCGCCGCCCTGCGGCCCGTGTTCGTGGGCCCACAGCTTTCCGCTCACCGGGTGCAGCGCCGCACCCTGGACGTTGCGGTGGCCGTAGGACCAGATCTCCGGCAAGGCGCCGCCTTTGCCTACGAACGGATTGTCGTTGGGAATGCTGCCGTCGGGTGCGATCCGCACGATCTTGCCGAGATGGCTGCCCACGTCCTGCGCACTGTCGCGATAGGACTGGCGGTCGCCCAGCGTGACGAAGAGTCTGCCCTCGCGGTCGAACACGAGGCGAGATCCCCAGTGATTGCGTCCGTCCGGATCTTCGCGCTGCGCGAAGACAATCTCGACGTTCTGCAGGCTCGCGCCCGCCTGGTCGAGGCGCGCGCGGGCGACCGCGGTGCGGGCGCCTTTCTGCGTCGGTTGGGCGAACGAGAGCCAGATCAGGCGGTCGCGGGCGAAATCCGGTCCGACGACGACGTCGAGCAAGCCGCCCTGCCCTGTCGCATGGACTCGCGGGACGTTCTGGATCGGCGGCGAGAGCTTGCCGTCCGGGGTCACCACGCGCAGCCGGCCCGGCCTTTCGGTGACGAGCATGTTGCCATCGGGGAGGAAGGCAAGCGACCACGGGGTGTCGAGACCGCGCGCGACCTCGGTCACGCGGACCGGCCCCGCTTCGCTGCGGACCACCGTCTGTGCCGAAGCTGCAGCTGAAAGGCAGCCGACGGACGCGATCAGGGCCAGGGCCATGCGGCGTGCGATGTGCGTTGCGTAGCGGGAAGCAGCGGCGTCGGCCAGGGCCGGCGGCGTGGAGAAGCGCGTCATGAAATCTCCCGATCGATTCGATCAACCCGCAACCGCCCGACCGCGAACGCGGACCGCCGGTTGACGGACATCAATGAGACGACTGCAGCCTTGTTGAGATCCTTGCGCGATGCAGGAAGTTGCTCCACTGCGCCCCGGCGGTGAGTGCGCCGGACGGTGGTCGTCGCAAAACGCAAGGATAAGAGGTCTGAAATGAGGTTCCCGGATTTTTTTGCCGATGTGCGCCGCATCGAGCTGCACGACCCGCTCGCAGCCCTTCTGGGTGCCAGCGAGGGGGGCATCATCGACTATGGCTACGAGGATGCGGTGAAGCTCGCCGGTCATTCGTGCCCGACGGTCGCGTCGGCGTACATGGTGTGCGTGCATGCGCTGCGTGCGCTCTACCCGGACCAGTTGCCCGAGCGAGGCGGCTTGCGGGTCGAGTTCCGCGGGCGCCAGGACGAGGGCGTGACGGGCGTGATCGCAAGCGTGATCACCTTGCTGACCGGCGCGGCGCATGACGGCGGTTTCAAGGGGCTGGGCGGCCGCTTCGTGCGACGGGGCCTGCTCGACTTCGCGACCGAGCTGCCGCTGGCGATGCGTTTCACGCGCCTCGACTCCGCGACGTCCGTCGACGCGCAGGCGGATCTCTCGTCGGTTCCTGCCGATCCCGAAATGCCCGAGCTACTGGGGCGGTGCCTGCAGGCGCCGGACGATCTCGAACTGTCCGCCCGCTTCGGCCGGCTGTGGCAGGAGCGGGTACGCAGGATCCTGATCGAGCACGGCGACGACCCCGCGGTCTTTCGCATCGAAGCGGCGAGCTGAGGCGCTACCCGACTACCTCGCCGGCGGGCTGGAACCGTCCGGCCGGGTTCTGCGTCCTTTGGGCAAAACACAGGGAGGCCCCCAACCCCGAAGGAGCAGTCGATCATGAAAACCAACCGCACCCTGTTGACCGTGGCGGCCTTGGCTGCCGTCCAGCTGTTCGCATCCCCCCTCGCCGCCCAGGACAAGAAGATCGAAACGGCGAACCTCGACGCGGCGGTCGCCGCCAACCCGCTGCCTGCGGGCGGTCCCACGGCCAAGGTCATCTCGTCGACCCGTGCCGGCAACAGCGAGCTGCAAATCATTCGCATGAGCAAGATCCGCCTGCACCATCATGCGCAGGAAGATCACGTGGTGTATGTGGCGCGCGGCAGCGGCACCGCACGGCTGGAGAACGACGCCGGACAGATCGAAAGCCGTCCGGCCAAGCCCGGCGACATCTTCAACCTTCCGCGCAACAAGAAGCATGCCTTCGAGCGAAGCGGCGCTGAGGATCTGGTCCTCCTGGTCGTCGCGACGGCCGGATGGAAGCCGCTCGAGGACACCGTCTTTCACGAGTGAGAAGTCGCCTGCCCGCCGGGCGGGCACGGGCGCGTCACCTGCCCTTCGCGGGTGACGCGCCCCTTGCGCGGCCCCGCGCGGGCGGGGCGGCGTTCGAACACATCCGATGGAGGACCGAACATGACAGCGACGACCGTTTTCGATCCGCGGGAGCTCGAATCGCGGGTCAAGTCCATGTATTGCGCGGTTGCGGAGAATCCTCACGGCGCGTTCCATTTCGAAATGGGGCGCGGACTCGCCGAGCGTCTCGGCTATCCCGCCGACGAACTCGATCGCATCCCCGTCGAGGCGATCGAATCGTTCGCCGGGGTCGGTCATCATTTCGATCTCGCCGCGCCGGTCGCCGGCGAGACCGTACTCGACCTGGGAAGCGGCTCGGGGATGGACACCTTCGTCGCCGCGCTGCGTGTCGGCCTGCAGGGACGCGTGATCGGCATCGACATGACCGACGCGCAGCGGGCGAAGGCCGAGCGCCTGCGCGACGCACATGGTTTCGGCCAGATCCGCTACCTGAAGGGCTATATTGAGGAAGTGCCCCAGCCCGATGCATCGGCCGATGCGGTGATCAGCAACGGCGTGATCAACCTTTCCGCCGACAAGCCTGCGGTGTTCCGCGAGGCCGCCCGCGTGCTGAAGTCCGGCGGACGCCTTGCGATCTCCGACATCGTCGCGGAGCGGGCCTTGCCCGAGGGCATCGTGTGCAATGCAACGCTGTGGGCCGCATGCATCGGCGGCGCCGCGCAGCAGGACGAGTATCGCGAGATGATCGCTTGCGCAGGCCTGCGCATCGTGGAGATGCGCGACAACCCCGCGTATCGCTTCCTCTCCGAAAATGCGCAGGCGGCTTGCCGCAAGTACGGGGTGAAGAGCGTTTCGGTGCTCGCGACGAAGGCATGACAGATGGAACATGGGGCGTTTCAATCGTCGCTGCAGCGGAGCCGCTCCGGATGCGACCCACCTGCCCCGACGACCGAAGACCGCAGCTTCTTTGCGCTGCGCATCGGGGAACTGGCTGACCGGCTCTACGGCGTTGCGCTGCGCTTCACCCGCAACGGCGCAGCCGCCGAGGATCTCGTATCGGAGGCCGTCGTCAAGGCGTGGGCGCATCTGCCGCAGCTCGAAGACCGCGCCTGCTTCGAGAAGTGGATCTTCCGCATCCTGGCGAACACCTTCTTCAGCCAGTGCCGACACGAACGCGAAGAGCTCCTCGACGCTGACGAGGACGAGGATGGCTTTTCGCTGTTCGATCGCCTGCACCAGCCCTTCCTGCTGTGGTGGGGCAATCCCGAACAGGAATTGATCCACAAGCTGCTGTGCGAGGACCTCGACCGTGCGCTGGGGGAGTTGCCCGACTGCTATCGCGCCGTCGTTGTCTCCGTCGACCTGCTCGGCCACTCGTATACCGAGGTCGCGGCGATGCTCGGCGTACCGGTCGGGACGGTTCGCTCGCGACTCAATCGCGCACGCTCGCGGCTGCAGCGCGCGCTGTGGCAGCAGGCGCTGGCGGCGGGGCTGGTGCAGGGCAAGTCCGCGGAGGACAACACTCATGACTGAGCAGGAACGGATGCATTGCGATGAGGTGGTCGCCAGCCTGCTGGAGTACCTCGACGGCGAGATCGACGACGCAAGAAGAGCGCTGATCGACGACCATCTGGCCGAATGCCGCGGGTGCTTCTCACGCGCCGAGTTCGAGCGCGCGCTGCGCGATCGCATGCGCTCATTGGCGAGCGCGCCTCCGCCCGACTCCCTCAGGCGCAGGCTGAAAGCGATTATCGACGAGTTCTGAGCGGATACACGCGGGAGGAGACCATGGTCGCGATCGCCGGACTCCGGAAGGAGCAGATCTTCGAGGCCGTGCAGCAGATGTACACGGACGTCGCCAACCAGCCGCAAAGGCGCTTCCACTTCCCGACCGGACGCGCAGCCTGCATTTTCGTCGGCTATCCGGAGAGCTGGCTGGAGCGGGTTCCGGACACCGCGCAGGAATCATTCGCGGGCGTCGGCTTTCCTTTCGCGGCGGAGGTGATTCGCCGCGGCGACACGGTGCTCGACGTGGGATCCGGGTCGGGGACGGATACGCTGATCGCGGCTGGACTCGTCGGCACGGACGGTCGCGTGCTGGCGCTCGACATGACGCAGGCGATGATCGACAAGCTGCGCGCGAACGCCACCCTTGCGGGCGCCTGCAACGTCGAGCCGATCGAAGGCAATGCGGAAGCCATCCCCATTCCCGATGCGTGCGTCGATGTCGTCACGAGCAACGGCGTGCTCAACCTCGTGCCCGACAAGCCCAGGGCCTTCGCGGAACTTCACCGCGTGCTCCGCCCAGGCGGGTGGGTGCAGCTTGCCGACATCGTGGTGTCGCAACCGATCGGCGAGAAGTCGCGCAGCAACCCCAGGCTGTGGGCCGAGTGCGTAGTAGGTGCAGTCATCGAGGAAGCCTATCTCGACGCCTTCCATCAAGCGGGTTTCGACGAGATCCGGATCCTGCGCCGCTTCGACTACTTCTCGGGCAGCAGCAGCGAGGACACGCGGCGGATCGCTGCCGCACTGGGCGCTCACGCCCTGGAACTCGTCTTGCGCAAGCCGCGGGCGGGCTGAGCCGGCCCCCGGCGCTGCGGACGCCGGGGCAGCAAGATGCGGGGTGGGCATGGGTGTGCCGTCGTGCCGGATGTGCTAGCCTCGGGCCGCCCGCTTACGAATCTCTTCCGATGAACGCCCTGTCGCTACCCGAACTGCTTGTCGTCTGCCTATGCGCCGAATGGTGCGGCACGTGCCGCGAATACCGCGCCGGATTCGAGGCGCTCGCGGCGCAGTGGCCGCAGGCCGGCTTCCATTGGGTGGATGTCGAGGACGATGCGGAGGTCGTGGGCGACCTCGACATCGAGAACTTCCCCACGCTGCTGATCCAGCGCGGTGACCTGGTGCTCTTCTTCGGCACCATGCTGCCGCAACATGTCTTCCTCCAGCGCACGCTGGAAACACTCACGGCCCTCGGCGATGACGAGGCGCGTGCGTATGCCTTCGCCAATGAGGAGCGGCGCTCCTGGCAGCGGGAGTGCAATCTCCGCCCTGCGCTGGCGGAGCATCTCGGGCGCAAGGCGGCCTGAGTCGGCGGCGCCCTCCTCTCCTTCCCCCCCTTCCGCCTCGCTTCAATGCCCGTCCAGCCCGCCGATCGCAAGCGCTGCGTTTCCTGCAAGCGTTGGGGTGGTGCGCGCAAGCCAGGCGCCAACCCGGGCGAAGTGGAATACGAAGACGACGCCCGCGGCCCGTGCAACGAGGGACCGTGGCACGGCACCCTGCGCAGCCCGCGCAATGCCTGCGGCCAATGGGTCATGTGGGCCGAACTGAAGCTTCCCGAAGACTGATCCGCCCCGCCGCGCCGCGCGCTGACGGAGGCAAATTTCCTTATTGCAGTGCAGCTTGCATTCCCTTGCGGGTGGCGGTATTTTCGCGCCTCTCCGTATAACGTATACGATCTTACACAAGACCATCCATGGCATTGCCACTCGAGCAACTCGCAGTCCCGCGTGTCTTGCGTCTCTCGGCATCCGACCAGATTGCCGGTTCGCTGCGCGACGCGATTGTCGGGGGGCACCTCGCGACCGGCGTGGTGCTCCGCCAGGATGAGATCGCATCCCGCTTCCATGTCAGCAAGATTCCGGTGCGCGAGGCGCTCAAGCGGCTGGAGGCGGAGGGCCTGGTACGCTTCACGAAGAACCGTGGTGCAGTGGTGGCCGGCCTGTCGCCGGCCGAGATCCTCGAATACATGGACATCCGCGCGATGCTCGAAGCACGCGCGGCCGGGCTGGCTGCAGCCCGCATCAGCGACGAACGCCTGAACGAAGCCCGCCAGAAGCTGGCCGAATTCGGTGCGTCGCAGGACCCCGGACGCTGGGGCGAACTGAACTGGCTGTTCCACTCGACGCTGTACGCGGACGCCGACCGGCCGATCCTGCTCGTCGAGATCCGGTCGCTGTACGACAAGCTCGAACGCTACGTACGCGCCCTTCTTGCGATGACCTCGCAGACCGAAATGCCCAAGACGCAGAGCGAACACGGCGCGATCCTCGACGCGTTCGCAAGGCGCGACCCCGACGCTGCGGCGTCCCTGACGCGGGCCCATGTGCTCGAGGCGGGGGCCTCGCTCGTGCAGTACCTGAAGGACCACAGACACCACGGAGGAAACACATGAAGAAGACCCTGATTGCGACCGCCTTCCTCGCGCTCGGCGCGCAGGCCCAGCTCGCCCACGCCGACCTCGCGGTGGCGATTGCGGGCCCGATGACCGGCCAGTACGCCTCGGCCGGCGACCAGATCCGCCGCGGTGCGGAGATGGCGATCGCCGACATCAACGCCAAGGGCGGTGTGCTCGGGCAGAAGCTGAAGCTGGAAGTCGGCGACGACGCCTGCGATCCGAAGCAGGCCGTCTCGGTCGCGAACACGATGGTGAACAAGAAGATCGTGTTCATGCACGGCCACTGGTGCTCGAGCTCGACGATCCCCGCGTCGGAAGTGTATGTCGAGGCCGACATCCCGATGGCGACGGTGTCGACCAACCCGCAGGTCACCGAGCGCGGCCTGAAGAACATCTTCCGCATCATGGGTCGTGACGACCAGCAGGGCATGGTCGCCGGCGGCTACATCGCCGACAAGTTCAAGGGCAAGAAGGTCGCCGTGCTCGACGACAAGAGCGCCTACGGCAAGGGCCTCGCGGACGAGATGGCCAAGGCGATGACCGCCAAGGGCCTCAAGCCGACGCTGCGCGAGTCGATCACCGCGGGCGAGAAGGACTACTCCGGCATCGTCACCAAACTCAAGCAGGCCGGCGTCGAAGTGCTGGCCTATGGCGGCTACCACACCGAAGTCGCGCTGATCCTGCGCCAGGCGCAGCAGGCCGGCCTGAAGCTGACCGTGATGGGCGGCGACACGATGACCAACTCGGAACTCGTCACCGCCGCCGGCGCCGCCGCCGACAACGTGATGTTCACGTTCTCGCCCGATCCGCGCAAGAACCCGGATGCGGCGCCGATCGTGAAGCGCTTCCGCGACGCCAAGGTCGAGCCCGAAGGCTACGTGATGTACGCCTACGCCGCGATGCAGCTCTTCGCCGACGCCGCGACCCAGGCCAAGAGCACCAAGTTCGCCGACCTCGAGAAGACGATGCGCGGCAACTCGTTCAAGACCGTCATCGGTGAGCTCGCCTTCGACGCCAAGGGCGACCAGAAGCAGCCCGGCTTCGTCGTGTATCAGTGGAAGGGCGGCCAGTACGACTACGCCGCCAAGTAATCCTCCGTTTCAAATGACCGGGTAACCAGCCCGGCCTGCGCGCCGCCGGTCCAAAAGACCGGCGGCGCACTCGCGCCGAACGGTTCCCGGCACGGGCTGCCGCCCTGCCCGTCTGCGCCGCTCGCGCGATACACGCAAAACGACAAAGGAGACTGCTGTGGCATATGCATTGCAACAGCTCATCAACGGCCTGACGCTGGGGGCCGTGTATGGCCTGATCGCGATCGGCTACACGATGGTGTACGGCATCATCGGGATGATCAACTTCGCCCACGGCGACATTTTCATGGTGAGTGCGTTCATCGCGGTCACCGCCTTCACGCTGCTCGCCGCATTCGACATCACGTCGCTGCCGCTGGCGCTCACCGCGGTGCTGATCACCGCGATCTTCTTCACCTCGGCCTACGGCTGGGCGGTCGAGCGCATGGCCTATCGGCCGCTGCGCGGCTCGACCCGACTGGCGCCGCTGATCTCCGCGATCGGCATGTCGATCTTCCTGCAGAACATGGTGCAGCTCACGCAGGGCGCGCGCGTCAAACCGATCCCGCCGGTGCTCGAAGGCGGCATCGAGATCTGGCAATCCGGCGGCTTCACAGTGCAGATCTCGTGGACGCAGATCATGATCGTCGTCGTGACCGTCGTGCTGATGGTGGCCTTCACTTACCTCATCACGCAGACCGCGTTCGGCCGCCAGCAGCGCGCGTGCGAGCAGGACAGCACGATGACCGCACTGCTCGGGATCAACGTCGACCGCACGATCTCGGCGACCTTCATGCTCGGTGCGGCGCTGGCCGCGGTCGCCGGGGTGATGGTGACGGTGTATTACGGCGTGGTCGACTTCTTCATCGGCTTCGTCGCCGGCATCAAGGCCTTCACCGCGGCGGTGCTGGGCGGGATCGGCTCGCTGCCGGGCGCGATGCTGGGCGGGCTGATCATCGGCCTGATCGAGGCCTTCTGGGCGGCCTACCTCTCGCCCGAGTACAAGGACGTCGCGACCTTCGCGATCCTGATCCTGGTGCTGATGTTCCGCCCCAGCGGACTTCTCGGCCGTCCTGAAGTGGAGAAGGTCTGATGAGCGCCGTGATCATTGCGCGCCATGCGCGCACGCCCGCAGAACGCTTCAAGGACGCGGCCTGGGTCGCCTTCGTCGCCCTTCTTCTGGGCATTCCCATGGTCGGCCTGACGACCGTCGACGAGGGCGGCGCACTTACCGTGCAGACCCGCTTCGGCATGCTCGGCGCCTTCGTCGGCGCATCCTTTGCGGGCCGGTTCATCTTCCGCTGGATCATGGACCAGATCCGCAATCGTCGCGCGGCGAAGCCTCCGGTGGCGAAGATCGACCGCACCCCGCAAGCGATCAAGGTGATCGGCTGGGCCGTGCTCGGCGCGTCGATCACATTGCCGATCGTCTTTTCCGAGAACCGCTACGTCATCGACACGGCGACGACGGTGCTGATCTACGTGATGCTCGGCTGGGGCCTGAACGTCGTTGTCGGCCTGGCGGGCCTGCTCGACCTCGGCTACGTCGCGTTCTACGCGGTCGGCGCCTACACCTACGCGCTGCTCTTCTCGCACTTCGGCTGGACCTTCTGGGAGGCCTTGCTGGTGGCCGGCGCGATGGCCGCAGCCTTCGGCATCCTGCTCGGCTATCCGATCCTGCGCCTGCGCGGCGACTATCTCGCGATCGTGACCCTGGGCTTCGGCGAGATCATCCGCGTGATCCTGGTGAACTGGACCGAGCTCTCCAACGGTCCCAACGGCATCGGCTCGATCCCGCGCCCGACGCTGTTCGGCCTGCCCTTCGAGCGCAACCCGGCCGAAGGCACACAGAGTTTCGCGACCTTCTTCGGGCTCGAGTTCTCGGGCATGCACCGCATCATCTTCCTGTACTACCTGATCCTGGTGCTGGCGCTGCTGACCAACGTCTTCGTGGCGCGCTTGCGCAAGCTGCCGGTCGGTCGCGCCTGGGAAGCGCTGCGCGAGGACGAGATCGCCTGCAAGGCGATGGGAATGAACGTCACCAACGTCAAGCTCTCGGCCTTCGCAATCGGCGCGATGCTGGGCGGCTTCGCAGGGGTGTTCTTCGCCGCGCGCCAGGGATTCATCTCGCCGGAGAGCTTCACCTTCACCGAGTCGGCGACGATCCTCGCGATCGTCGTGCTGGGCGGCATGGGCAGCCAGCTCGGCGTCGTGCTCGCGGCGCTGGTGCTGGTGCTGCTGCCCGAGCTTGGACGCAACTTCTCCGAGTACCGCATGCTGCTGTTCGGTACCGCGATGGTGCTGATCATGGTGTGGAAACCGGGCGGCCTGCTCGCCTCGCGCGAACCGACGATCCGACTCAGACAGGCTGCCACCGAGGGAGGTGAGGCATGAGCGCCGCGACCCTGCTTTCCGTCGAGAGCCTGACGATGCGCTTCGGCGGCCTGACGGCGATCGACGACCTGTCGGTGTCGGTGCCGGCGGGCAAGATCACCGCGATCATCGGCCCCAACGGCGCCGGCAAGACGACCTTCTTCAACTGCCTGACCGGCTTCTACAAGCCGACTGTCGGCAGCGTGCGGCTCGCACATCCGAACAAGGGCGAGATGTGCCTGGAGACGATGACCGGCCACCGCGTCGCTCGCGATGCACAGGTCGTGCGCACCTTCCAGAATATCCGCCTGTTCCCGAAGATGACGGTGCTGGAGAACCTGATCGTCGCGCAGCACAACTTCCTGCAGAAGGCGTCCGGATTTTCGCTCGCGGGCATCTTCCGCCTGCCAGGCTACCGCAAGGCCGAGGCCGAGGCCTTGAAGAAGGCCGCGCACTGGCTCGAACGCCTGGGCCTGACGGACATTGCCGACGTCGCAGCAGGCGACCTGCCCTACGGCACGCAGCGGCGCATCGAGATCGCGCGCGCGCTGTGCGTCGATCCGGTGCTGCTGTGCCTGGACGAGCCGGCCGCGGGCCTCAACCCGCGCGAATCGGCCGAGCTCAACACGCTGCTGCTGTCGCTGTGCCGCGAGGAAGGCATCGCCATCCTGCTGATCGAGCACGACATGAGCGTCGTGATGAACGTCTCCGATCACATCTGCGTGCTGAACTACGGCCGCAAGATCGCCGAAGGCACACCGGAGGAAATCCGCAACGACCCGCAAGTCATCAAGGCCTATCTCGGCGAGGATGACGAGGACACCGCATCCGGGGAGAAAGCCGCATGATGCTGCACATGGAGGGCGTGCACGCCCATTACGGCCATATTCACGCGCTGCGCGGCGTCGATGTCACGGTGCAGGTCGGCGAGATCGTCACCCTGATCGGTGCCAACGGTGCCGGCAAGTCGACGCTGATGATGAGCCTGTTCGGCAAGCCTGGGGCCTCCTCGGGTCGCATCGTGTTCGACGGCGAGGACATCACGCGCGTGCCGAGCCACCTGATCTCGCGCCGCGGCATCGCGATCGTGCCCGAGGGCCGGCGCATCTTCCCGCGCATGACGGTGCTGGAGAACCTGCTCATGGGCACGGCCTTCGCCGACCCGGCGAACTTCAACGCCGACATCAAGCGCGTGTATGCGATGTTCCCCATCCTCGAGGAGCGTGCGTCGCAGCGCGCGGGCACCTTGTCCGGCGGCGAACAGCAGATGCTGGCGATCGGGCGCGCACTGATGAGCCGGCCCAAGCTGCTGCTGCTCGACGAGCCCTCGCTGGGCCTCGCGCCGATCTACATCAAGCGCATCTTCCAGATCATCCGCGAGCTCAACACCGAGCACGGCATGACGGTACTGCTCGTCGAGCAGAACGCCCACCACGCACTGCGTGTCGCCCATCGCGGCTACGTGCTGCAGCACGGCGAGATCGTGCTGGCGGGGACGGGACAGGAACTGCTGGAGAGCCCGGAAGTGCGCGCGGCCTACCTCGAGGGCGGGCACTGATGAATGGCGTCGCCGCCCCGCCGCGCTGGATGCCCTTCGTCGTGCTGGGCGTCGGGCTGATGGCGGTCTCCTTCGGTTCGATCTTCGCGCGCCTCGCGCAGGCCGAGGGGGTGCCTTCGCTCGCCGTGGCGTGCTGGCGGCTGGGGCTGGCGGCGCTGGTCGTGACGCCGATCGCGCTGTGGCAATCCGGTCACGCGCTGGCGCGGCTCGACCGTCGCCAGGGCTTGCTCGCACTGGCGGCGGGTTTCTTCCTCGCGCTGCATTTCGGCACGTGGATCACCTCGCTGGAATACACCTCGGTCGCCTCCAGCACCGCCCTCGTCACCACTAACCCCCTGTGGATCGGGCTGGCGTCCTTCGTGCTGTTCGGCGAGCGCCCGAGCCGGATGATGCTGGGCGGAATCGCGCTGTCCTTCGGCGGCAGCCTGCTGATTTTCTGGAGCGACAGCCAGAACGCCGGCGCCGGCTCGAACCCGATGCTCGGCAACCTGCTCGCGCTGATCGGTTCGTGGTGCTTTTCCGCCTACCTGCTGATCGGGCGGCGGCTGCGCGCGGGGCTGCCCCTGCCTGCCTATGTGTGGCTCGCCTACGGTGTGGCCGCGCTGTTCCTCGCCGTCGTGAGCGGCGGTAGCGGCTCACCGCTCAGCGGCTTCAGCCTGAGCGCGTGGATCGTGCTCGCCGGCATGGCACTGGGCCCGCAGCTACTCGGGCACACGGCCTACAACTGGTCGCTGCGCCATGTCTCGGCGACCTTCGTCGCAGTCGTCACGCTCGGTGAACCCGTAGTCAGCGCGGCGATGGCCTTCGTCATTTTTGGCGAGGGTTTCGCGCCGCTTCAGTTCGGCGGTTTTGCGTTGCTGCTTGCAGGTATCTATCTCGCGGCGCGCGGCGAGAAGTCCTGAGTTTCCTCCCCGCCGCTAGCCCCTGATCCAGCCGCGCTTCAGCGCATAGCTCGCGAGCCCCGCCGCCGTCTCGATGCCGAGCTTGCGGCGCAGATTGAGGCGGTGCGTCTCGACGGTGCGCACGCTCACGTCGAGCTTCTGCGCGATGCGCTTGTTGCTGTCGCCCTGGGCGACGAGGATCAGCACTTCACGCTCGCGTTCCGTCAGGGCCGCCGCGTCGTCCGCCTGCGTCGACAGGGCGGTGGTCAGTGCGCCGCTGAAGTAGGCGCCGCCGGCGGCGACCGCCCGGATTGCCGCAATGATCTCGACCGATGGTGCGTCCTTGAGCACGTATCCGCGCGCGCCGGCACGCATCGCCGACATCACGTAGCCCTGGCTGTCGTACATGCTCAGGATCAGCACGCGCAGCTCCGGACGCCTTTGCGCGAGTGCCGTCGTCAGTTCGATGCCGTTGATGTCGGGCAGGCCGACATCGACCAGCGCGAGATCCGGACGCAGGGTTTCCGCGGCGGCCAGTGCCTGTTCGCCGTTGGCCGCCTCCCCGACGATGTCGATCTCCGGGATATCCCCCAGCCGCGCGCGCAGGCCGTCGCGGACCAACTGATGATCATCGACCAACAGCAGACGAATCCGCGCGACGGGATCGGTGGTATCGCTCATGAGAAGCTTCCTTTCTTCGCATTCGGGCACGGCAGCAGCGCACTGAGCTCGGTATGGCCGGGCACGGAACTGACCGCGAGTTTGCCGCCATGATGCTCGATGCGCTCGCGCATGTTGCGCAGGCCGATGCCGCCGCTACGCGGGTGGTCGATCCGGGACGAGTCGAAGCCACACCCGTCATCGGCGATCACGAGCCGGACGGCCCCGCCCCCCGACGCGAGCGTGAGACGGACGTGATGGGCGTCGGCGTGACGCTCGATGTTCGTCAATGCCTCCTGCGCAATGCGATACAGGGTGGTCGCGCCCGCCTCGTCGGCGAGCAGGTCGACCTTGCCGATGTCGGCATCGACGACGATGCCGGTGCGCAGGTGAAACTCGTCGAGCAGCTGTCGCAGGGCAGCGGAAAGGCCGAGGTTGTCGAGCAGCGAGGGGCGGAGGTTGTGCGAGATGCTGCGGATCTCGCCGATCGCCACCCCCAGCCCGTCCAGCCCCTTGGTGATGTGCTCCGCGACGTCGTCACGCCCGGCAAGCGCCCGCTCCCTGGCCAGTTCGAGGTGGAACTTGACCGAAACGAGCAACTGGCTGAGGCCGTCGTGCAGGTCGCGTGCGACGCGCGTGCGCTCCTCCTCGTGCGAGGTCACGATGCGCTGCGCGAGCGCCTTCAGCCGGCGGTCGGCGAGCTGGTGTTCGCTGATGTTCAGTGCCATGCCGCCGGCAAACACGATGAGCGCCGCAACGATGCCCACGACGGTGAAGCCGACGACTGTCGTCGTGATGCGCGACGACATCCGCTCGCGCAACTTGCTGCGGATGCTCTCGACATCGTCGAGGTAGATGCCGGTCCCGAGCACCCAGCCCCAGCGGTCGAGCTTGACGACATAGCCCAGTTTGGCGGTTTCCCTGCCCGTCGAAGGCTTGTTCCATTTGTACTGGAGGAACCCGTCGCCGGAAACGGTCGCGGCGATCAGGCGCTGGATGACGGGGAGCCCCTCGGAATCCTGCTTGTCCCAAAGGTTGCGGCCGACGAGTTCTGACTGTCGCGGATGCACGACGTTGAGGCCGGTGATGTCGTAGGCGAAGAAGTAGCCGTCGTCGCCGTAGTTCATCTCGCTGAGGATGCGCTTCGCCTCCGCCTTGGTCGCCTCGTCATCCCGCCCCGCCGAATACAGGTGGTCGATCGAGGTCTGCGCGAGCTGGACGTAATGCTGCAACTCCGCGCGCTTTGCCGCGAGCATCGCCTCGTTCAGCACACTTTCCTGTTGCCGCTCGAGGTCGCGCGCCTGCATCGCAACGAGGATCGCAATCGCCGCCACGGCCGCGATGAGCGGCAGCACGGCCAGGACGATCACTTTGTGCTTGAGCCGCAAGCCCATTCTCCCCAGCTTTTCACCCGTTTCCCGCCCGCGATTGTAGTGCCGCGCGGCAGTCCCCCGACATGTCTGCGTAGTACTACGCAGACGCGGAAAGTAGTAGTGCGAATGGTTCGGCAGGCGCCGTTCCGCGACATTACCTGGTGATTCCCGGCACAGCTTTGCCGGGCCCCGGAACCAAATCCGGTAAGACCAGAGCCTGATTCAACGGCCTATCCGGAGAGAGGAGGAGTATAGATGGCCACGCTGTCGAGACACGCGCTGTGGGCGCTTGTCGGCATCTTCGGCGCTTTCGCGCTCGCATATATCGCACTCAATCGTGGTGAAACGATCAATGCCTTGTGGATCGTGGTCGCCGCAGTGTCCGTATACCTCATCGCGTTTCGCTATTACAGCCTGTTCATCGCGAAGCGGGTGATGTCGCTGGATCCCGAGCGCATGACCCCGGCGACGCGCCACAATGACGGTCTGGACTACGTGCCGACCAACAAGTACGTGCTGTTCGGCCATCACTTTGCCGCCATTGCCGGTGCCGGCCCGCTCGTCGGCCCCGTGCTTGCGGCGCAGATGGGCTACCTGCCTGGCATGTTGTGGATCCTGGCGGGCGTCGTGCTCGCCGGGGCGGTGCAGGACTTCATGGTGCTGTTCGTATCCACGCGCCGCGACGGTCGCTCGCTCGGCGATCTGGTGAAGTCCGAGCTCGGCCCGATTCCTGGAGTGATCGCGCTGTTCGGCACCTTCATGATCATGGTGATCATCCTCGCCGTGCTCGCGCTGATCGTCGTGAAGGCCCTGGCCGAAAGCCCGTGGGGCACCTTCACGGTCGCCGCGACCATCCCGATCGCGATCTTCATGGGCATCTACACGCGCTACATCCGCCCGGGCCGTATCGGCGAAATCTCGGTGATCGGCTTCGTGCTGCTGATCTGGGCGATCGTGGGTGGCGGCAAGGTCGCTGCCGATCCCGCGCTGGCGGCGCTATTCACCTTCTCGGGCACGCAGCTCACCTGGATGCTGATCGGCTACGGCTTCGTCGCCTCCGTGCTCCCCGTGTGGCTGCTGCTCGCGCCGCGCGACTACCTGTCGACCTTCCTCAAGATCGGCGCGATCCTCGCGCTCGCGGTCGGCATCCTGTTCGTCGCGCCCGACCTCGAGATGCCGGCAGTCACGCGCTTCATCGACGGCACCGGCCCCGCCTGGTCGGGCAGCCTGTTCCCCTTCCTCTTCATCACCATCGCCTGCGGCGCGGTATCCGGCTTCCATGCACTGATCTCTTCCGGCACCACCCCGAAAATGATCGAGAACGAGTCGCACATGCCCCTGATCGGCTATGGCGGCATGCTGATGGAATCGTTCGTGGCGATCATGGCGCTTGTTGCCGCGTCCATCATCGATCCGGGCGTATATTTCGCGATGAACAGCCCGCTCGCGGTGCTCGGACCGACGGCCGAAAGCGCCGCGCAGGTGATCTCGAACTGGGGCTTCGTGGTGACGCCGGAAACGCTCACCGGCACCGCGGCCGCGGTCGGCGAGAACACGATCATCGCCCGTGCCGGCGGCGCACCGACCCTCGCGGTGGGCATGGCGCAGATCTTCTCGAAGATGTTCGGCGGCACCGCGATGATGGGCTTCTGGTACCACTTCGCAATCCTGTTCGAGGCGCTCTTCATCCTCACCGCGGTCGATGCCGGCACGCGTGCGGGACGCTTCATGCTGCAGGACCTGCTCGGCACCTTCGTACCGGCGATGAAGCGCACCGACTCCTGGGCCGGCAACGCGATCGCAACCGCGCTGTGCGTCACGGCATGGGGCTACTTCCTCTACCAGGGCGTGGTCGATCCGTTGGGCGGCATCAATACCTTGTGGCCGCTGTTCGGTATCGCCAACCAGATGCTGGCCGCCGTTGCGCTGATCCTCTGCACGGTCGTGCTGTTCAAAATGAAGCGCGAGCGCTTCGCGTGGGTGACGGTCCTGCCTATGGTGTGGCTGCTCGCCTGCACGCTGACGGCCGGCTGGCAGAAGGTGTTTGACGCCAACCCGAAGATCGGCTTCCTCGCCCAGTCGTCGCGCTATCAGGACGCCCTCGCCCGCGGCGAACTGCTCGCACCGGCGAAGTCGCTGGACCAGATGCACCAGATCATCCTCAACAACCAGATCGATGCCGGACTGACCGCGTTCTTCATGCTCGTCGTCCTGAGCATCCTGGTGTTCGGCGCACGCACCTGCTACCAGGCCTACCGCGTGGCGCATCCGACCACGCAGGAAATCGGCGCGCCGGGCACGGGCTCGCAGGGCGCCGCGGCGTAAGCCCGTGTTCAACGACCTGACCAAGCTCGGCAAGTATCTCGGGCAGGCCGCCCGCCTGATGGTAGGCCTGCCCGACTACGACACCTACGCCGCGCACATGAAGGCGACGCACCCGGATCGGCCGGTGATGAGCTACGAGGAATTCTTCCGCGAGCGTCAGGAAGCGCGCTATGGCGGCGGCACCGGCCGCTGCTGCTGAGACACTACCAAAAGGTGCCGGACATGAGCGCCCCCAACCCCAACCC
>NZ_WTVK01000039.1 GCF_012910805.1 Aromatoleum evansii
CAAGCGGAGCGCGCAGCGCCGGCACGGCGCGGAGGCGTCAGGGATTGACGCCCGAAGGGGCGAGACGCCGCAGGCGGCTCGATGCGCAGCACGAAAGCCCGGCCCCGCAGGGGAGACGCCCAGGGGTCACGCTTGCGCCTCGATCTGCCCATGCACAGCAGCACGCAACGACTCCAGCGCAGCCAGGAACCGCTCGGCCGCAACGTCAGCCGCCCACGGCTCCCACGGCCGACAACCGTAGATTTCAGCCAGCGGATCGACATCAAGCACCGGATGCACGATGCCCAGGACATCACGCACTTCATGAGCTGGCCAGCCAATGCAATGCACAGCCTCGGAAGCGGCCGCCACCGAGTCGGCCCGCTTGTGGACGGCGTGCGCTGCCGGCGACCAAGCGCGCAGCTCGTACCGTTCCGAAACCGCAGCCATCAGGCGAGACGAAACAGCACGGAAGGAAAGGCCCAGCACGTCCTTCAGCGGAGAAATGCAATCGAACCCAAGGAAACCTTCCTCGGCGTCGTGTAGAAGCTCCAGGAGCGCGTCAGAGGCCGGCAAAGGGGTGTCGCTCCACTGCCGGCGCAAAGCGAGCACCAGGAGCGAATGCTGGGCCACAGAGAGGGGCAGGGGCCATGATGATTCCCCACCCCAGCGGTACGTCCTCGCCAAACGCAAGGCAAGGTCACTGTCGAGCCACACGCCGGGATCGGGATTGATGAGGTCGAGGCGACGGCCAGAAGGAAGCCGAACCCACGCGCGCGCCTTTGCCTGCGTCATCGGCCGCCTCGCAAGATCATGAAGCCGCCCGAATAGGCGATCTGGAAGCGGTTGAGCACGTCCATCCCCAGCAGCGGAGCGGAAAGGCGCTCCAGGACGGCGATAGCCGCACCCTCAACGGCGAAGGGGCCGACGATCACCGTGTTGGCCGCAGTGATGCCACCACGTTCACGGCCTGCGGCCGTGTCAAAGGATGTTGCGCGGCCAGCGCGGATGCCAGCATTGCGGGCGAGCTTGACCGGCAGCGTCGTGAAGCGCGCTCCGGTGTCCACCATGAAGACCACGGGAAAGCCGTTGACGGCCCCGGCGATATAGTAGTGGCCGTCCGCAGCGCGCGGGATGGAGTAGTCCCCATTGCCCAGGCGCTGCGCCGGCTTGACCATCACGGGAGAGGCGGCCGCAACGTCTAGCTGGTCGCCGGGGTAGCTCTGGCCGTCATAGATGATGTATTCGCGCTGCTGCGCGTGCGATGTTCCAATGGCAAGGCAGGCCATCAGTGCCACAAGGGCGCGAGTAGCGTTCATTGCCAACTCCAGCGATAGAAGCCAGTCAAGTGCGCGAAAATAGCGGCGTTCGCGGCGCTGGCCAGCCAGGTGAAAAACAGAAAGGAAGCCTTCCGCGACTTGTGGCGGAAGGCATGTTGACCAATCAAGGCACCGGGCCAGCCGCATAGCAGCGCGATCCAGTGCAAAGACTTTTCAGACCAGCGCCAACGGTCAGCGACGGCCGCTGATTTGTCGAGGCCGTAGGCCAGAAAGGCCAAGTTGCTCATGAGCGCATAGGCCCAAGCGTAGTGAGGCCGGATACGCCCGGCGATGCTGGCGACAATTACGCCCACAAGGAACACCGTGCCCAGCGATGGGCGATCCAAAAGCGATCCGCCAGTGACAGGCCCGGCGCGTTCATTTCGCCAAAGCAGGATCAGCGGAGAGGCCCAGGGCCACAATCAAGCCGGCAGCCTCCTGCAAGCCCGCAAGGGACGACTGGATGAGTCGCGCCGGCACCAGCTCGGCATCCTCGGCCGTGGCCAGCACGGAGCACTTCTGTTCCGTGCTGCCTTCCTTGCGCGTCAGGTTGACGACATTGCGCTGACGGTAGCGCCACGTCTCGCAGCGCGACAGGCATTTGCCGTCCGGGTCGCCGGCCGTGGCCGCGTTCACCGAGTCCTGCGCGCCGGTTGCATTCCCGACATTGGATGCAATCGTGCCGATCAGCATGGCCAGCGGGTTCAGCGACAGCATCACGGAGCCGCCCCGGCCGCTTTTGGTGGCCAAGGGTGCGGGGTTCTCGGCATAGTCGCCCACGCGAACCTCGGCGGTACGCCGGGTCGCGGGGCGCAGCGCCTGGAAGGCACCGTCCAGCTCGTACACCACGTCAGCCTGTTCGCGGGTGTCCACCAGCTCGAAGCCGCTGGAGGCCAGCGAAGCCCGCGCGGCGGCCGTCAGCTTTGGGCTGGCCAGGAATTCGATGAAGACTTTGCGCCCTCGATCAGCAGTCAGGTCGATGCGCCCGGTGATGGCCACCTTGACCTCGGCGGCCGTGGCGGCCGTGGCGGCCGCTACAGCAGCCGGAGCATCGTCGGGCACCGCTTCAGAACTGGCCAGCGCAGGTAGGGCGCAGCCGGCCGCAGCGGTCAGAAGCAGGTAAAGCGGAAGGTGACGCATGTTTTCCTCCTTGTTGTTCTTGATGTTCAATCGTCTTCTCGGAAATGGGTGGTGGAGAACAGCAGCGCCGATCCGCGTTGCTCGATCTGCACCATCCCCAGGATGTTCATGCCCAGCAATGCAGGGCCGTTCATGGTGGGCATGACGGCAACCTGGACGTTATGGGCACGGAAGGAACCGAAAACCACTTCTGCTACCGTGGCGACGCATCCGAAGACCTCGCCGGCCGCCGTGCTGAACTGGCGAGGTTCGCATGATGTGATGCCCAAGGGCTTGGCCAGCGAGCCAGGAACGGATGTCACGCCCGCGCCGGTATCCACAATGAAGGTGACAGGCTGGCCGTTGATGCTGCCCGGCGTCTCATAGTGCCCGCGCTGATTCTTTGGCACGCTCATGGTGGCCACGCGCGGCGGCTCGCCCGCTCGTTGTGCGGCCGTGGCGGCAGGCTTTTTGCCGAAGTAGTCGAAGGCAACAAAGCACAGGAACCCGATCCCGATCCAGACATAGGCGATGCCGGCGAGGCGCGGCCTTGCCATGTAGAAGGCCGCACCGGCTACCATCAGGAGGCACAAGACCGGATGGCTCAACACGAAACCTTTGAGCCATTGGGTCGTCATCAAGAGGGCGTCGTGTGGAGTCGCCCCATGCGCTATTTGCCAGATCGCGCCCGCGACAATCAGAAAGGCGTAGGGCAGCGCATTGGCGATGACGAACTGCAAAAAGGTGATACGGGGTTGGTCTGCGCGAACCTCGCGCGAACCGCGAAACACCTTCGGGTCATAGTAATGATCCTGCATGGTTTTCGCGGCCCGCTCTCGGTACCAATCCCGGTCATCTGCGCTCATGGCCAGCTTTCACTTGCTGAAGGCCACGGCCGGCGCTGGCATCACCAGCTCAACCTCTACGCGCCGGTTTGCGCTGCGCCCAGCCTCGGTGTCATTCGAGGCGACAAAGCAGGTCACGCAGTAGGAGACTTTCAGCTTTCGGGGGTCAACGCCACCACGGGCAAACGCGGCGCGCACAGTCGCAGCTCTTGCGATGGCCAAGGCGCGATTGCCGGCCACGGTGCCGGTCGAATCAGTGCGGCCACGGATCAAGACGCGCTCGGCCGTCATGGCCAGTGGCAGCAGCTCGGACAAATTACGCTTGGCCTCATCGTTCAGATTTGCCACGGAGCTAGAAAACGGGAGCGAGCGCAAGGAACTGGAGGCAGTAGCCGCGACTGGCGCGGCCGTGGCCGGGCCGACTGCAACTACCGTCACGGGGCGCACGTCGTCGGTGAGCTGGGCGGAGCCGGCCGGGATGGCATCCGCTTCGGCCCGGATGGCGAGTGTGGCGACAGTATGGGCGTCTAGCTTGGCCAAGACCGAAGGCTGCGGCCGTGCAGCCGCCTTGCCGGTCGCCTCTGGTGCAGCATCGGTGCTGCCCAGCATCGGAGTCTTGGGCGTTGGTGCCGCACACGGATTGCATGGCACAAAGTAGTCGGTGCCGGTTTGTGGATCGCGCACTTGGGCCAGCCCGGTGAGCACGGGCGCGCCCATCAGGAGCACACGGGGTTGCTCGGGAGGCATCGGCGCGCATCCGGTTACGCCAGCGGCAAGCATGGACGCCCCTAGCGCCCAAGTCACAGGCGCTGGCCAGAACGGCGTGCCAGGATGGAGTGCGCGCCGGCCCTTGCGCGTCAGAGACAGTCGGATGGATGTGCCGGCAGGCTTGCGCGACAGATAGCCGCGGTCGATAAGGTGGCGGGTTTCACCCAGGTACTCGCGCATCACGGCCAGATCGACAGCACCGCACAATGGGCGGCCCGCCGCGCGTTCCGAAAGCACCCGAATGCCCCGCACTTCGCCACGGTCGAGCGCACGCAGCAGCGCAAGCGCGGTTCCGTTCAAGTCGGGATGTTTGCTCATGGTTCAGTCCTTCACCAAGTCCTTGAACGTGGCCCCAGGCGTGAACTTCGGCTTGTGGGTCGAGGGAATCTTGATCGGCGCGCCGGTCTTCGGGTTGCGCCCGGTGCGCGCCGCAACGGCTGCTTTCTCGAAAGTGCCAAAGCCGGTGAGCTTCACCGCGCCGCCCTTGGCCACCTCGTTTTGTACGATGGTGATGAGGCTATCGAGAAAGCGCGTGGTGGCCGCCTTGGATGCTTCGGTGTCTTCAGCAATGGCGTCGATCAGGTCTTGTCGGTTCATGGAAATCTCCGTGTGTCAGTTGAGAATATGACCCAGCACCTTGCCGCAACGGGCGCAGCGCCGTTCATGTACTTGGGTTCCGTCCCAGCTCGAATAGATGGGCGTGGACAGCGGCGAATGGATGCCAAACAGGCAAAGCAGGGCGTTCCACACCTTCACGGTGCGGCCCACATCACGCGGGTGAGCTGAAGCAGCGACTCCCCGGTAAGTCCGTCCAGATACTCGGTGGCCACCAGCCGGCGTGTATCTGGAAATTCCTGCACGCGGTCATCGAGGGCAGCCCACTGGGTGACGCCGTACTCGCGGACAACGCAAAGGATCTCGTCCAGCCTGGTGCAATCAGGCAAAACGGGCGTGCAGCCGATAACGCGCTCGCGCAGCTCGATGGAGAAGAAGTTGCGCAGCTCATCCAGCGTATGCGTCTCGCGCCAGTTGGACGAAATCACCACATCAACATCGGGATGCGTTCGCAGCCATGTTTCCAGCAGGGGCAGGTAAATCAGCGTGCCAGACTGGCCAGGGTGTAGAACCCCGTCGATGTCCAGCATCAGGACGGGGCCACGGGGAGCACGCTGAAGCGCCCATCGTGTTGCGCGTTGAGTCGCCGGCAGACTTTCGCGCGCGAAAGTCGGGGCGACGGTCGGGCGAATGCCGACGAAGCGGAGTAGGGCGCTCATCATCGGCCGTGCTCCGGCAGCGCCGGCAGCGCCGGCATAGGAGCCTCGCCAGCCACCCACTTCCATGAAGGGAGCTTGCTTTCCGCAATCAATTCATCGACGGCGGCCGCATAGTCTTCACTGGCCCCAGGCGGAACCACGTACATGGCGGTCGGCTCCGGCTCGGTATCCGAAGCCACCGCGCAGGCCAGCGGCCGCGTGGAAGGCAGGTTGTACCGCATCCCTTTCATGAAGCGCCGGTTCTGCTGCGTCAGAGCATCGAGCGCCATCTTCTCGAAGGTGCTTTCAAACGGAATCCAGTTCTCGGTCACGCACATCAGCGCGACTTCCTCCAGCGAGGCCACGCCGGTAGCGCCGATGCTGAAAGTGCCGATCATCATCAGGTGGGTGCCCTCCAAGGCATCCCACAGGCCCAGCTCCACCTCGAATCTCTTGAGCAGCCTCTTGTAGATGTCGTCGTTCATCATGAAGTGGCAATCGGGCAGGTGCTTGAGGACGATCTTGTGCCCGTAGCGCGACTGAGCCAGTTCCTTCACCTCCCCCACCACCAGCATCAAGCGCCGGGTGCCCTTCTCGGGCGTGGCGATTCGCATCATCTGCGCGAGTCGCCGCTGGGTGATTTCGTTCTTCTTCTCGGCGTTGAACGATTCGGGCATGTAGAGCATTCCGGCCAAGCTCGCGCCTTTTGCAGTCTTGTCCTCGGCTGCTTGCAGCAGATACTTGCGGATCACGTACCAACTGCGCTTGCCGGCCATCGTCGGTGCCCATCGGTTGAAGCCCGCTTCTTCCCACAGGTAATGCAGGGTGCCGCGCAGGGTCAGTTTGTTGCCATCGGTCTTGACGCTATCCGTCTCCTTTCCGCTCGGTGCCGGCGCGGATCGGCTGGCCCCCTTGGACAGCGCGAAGTCGAACTTCAGCGCCGTGGTGCCTTCGTCGGGGTTCTCCTGGATCGCGGAGCCAATGACTTGGCCAAGCCCGGACAGCTCGGGCGGCGGCTCGTAGGAATCGCAGGCCGGGGCGTGGCCGCTACCAGAATTGGGCATCCGTTTGATGAGGTACTTGTCATCGACCTTGGCCACGTACATTTCAATGCCAGGGGTACGGCACAGGCACAGCGGCCGCTCCCGCGAGCTGTAGATATTGGCCAGCAGCTCGGACAAGGCTGGGTCGTCTGAATGAATGGATTGCCCGCCAATCTGGTAGATCGCCATGTTTTTCTCCCTTGCTTACCGGCCCATGTCCCGGCCCACGTCCCGCGCGTTCTCCCGCGCAGGCTCTTTGCCCTGCTCGTACACCTGACTCTTTTCGTTGCCGTGCTGGATCGTCACTTTCTCGCCTACCCGGACATCCCGATCCAGCCCTTCCTTCTCGTAGCGCACAGCCACCATGTCGGACATCTTCACCAGGGCGTGATGCGATGAGGTGGCCACCACTTCGCCCTTCACGTCCTGCTTGAGTTCTTGCGCATCCCGCACCACCAAGCCCCGATGACTGGCGGCCATGTCGATCACGCGCCGCGATTCATCCACGGTGACACTTCCCTCCGGGACGCGGCCCCGATGAAGCTGCTCGGACAGCTCGGCACGCGCATTGAAGTAGCTGGTTTCCCGCTGGTCTTGACTGGTCTGAGGTGTCCAGCTCTGCTTGATGTCGTGAAGCTGCTTGTAGGCCCCGTCCAGCTCCGGGTGGCGCTCCAGCGCCTCCCGCTTGGTGAGCTGGTCGAATGCCTGGGCGCGCTGATAGGCCGGGGTCTGCTCGAAACGGGCCAAGTCGTTTCGAGCCGCTTCGAGCTTGGCCGCCAGCTCGTCACGGTCGGCCAGCACCGGCCGCGCGGTGCGCTCCTGTTCCGGCCGCAAGGCATCAGCGTAGGCCCGCTTCAGGGCCTCGTCGTTGCCCCCGATGTACTTGCCATACTCCCGCACACCCTCCTTCTCGGTGTACGTGGTCTGCCCCGGCGTCGAGGCCGATTCCCGGCCATTGGGAAGGCGCTCGGTGCGGATCACATAGGGCTGGTCTTCAGCCTTGGCATCCCGGAAGGCCCTGGCGGCGTCATTGACGTTGCTGTAGTCCTTCGCATCGTTCTTGGCCACGGTGCCCACGGTGTAGGTCACGTTGTCGCGCACACCTTCCCGCTGCTTGGCCAGCGTATTGATGTCGTCCAGGGCGGACACGTAATCGCGCCGCTCGGCGTGCGTCCAGGCGCGCCCGCGCTCCTGCTCCAACACATCAACCGCTGCTGCTCGCCGTTTCCACTCTCCGCGCTCTTGGCTGTTCTCGTAGATTTGCCGTTGGTTGGCGTCATAGACGCGCACCGAGTCGGTGAGCTTGTCCCGCTCCAAGGCGCGCACGGACTCCACCATGCCGTTGTAGGCGTTGTCGTGCTGTTCCTTGTTGACGAACCGCCCGGTGCCGCGCTCGGCCACCTGTTCCTCGAAGCGCAGCCGTGCGCGGGTCACTGAGGTTTCCGGGTTGACGGCCAACACTCTGGCCTCCACCTCGTAACCCTGTTCCTTCAGGCGAGTGGTCAAGTCCCGGATGTTCTCCGGGCTGCGCATCGTGCCGTCCACCACCAGATTGCGGCGGTTCTCCACGGCGGCCAGCGTGAGGCGGGTAGCCCATTCGCCGGCCTCTTTCTGCGTTCGGTCGGCGGCGTGCTGGGGGTCTTCGCGCGAAAGCTGCTTGTAGCGCGGGTTTTCCTCGCGCATCCGGTCGGCGTCGATCACCACAGCGCCACCGTTGGCGCGCAGCTCGCGGATCGCTTCGGCCGCCAGCGCCGATTTACCCGATCCCGGTTGGCCACCCAACAGGATCGCCTTCGGATTCTCCTGCGCCGTCGTTCTTGCCAGTGCATCGCGCTCTACGTCTTTGTAGGCGCTCTCCATTGCGTACTTGGAAACCTCCCCAGCCATTTGTCTGCCCTCCTGCCTTATTGGTAAAGGTCGCGGGCCTGCTGGCCGTACTGAGTGATGACGCGCTCGATGGCCTCGTCAGCATTCGGATCGAGGTCTTCGCGGATCGTGCGCAGCTCGTCCTTCGCTTTCTGAGCGGCCGCAATCACGGCCTCGTCAGGGGTAGCTTTTTCGCGCTCGGCGGCAATGGCTTCGGAGTGGTGGGCGATGATGGCCCCCAGGACATCCAGCGCCACCTCGTAGCGGACGCCGGCACGGCTGAAAAGTTGATTGGTCATGGTCTGGATTCCTCACTGATTACCGGATTGGTTCTTGGCTTGGTTTGCATGGAGCGGCCACAGGGCCGCGTGCAGCAGGCGGTAGGTGATGCGGTCGCGCTTCAGCAGGCGCGCATACACGTCGTTGGCCGTCAGCCCAAGGCTGCGGGTGGCGTACAACCCCCAAGCCAGATAGACGGCCAGCAGCACGGCAGCAGCCGGGACAAAAGCCAGAAACCACACCCCAGCTATGACAAGCCCCACCACAAGCAAGCGGCCCCCTACGGTCGCCCACTTGGAGCCGAACATTTCGAGCTGGGCCTTACGGTTCAGGTCGTGCTCGGCATGAGCGCGCTTCCAGACATCGGCCCACAGCTCTCCGGGGGAACGGCTGAAGACGGCATCCAGGTAGGCACGAAACTCGCGCATCAACAGGTAGGACGCGGCAAAGCACATCCCCACAAAAACCAGCAGCTCAAGCGTTTCTCGATTCATGTTCTTCTCCGTTGGTCTTTCGCGCGCGAAAGTCAGCGCGGCGTCGGCACGCGCTCGCGCTCCATCTGCATGTCCTTGCCGCCACGATCCCGCGCCGGCTCCTTGCCCTGCTCATAGACTTGGCTGCGCGCCTTGTCGTACTGGATCGTCACGCGGTCGCCCACGGCAAGGTCACGATCCAGATTGGCGCGTTCGTAGCGCACGGCGATCATGTCGCCCACTTGGAGCATCGCGTGGTGCGACGAAACCGCCACCACTTCGCCCTTGAATTGCCCGCCAAGCCGTTCGGCATCCCGCACCATCAGGCCGCGATAGGCTGCGGCGTGGTCGATGACTCGCTTGGACTCGTCCAGCGTCACGCCATCGCCCACCAGCCGGCCGCTGTGCAGCTCTTTGGAAATTTCTGCCCGCAGGTAAGCGGCGTCCTGCCCGGCCCGGTGGGCGTCGTGCAGCATCTTGTAGGCACCATCCAGCTCGGGATGCTTGGCCAGAGCTTCGCGCGTGGCCAGCTTGTCGAAGGCCACCGCCCGCTCCACTGTCGTGATTTCGTAGAAAACCTCGCGCGCCGGCTCCAGGTTGCCGCGCGCGGATTCCTTGGCGGCCTCGTTCCACGTCTGCTTATCGACCTTGGAGTAATCGAGCTGGTAGCCCGCATCCTTGGCGAGTTGCCCGATGAATTCGCGCGTCGTGCGGCCGTTCCCTTCGCGGAAGGGGTGCATTTCGTTCACGCCGGCATAGACCTCGGCCATCTTCCCGCTGAACTGCTCCTTGTCCATCCCGCGCAGATAGTTGGCTTCCTTGATCGCGGATTGGATTTCCTGCGCCTTCTGCGGGATGTCTTCCTTGAAGGTGAACAGGGTTCGGTCGCCCGCAGGCCCCTTTGCAATATCCACCTTGCGCACTTCGCCGGCCCACTCGTAGACATCCCGAAAAACCTGCTTGTGGATCGCCTGAAGGTGGGCCAAGTCGTATTCGCCCCGTACCGGGTTTTCGCGCAGCTCCTGGATGCGAACGGCCGTTGCGCCGCGCTCGAAGCGTTGAAGCGCCGCGAGGTCGCGGATGTCGGCCTTGTTCTTGAGAACGTGCGTGCCGGGGTAGGTGTAGTCCTCTTGCTCGCTCATTGGCTGGCCCCGCGTGTGCGCTCCAGGTACTTGGCTACCGCCTCGTCAGGGGTCAGGGTGCCGGCGATGACGGCCTCCTGAATGGCGAGGTCGGCGGCGTCCACCGGCATCCCCTCCAGGGACAGGGAAGCATTGGCTTGAACAAACTGCGCACGGCGCACGTCGGCCGGATGGGGCGCAGCCACGGGGCCGGTATCGAGTTCATAAGGGTTCTTGTCTTCCATGTTCGCCTCCAGTCAGCCCAAGCCGGGCACAGCAATGCCAAACACCCGCACGGCAACAAACACCACTGCCGCCAGCCCCGCCACGATCAGCACGCCGCGCAGCACGCGCGCGAGCAACAAGCCAACGACAATGCCGATTAACAGCGGGGTAGGGGTTTCAGCGAAGATGCGTTGCAGTGCGGCCCAGGCCCCGCCCACGTAGGGAGAAACCATTTGCCATATCTGCGTCAGCAGCGCATCCATCGGTAAGTTGTCCATGCGGGTGTCCAGTGCCAGTATTCAGATGCCGTTTGTTTGCTTTCACGGTGAAAGCAAGTTTATCAAAAAAATCCTACTGGCACTAGGCGTTTAGCGCGATAACGTCAATAGGAAGGGGAGAGCGATCACGCCACCAAGCTCTCGCGCACCGGCCGCAGCGCGGCGGATGTCTGGCTGATGATCTGGTGGATTTCGCCCAGGTAGCTATCCACCCGGTTCTTCATGCTGGCCCAGGTATGTTTGGTCTGAACCAACGCATCGAGCGTTTCAGCGTCGAACCGCCCCGCCTGGATGCAGTTGTGGATGTTCAGCAGGCGAATCTCCATGTTGCGCAGCGCATACTCGCAACGATTGATTTGCTGGCCGTCGATGGGGGTATGGCAGTAGCGGACGTTCTCCACGTCGCGCACGAAGCCCTCGAAGTCCTTTTGATGGTCGCTGAGAAGGCCGACAAAGGTTTCCATCAGGCGCAGTTCGCGGTCAGGGGTAGTCATTGGTGGAATCTCCATGTTGTTGGTTAAGGGTTGAGAGAAAAGCATTCGGAACGATGGCCGCATGTGTCGCATTTGCGGCCCCGGCTTTTGCGCGCCTTGGCCCTGCGCTCGGTGAGGTCGATGTACCGGGCCACCAACTGCTCGCAATAGGCGTCGTCGCGCAGCTCCACGCGCATGGCTCGGCGCTCACGGGTTTTTCGGTTGTTGATGGCCACGAAGCCAAAGGGCGCTGTTTCGAGTCCGTTCAGGCGAAGCAGCCACGCTTGCAAAGAGAGCTGTGCAATGTCCGTCTCATAGACGCGGTGGGCATCGCGGTTCTTGTTTTCGAGGGGAACATGCAGCCCATCAGGAAGCCGATACACCTGATCGGGCCGGCCCACGACGGGGAACGGTGCATTGATGAACAGGTTGCGCTCCACTTGAGCCACCTTGCCGGCCGCAAGCTCGGGAGGGAGCCAGTTCTGAGTGAACCCGCGCCAGACCATGAATGTCCAGCCGGCCAGCACCAGGGCCAGGGCGAATAGGATGTAGCTGGCCAAGTTGCTCATCGCGGCATCCCCAGCAAGCGAAGCAGGGCGTTCAGCCCAGCGCGCACAGCCGTGGCCGCGCACCGGCTCCTGCACAGCAGAGGCACCAAGCCAGGTGAGACGGCGTAGTAGGCTCGGACGAACAAGCGCCCTACCATTGCCGGCATCAGCACCCGGTCACGCCAAGCGCGGAGGAAATTTGTCTCGGCGGCGTCAGGCCCGTAGATCGTGGTGGCAATGAAACAGCGCCGGTCAATCGCCGCGCGCGTCTGCCCTTCGACCTGAAACCGTAGGTGCTCGAAGGTGCCGGCAGCGGCCTTCGCCCGAACCTCCAGCGGCCGGGCATCCCCGCGCTCACGGTCGAAAACCACCTTTTGCTCGCAGTAAACCGTGCCTACGATGTCGGTGATGGTGTGGTACTTTTTCGCCCGCCTCATCACCCCTCCTGCTTTCGCGCGCGAAAGCCGGGCTTGGCCAGCATCCAGCGATAAATGCCCAGCAGGCTTGTGGCAGTGAAAGCCACCTGCATGAAGATAAGGCCCGGCGCGTCGGTCATGACGCCGAAGCCGATCCAGCAGACATTCGAGGCTAGGAAAGACACGAACCCCCAGCCCGACAAACGGTTGTTGAGGGCCAGCAGCAAGGCCCCCAGCACCCCAAACGCGCAGCCGATCCATTGCAGGTAGAAGGCATCCATGCTCACCTCACAGAAGGGCCTTTCGCCCGGTTTCCACGGCCCGCATCCGCATGGCCAAGGTTGGGTAAGCATTGGCGAACGAGAACCAGCGAACCCAGGATTTCGAGGGGTACAACACGGCCAGCTCGCGCAGCGCCGTCAACATCGCTTCGCGCCCTACGGACTGCGCAGCGCCGGCATCCGCCCGGTACTCGCAATACCGGCGAATCCCCAGGAACAGGAGGAAGGCGGCAAAGAAAAAGTTGTTGTTGTCCAGGAGGTGGCTGCTCACAGCAAAGCAGCAGGCATAGGTGAACGTGGCGAAGATATGGCGCTCATGAACATGTGCGTTTTCATGGGCGATCACGCCCCGCATACCCTCGTCGCTCATGCTGGCCAGCAGGCCGGTTGTCACGTAGATGCGCGAATGACTCGGCAGCAGCCCCACGGTGTTGGCTTCCTTGTCGGCATGGTCATACAGGAAGACGGGGCGACTATCAGGGACGGTTGCCACTATCCTTGCCAAACGCTCTTGAAGCACAGCATCCCGCGACGGTCGCGGAGCAAGGAAGCGCGCCGATAATGGCGCGCTGGCATAAAAGCCGAACAGGAATATCAGGCTACCGAGAGCCTGAGTCATTGGCTTGGCGGCCGGATTCGTGGATAACCTGCCAGTTACCCACAAAATGCCGCCAGCAACCTCCATGATGAAGACGATCAGAATGATCCGTCTGAACCAGTGAGACGGGATCATTGCAAATTGCAGTCGTCACAGATTAAGGCTGTGGGGATCGAGCGATACGGCGTTTGATCGGTGCCAGCGCGCCAGTCATTTCTCATGCTGAGAGGCTGTTGCGAAGCACATCCGCCCAAGGTGGCCGTGGTAATGAGAATCAGGAGTAGTTTTTTCATCGGTTGCCCTTTCAGGGGAAAGTTGGTTGTTGATTTCTTCCAGCAGCTCCCGGCACACTGAATGCACCCGCTGACGCGAGACGCCGACGTGGCGCGCGACGGTTGCCTGCCGGTAGCCTTTGAGGAACACTTCTTCAGCGATGCGGTAAGATTCGGACGAAAGACCAAGCCGCCGCGCTGCTTTCACGAAGACAGCACGCGACACATGGCCACACGCTGCGGAAACAGTCTTGAATATCTGGCTCATCCCCTTGCACCGTAAGGGTTTTGAGCGTATTTTGTCAATAGACAAGATGCGCAAATTCTATCCAAATTGGAAGGAGAGTTGTAATGAAAAAGATGCTTTACGCTGCTTTCATCGTGGCAGCACTTGCCGACATGACGAACGCCAGCGCCCAAGCGGCCGCCGCGAAGCGTGGCGGTGTCTGCATCGGCCCCTTCCGTGGTGGCGACTCGGTGTTGCAGTGCGAACACATCGGCAAGGTGACGATCAAGCAGATTTACGAAAAGGGCTTCCGTGTCGTGCATATGCAAGATGACAAAAACACGGCCACCTACGTGATGCTGGTTATTGAGGAACAATAATGATGCGACTGAAAAAAATGCTGTTCTCTCGAAGGCGCTGGATGCTCTGGCTTCCATTGCCGGCCGCTGCCGCACTTTCGGCATCCGGTGGTAATTTCCTTGCCGACTACATTCCAATGCTCGGCGGCGGATTGATTTTCTGGATTCCATTCTGGCTTGCATGGTGGTTAAGCGATGGATTCAAGGGAATGTCGAAATGGCCCGGCACTGGCGCGCCAAATAGCGCAGCAGGCGTTAATCCATTTACCGGCAAGTCTTGTGTTGTTCATCATTTACCCTGGGGCGATAACTACACGGGCGGCAATTCTTGAAAGGGGGCAAAGCCCCCTTTCCCTTTACTTGCTGCCGTTGTTGATCTGAACCGAGGCGGCCGTTTCCCGCTTCATGTTGTCGTTCAGCTTTTCGCCGTCTGCCGTACCGTCGCCGCCAGTCAGCTTGTCCCAAGCCTTCTGAACGGTGTCCTTGCCGTCGCGGATCATGTTGTCCTCGTTGACGGCTGCGGGATTGGCCCGCCCAGCGCCTACAGCCTTGTCCGGGCTGGCCCAGGCATTCACGTTCTCGTCCAAGGCCCCAGCACGCGCCGGGATGCTGCCCTTGTTCTTCGGGTCGAGCTGGCCCTGTACGTCCCCTCTGGATTCCGCAATGATCGGAGGCGCAGAGGTATCGACCTTGAGCGGAGCGGTTCCGCCGTAGCCGGTCTGTGCCACCTTCTTCTTGTGGACGCCCTGGATGTCCTGCGGGATGCCGGCGCGATCCTTGGCGGATTGCTTCTCCAGCTCGCCCTTCGTGGTCGGCAGTTTTTCGCCTGCGAAAGTCTGCTGCGGCATGGTGGTAGCTTGTTGAACCATGCCCTTCTCGCTCACGTAGTCCTGCACCATGTCCATGATCCGGTCTTCGGATTGGTTGGCGAAACGCATGGCGGTCATGCCATTGCGCGCGGCCACCTTCTCGAACAGATACGGATCGGCCATCAGATCCTTGTGAGTCGTGAAGCTGTTGCTGTCGCTACGGTTGGCGCGGTCGCCAGTACCGAACTCACGGCGGTCAGAGACATCACGCACGCGGGAAACTTCATCCACGTTTGTGAGGGCTGCATCGCGGCCGTGGCGGTCGTTTTGGGCCGATTGGTTGCCCGTCCCGGCCTGCTCGGTTCGTGAGCCGCGTTCAGCAAACGTGCGCTCGGTGCGCGCGGCTTCCTGGTTGCCATGAACCGTATCCACGCCCCGATCCCGGCCGTGCTCGGCCGTGTAGGTCTTCGCGCCGTTGTACCCCAGGCCCGCGTTGATGAGGCCGCCCGAAGGCTGGGCACCACCCTTGCCGCCCCGGTAGTTCTTCAGAGCTTGGTCGATCTGTTGCTGGTTCGCGCCGCCCTGCTTCATGGCGTCGGCAATGCGCTTTTCCTCGCGCGGATCAGGCGCACCGCCTGCACCGCCAGCACCAGGCGCACCGCCGCCGTTGGGGTTCCCACGGCCAACACCCAAATTCATGTGGAGCTGGTCATTGGCACCGGCCGCCGTGCGGAAGTGCGAACCCTCACGGAAGTTGCGATCCAAGTTCTGGCCGGTTGAGTGCTGGCCACCATACCCACCCTCGCTCCCGCGAGCCGCCACCACACCCGTATTCTGATATTGACCACGGGTTGTATCGTGCCCCTTCACGTCCGTGAGGCTGGAGCTGTCGCCGTGCCGGCGCGCCAGTTGATCCCCGGTCGATGTGATGTCGGTACGATGCGCTTCCTGGTTGCGGCCGGCTTCCAGTCGGTGATCCATGTTCATCTGCGTCAGCATCCGGTTTTGGAGCTGCTGCAAGGCAACCGCGCCGTTCGCGGCCATCGTGGCCGTCGAGCCATTGCCCCGACCGATGGTTGCCCCGCCACCTTGCAGGCCGATGTTGCTGTCGTACTTGTTCATCGAGGTCGTGTTGACCGATGCGGTATCAAGTCCAGCTTGGCCCATGCTGACATTGCCGCTGGCATTGCTTGCGCCCACCGCCGCCCCGGCAGAGGCAAAGCCGGTCATCATCCGGTCGGCAACACCCATGAAACCGCCCTGCCCCAGCTTGATGATGGCCCCGGCGATGAATGGCACCAGGACAACCATGTAGCCGATGGCCGCCTGCTCGTTGGTCAGCGTGGCGTCGAAAGCATCGGTGAGCTGGAACGGCACACCGGCCGCCAGCTCCAGCGCGCGCGCCTTGTAGCGCAAGTGCATGAGCGACAGGTGGTTGATGACGGCAAACAAGATTGGCCACAGGCCGATCCAGGCCAGCGACATCATGTAGCCCGCAATGATCTTCTTTGCCCCCTCGGTCGAGCTGACAACCATCAGCACCACAACAACCGGGAACAGACCGTAGATGATTGCCTCGATCCAGTTGCGCATGTGGGGCAGCGTCTCTTGCGCCAGCAGGCTCAAGGTGCTGTTGGAGCCGTCCGCTTGCCGCGCCGCTTGGGCAGCGCCGGCCAGGGCATTAACCTCGGCCACCCGCGCAGGATCGTTCAGCAGCGCCGGCAGCTCGGTGCCGGCCTCCTTCCAGATGTTGTTGAACATCGCCTGCTTCATCGCGTCTGAGGCGTTGCTGGAGTTGTTCAGAATCCAGTCGTAGGACGTGCCCACCGTCGAAACGAACATGCTGGTAGCGATAGCATCACTGCTTGCCCGCGTGAAAGCCTGCTTGCCGTAGAAGGCTTGGCCAGCCGTTACCGCGTCGTTGACCTTCTCCTTCAGGATGGCCGCAACATTGGTGCAGGTATCGGTGGTAGGCGCATTCGTCAGGGTGTTGTAGGTGACGAAGCGGGCTGGACTCGTGTTGTTGAAAATCACGTTCCAGGTATCGGTGCCGCCCACAATCTGCTGCGGGGTGATTTCACCGTCTTTCACGTCGTACAGCGTGCATTCCTTGATGAACTGCATCAGGTCGGAGCGCAAGCTGGGGTCGCGGATCGTCGCGTTATTGACTTGTTTCAGGATGCGGTGCCCGAAGCCCACATCCCCTTTTTGCAGGCCCAGGTCTTCAGGGACACCGAAGACCGTTTCATAGGTGTTGGTCAGCGCGCCGAACACCAGATTGGTCGTCTGCGCAGTGACGGCCAGGGCAAAGGGCACGTTATCAACCACGCGCGGCGGCTCCAGCCCTGTCTTGTCGGTCAAGGCAACGCGCGCGATCGGCAGATTGAGCACGGTCACAAAGGCCAGGGCGTGGATAAACCACTTCGCCATTTCGAGCTGCTTGTTCATGTAGCCGAACATGCCGATTGCGATGGCGAACAGGAAAACCAGCTTCAGCAAGCCAGCGAAGCCAGCGCCGGCCATCATCGAGGCCACGGCGTTGAAGACGTAGTAGAGCGTTTCTACGTTCCAGTAGGTTTGAATTTCGATGTCCACGGCATCCCCCCTTAGCGCAGGCTCTTGCCGAAGGCGAGCGAGTTACGCAGCGTCTGCGACAGGTTGGCATTCAGCGCACGCTCCATGTACTGCACCTCCTGGGCGATGTTGTAGGTGCTGATGGTCTGCGAGTAGGCAGTGGCCAGCACCTGCTTTGCCGCGCGCGAAATTTCCTCCAGCTCGGGCTTCATCTTGCCCAGCTCGGCGGCCTGGGTGGCATCGGCTGCGGCAGAGAACTTCGCCATCGCGCCGCGCAGGTCGGTGACGGCACGCTGGATGTAAACCTCGGCGTATTTGGCGGCGATCAGCTCCTGGTAGCGGCCAATCAGCGCGTCGGCCATCGAGGTGTTGTTGAGGGTTGTCGTCACGGCCAGCATCTTGTAGATGGGCAGATCGGTTGCGTTCAGGAAGCCGATGGTGGCCGCCATGTCGTCGTGAGCTGAACGGTTGGCGATCTTGTCGGAGATTTTTTCCATCTTCTCCCGCACCATCGTCTTGAAGCTCTTGGTGGTCACTTCATCCTCGGTCGGACTCAAGCAGCCGTCCGCGCTGGTGGTGTCGCAACGCCAGATCGGCACCGTGATGGTGTCGGAGGTGGTACGCGCACCCACCAGGGCCTCCACCGTGATTTCCTTGCGCAGCAGCGGGATAGGCAGTTGCGGGGTGTCGCCGGTCGGGAAAATCATGCTGCCGATCATCGACATCAGGATCATGCGTTGCTCGTCGGTGACGCCATCGAGCTTCTTGAGCGCCTTCCAAACCACGTTGCCGGTCGGGAGCTGGTCTTTCGCCTCGGGTCGCGCGCTGGCCGCCGAGTTCACCGTCTGGTTGGCCCGGCTTTCGCTGTTCATCACGTTCGTCCAAGCGTCGGTGATGTTCTCGAAAATGTTGGTGTCCACACCGAAGTTCTTAGCCGCGTTTTGCTTGCCGCGCGTCCAGGTGTCGGGCACGGCCGCATTGACGATCCCCTTGGCCGCCTCGCAGGAATCCATGTTGAGACGATTGGCAGCTTGCGCCGTGGCTTGCAGGGCCTGCATCACGTTGTCGCAGGTCGGGCACAGGTTCTGAATGGCCAGCTTGAAGCCGTAGCCCAGGGCATTCGAGCCAATGTTGCGCAGCATGGCCACGAACTGCTCTTTGTTGATGAACGAGAAGCCGCCCGCGAACAGGTCAATGCCGCCGCACCCAGCGTTCCAGCTCGGCGGCGTCACCGTCGCCAGTTGGTAGGTGCGCTTGGGCATCCGCATGAACAGACTGCCTCCGGTGTAGAGGTTCATCGTCTGGCCTTGCAGCACGGCCGGGTTGCTGACGTTGCCTTGAGCATTCACGGAGTCGAAAAGCTCCTGCATGTTCATGGCGTAGGTAGAGGTGGTGAAAGCAAATGCCGTCACCAGCGCCGTTACTTTTTTCAGTAGCATGGGCAGCTCCTTAGAAGTTATCGCCGGGCTTGGTGCCGGTGAGGACAAAGATTCGATTGACGATTTCGGTTAGGGCCATCATTCCGAAGCCCACGGGCGCACGGTCGCCGGTCTGCTTTGAGCCAATGAACAGTGCCGGCACGCGCTCAATCCCCCAAGCCGCAGCTTGCGCGCGGCCGTCGCGGGGGTTCGGGAACTCGGGCAGGCCCATGCCATCGACTGATACCGGCAGCACCTCGATGCCGTACTTGTCGGAAAGCATCTTCAGCGTCGGGGCCATTGCATGGCAGTACGGGCAGTCGCTACGGAAGAAGAAGATCAGCCCGTGCTCCTTGGCCAACATCTTCAGTTGCTGTTCCTCGTTCTGAATGCGGCCTTCGTCGTAAATCTTGATCGCGGAGTTATTGACCGGCCGCTTTTGCGCGTAGTCGAGGCTCGGGTTTTGCCAGACCACGCGCCGCCAGTTGTCAGCGAAGACAGCCCCCTTGTCCTGCGTCATCTGCCAAAGCTCCAG
Organism: Aromatoleum evansii; assembly: GCF_012910805.1. Lineage (GTDB taxonomy): Bacteria > Pseudomonadota > Gammaproteobacteria > Burkholderiales > Rhodocyclaceae > Aromatoleum > Aromatoleum evansii. The sequence continues at coordinate 19,078 of NZ_WTVK01000039.1, forward strand.
GTAGTCCTTCATGTTCTGGTCGGTGGGGTTCATCACCGCCACGTCTTCCCGGCGCTTCAGTTCTTGTCGCAGTTGCTCGGCGGTCTTGATGTCCTTCAGCTCGATGCGCTTTGGCTGGTCAGCCTTGCGGCTAGTCTGCTGCCGTGCCGGTGCCGGCGTCGGCTGCACAGGTTGCGGCTTGGCGTCTTCCATGTCGCAGTACCAGTTGGGCTTGTTCGCATCGCACTGCCAAACAGACGGGTAATCCAGTGACTGCGCATTGGCGTACCCGGACAGCAGGGCCAGCAGGAGAAGGCTTCGCTTCATCATTGGCTTACTCCACGGAAATTGGCGGGGTGCCGTCGAGGCAGTAGTTGAGCTGGGTCTTCAGGATCGCGTCGGTGCGGCCTTGTGGGGTATCCACGTCCTTCTTGGTGAACACCATTTCAAGGCGCTTGCAGTCGGCGCGGCTGAAAGACTTGATGACCTTCGCAGTCACCAGCAGCGGCCCGGTCGAGCGGAATTGGCGCGTGAAGTGCTCGGCCACCTCCCCTTCCATGACGCCGCTGGAGCTGCCGTTGCGGATCGCAGCGGCCAGCACGTCGTGTTGCCGGGTATAGACGGTTGGCCCAGCGAGGCTTTCGCGCGCGAAAGTCGAGCAGGCCAGCAGAATGAGGGCGATAGAGAGAGTTTTCATTGGTCGTAGTAGCTCTGAACTTTTTTGTTGACGGTCTGCTGCACCCGGTTGCTCATGGTCGATGCCGGCACATCCTTGGGCACGATGTCCGCGATGAACTCGGACAGATCAATCCGGGAGAAATCGAGGGCCTGGAGCTGCGCCTGGTTGAAGCCGCCGCAGCTATTCATCGGCATCCCGAGTTGGGCGCGGCCTTGGCGGTTGATGATCTTGGCCAGCTTGGAGTTAAAGCAGCAGTGGCGTTCCTTCTTCTCCACGCAGACCTTGAGCACCTTCTTGCTGCAATACGTCTCAATATGGACGCACAGGTTTTGGCCGCGCTTCATGGCCATGACCTGCTCGGCCGAATCGCAGCTCAACCATTCCTGCACCAGCATGATTGCCACGGACAGGGCGAAGCTGTACGGGTCAAAACCGACGAACTGGAAGCCGTTGGCAAAGGTGAACTCAAAAGTGAAGCCATAGAACCCGAATTGCGGATTGAAGACACCATCACCCAAGCCGGAGGCCCAGCTATTCATTGCGCCAAGTCCCTTATCTACAAGGGAGCTGTCGAGCTGGCCATACAGCGAGTCGTACATGTACTTGGAACCCAGCACGATGGATTCGCGGCCCGCTTCGCCTGCCGCCTTCATGCCGGCGCCCAGGAGCGCGTAATTGCTGAAGGCAGCGCCACCACCGGCTGACTTGCAGCAGCTCTTGAGCGTGGTGCCACCCAAGACCTTGATGCTGCATTCCTCCATGTAGCCCTTGAAGATTTCGACCTTGTTCGGGTCGATGCCGTACACGCCGGCCTCGCGGGCGGCCTCCATCATCACGGCCGCTTGGCCAAAGTCCTTGTCGGGTGGCGCGCTGGTATCAAAGCACCCAGCCCCGCCGTTCTGGCAGAAGGCGCTTTGATCGCACACCGTTTTCTCGGTGTAGGTTTCAGGCTTGTCCGGGCAGTTGTATTTCTGCTCGTACATCACGCAGGTGCCGGAATCGTCGCGCTCCACGCATGACGATCCGATCTGAGAGCACCCCTTGTCTCGCAGCGGCTGGCAGTCGTTGACCATGTTCTGGCTGCGGCATTGATAGGTGTCCTGGTATTCCCAGCATTCACGAAAGACGGACAGGCCCGACACGTTGCGGGTCTGGTTGGGCGCGGTGCAAACCGTTCCCGTCTTCTGGCAGTCAGGCGCTGCGAAGGCGCTGAAGCTGGCGACAAAGGCCAATGCGGCAAGAATCTTCTTCATCATCATTGAGCCCTCTGTTCCAGGGGAGCGCACTGGCTGTTGTCCCATTGGTCATAGCAGTTGCGCGGGCACAGTTGGCGCGTCGTGAGCTGGATCGCCCCTTCCCCGCCGCCCGCAACAATCGTCCGCATGAAGATCGTGTTGGAGCCGTTCTTGAGGTAGGGCTTCACGTCGATGTTCAAGCCGAAGTTCCAGCTCGTCGAAAGCTCCGGGCCGCTGAAGCAGGTGGCGCAGTACTGAACCATGCCGGTGCGGTAGTCGCTGGTTGTGCAATTCCAGCCGCCGCCCACGGCCGTGCAGGATTGGTAGGAGACGGCATTACCGCCACCGCCGCCGCCCCACCAACCGCCGCCGCCCGTATCGGAGCACTGCCAGCCACTGCCCCAATCGTCCCAAGTCTGCGTGCATGAGCGCGTGCTGGAGGACTCGAAGACCGGAGGCGGCGAATAGATTTCGAGGCGGTCGCCACCACGCGGGCCGACATAGACGAGGTTGCCGTTCACCTTGACCATCAGCCAGTCGTCAAACGCGGCACGGGTCAGGGCGAAACGGGTAATCAGCCCCACGTCACGGATGTCGAAAGTGAGGTTGCGGTCGTACACCGCACCCCAGCCGCCCCAATAGTTGTCCGCGATGGTGCCGAACTGGAGGATGTAGTTGCCGGCCCCGTCCGGGGTGAAGCTGGTGGCCATGTCGCCGGCCCAGCTATTCGGGACAATGCCGCCCTGGTCGCAGCCGTCGCGTTCTGGATCGCACGCCACCTTGAGCACGCGCTTGCAGGACAGGTTTTCCAGCGTCTGCGTTTCCGTGCAAGTCTCGGTGATGTAGGTCGCCGGGTTTTTCACGCGCTCCACGCGGCATTGCTGCGTCGAAGCGCCAGGGATGCTGCCGGGGTTGTTGATGACGCCTTTGGAGCCGGTCAGGATCGGGTCGGTCTGCTTGTCGATGGTGAACTTCGGCCGCTGCGTCGGGTTCTTGCTCATGAAGTTCACCGCGTCGCATTCCTGCTGCTGGAAGGCATTGGGGGCCTTGTACGTCTCGCACTGAATCTGCTTGTTCGTGCCCGCCCCGCCGATGAGGTTGCGCCCCTCCTGGAAGTTGGCCGTCTCCGGTGCCGTGGTGCTGTAGTACGGCAGCACGTTGGAGCCAGTTGCCCCATTGATCTTGCCCCCCGCCACACCTTTGCCCGTGTTGGCGAAGTCCTTGCCGGCATTGAAGGCGTCGGCCGGCGTCGTGATGGTTTGTGCGCTGGCTACGCCCACAGCGGCCAGCATCGCGGCGATGGAAAGGACGCGCTTCATTGGTTCCCCCTGATCTGGCGAAGGTAGCGAGACGCCACGGCTTCAAACTGCGGCGCGCGGCGCACAATCTCGTCCAGGGCGTAGTCCAGCGAAACGTCACCGGCCACTGCCACAAAGTTGTCAGGGAGGGCGCAGCCCTCGTTGTCCACTTGGTCGATGGTTGCGGCCTTGGCCAGCACCATCGTGGGAACAGCCTTGACCTTGTACTTGGTGAAGGCGTTGGGGTTCACCAGGACGTTGCCGCCCTGCTCTCCCAGCTCCTTGATGGCCAGCGCCGTATCCTTCAGCGAGTTGTTCTTGAAACCGCGCAGCACCACAGAAGCCCCCACCCGGTTGGCTTGGCTGACGATCCGCTTGAGTGATTCGGCCGGCATCGTGAAGCTGGCGAAAATCATCAGGTCATCCATCTTGCGGGCCTGGGCCTTTTGCTCGTATTGCTTGGCCAGCGCCTCGATGTCGATCCCGGCGCGCTCCGGCGTCGGCACGTTGGGGAACACGTTGGCGGCGTTCTTGGTCGCGGGGTTGTTTGGATCGAACATCTGCTTGCGCTCACGATCTACGCGGCGCATTTCCCGGTCGATGTCGGCCGAGTTGGGCATAGCGCCCTTCTTGGCCTTCGAGGCGGGGTTGTTCGGGTCAAACATCTGCTTGCGCTCAAGCTCGATGCGTTGGCGTTCTTGGTCGAGCTGGGATGCGGTCGGCGTGCTCTGCGCCACGCTTTCGCGGGCGAAAGCGGCCAGCAGCATCAGCCCGATGACAGTTTTCTTGTTCATCAGAATCCCACTCCCAGGCAGCAGTTTTTCTTGCGGAAAATCATGTAGGCGAAGTCTTCGCCGGCATACGGGTAGCTCTTGCCAGCGCCCCAAATCGCGGTCGTGCGGCCATAGGGTTGGCAGCAGCGCCCGTTGATCTTTTCCGTCTGCGGGATCGGGTAGAGCATCTGGTACTTGTATTGGGTCTTGTCCATCACCGGCTCGGGATAGATGCCGCACAAGCCGTCAGCGCCAGAGGTGCCCCACATCAGGAATTCGCGGTGCAGCTTGGCCGTCATGCGCTGCACCAGCAGCGAACTGGCTTGTACGTGTGAGACGTGGGCCTGCACATGGCCGTTGAAGGGGTAGATCGAACCCTGGCAGCCGGCGCACCAGAAAAGCGCGTTACTGCCAAAGCCAGCCGATGACAACACGCAGTCGCCGGCACACGCGGCTTGGGCAATGGGGTTGCCGAACAGGAAAGTTTCCGGGTTCAGCAGCATGGTCAGCTCGTCGTCGTTCCAAGTCGGATCGACTTCGGTGATGTAGGCCACGTCAAAGGAACCCGTCTCCAGGCACGGGTTATCCAGGATCACCTCCAGCCAATAAAGGATCGGATCGGCGTACCAATGAACCTGATAGTTGGACTGCTTGGTGTTGTCCTGCTGCAAACGGATCTCGCCTTCCGGGGCACGGATACCGGGATCGAGCTTGATGCCTCCCAGCGAGACAAAGCAGTACGGGGTGCGGGTCACATCCACGCGCCGCGCCGGCTCCCAAAAGCCGGTCTTGATGCCGATGCGCAGCGGGTTGGTGCAGGTGCAGAGGAAGCCGTCCGGGTTGCCGGTGTCCTCCTGGCCCATCGTCATGATCGGCGTGCCGCCCAACGTCAGCGGGAACAGGCAGCTCCAGCAAATATCGGTGATGGGGTTGGCAAACTTGCCCTGGCACACGCCGGCCATACTTTCGCGCGCGAAAGTCGCCGCGAGCACCATGAAAGCCATTACAAGCCAGCGTTTCATTGCAGCTCCTTCGCGGGAATCTCATCGAGCACAAGCATCTTTCCCTGCTGACGAATCACAGCCGGCACGGCCGTGATGCCGAACCGTTTGGAAAGGGTGCCCTTCTGGTCGTAGAAAACTTGGGTCTTCCAGGCTTTGGTGAGGTCGAGCCAAGACCCAGCAACGAGAATCGGCTTCACCTTGAGCTGGCCGCCCTTGGCCACCAAGCGCCCCACTGCTTCGCGCTGTTCGGGGTCGCGGCCGTCGAAGAAAACCAGCGTCTTCGTCAGGCTGGTCATGTCCAGCGGGTTGATCTTCGTTCCAGCCGGCACCACGATGCGGCCGTCGTCGGTCGTCACCGGCTTGGTGTAGGTCACGGTGGGGTCGATGAAACGCTGCGCGCGGGCGCGCACGGTGGTGATACCGTCCACCGGCTTCATGTTCTTGATGCTGCCCATCGAGCGGCGGATGGCTTCTTCCTGCAACCGCTTCAGCTCGCCGCTACGCTCCTTTTCGCGCAGCTTCTTCATAATCATGTCGAGGGCGCTTTCCTCCCCAATCGGGTAGGTCGGCCCGATGCTGCCCAAGCTCGCCGCGTTCGCGGCAGGCAGGATCGAGGCGATCAGCAGGGCTGCGATCAGCTTAGAAAATCTCATAAGCCCTCCCGATGACTTCGGCCTGCTTCACGTTGCCGGTCAGCGCATACCGCGAGTCCAGGCTGTTCGGGTTGGGCGTCGAAACGAAATACTCCCCTGCCCCGATAACGCCCTCTTGCGCGGGCTGGAGAGGCACGCCAGCCTTCGAGAAGGGCTTGGCGGTGCCGATGTATTGGTCATTCACCCAAAACGCGCTGCCGGCCCGTTTAACCGTGTCGCCAGCCACACCGGCCACGCGCTTGATGAAGGTGGTGCCAGCGGGATAGGTCGCACCGCCATGCCAGCGGTAGGCGATCAGCTCGCCCTTCTTCACTTCCCCGCCCTTGTGGATCACGTAGAGGGTGCCGGGCAGGCTGTTGGTGAGGTTGAAGGTGTAATCCAGCCAAGGGGTAGTGGCGGCGGCCAGCGCACCCACGGCGAACACACCCGCGCAAACTGTCCAGTAGATGCGCTTCGCCTTCATCACTTCATCCTCGCCCGGACTTGATCCGTGTAGTCGATGGTCACGCCACCCAGCAGCGCCGCCTTGTTGACGATCACGCAGTTGCACTCTTGCCCCAGCGCATCCACGGTCGCGGACAGCTTCTTGGCAAAGTCGATGGTCAGCTTCTGCGCCACGGCGCGCTGCTCGTCGGTCACGTCGCCACCCTTCCCGATCACGTCGAGGGTGCGCTTCTGGTCTTCCTCCACCAGCACCTGCAAATCAACGGTGGCCACACGCGCAGGCATGTTGCGGTTGATGACGTAGGCCACTGGCGCGAGCGCCACCAGCGTGAGCAAGGTGGACAGCACGGCCGGGATCACATAACGCATCCGGTCGGCGGCCGGCGCGGCGGCCTCGGCCGGCGCTGGCGTCTCGGGGGTTGGGTTGGTGTTCGGTTCAGTAGTCATCTTTCCTCCGGCGCGGGGACAGTTGTTCTTGAGGGGTGCGGCGGGCCAGCATGATTTCCAGGGCTTCCATCGTGGAATGGCCCTGCTCCAGCAGCGCGTTGCATTCGTTGAAGTCCTGCGCGTTGGTCGAAGCCATCAGCAGGGAGAAGGGATCGGGGATGTGGCGCACCACGGAATCGCCGTTGGGCGAGGAAATGAGCATTTCGCTGAAGCGGCCGCGCTCGGTGCGCAGCGACAGCAGCATCCGCTTCACGGCCGGCGAGAAATTCACCATGCCGTCCTCGATCAGCTTTTCCAGGTTCTTGCGGTCTTGGCGCAGCAGAATCTTCCAGTCGGCGTTGTTGTAGGCCGCCTGGGCCGCATCATTTTTATAGGCGTCTTCGATACCTTGCGTGCCCACACAAAAAATGCCGTTGTACTTCCGGGCGCGGCGGTAGCCTTCCTCGATGAACTCTGCGGTTTCCTTGTCAGCCCCCAGGAGCTGCCATGCCTCATCGACCAGACACAGCTTCTTGCGGTCGCGGGTCAGATACATGTCGTGGGCAATGCGCGAGGTCAGCACGAACAGCACCACGCGGCGCAGCTCGGGAGCGTTCTTCAGTTCCTCCAGCTCCAGCCCCACCATGTCGGCGTCCAAGCTGATGTTGGCGCGGCCGTTGAAGAAGTCCCCATAGACGCCATCCTTGGTGAACGGCGCGAGCTGCTTGGCCAGCTCGTAGGCCACGCGCTCGGTGCTGCCCGACTCGTTCTTGATGTTGCTCAACAGGTAGTCGCGGATGCGGGTCGGGTTGGTGTCCTGCCCGTAGTCTTGCCAGACGGCGGTAATCGCCTCCCCGATCAGCGCGTACTGGAATTCCGTCAGCGGCGCATTGGGGGACGCCATGCGGCCGATCATCGGCTTGAGCATCCGCATTTCCGCCTTGAAATCCAGCTCGTCGTCAGTGCCCACCCAAGTGAATGGATTGATGCACAGCTTCGTGCTCGGCGTGAACTCCAGGAAGGTGCCTTTCTGGAGCCGGATCAGGTTCTGATAGCTGCGGCCCACGTCGATCACCCACACCCGCGCGCCAATACCTCGATAGGCCGAAACGACTTCGTTCATGGTCACGGACTTGCCCGAACCGGACACGCCCGCCACGAACACGTTGTAGTTGCCCTGCTGGTTGCTGTAGAAGTCGAGGAAGGTAGGGGTGCCACGACGGCCAAAGAACATCATCACCGGGTCGCCTGCGCCCTTCCATTCGCCAATCACCGGGGCCATGTCCACCGCGTTCACCGTGGTCTTGGACGTGATGAGGCGTAGCTTCTGCAAGTCGTCGCGCACCGTCTCGGTGAGCGTCATGGGCAGGCTGGAATACAGGGCCGTCAGTTGCAGCAGTTGCAGCGGGCAGATCGTGAAGCGTTCGCTGCGCCACACGTTCAGGGCCACTTGGCTTGCCCGGTTGATGACGCGCTTGGGTGCGAACAGCAGCAGCGTGTGGTACAGCTCGCACATGCTGCCGCCGTTGTTGAGCTGGTGCAGCACGATGTCCCAATCGTTCGCCTGGGCCTGAAGCTCGGGCTGGAACTCGGCCATCTTGGACTTGGCGTTTTGCTTGGTGCGTGCGGCCTTGATCTGAGCCTTGCCGTCCACCACGTTGGGGTCAAGCGTGAAGACGCCACCGCACACCAGGAATGGGCACGGGTATTGAAGGCCGTCATCGAAAAACGAACCGATGATGTTGGCCATCTCCCACAGCTCTTTCTTCTGCGGGTACTGAAGCACGCCGAAGCCACGCACGGCGATGCGCTTGTCTTCGTCGCCCTGCTTCTCGGGCGGCAGGCCAAACAGCAGCTCGTTGGCTTTCACGCGCACATGCTGGCCAAAGGCCGTGACTTGGTTTTTGATGGATTTCCCGTCGTCGTAGCGCAGATCGGGGAACGGCTCCTTGCTGAACATGCTTTCGGGGTTGAGGATCGGCCACAGGAAGCTAATCAGCCCGTCAGCATCGAGGGGGAAGGACGGCAGGCTTGCCGTGCGCAGCGAAGCGCGCACTGTCTCGCGCAGCTCGTACATTTCCTCCACCAGCTTGGCGTCACGGAAGGAACCGGCTTTGGTGATGGAGAACAGCAGGCGGATGTTCTTCACCACGTAGTTGTCATTGGGCCAAAGCGGCTTGCCCTTTGCCTTGTAGATGTACTCCACGCGGCGCTTGGCCAGCTCCTGAAAGAACGGCGTGGTCTTGCCGTTGTCCACCGCGATATGGCGTTGATCCATGTACGCTTGGAACTGGTCATCCAGCACCGGGCTACCGAACAGGCACCACTGAATTCCGTAGTGCGGCGGCACCGGGGTAAAGAGCGTATTGAGGCGGCTCGCCATGTCGTCGTCCGCGCCGGTTTGCGCGATGACTTCAAAGCAGAAGGCCACCGAGTTGTCGTTGTAGAAAAGGCCCGTGTCGGGGTCGTATTGGTCGTACTTGAGGATGCTGTGCAGCCCATAGAGGCTCGTCACCTCGTTGGCGGCCGCCACGGGGGCCGGCTGGCTCCCGACATCCGAGGTGTTGCCCAGCACGGTTTCGTCCCAAAACCGGGCGGCAGCACCCTTTAGCTTGTCCATCATGCTGTCTTGCATTGAATGTTCTCCATGTTGGCCGCCCGGCCAGCGATGCTTATTCGCTGTCCGGGATGACGTTGCCGGGGCGCATGATTCCGTTCAGCAGCTCGGTGGCTTGCTCGTTGCTCATGCGGTCTTGACGGACGCCGATAGACTCCATCCCGTTGTCAGCGGGAGGCGTTGGCTGCTGCCCCAGCACGCCAGGGCTTTGCCGTTGCTGGCCAGCGCCGGCCGTTTGCGGCTGCGCAGCCTGGGCCGTCACATTCGACGGGGCGCGTACCGGCCGGTAGTTGTCCTGGATGCGGCGGCGGTTGTGCTCGATCAGCCAGCGGCCGGAATCGACCGGCAGGTACACGTAGGACTGGTCGTGCAGATCGCCATCGGTGTCTTCCCACGGGGCGAACCAGACGCGAAGCAGGCGCGGTGCGCTGCGGATCGGCGTGCCCGAGTAGATGGGCTTGGTCATCACGTTGCTGCCGGCTTTCGCCTGCGAAAGTTCCACCGGAGCCTCGCCGCGCGCATTCACGCGCTGGCCCGGCAGGTTCTTCGCCTGGGCATTGGCGTAGATGCCGCTCATCGACTCGCACAAGATGCCGTCCGGGGCCTTGCACGCGAATTCGGATTTCGCATCAAAGCCAGACATGCTGCTGCAACCGGATAGGGCCACCACGGCCCCGATGCCAAAGGTCAAGGCCAGTGCCTTCATTTGCTTCCCTCCCATGCGTGCGCGGCACTGCCGCTGAAACCGACACCCTTGCAGCAAGCGCCGCAGTCGCGGCCAGCGAGCGAACCGCAGCCCGTCAGGGCCAAGGCGAGCGCGCCGGCACCAAACATCAAGGCGGTGCGCTTCATTGGGTTGCCTCCTGCGCAGCGGCCGGCGCGCCAGGCTTACCGGCGTTCAGCCACTGGTCGATCTTCTCGGCCGGTGCGGAACCAGGCAGGACGCGGCCATCGGCGGCAATCAGGGTAGGAGTGCCCACCACGCCCAGCTTGGAACCCAGCACCAAGTTGTCGTTGACGGGGTTGTTGCAGGCCACCAGCTTGGGCTTCTTGCCGGCCAGCATCAGCTCGCTCCAGGCTTTCGCCTTGTTCGGCGCGCACCACACGCTGACGGCCTTGGTCTTGGCTTCCGGGTGCAGCGATTCGAGCGGGTACAGGAACGTGTAAATGGTCACGTTGTCCAGGCGGGCCAGCTCGCCCTCCAACTGCTTGCAGTAGGGGCAATCCGGGTCGCTGAACACGGCCAGGATTCGGCTGCCGTCGCCCTTGACCGTCTTGATCGCTTGGCCAAGTTGCTGTGCCGGGAACTCGGTTTTCTTGCTATCGAGCTTGCGCTGGGCAGTCAGATCGACTTGCTGCTGCATGTCGAACAGGTGCCCGAAAATGAAGTAGCGGCCCGACTCGTCGGTGTAGGCGATGTTCTCGCCCATCACTACCTCATACAGCCCGGAAACTTGCGACTTGCGAATTTCCTTGAAGGTCGTCTTCGGGTACATGGTCTTGAACTTCTCGACCACGGACGCGGGCGCTTCATCTTGGGCAAATGCGGGAACAGCCAGCGCAGCAGCCAGCGCGAGGGTCAACACTCGTTTAATCATCTTCGTATCTCCTGGAGTTGGTGCCGGTGCGCTTCAGGAGGCCCCGGTAATCGTCCTTGGCGAGCGCCTTGCCGGAATAAACAGCGCCCTTGGTGATGAGGATTTCGACGGTACGGCCGCCATCGGTTTCGATGACGGGGTACAGCTTGTCCGCAGCCTTGAGGTAGTACTGAGCGAGCTGCTGGCCCGCGCTGCCTACCCCACCACCGATAGCGGCTTGCCCGATCTTGTCCGGGTCGATGGTTTGCGTGATGCCGCCGCCGCCTGTGCTGGTGATGGTTGCGGAGGACTGGAAGGCTTTGCCGATACCACTGAGCGCGCCGGCAAACAGGGCATTGGCGAGCAACTGGCCCTGCTTGGTGACGAGACGGCCCCGAACCCCAGCCTTGCCGTCTTCCCCAATCACTTGGCCCTTGATCGCCATTTCAACGGCCTCGCCGTTGATAACGCAGGCCAGGGTTTCGGTGCGGCCCATCATCCGCTCTGAGGACAGATCGCCCCAGGTGGCGGCCACGATGCGGCAATCCTTGATGTCCAGCTTGTGCTTGTTGGCCAGATTGGCGACATCGAGCACATGGAAAGCCACCGGCAGCGGGTTCGATTGGGCTTGCCCGCCTGTCGGCGCATCCACGCCGTTGAGCATGGCCACGCGCACAAAGGAGCCAGCCGGCAGAAACTCGATGGTCTGCTTCTTGCCGTCTGCCCCGCCCGAGGTGGTGCCGTACTTCTTGGCCTTCTCGTCGGTTGGGAAGCCCAGCACCTCGGTGATGCCACCAGCGCCGCCAACGGCTGCGCCCGCTGCGCCCTTGCCCTCGGCATTGTTGAAGGTGATGATTTCCACTTCCCGCCGCGCCGGCACATCCACCTGATTGAGCGGCTGGTTTAGGGTGGTGGCCCCGCCCTTGCCGTTCGGTGACTGGAGAACACGCTGGCCCGGCCCGGTGCCGTTGCCAATGGGCAAAGGCTTGTCCAGAACCGAAGCATCTGGCTTCGCAGCCGTTGCGCTGCCAGCCGAACCGGCTGCGGCCTTGTTGGCCTTCAGTTCCTCCAGCGCCTGCGCGAGCTTCTTGTTCTGTTCCTCCTGGGCCTTGAGCTGGGTCTTAACTTCCCCGATCAAGGCTTCGTTGGACTTCTCCTTGGCCGCTTGCTGCGCACGCCACGCATCCTTGTCATCTACGGTGCCCGGTGCGGTGATGCTGACGGTCTTGGGCTTTTCGCGGTGCTGTGCTGGGCCACTGTCGAACAGGAACATGCCAGCCCCGGCCAGACCGAGAATGCCGGTCACTGCCCCGCCGATGAGCATCATCTGGCGTTTCTTTGTTTGTGCGTTCGGCTCACTCATTGTCTTTGCGCTCCCGAACGATGTAGATGTCCGTCCCGTCGCCCTGCATCAGCGTGTGGTGCTCTACGGCAATGGCGCGCACGCCACGGCGGTAAAGCTCCTGCTCGACCAGCAGCATTTCGGAGGGGGAAACGTTGGTCAGGCGGTATTTCTCGCCCACCACTTCGCCATCCATGTACTTGGCCACCAAGATCAAGCGCCCCTCTTTCCACAAAGGCACTTCCTTGTTCACCTGGATGGTTTCAACGCTGTCCTTCAGCTCGTCGTCGGCCATCACCAGCATCAAGTCCTTGATGCGGCGCTGGTAGGAGACGGTGCGGCCATCAGCGGCTGCGCGGCTCGAAGGCGTAGCCTTCTCGCTCGGCGGCCGGATGATGATTTCCTCGCCGGCCACCGGACGCGGAACGAGGATCAGCTTGTAGGTAACGCCCTTCTCGTCGGACACGAAAACCGTGACCGTGCCCTGGTTGGGCGACTCGCTGGCCAGCGTGAAGTAGTAAGCCCCCAGGGCCTCGTCCTTCTGGCCTGCCAGCACGCCCTTCACGCTGGGCACCACATTGGCAATGCGGCGCCCGTCGATTGCGAGACGGTTGGTTTCGTTGACCGAGATATTGACTTGAACGTGGCCCCGGTCAGCGTTCTCAACGACTTGCGTTGCGCCTGCTTCAGTTGCCAGCAGGCTTGTTAGCAGAAGGATCGCGCTTAACGATTTCTTCGATCTTGGAAACATAGAGACGCCCCGAGGTAGTGATGGTGAATTCAACGAGATAGTCCTTCTCGCGTTCGGAAGTGAGCTTGTCGGCAATAAAGGTCTTGAGTTTTCCGCTGACCTTCACGCGCTTGTCCTGCTCGCTGACTTCCTCTTTGCGAGGAACCCAAATAGTGGTGACTCGCTCCTGTTTGAGCCGCATTGCGGCCGCATCAAGCGCGGTCTTCAACCCGGCGTAGCCGTCCGGGTCGGCCATCTTGAGAATCACCTTGTTGTTGTAATCAACCGTCTCCGGCGTGACGGTCAACACCGTGCCCAGGACATAACCGGCCATATCCAGCAGGTAGTCCTTATTGGCGTAGTTCGATCCAATCTCGTAGGGCCGCTTAACTTCAGGCGGCACGATCTTGGTTGTGTCGCGCACGACGACGAAGCCCAGCAGCAGCACCCCGAAAAACAGAGTGCCCAGCAGGCCCGCGTTCATCGCGCGGTGGAAGCGGACTTGCGATTGCAACTTGTCCCGCTCATTGATTGCTTTATCTGGTGCCATAGCGCGTGTAGCCCCTATCCATTGAGTTCTCGAATGTGGCTACCCGGCAGCTCTTTCGGCTCGGGAAACCCGGTGAACCAGTACAGGAGGTGGGTGGCCATGCCCGGATGCTTCCCAGCCTTCAGCTTCCCGTAGAAAAAGGCCGCTCCAATACCGAGGAACAGCCCAATCACCGGGAAGCCTGAGCCAATGCCAACCAACACGCCCATGAGGCCGATCATGGCAACGTCCATTTCCCAAAAGAGGAATTTGGCTCCGTCGTCCAATCGGCGCGGGATGTAGTGAGAGAGATCCGTTTTTTCGGACATGGCCACCTCCTGCGCTTAGATGACGGCCGTGAAACTGGCGTTGACGATGCCGACGATCACGCCGATACCCATCGACAGCACCACCGCGCCGAAGAACCAGCTCCAGTCCTTCTTGACGGCGGCGACGACGGAACCCACGCCGATGGCGATCAGGGCGGCCAGCTTGCCCAGGTTGCCCTTCACCCAGCCGTCCCACTTGGTTACGGCGGCGTCGAACTCCGTGCCGTCACTGGCGTATGCGCCGGAAGCCAGCATCATCAGACCCAGGATCAGGCCGGCGAGCATCAGGGCCTTGAACCACTGGCCCGCTTCCTTGCGAACATCGACTGCTTGAATTGCTGCGTTCATCTTCAATAACTCCTACGTAGAAAGTTGGTTGGAACCCCTGCATTTCCCCGTGTGGGGCCTTGCGCCAGGGGGATGCGCAAAGACGGAAAGCCCATCACTTCGGTTTGCTGACAGGCTTGCATTCGTACTGAATCGCGGGCTTCTTCCGCTTCTTCTTCAGTGGCTTTTTCTTGGCCGGGACTTTCGCGTGCGAAAGTTCTTCGGGCGGCTGGATGGATTGAGGCGCAGGCATGACCGGCTCTTGGACAGCAGGCGGCGGTGGAGGCGGCACGTACAGATGCTTGATGGAGCGTTCCGGGCAGTCTTCCCCGTCGCAGAACACAAACTTGGTGTCGCGGGGCACGCCGAACTGCACCACGTCGGAGAGACGATCCAGGGGGTTGGGCTGGTTCAGTGACTGCGCATTGGCAGCAGTGACGCCAGCAGCAGCCAGCGCAAAGACGATAGAAATGCGAAACGGTTTGGCTGGCAACGCCATATCAATCCCCTTGGAAACTGGCCACTTGGGCCGGTGAAGTTGAAATTTGGTGGGCTTGCTGTCTGCGGTAGCCCTCGTAGAACCGCTGCACGTCGCGGACGTACTCAACCTGGGCGCTCACATTGGTCGATGCCGGGCCGGCGTAGTAGCAGCCCACGGACTTCCAGGTAGCGCCGAAACGCTGGATGCAGTCGGCCAGAACCCAGGCCCCCACCTTCTGCGAGGTGCAAGCGTCGAACAGGTGTTCACGGCGGATGCCGAAGCGCGCGAGGTTCGGCAGGTGGATCGTGTTGATCTGCATGAGGCCCAGCGCGCGGTTGCCGTCTTTCAGCTTCGGGCCGACTGCACCCGTCCAGCCGCGCGATTCCTTCCAGGCAATCGCCTTCAACAGCAAGGGGTCGATCCCGTAGCCGCGCCCAGCCTCATCCCAGCACGTTGCAGAAGCAGCGAGCGGCATCATCAGCGATGCCGCCGCGATCAGTGCGCGTGCAGAGAAGTACATAGAGGCGTTTCCCATTGCGATATTGTAGCAGTCAACTTGCTTTCACGATGAAAGCACGATAACAGAAAAAACCTAGAGCGACAAGGCATCTAGCCTAGGTTTGTCATCGTGGGAGGTGGCGTTGAGGCACCCATCCGACAGCCCCGCTTTACCCGCCGAATCCAGCTTGCCAAAGGCATGAAATGCCCACGACAAGGGGCCAAATGATACCATGCAGTAGAAAAATAACTTCCTGTCAGCGGAAGCAATAGGTTAGTTCGCACGTATAATGCCGTCCCCCGAACGGTGCGGATCATGGCTAGATCAGCCGGGCGCGGTATATCGAATGCGGCTTTTCTGTCAAAATTCGGTTATTGCCTCGCCGGCGAGGGTGTTGCACCCACCGCCGATCTGCATGGCCGCTATCCGCCAAGCACGGCAGCGCCTGCCTGCATGGCCAACGAACTTCGGGATCAATACGATCCCAAACCAATAGGTGACGTTTTGGGAATAAAAGTATTTCTTGCGGACGATCACCGGCTGCTGGTAGCCGGTTTCCGCGATGTATTGAAGGACTACGGGATCGACGTAGTAGAGGTGGCCTACAGCCTGGATGGGCTGATCGACCGCTTCTTAGAGGTCAAGCCGGATGTCCTGGTGATCGACGTGCGCTTTGACAGCAAAGGCTGTGGTGAGAACGGGCTGGACGTGTGCGAGGAACTACTGGCCCGCGACCCCTCGGCCAAAATCATTGTCTTTAGCCAGTTTGACGACCAATACATCATCGAGCGTTCCTACAAGCTCGGCGTGCTGGCCTTTGTGCGCAAGGATGAAAGTACGGAAGTGCTCAACGAGGCGATCAACACGGTAGCCCAGGGCAAGGAATACTTTTCCCCCGAGATTGCCCGCCTACTCGCATGGTCGGCCGTCAAGGATCGGAACCCGAACCGGCTCCTGGATGAGAACGAAATGCGGGCCTTCAGCCTTGCAGCCGATGGCGCATCCATGACCGAAATTGCCACCGCGATGGACTTGTCCACCAAGACCATTGGCCACTTGATGAAGGGCGTAAAAGCCAAGCTAGGCGTTGAAAGCCAAGCTGACATCACCAAGCTGGCGATCCGTCACGGCATTACGACAACTGCCCTGAAAACGAAAAGCTGAGTTTCGTTCCCGGCCGCTTCTGGTTGGCAGGATCGGCCGCCTGTATTTTCAGCGCACCACCAAGCACCCGCACCCGCTCGCGCATGTCGATCAGTCCAATGCCGGCGTGCTCTCCATTGCGAGCCGTGGCTTTCATCCCCACCCCGTCATCGGTGATTTCCACCTTGTAGGTGTCTAGCGCCTTGTTGTGGTGGATGCTGACGCGCACCTGGGCAGCTTTGGAGTGCTTGATGGCATTGAAAATCGCTTCCCGGATGATCTTGTAGGCGCTGATAGCCGATGCCTCTGGCATCGCAGGCCGCTTTGGTAGATCGTGCTCCAGCGTGATGGCCGGCTTTTCGGAAATGTTCGTGTAGTGGGCCACCAGCGACTCCAAGGCCGCAGTGAAGCCGATGGAGTCGATCACCTCGATTCGCGTGTTCTTGATGATGTCGCGCATTTCGGCATAGGCATCATTCAGCATTCCCGAGGCATTACCCAGCAGCTCGGCGGCCCGCCCATTCCCAGCCACCAGTGGCTCAAGCTGCTTCAGTACGTTGCGCGTGAGCAGGAGCTGGGGATTCACCTCGTCGTGCAGACGGCGTGCAAGGGTGCGCCGTTCCTCGTCAATGCGCCGGTTCGATTCAGCCAGGACACGGCGGGTTTCTTCGTGAGAAACGTCCACGCGCTCCATCCCATAGCGGACGGTGATGTAGAGCACGTAGAGAAAAAACACAAGCATCAGGCCAGCGGCGATGTGCGAAATCATGTTGGCCCGGTTCATGAGCGGCAGCGCCAGGATCATCAGCGCCGCCCATACCCACAGGAAATACTTGGCCGCCTGGTTGCCGCGCAGAGCCAGCACCATACTGACCAAAAAGACGGTCAGCAGAAAAGCGCAGCTCGTATAGAAGATGACTTCCACTTGAATGGCCTTGCTCCAATCTCCAGGCGGCACGGTCTAAATCACCGCATCTTGTTCAGTGCGTCTTGGCCAGACTCACCCACTTGGATGCCCAGCTCAACCGCTTTGTTCGAGGTGGCTACCACCTTGGCCTTGCGCATGTCGTCAAAGGTATTCACCCCGGTGACGATGGCGCAAACCTCGCCGGTCTTGTTGCAGGTTTCCACATTGATATAACCGCAACCGAGAATCCCCTTGGGGGCCTTCATTACCAGTAGCGGCCGCGCCAGATCGAATTGCAGCAGCTCCAGGTGCTCTTGAATGGCTCCAGCGTCCATAGTCATTTCCTTTACAGAGAGGGTTGAGAAAATCAGTTCTTACGCTTGCTGTTCTGGATCATTTCGTTAATGGCGTCATTGGCGATGGTAGCCTTGAAGGTATCAACAAAATGCTCGATATATTCCGGGTGTTTCTTGTCCATTTTCGATATGTCGATATTGATGCAGATGAATCCGATCAAGCCGTACACATCGTGAAAAATCGGGATCGTGGTGGACTTCACCGCGCGTCCGTCTTTCAGGGTGAGGTCGTAGCTCACAAACGAAGCACCACGCCCCTGGCCCTGCCCTTCGCCATAGCTGTAGTTCTTGATGAGCTGGATACCGAAGTTGGTATTCGTGTCGCCCAGCCTGCGGCCGGAAATGGGGTTCTGCACAGCCACAATCGAGCGCAGCGGGTTGCGCGTGTCGTGCAAGACGATCTCTACCGGCGTGCCCGCGAACGTCTGGCCAATGCCGTTCACGATGTCCGCATAGGACTGGAAGATGCGATCCTTCTCCCGATCCACCTCCGACAGCGCCACATAGTCGGGCTGCTGGGTCAGCATGAGGTACTTGGCCTTGGTCGGCCCGTCCAGCAACAGGGTGACGTTGTTGGAGTTGCCCAGGTAGATCAAATCCGCCACGGCGCGCGGCGAGGGATGCTGAGAGAGGTAGTTGACCGCCTTCACGAACAATTCCCGATCCAGGTATAGCGCCCCGGTGTCATCGGCGCGGATCGGGTAGAAGTCGTCGTAGGCGGCCAGTGCTTTACCGGGCAGAACCCTAAGATCAGGGGAAGGCGGGGCACGAAAGCCCAGCACATAAATGCTGATGGCTGCGATCAGTACGCCCGGCACAAAAACCGAAGCCAGACGTTTCCAGTTGATCGTTGAAATAATAGACACGCGCGCCTCTCCCTGAATCCACCGATGAACCTCACATGATATTCGGGTTCTCGGCACCCCGGCAAACAGGGCGAGGCGTCTATGGCGCGGTCACTTTTTCCGTTTCTTCAGGTCGGTCTCGATGAGTCCCGAAATATAGGTGTTGGCAGGTATTTTCAGATCGTCGCACAAGTCCATCATGCGCTCGTGCAGCTCGGGGTCCATCCGCAGGGATACCGTTCGGCGATCGCCATAATTGCGAGTTCTACGGCGTTTAGTTCCCTGCCCATCGGCCGACATCTCGGCGTCCTTTGGGTCGGTCATGGCTTGTTCTTTAGCATAGTCAAAGGTTCATCACACAAGTCTAAGCCGACTTGCCTACTGGCGAAAGGCAGAACCAGCCGCCAACTTTCGCGCGCGAAAGTTGGTTAAGGCCAGCGCGCGTAAGTTGACATTTTATAGGGATTACCGTTGAACGTCACCGTTTCGCTGCGGCGACACCGGGCGTTCTCCCGCCTTGTCGGCCGTGATTGCCGTGGCCCGTTCGTGTTGCCGGAGCGTTTCCACCGCACTGGTCTTGTCTTGCTTCGCCGCCACCGCCTTGGCCGCCACCGCCTTGTCGTTGGTGTAGATGCGCAGCTCATGCGAGGCGCGCGTGGCCCCGACATAGAAGCTCCGATCCCCGAAGACCTTGGCCATGTTCTCCAGCGCCCGCTCCTGCTTCTTCTCGCTCTCGGTCTGAGGCGCTCGGATGTGGAAGATGGCCCGGTGCTGAGTCGCGCCCTGGGAGGCGTGAACCGTCTGCGCGTAGGCATGATCCCAATGCTTGTTGCGAGAGAGATCCACTTGGTGCAGTGACACATCCTTGCCTTGCTTCAGCTCCAGCGTCACCTTGTCCCCAGCCACAGCCGTGACGCGCGCCACCTCGCCGTTTTTGAACTCGCCTTCGTTTCGGGTGATACGGATCAGGTCGCCCTTGGCCAGCTCGCGGGTGTCGCGGTCGTACACCTCGATTTTGTTGTGCTTCTTCGGCTGCCATGCGATCACAGAGCCGTCTTCCTTCTGGAGCACCACAGTGCCATTGGGGGCATCCACGGCCGACACGCGCATGTATTCGCCCTTCTTGGCGTCGATCTGCTGGTAGTCCCGCCCGAAGCGCACCACGTCGCCGGCCTTGTAGTATTGCGCCTCCTTCTGCATGGCCCGCGTCCACCCCTTCGAGGTGTAGATTTCGCGCGTATCCTCGGAGCGCGACAGTTCGCCCTGCTCCTTCAGTCCCTCGCGCACGCCGGCATTGATGGCCCGCCTGTCTTCGTTATAGGCGGTAATGACGATGGTGCGCTCACGCTCTGCCTTGTCGAGCTTCAAGATGTCCTGCACTACGGCCGCCACCAGGCGGCCCTTGTCCTCCTCGGACTTCTCGGGAATTTCCCGGATCATTCCAGCCTTGTCCATGTACTCGAAGGCCCGCGCGTTGTTGGCCAGCTCCACTTGGGTGAGCCGCTGGCCGTCCCCCAGGTTGTCGCGGCCAGTGATGATGTCCACGGCTTGCTTCAGGTCGGCGGTCTTCTGGCGGTTGATTTCGGTCATGTACGCGGTTTCCATGCCGTCCCGCTGGGCCAGCTCGAAGGGCTTGCCGGCCTCTACACCCTGCAACTGGAGCGTGTCGCCCAGGTACACCACCTTGGCCCCGGCCTTTTCGGCCATGTGGTCGAGCTGGGCCTTCTGGCGCTGCGACAGGAAGGACGATTCATCCACGATCCAGACTTCCGCCTTGCGCTGGAAGTCGGGTGCGTACTGCTTGGCAAACTCGATGTCCTTCTGTAGCTGCCGCTCCTTGATCTGGAACATCGAGACGGTATCAGTAGCAATACCTGTCTCCCTGGCCAGCACCTTGCTGGCCGCCCCGGTCGGAGCCATGCCGCGCACCGTGTAGCCCTGCTCCTGCGCCATTTCGCGCACGCCTTTGAGCATAGTGGTCTTACCCGTCCCGGCAAGGCCCTGCACCGCCACGTAACGATCTTCAGTGGTCAGTACCTTGCTGATGGCCTCCTTCTGGCCTTCGCTGTATTTGAAGCCCTGCCGGCCCTCGGCCTGCGCGATCCGCGCTGCCACCGCTTCCGGCTCCATCATCTTCGGCGTCTGGCCCTTCTGTGCGCGCACTTGGTCGAGTGCCCACATTTCGCTGCCCAGCATCTTCTTGGTCGTGTAGTTGCCGTCAGGCAAGGCCACCAGATCACCATCCTTCTCCAGCTTGTCGAAGGCCCGCTTCACCTCCGATGCCGATACGCGCCCTGCCCCGTGCTCGATGGCCGCCGCCATGAGGTCGTTCTTGGATACCACGGCCTCGCGCTCGATCAGGTGTGCGGCCGCAAAGGACATCGCCTCGCGCCCGGTGAGCTTGTCAGCGCGCACCACACCACCTTGCGCCCGTTGCGCGTCGGCCTTGGCCTGGATGGCGTCGAAGTCGATCCCGATGTCTTTGGCTCGTTCCTTCCAGCTCCCGATCAAGGCTTCATGATCCACGTCCACCTTGCGCGCTCTGGTCTTCAGCGTGGCGTCTTCCTTCTGCTGCGCGCTGGCATCGTCGATGTCCACGCCCTTGGCTTTCAGCGCCGCCTCTATTTCTGCCCGGCGCTGGCTGAAGTGCTCGATCTGCTCGCGGGTGATACCGGCAATCTCGAAGTTGCCTTTCTCGTCGGTGCGGCGAATGTCGTAGCCCAGCGCCTGGAGCCGGTCGGCCAGCTCGGACGTGTAGATGGCCCCGATAACGCGCTGGGCGTTGTAGATTTCTTCATTCGTCAGGGAGCGCCACTGCCCATCCTCCCGCTTGGTGGCGTTCATGATGACGGCGTGCGTATGCGTCTGCGGGTCGAGGTCGCGGCTTGTGTTATGCCGGAACATGGCCACAGTCACGTTGCCGGTCTGTACCGCTTCGGTCTTCCCGTCCACGGTTTGCCGCGTCCTGGCCAGCTCGGTTTCGATGTGGCTGAGTGCCTTCTTGACGGCCGCCTCATGCGCCTCCCGCACGTCCCGCTTGCCGTACACCTCGGCCATGAGAGAAACACTCTTGGGCGCGGAAAACGTCATGTCGGTGCCCGGCCGGTGCTCGCGTTCCTTCTCGCCGGTTTCCTCGTTCTTGACCCACTTGCCCAGCTCTTGGCCATCCACCTTTCCGTTCAACACCTCGAAGAAGGCTTGACGATCAATCTTGCCGGAAAGCCCAAGGTGCTCGGCCCCCTTGCCGAACCACTCGGAATGCTCCAAGCCCTCGTCCTGGGTGTAGTAGTTGTCAGCGGAAAAGTAGTGCAGTGCCTGCCCGGCGCTGCCCACGTTGTTCATGCTAATCATCCCTGTCTTCCTCCCATTGACGGCACGCTGAAAGCCTTGGTGATCGGTGCATAGCACACCCCCACAATCGCCGCGCAGCCCTGTGCCGTAGCCACCAGTTTGACGGCCTGATTGCCCCCAGCCAAGCGCACGCGCACCGCCACCCGCTCGGTGTAGTAGCGCATGTTCTGGCCCATCGCCTTGTCGAACTTTTCAAGCGGTGGCGGCAGCTCAACGCCGGCCACCGTCACGGCTGGGTTGTCCGTTTTGAAGCTGAAACGGTCGCGGTACAGGTGATAGCCCGGTGCGATGATGTACTCCAGCTCCACCACTCGCGCATCCACCCGGCGAGCCGACACCCGGAAGGCTTCATCAGGTTGCAGCAAGTCCGGCTCGGCCTGCACGGAAACGCAAAAAGCCGCCAAGCAGGCGGCCGCGACGGAATGTAGAAATGCCCGTCTCTGAGTTTTCATTCGGTATCCTCCTATAGCGCATCCGCCAGCGGGTTGGGCTTCTTGCCCTGGCCGGCTGATTTCGCATCTGCATCATCTTTCGCGCGCGAAACCTTCTCGGCTGGCTTGATGATTTCGCCGGTTGCCTTGTCGATCACATCGCCATTTTCGTTGCGCATAACCTCCACCGTAGCCGGCGCGTCCATATCGTCGTCATCCAACATGTCGCCTTGCTCCGGCGCGGCCGGCTGCTGAACTTCAGCGGCGGACGGAGCGGGTGCCGGCGCTGCGGCCGCCGTGGTCGGCTTGAAGCTGATCGCAAAGCCGTCGCGCTCGATGAAGCCGTTGGCCTGTTTCTCTGTCGGCACGTAACCATACTTGACGCGGGCAATGGGATAGTCGCCCGGAACCAGCAGATAGCCGGTCATATCGGGCAACGTCAAAATCTCCGATGTCAGCACAAGGTCGCGCATCTGTCGGCGCGCCATCACGCTCACGCCGTCACGCTGCGAGCTGAGGCCGTAGCTCAAGGTTTCATCCTTTTCATCCACCTCGGCCTGTCCCATCAATTCGGCCAACAGCTTCGCCGCAGCTCCATCCGTCACACGCAGCAGCAGCTTCGTTTGGCACCCGGAAATGATCGTCTTGGCCAGATCGTGCCCGTAGATTTCGTAGAGCTGGCTGAAGTCCTGCACGCCCAGCACCATGCACAAACCGTACTTCCGTGTGTTCGTCAGAGCCAGCTTCAGGATGTCGAGTTTTTGGAGTGTCGGCAGCTCGTCAATGCAAAACCAAAGCCGCTCGCGGTGGATCGGCTCCAAGTCAAGCACGGCCTTGATTGCCGTGTCGATCCACAACGACAGAACGGGCTTCAATGCCTCGCGCATCGCTTCCCGTGCTGTGATGAACATCCATGAATCGCCTTCTTCATGTACCCATTTTCGGATGGAGAACGATTCGCCCTCATCTGGCAAAAACCGGAAGGCTTCAAGCTGGTTCTGAACAGTCATCTTGAGTGACATCCCCGTGCGCTCGGTCGTGGGATCAACATAGGTTGCGCCCGCTGTCCCCTGCAACAATGCGTGCATGGCGTCCAGGTTGCTCTTGGCGATAGCGTTGTAGAGGTCGCGGTTCGTGCGGCGGCCCTCGCGCCCCAATACTGCAATCACGTCCTTTAGCACCATCCGGCCCGCAAGCGCCCAAAATGGATCGGACTCGGCCGGATCGGGGATCAGGCCGTTCGCCATGTTGTCGAAGTGGTAGTCCTTGGCGATTTCGTTCCAGATGTTCCAGTTCGGGCTTCTGGAGTCCAGCGGGTTCATCAGGATGTCTTTGCCTTCACGGTAGAACGCCTGGGTGAACTCGCCGGTCGGGTCATACACGATCATCCGCTTGCCACGCGCCCGCACCTGTTTCATGAGTGCGAAAAACTGCTGTGACTTACCCGTACCCTGCGCGCCGGCAAACAGCGTATGCAGCGTCTCTGACTTCACGCGCATGGGCACGCCCGCAATCTCATAAGGGCTTGCCTCGTCGCGGTGTCGGATCAGTCGCGCAAGCTCCTTTCCTTCCACCAGCTTGGCCCCGCGCAGTTGGTTGTCCTGCATCCGTTCACGGCCATAGCCCCACCAGTACAAAGAGATCAGAAACACCACACCGATGGAAGTCAGCAAGCCGAACATGCCGCCGTTGCGCAGCTTTCGCCAAGCATCTTCGGCCATGTCGTCGGTCAGCAAGGCAACCTCGGAAACTTCCATCTTGCGCAGCTCGCCGTTGACGTTCAGCTCCATCTTTCCGGCCGTCATGTAGAGCGCATCCCGCGTGTGCGCCAAGACGTTCCGCTCCAGCGCGTACTTTTCGTCTGCGGTAGTCGCATTCCAGAAGTACGCCGTCGTGACTGCCAGACCGGCCAAGATGGAAATCAGCACAACCGTCCAGATGGCCACCACGAACAGCCTGGCTTGGTGCATCCACAACTCGGCCCCACGGGAGAAGCTACCGGCGCTTCCCTTTTCCTCTCTCTTTGCCATTTCAGCCTCCTTTCACTCGCTTGAGCTTTGCCTTCGCCTTGTTCTGCGCTTCGTACAACTGCTGCACGTCACGCGCCTCAACAATCGCCGCCAGCATGTACTCCGCAGTGAAGACCGAAAGCCACAGTTCATCGGGAATCTCGACCTTTCCGCCACCCTCCCCGCCAGCGCGGATTTCATCGAGAAGGCGGCGCAGCCGCTGCTCGATGTCTTGCACGTTTTCTGCGATCACGCCCTGCACCAGCGTTTGGCGCAAAAACTCGGAAATGCTGATTCCGTGCTCGTTTGCCTTGGTTCGATAGAACCCCGCCGTGTCCTCATCGAGTCGGATGTTGAACCGCTCGGTTGGGCCTTTCCCTGTTCCTTTCGCTCTCGGCATTTTCCTTTACTCCATAAGGGTTTAGGCCATTATAGCATTTTCGGTGTCGCCGCGTTGTCTTTTCGGTGTCGCCACGCTAAAAGGCGCGCCACAGCGCGGCTTTTAGCACCGGCAACCATGTTGCGTGGTGTGTGACCGTTCTTCCGGGGCGCGGGGCTTGCCCTGCGAGCTGGAAGAACGGTGCCGTTCTCTCCCCCAGGCCCTAGTGGAAGAAAACCGCGCATTTGGTAAAATGCAGCCGATCAGGGACGCAGCACGTCCCGCCAGATCAGGCAGGTTTTCCACTAGAACCCACAACGCGAGGTAAGAGCCATGAGTAGTGAAACGACGAATCCGAAGTCAGGCCGCAAGGCCAAGACGCTGGATGAAGAAATCGCAGCACAACGCGAGAAGCTGCGGAAGCTGGAGGAACGACAGCGAGAGCAGCAGCGCAAGGAACGCGAGCGCAACCAGAAGGCAGTGATGGAACTCATCAAGACGGAACGGCTTGATGCGGTTCCATCTGATCTTTGGCGCGAAGCGATGCCAAAGATCAAGGCCCTTCTGGTAGTCGATGCAGCGAAACCGGCAGAGCCGGTGAAGCCTGTTCAGACTGCGCCTGAAGTAGCAGCGACGGCCGAGGCCAGCCAGTGAGCGTTTTCCACAAATCCACAGGCCCCGGTGCCCTCGACCGGGGATACCCAAATATCCCAAAGGGAGAGGGTCGCGCCCGGTTTTCCACAAGAGACTTCTTGTGGAAAACCGGAAAAGCGCGAGGGCCTGTGGGGCTTGTGGGAAACGCGGCGGTTGCAGGAGAGACGGCCCGGAGTCCAGAGGCGCGCCTTTGGTCGGCTCCCCTCACGGGGAGACGAAACGGGTGGGGTTGGTTTTTGACTCACCTAGGGGCAGAAGGCTGCAAGCAGCGGACGAGCGTTTTCCACAAATCCACAGGCCCCGTAGCCGTTGCCCGCGATACCTCAATATCGCAAGAGGCAACGGTCGCGCCCGCTTTTCCACAAGAAACCTCTTGTGGGAAAGCGGATCAGCGCGAGGGCCTGTGGAGCTTGTGGGAAACGCGGCGGTTGATAGTGGCACGGTCTAGCGCCCGGAGGGCGCAAGCGAAAGGGATGTGCAAGGCTGCGCAGCAGTCCCCGCAACGCGGGGATGAGCGCGAATGCGCGAACCTGGAGCAGCCCGGTCGGCCCGCAAAGCGGGACGATTCGCCCAACAACGGACGGTGAAGACGATGGAGCAAAGCATCGGGAGCCAGGAGCTATACCAGCACCTGAAGACCCACGGACGCGCGGAAATTGACGGCTGGGCGATTAACGCGGACGGTGCGGAAATTTGGCTCACGAACCCCTACGGCATCGACGTGGGGTTCTACGCCAACAACGCGGAAGGATGCGCCGGCATCCTGGAGCGCATTTCAACTGACGATCACGAAAGGGAATGGGGCACGCTGTAGTGCTGCCATTCAGAATTCAAGGCAACCGACACACGCCACGGAACGGGCGCGGTTGCGTGACAAGGAAAGGCGAAGGTGACGGACGAAGGAAGTCGCCCTCGCCTTTCGCACTTTCCGGCCCTGCGTGACGCGGCACAAGCGCGGAACGAAACAGCAGGACGGAAAGCGGGAGAAGGCGCAAGGCGAACCGCTGCGAAGCAAGGGAAGCCGTATTGCGCCTCCCCGACTTTCGCGTGCGAAAGTTGTACAAAACCGGCAGCGGAGCGGACGGGCCGGGACGGCCGCCGAATGGCGGCAGCGGGAACCGCGACGGCCCGGCGACACGAAGCAGAATGGCAACGGTAGCAGCCTACGGGGCGAGAAGTGGAAAGCCTAGAAGCGATAGCGAATAGGCGATCACCAACTGCGAGCCAGGCCGCGCATTGCGTGGCCTGCGTCTTTCGCGGCGATCCAGATCAAAAGCCGCGAGAAAGGCATACGGCAAGGATGGTGGTCGGCCGAAGGCTGGCCACCATCGAGCCAGTGCAAGCGGAGAGGTTGCCGGCCTGAGTTCAGGCGAAGCTGGAACGAAAGACCGGCAAGGAAGCGGAGCGGGAAAACCGGATTGGCACGGTTGGGCCGAAGGGCCAGCCGTGTCAATCCGGCGCTTTTTTGGGAAAGTGCCGCGCAAGGAACTTGCGCATGGTTTTCTCGGTAACGCCAAAGTATTTGGCGAGCTTCGGCGTCGTCAAACCGAGGGCGTGCAGCTCCCCTACTTTATCGCGTTGAGGGTCGAGCTTGAGGCGGCCGGTGCTGCCTTTGCGCCGGCCGCCGATGCGGCCCTCAAGGCGAGCACGCTGCAAGCCTTCACG
This sequence comes from Aromatoleum evansii, assembly GCF_012910805.1. Lineage (GTDB taxonomy): Bacteria > Pseudomonadota > Gammaproteobacteria > Burkholderiales > Rhodocyclaceae > Aromatoleum > Aromatoleum evansii. The sequence continues at coordinate 45,740 of NZ_WTVK01000039.1, forward strand.
GGTGCGCGCACGGGTGAATTCCACCTCGATCATGGAGGCCATAGCGAAAGCGGCGGCCTGAATTTGAGCATTCAGGCTACCGTCCATGACGGTGCCGTTCTTCGTGATGATGATGGTGACGCCGCGCTCGGCGGCAGTCTCCAGAATCGAAAAGACTTGTCCGGGCGACCCGCCCAAGCGGGTGAATTCGGAAGTTAAAAGCAAGTCACCACGCTGGGCCTGCTCCGTTAGGAGCGAGCCCAGCGCGCGTTCCCGCCAGGGAACAGAGCGACTTGCCGTTTCTTCAACGACAACGAGCGGGGCGTAGCCGCGCGAGTTGGCGAAATCCAGCAGGCCAAGCCGCTGGTTCGCCACGTCTTGCGAGTCGCGGGAGACTCGCAAGTAAGCGAAGTAACGAGGCACGGCCGATTCACGCGGAGAACATGAGTTTGTACGCGAGAGGGAAAGCGGCCAGGACGCCCACAATCGGGCACAGGCGGCGGCAGAATGCCGCGCCGGTCTTGGACTGGATGCTGCGAGCGAGAGCGAAGCCTAGCAGCCAGCCAAGGCCCCAGCCGGCGACAAGCACCAGGAGCGCAAAGAAGGTGTTGCGGCTGAAATAGTCGAGGGATGCGGACATCACTCGGTCGGCGGTTTTGTCATCCATGAAGGGCTCCGATCAGTAGACGCAAACGGAGCTGGCCAGCAGGTCAGCGAGTTTGCGGGCTTTGGTGGTCTTGGGCATGGATTGGCCAAAGTCGGTGATCGCGTCCACCAGGACGCGGCACTCGGCTTTGGTCAGTCGCACGCAGGGAATGGGATAGGTAGCGCCATTGCGGAATCGACTGGCCAGCGCCGGCACGGCGCGCAGCCGGCGATTCGCGCAATGCACGGCATCGAGCACGTCGGCCACGGCCACCATGTCGCCGGCTTTGCCGGTGAACATGTGGTCGGCTTGGGCGTGGTCGCCGTCCGAAGTCAGCAGCGCGAAGATGTCGAGCGCCATGATGGGGCAGCGCGTCAGCGGGCGCGCGGAGCGCGCAGCGCGGTGGCCATCAATGGCTCCACAAAGCGCAGCAATGCGCTTTGCTCGTCCACGGTGAAACCGATGGTCAGGCTGTGCTCGATCAGCTCCAGTGCGGCCTCCTTGTACTCGATGGGGAGAGCACTGAGCATGGCCAGACTGAAAAGGTAGTCCGGGTGCGCGGCTGAAGCGGCGCACTGGAGCAGGATCAGCGCGGCCTCGTTAGACGGGTTTTTTTCGATCAGGTGAAGGGTTGCCCTCACCGGCTCGGGAAAGTCGCTCAAAACGGCTGTATTCGCGCCGTAGATCGGGCGATGCTCGCTCATAAGGGCCTCACGGTAGTTATTTGTCCAGAAAGGGCGAATTTTACCGGATTCGACGGTAATTAAAAGGTACGTTTTAATGCCGCTTTTTCCGGCAGGAAAAACGGTCGTTAAAACTACCGGGCAAAACGCCCCGGAGGGGCGTTTGCCGGGTTTTTCACCCGGCTGGCAGCGGCTACAGCAGGCCGCGTTGAGCGAAGGACACGGACGCCCCGCCGGCGACGACGACGTGATCCAGCACGCGCACGTCCACCAGGGCGAGCGCATCCTTCAGCACTTTGGTCAGGTTCTCATCGGCGCGTGACGGCTCGGGCACCCCGGAGGGGTGGTTGTGCGCGAAGATGACGGCGGCGGCGTTCAGGCGCAGCGAGGTCTTCACCACCTCGCGCGGGTACACGCTGGTCTGCGTCAGCGTGCCCCGGAACAGCTCGATGTACTCGATGACGCGGTTCTGTGCGTCCAGGAAGATGGCCGCGAACACTTCATGCTCCAAGCTCCCAAGGCGCAGCGAGAAGAAGGCGCTGGCGTCAGCCGGCGCGGAAATCAGGCCGTTGCGCATCACCTTTTCGTCAAGGATGGCCAAGGCGGCCTCGATGACTTGGCCGGCGCTGGCCAGTTGAAACTGGCCGTTGTCGTCAATGGTGAAAAGGTCGATGTGCGAAGCAGTCATGTCATGGACTCCAGGAAGTGGGCGGGATTGCCTACTTCCTCTGGATCGGTTCGCAGCGCAGCGGTCAAGGGTGAAACGGCCAGCGGCCGCAAGCGCCCGCCAGGGCGCGCAGCCCTTGACGGCGAGAACGAACTGATACCCTTGGAAGTGACAGGCAACCCCCACCCTCTGCACACCACGGACGCCTTTGTGCAGTTGTCTAGCTTTCGCGCGCGAAAGCTCACTTCAGGCCGACAGGCCAGCGCCCGGAGGGCGCAAGCGAAAGGGATGTGCAAGGCTGCGCAGCAGTCCCCGCAACGCGGGGATGAGCGCGAATGCGCGAACCTGGAGCAGCCCGGTCGGCCCGCAACGCGGGGCGATTCGCCCGGCAGGTTTTCAGGGGTTAGAGGAAGCCAGGGAGAGAGAGGAACACGGGGAAGGAGAAGATCCACCCAGCCAGCAGCAGCGACACAAGGAAGGACGCCGGCAGGACGGTGCGCGCAGCGCGCAGGCTTGCCGGCCCAGCCAGCAGGGCAAAGCCCTGCCCTTCCAGCCCGGCGCAGCCGGGCTTGTCGCCGGCCTACCGCTCCACCTGGGGAGCGGTCGCGGCTACGGCCGCCCTGCCCGCCTCCATAGCAGCATCGGCTCGCTTGTCCAGCAGGGCGCACAGGAAGGCGGCATCGTTGGCCACGTCCACCGGGTCACGGGTCAGCGCGGAGCGCAGCGCGTTTTTCATCCAGTGGGAGGCGGCGGGATCGGCTAAAACTTCGTCAATGGTCGGGACATGGGCGCGGGGCATAGTAGGTGCTCCAGTTGCGGCCGCCACCGGGCGGCCGCGCGTTTCAAAAAAGGGCCAGTTGCGGGGGTTCCGCCTCGGCCAGCTCGGTTTTCACGTCCTCCAGCTCAAGCGTCAGCTTGACCAGAATGGACAGGTCATAGGAAATGTGGGCGTCCTTCAGGCGCAGCGCCGTGCGCAGCGCGCCCAGCGGGTTGTTACCGCTGGAAATGCACACGTCGTAAGCGGACAGGGCCGCTAGGCCCTGCTCGCGGTAGCGCGTATATGTGGCGATGTCGCGCTGTAGCTCGGCCTCGTACTGCTCGATTTTCCGGGCCAGGTACTCGGCCCGGTCGGCCGTGGCCTTCGGGACGCGGTGCCCTAGATGGGGATCGAGGCTTTGCCAGTTGGCGCGGATGCCCACCTTCTCGGCCTCGGGGAATTCCGCGATCAGGGCCGCGACAGCGGCCGGATCGACGGCGGCCACCAGTGCGGCGGCCTGCTCCTGTATAGACATCGGCCGCCCTCCCCTAGCCTTCCAAGCGGGTCAGCAGCGGGACAGCGCCGTAATTCCACCAGTCAAAAACCCGGTGCAGCGTGGCGCGCTGTTCTTCCTCGGTCGCGGTGCTGAAAAGGTTGTGCTGCCGGATCACGCGGCCAGCGTGGAAGGCTTGCAGCACCTCCAGCGGGGACGGGGCACCATCGAGGGCGCGCAGCGCCTCGCGCAGCTCGCCGTCTTTCACGAAGCCGGGCGGGAACGGCTGGCCACGGTCGGCGGCTGCGGTCGCGGCCTGCTCGATGTCGTGCAGTGTCCATTGCTTCATGATTCGATCCAGCAGGGCGGCGCGGCCCTCACGGACTCCCGCGCGCAGCGCGGCCGCTTGTTTTTCCAGTTCCTCGGCGCTGGCCAGCTTGGCGGCCAGCTTGTTGCGCTCGTTGCGGATCGGGTCGCCCACTTCCGGCAGCAGGTCAACCCAAGGCATGAATTTCGGTTGCATGGCTCGTACTCCTTGAGAGGCCCCGGCGAAGCCGGGGCGCGTGCGTTGGTGGGTTAGGCGGTCAGGGTGAAAAGGGCGGTATTTACGGCGGTGCCGGATTCCGCGAAGGTATCGGGGGGCAGGCTCTCCCATTCGCCGCCGTGCTGCTCCACCAGCGGGCGGAGCTGGTCATTCTGGCGGGGGCCGTTGGCGCAGATCGCTACCAGCTTGCCGCCCGGCTTCAGGAAGCGCAGCGCGTGGCGGATGTGCTTGATGTCGTCGGCGTTGGCAAAGGGTGGATTCATCAGAATGCGGTCGAACGATCCCCACAGGGTTTCGGGCGTGCATTGCAGGAAGTCACCGATCACCACGGCGCGGCGGTCTGCATCGAGGCGGCCGCCCAAGGCCGCGTTAATCTCCACGGCCACCACTTCGCAGCCCTCGGGCAACTGCTCCAGAATCCGGCCGGTGCCGGCGCTCGGCTCCAGCACGCGCATTCCCGGTTCGATGTCGGCCAGCTCAACCATGCGCGCGGCCAGATCGGCCGGGGTCGGGAAAAGTTGCGGGACGCTCACAACCTGCACGCCAGCCTTGAGCTGGTCGCGCATGGCTTGGAAGTCCTCGGCCATCGCGGCGCGGTTGTCGGCGCTCTCGGTGCTGGCCGGGGCCTGCTCGGCCGTCACCGGGGCCGGGGCCACGGGTTCGCGCTCGAATTTCACCGGCTCGGCGGCCTCGGGCGCGGGCTTGTCCACGCGCTTGGCGTCGGTGATGTAAACCTGCACGATCCGATAGCCGCTATTGGCCAAAAAGGCGGTGCGGTAGCGGTACGCGCCATGCTCGGCCGTGGCTTGCGCGGTGCGGGTGCCCTTGTAGTCGGCGGGCTTGCGCTTATATTCCTCGGCGGTCATTTCGATGAAGCCTTCACCGGGGAAATTCACCAGCGGCGGCAGCTTGGCGGCCTTCTTGACCTTGGCGGCGTCTTCCTCGGTCGGCGCGCGGTAGTCCTTGATTTCCTCAATGCCGCGCACGCGCACATAACGGGCGTTCGTGGTCACGCTGTTGATCTGGCCGCCCTTCTTGTTGACGCGCATCACCACCAGCCATTCACCATCAACCAGGACGCGGCCGCCCGGCTGGATGTCGAAGCCCTCGGCCTTCAGGCCGCCTTGCTCGTCCAGCATGGCGCGCTCGTAGGCAATCCGGTTTTCATAGTGGGCAATCCAGCGGTCACAGTGGGCAACCGTGGCCGGGTAGGTCTTCTTGGCGGCCTCGATCACTTCGGCCAGGGTGCGCGGCGCGTAGAGGTTCGGATGCGAGCCGTTCAAGGCGTCGTAAGCGGTCGGGGTGTGGCTCCAGTCTTCGCGGTCGCCTTCCTTGCGCGGCAAGTGCAGCCAGCACATGCCAGCGATGCGCAGGGCCACGGCCTTTTGCAGCTCGGCGTCTCGCTCGGCCTCGCATTCAAGCCACAGCTTCAGCCACATTTCGGCCTCTTGCTTGCTGCGCTCCTGCTTGCGCTTGTCGGCCTCCAGCCCCTTGATGCGGCGATGACGGACGGCGGGCAGCTCCTTGTATTTCGCATGACGCAGGGCACCGGCTGCGCGCTGCTTCCAGTATTCGGAGGTTTCCCACATCTGCACGGCACGGCGCATCCCGTTTTCCATGCGCTCGGCGTCCTTGCGGGCCTTGCGTTCGCTGTGATGGCCCACAAGGATGGGTTGCCCGAACTCGAACCGCTGCCCGATGGCCTGCACGGCGTTGCGCGCTGCGCTGGCGTCATGGGCGCGCTTGTCGCTGTAGTCCTCGAAGCGGTCGGCGCGCTCCTCGGCGCGCTCAACTAGGCCCGTGTCCTCGTCGCCAATCTCGCCGCACAGCTCCATCAGGAGGTCTTCGCGGGCCGGCGTCCACATGGGGGCCACGAAAAGCTCTTGACGGGGTGCCCACTTGAAGCCGGCCGCCTTCACGCGCTCATAAGTCGCGCTGTCCAGTCGTGAGGACGGATAAAGGCGCAGCTTGTTGTCTTCGGGGGAATAGGTGGCGGTCAGCGTTTGCATGGTCGTTTTCCTTATGCGGAAGGGTTGAAGATGGTCTAAGCGGCTGGGGTCTGGTCTGCTCACCGTCACCCCTGCCGGGGCATCGCCTCATCACTGAAGCAATGCCTACATTCTACCCGTCAAACTATTGACCGTCAATAGTTTGTGAGAGAAAAAAGCCTGATTTTTCGCGGGTTCCGGGCTTGTGTTTCTTCGGGGTTCAGGCAAGCTACCTTGGAGCCTCGGGGCGGGGTTTGGGGGCCGGAACAGGCCCCCAAGGTGTTGCAGTTGCTCTTGCCCCGCAGGGGCACAAGCTCCCCTGCTCCCCGTCGATCACCCACATGGCCAGCGGAGCGCGGGGCCGGCTTTTGCATCCCACCATCTACCTCGTCGCCTCGGCGTCCAGGAGCACGCAGGACGGGCGCGGTCAAGGGAGAAACCGGAGGCCGCACGCGGAGCGCAGCCCGAAGGGCGAGCACCGAACGGGTGAGGATTTCAGGGCGCAGCCCGGCCCTTGACCGGAGAAGCCCGGCCGGAGGGCACCATGACGACGAATAAAGGCGCGAGGTAGTGGTGGGGTGCGGCCCCGCGCGTAGCGGATTCAGCGCACCAGCGCCGGCACACCACGGATCAGATCCACAGCCCGAACTTTCGCGCGCGAAAGTTCCTCGATGCGGCCTTCAGGCCGGGCAAGCGGAGCGCGCAGCGCCGGTAAGGCGCGGAGGCGTCAGGGATTGACGCCCGAAGGGGCGAGACGCCGCAGGCGGCTCGATGCGCAGCACGAAAGCCCGGCCCCGCAGGGGAGACGCCCTAACGACGGCGGGAATCCTGGTGCAACAGGTCATAGACGCCCTGCCCTTCGCTGTGCTGGCAATACTGGCACCAGCGGAGCATCCCCGCAGCCGTGGCCCGCCATTGCGTCAAACCGTGCTTTGCACACGCCGGGCAAAGCCCACGTTTCGGCTTCCGGGAACCGAAGCCCTGGCCAGCTCTCACGCCCACGGCGCGCACCCGGAAAAGGGCCATACCGGGACGGCGTAGCCGTGCCGGCCAAGCCCAGCAGGATGCCGCGCGGCGGGGCGCAGCCCCAAGAGCGCCCGCCCGCGCAGGCGGGCGGTGGTCATCAGCATTGCCAGTTGGCACGGAAGCCGCGCCAGTCGCGGGCCACAAAGCCGGTGGCCGATTCGAGCGCGGCGGCCAGGGCCTCGGCGCGCGCATGGGACGAGTGGCGGCGGATCGCGGCCGCGAACTCGGCCAGGGTCAGGCGGGAACCCCAGCGCACCAAGTAGCCCCATGCGGCGATAGCGTGGCGGATCAGTTCGTTGGTGGCAGTGTCGGTAGCGGTCTTGCTCATGGTCATGTCCTTGGGTTGGATGGTCGAGGGTGAGGCTGACGCGCGGGCCTGCTCGCCCTGGTGCGCGTCAGCCGGGTGCAGCGCCGGCCAGCGGCCGGCGCTCCGATTTAGGCGGCGGCCTCCAGCTCGGGCACGGCGCGGGATTCATCCAGGCGCAAGCGGGATTCGGGAACCGGGAACCACGGGCAATCCCAGTCCAGCAGATAGCGCGCGCCGTTCGCGTACTGGCCGCACGGCGAAGCCGGGCGCTGATAGAAGCCGGTGACACGCAAGGGAAACTCAATGCCTGCCGGGTTCGTGTAAATCACTGGATCGCCGGCTTTGAACCGCAAGGGCTGGCCGTTCTCGGGTGCATAGGGCTTTTGCGCGTCGTGCTGGGCGGTGACTTCCTCGGCCCATTCGTGGTGGCTGCTCATGGTGTCGTCCTTCGTGTAGTGGTGGGAGGGAGGCCCGGCCGCGCGTCCAGCGTGGCCGGGCGGCTCGGGTTAGCCCTTCAGGCGGCGCATTTCCTCGGCCAGCACCCACAAGGCGCGGTTCAGCTTAACGCTCTGGTCGATGCCGTTGACCGGGCGCGTCGTGGTGGTGCGGCCGCTGCGGTTGCGGCCGCGCAGTCCGCCCTTCATCATGTTTTCCTGCACGCGGTTGAAGGTCGTCCACATGTCGTCGCGGCGGTCCTCGAAGCGGCGCGGGGCCAGGATTTGGGATTCAGTCACGGGCACAGCCCCGCTGTCCTGGTCGTCGTACTTCAGGGCCAGTGCAGCGCGGGCAAAGGCGGCCTGCTCGCCCTGGTTGAGCGTGAGCACCTGCATGGCCTCGCGCTGGGCGGTGGCTTCCTCGAAGCTGTCCAGCACCTTCAAAGCGCCTTCGATCACATCGCCCACCACGTCGCCGTTATGGCGCACGCGGATGTCGCTGGTTGTCTCGCCGCATACCATGCCGTTAGAGCACACAAAGCGGAACATGCCGGCCAGCATCTGGTAGCTGCTGGTGCCGTCGTGGCTGTTCAGCAGGATGATTTCATTCGCCTCGCGGCCGGCGATCTGGTCGGCGTGGCGCAGGCGGATCATGTGCTTGGTGTGCTCGCGCTTTTCCTCGTTGCGCACGCGGGTCTGGCAAACCATGAAGGGCTGGAAACCCTCTTTGCGCAGGCCGTTCAGAACGTCAATGGTCGGGATATAGGTGTAACGCGCGGAGCGGCTTTCGTGGGCGGCCTCGGCAAAAATCGAGGGGGCCACGGCGCGGATTTGGTCATCCGACAGGGGCATGTCGGCGCGGATACCGGAAGCATTGCGGAAGCGGCTTGCGAGTTGCATGGTCATTTCTCCAGTGAGTTGATGATGGTCTAGGGATCAAAGGGCCGATAAGCCCGGCCTGCTCGCCGGGCCTGTCGGTTGTTCAGGTCTGCGGCGCGGATTCGCGCAACATCCCTTGAATCTTGGCTTGGAGGTCTTCCAAGCGGGCCACCGCCTCGGCGGTGCCTTCTTCGTTCGGGCAGTAGTCTTTTTTGTCGTCGATGAGGTTTTTCACTGCATATTCCAGATCGAAAAGCTCATCACGGGTAAAGCTGCTGGCCATGATTAGCGGCGGCCTTGACCGGCTTGCTCGGTGCTGTCGTAGTCGCGCATCCAGTCGTCGTGCTCGGCGTTGCCGGGGCCTTGCTGCTGCTGGCCAGCGTCACCGCCTGCACGGTTGCCGCTGGGACGGCCCAGGTACTGCACGCGCTCGGCCTCGAAGTTGAAACCGCCCTTGCGTTCGGCCTGCTTGTACCAGCTACGAATCCGGCCCATCACCGCCACGGTGGAACCCTTCTTCAGAAACTTGGCGTCGTTCTCGGCTTGCTTGCCGTAGGTCGTCACCGGGATGAAGTCGGTTTCTTCGTGCTTCTTGCCGTCGCGGTCGAAATAGACGTTATCCACGGCGACAGTGAAGGTCACGGAAGGCGTGCCGCTGGGCGTGTAGCGCAATTCCACGTCCTTGGTCACGTTGCCCACGATGGTGAAAGTGTTGATGCTGGCCATGATCGAAGCTCCTTTTTTGCTCGGTTGATGGTGGTCTTTGCTGCCTGGTGCAGAACCGTTCTTTGTTCCTACACCATGAGTCATATTGTACCATAAAACTATTGACCGTCAATAGTTTGTGAGAGAAAAAAGCCTGATTTTTCGCGGGTTCCCGGCTTGTGTTTCTTCGGGGTTCAGGCAAGCTACCTTGGAGCCTCGGGGCGGGGTTTGGGGGCCGGAACA
>NZ_WTVK01000003.1 GCF_012910805.1 Aromatoleum evansii
CGGCAGGCTCGGGGGCGGCGGGAAGGAGGTAGGTGTCGACGGGCTCGGCCGTCGGCAGCACGGAACACGCGCCGAGGAGAAGTGTTGCGGCCAGCCCTGCCGCACAGCGCAGCCCGACCCCGCCGCGTCGGGCGCTCCGGCAATCGGTGGTCATGGCTTGAACTCCTTCATCGTTTCATTGCCCAGCAGGTAGTCCGTGGGGCGGTTTTCGAGCTGCCGGGCGATCGTCCGCACCGACACGAGGGTGTCCTGCAGTTCTGTGAGGGCGGGCCCCAGTTCCGCCGCGCCCCGTACCCCGGTGGCGAGCTGCGCGCGGTTTTCGGCGAGCAGCGCGTCGACGTTCTGCATCGCGCGCTCGAAGGCGGCCATCGCATTCTGAGCGCTCTGCAAGGTCTGCACGCCGCGTTCGTCGACGAGCCGGTTGGTTGCCTTGGCGAGCTTCGACGCTTCGGCCAGCGTCGCGTTCGCCTGCTCGCTCGCCCCGGCCAGCTCCTTCAGTGCGCGGCCGAGGTCCTCACGCTGGGCGGCGATCGCCCCGGTAGCCTGCTCCAGGCTTTGCAGCATGCGGCCGACGCTCTCCACGTTCTGTGCGGAAAAGAGCTCACGCGCCTGCAGCAGCACCTGGTTGGCGTTGAGCATGGCGTCCTCGCCGTCGGCAAGCAGCTTGCTGAGCGGCGACGGCGTGGCGACGATCTCCGGCACCTGGCCGGCCTCGCCCTCCAGCGGCTTGCTCGCCGGATCGTCGCCGCTGCTCAGGCGGATGATCGAGATGCCGGTGATCCCCGCAGGAACCAGGCGCGCACGGGTGTCGCTGCGCACCGGGGCCTCCGCATCGACACGCACGCGCGCAAACACGCGGCGCGGATCCTTCGGATCGAGCCGCAGGCTGGACACGTCGCCGATCTTGATGCCGTTGAACTCGACCGTGCTGCCCTTGGAGAGGCCGGTGACCGCTTCCTGGAATACCACGTCGTAAGTGCGGAACTGCTTGTCGCTGTCGGCCTTGCCGAGCCACAGCGCGAACATCAGCGCCGCACCGACCACCAGCAGGGTGAAGAAGCCGATCAATATGTGATGGGCGCGTGTTTCCATTCAGGTCTGCCCTCCATGGGAAGGTTTGTGCGGCACGCCATGCGCCGGAGAAACGGCCTGCGCCGCGGCGCGTCCGCGCGGACCGTGGAAGTATTCCCGTATCCACTCATCATCGAAGTCCGCGACGACATCGAGACGTTCATTCACGAGCACACGTTTCTGCGCGAGCACGGCGACGCGGTCCGTGATGGTGTAGATGGTGTCGAGATCGTGCGTGACCATGAAGACCGTGAGGCCGAGCGCGTCGCGCAGGGTCAGGATGAGGGCGTCGAACGCGGCCGCACCGATCGGGTCCAGCCCTGCGGTCGGCTCATCGAGAAACAGGATGTCGGGGTCGAGCGCAAGTGCGCGCGCAAGGGCCGCGCGCTTGATCATCCCGCCGGAGAGGTCTGCCGGATACTTCTCGCCCGCGTTGGCGGGCAGACCCGCGAGCGCGATCTTCAGCGCGGCGAGCCGGCCGGCGTCCGCGGCATTGAGCCCGGCATGCTCGATCAGCGGCAGGGCGACATTCTCCGCGACGGTCAACGACGAGAACAGTGCCCCCTTCTGGAACAGCACGCCGAAGCGCCGCTCGACGGCGGCACGCCGCAGCACGGGCAGGCCGAGCAGATCCTCGCCGAACACGCTGACGCTGCCGGCGGCAGGGCGGTTGAGCCCGACGATAGTGCGCAGCAGGACGGACTTGCCGGTACCCGAGCCGCCCACCACGCTCAGGATCTCGCCGCGCCGCACGTCGAGGTCCAGGCCATCGTGCACCACCTGGCGACCGAACTGGTTGCGCACGCCGCGCACTTCGATGATGTTGGTCACCAGCCCATCTCCATGCAGAAGAGCGCCGCCACCGCATCGACGACGATCACGATGAAGATGGACTGCACGACGGCCGAGGTCGTGTGCTCGCCGACGGACTGCGCGCTACCCTCCACCCTGAAGCCTTCCAGGCAGCCGATGACCGCGATCAGGAAGGCGAAGATCGGCGCCTTGGCGATGCCGACGATGAAGTGCCGCAGCCCGACGTGGCTTTCCAGCACGGACAGGAACATCGTCGGCGAGATCTCGAGCGTCATCGCGCACACCAGCATGCCGCCGACGATGCCCGAGATCATCGCGATGAAGCTCAGCATCGGCAGGGCCAGCAACAGCGCGGCGACGCGCGGCACGACGAGCAGCTCGACAGGGCTCAATCCTCCGACGCGGATCGCGTCGATCTCCTCGTTCGCGCGCATCGAGCCGATCTGTGCGGTGAAGGCGCTCGCCGTGCGGCCGGCGACGATGATCGCGGTGAGCATCGGCCCGAACTCGCGCAGGAAGGAGAACGCGACGAGGTCGACGGTGAAGATGCTCGCGCCAAAACCGGCCAGCACCGTGGCGCCGAGGAAGGCGACCACCGCGCCGACAAGGAAGGTCAGCAGCGCGACGATGGGCACGGCGTCGAGGCCGGTGCGTTCGAGGTTAGCCGCGAGCGAGGTGATGCGCCAGCGCCGCGGGCGCAGCATCACATGGAACGAGGTCTCCAGCGTGATGCCGATGAATCCGGCAATGTCGATAACGTGGCGCCAGAACGCAAGCATGCCGATGCCCGCGCGCTCCATGATGTCGCCGAAGGCGTAGCCCGCGGCGCGGGGCACGGGCGCGGCGGCGTCGATCACGCCGACCACGGCCTGGAGCAGGGCACGGCGTTCGGGCGGCAGCGGGCTTCCACCATCGGCCAGCGCCGCGAGCCGATCCTTGCCCAGCAGGTCGTGCAATAGGCTGACACCGGCAGTGTCGAGTGCGCCGACGGCGCCGAGATCGACGTCGGCATCATCGGCGACCCGGGGGCGCAGGCGTGCGATGTCGGCCGCGAGGGCGGCGTAGTTCGCAATCGTCCAGTCGCCCCGCAGGCGCACCTGCGGGCCTTCGATGTGGATGAATGCCGGTTCCGTCATCGGCCGCGGGCTCCCTCCCTGTCGCGCTCGCGCATCGCGAGGTCCATCGTGTTGAGATACGAGATCATGTCAGCGTAATCGAACCAGCCGGCAGACGGCGATTCATGCATGGTAAACCGCGGGGCGCCGCCACGGCGAGAAGGGACATGGATCAGAGGCGCATGGACTCCGCGTTCCCTGCTGTCCATTGCTACAAATAGATCCACCGGCACACGCCCGTCAATACGCGACAGCCTTCCCCGCCCACAGGTGTGCCGCCACCAGCGCTCGCCACGGCGCATAGCGGGCGAGCCACTCCTTCGCCTCGGCTTCGCCCACCCTGCCCTCCGTTCCCAGCAGCGCCTGGATCCCCCGACGCACCGCGACATCCCCGTGCAAGGACCCATCGAGCCAGCCAAAACCGCGCAACAGCACGTAATCGACGGTCCACGGGCCGACGCCGCGCACCGCGAGCAGGCTGGAACGAATCTTCTCGACGGACGCCGTTTCCGCCCACCCGTCGAGGGGCAGCTCCCCTCCCGCAACCCGACGCGCGAGCGCCAGCAGCGTGCGCGCCTTCGCGGTCGAAAAGCCGGCGGCGCGCAGGTCGTCCTCCGCAAAAAGCGCAAGCCGTGCCGCGTCCGGATAGCACAGCATCCCCGACGTGTGGCGGATCCCGGCGGCGGCGATCAGCCGTCGCCGCAGCGACACGGCGGCCGCGACGCTGATCTGCTGGCCGGTCACCGCCCAGCTCAGCGCCTCGAAAGGCGTTGTCGTGACCGGCACGCGCAGTCCCTTCTGCGCCGAGATCAGGGAGCCGATGGCCGGATCGTCGCGGAAGCGGGCCTCGAATGCCTCGACCGTCTGTTCCAGCCCCAGCATGCGCCGCACCATCGTCGTGAAGCGGGGCTCGATATCGCACGCCGGCTCCGCGTCGAGCACGATGTCCGCGCTCGCCATCCTGTCGGCAAAACGCACATTCAGGCAGGCGGGGATCCCGTCCCACAGCAGGCCCTTGCACAGCGAATCGCCGGTGACACGTTCGGCCAGCTCCTGTGTGTCGCGCCGATGGAACGCGAGGATATCCCCGGGACAGAAGCCGGCAGGGAGCGCGAGCGCGACGGCGGCCTGTCGCGTCATTGCCCCGCTTCACGCGCGAGCAGGAGGCGCTTGCGCTCGACGCCCCACCGATAACCGGACAAGCCGCCGTCGCTGCGCACCACACGATGGCAGGGAATCGCCACTGCGAGCGGATTGGCCGCGCATGCGCCGGCGACCGCACGCACCGCCGCGGGCGCGCCGATGCGCCGCGCGATCTCCGTGTAGCTCGCGGTCTCACCCGCCGGGATCTCCTGCAGCGCCTGCCACACGCGCATCTGGAAAGCGGTGCCGCGCACGTCCAGCGGCAGGTCCAGTCCCAGCTTCGGCGCCTCGACGAAACCGATCACCGTTGCCACGATGCGTTCGTAATCCGCATCGCCGCCAATCAACTCGGCGCGCGGGAAACGGTCCTGCAGGTCGCGCACGAGCGTATCGGGATCGTCGCCGATGAGGATCGCGCAGACGCCGCGCACGGTGCTCGCGACGAGGATTGCCCCCAACGAGCACTGCCCGACCGCGAAACGGATCCGCTGCCGCGCGCCGCCGGCGCGGTAGCTGCTCGCCGTCATGCCCAGCGTCCGCCCGGAGTCTTCATAGAAGCGCCCGCTCGAACCGTAGCCCGCCGCGTAGAGCGCATCGGTCACCGATGCCCCGCCGTCGAGCTTCGCCCGCATCCTTTCCGCCTGGCAGGCCTTCGCATAGGCGCGGGGTGTTGTCCCGGTGACCGCCTTGAAGACGCGGTGCAGATGGAAGGCGCTCATGTTCGCGAGTCCTGCTAGTTCCTCCAGCGTCGGCGGCGTCTCCGCCTGCTCGATCTGCCGGCACAAGGCGGCAACGGTCTCGGCATGCTGCTGCGCGAGCGAAGGCCCGTCCGGCACGCAACGCAGGCACGCGCGATATCCCGCGCGGAGCGCGTCCTCGCCCGTCGCGAAGAACTCCACGTTCTCCGGCCGCGGCGTGCGTGCCGCGCACGACGGCCGGCAGTAAACGCCGGTAGTCCGCACCGCGTAGCAGAACGCCCCGTCGGCCGTCGCGTCGCGCGCCAGCACTGCCGCCCAGCGCGGATCGGCCGCCGTCGCGGCGGCACGCGCCTCGATTTGCTTGGACATCTTCATCACCTCGTCAGAATCCGGTGACCCCCACTGTAGGCACGCGTGTCCCCGGACGCACTCCGGTCCTTGCTTTCGAATTCGACAGCACCGCGATCATTTCCGCAGCGGCGCCAGCAATCCGGACAGGCCGTTGTGATCCAGCTCGTGCATCAACGCGAGCAGTTGTCCCAGCTTGCCCGGCGGGAAGCCTTCGCGCGCGAACCAGTTCAGGTAATGCCCCGGCAGATCGGCAATCAGCCGCCCCTTGTACTTGCCGAAAGGCATCTCCGTGCTCACCAGCGCTTCGAGATGCTCCGGACTCACGCTGCCTCCGCACGCCGTCCGGCAATCGCCGCGAGGATCGCGCCCAGCAGGTGCCACACACGGCCTACCGAAGCAATCTCGACACGCTCGCCCGGCGCATGGGCGCCCCGTATGGTGGGGCCGAAGGAGACAATCTGCATGTCGGGGCACTTCGCCGCGATGAGTCCGCATTCGAGCCCAGCATGGATCACCTGCACACGCGACTCGACCCCGTGCTCGCGCCGATACACGTCGCGGCACAGCGCGAGCAGCGGCGAATCGGCCTTCGGCGCCCAGCCCGGATAGTGCCCCGATGCCTCGGCCGCAGTTCCCGACAGTCCGAAGAGGCTGACGATCTCGTCGCCGAGCGCAATAGCCGCTCCATCCAACAATGAGCGCACCATGAAGCTGCACGAACCGCCATCCGGCCCCAGCGCGACGATGCCGAGGTTGTTCGACGTCTCGACGACGCCCGCCACGCTCGGACTGCGGCGACGCACCCCATGCGGCGCCGCATGCAATGACGCAAGCCACACCGCCTGCTCCGCCGCCGACATCACCGGTTCGACTGCCGTGACAGGCACCGCCCGCAAACTCACACCCTCGTCCACGCCCTGCAATTCCTCGCGCAGCCGCGCCTGCCACTCCGCGAGGACACGCCTCAACTCATCGCCGCAGCCGTGCCGCAGCGCCACCCGCGCATGCGCATCGCGCGGCAGCGCATTGCGCGCCGAACCGCCTTCGAGCGCACCGAGGCGCAGGTCGAATCGGCGCTCCAGATCGCGCAGCACGCGCACCAGCAGCTTGATCGCGTTGCCCCGCTCCTCATGGATGTCCACGCCCGAATGCCCGCCGCGCAGGCCGTGAAGCTCGACCTGCCACTGCTCCGTCCCGACCGGCGGCTGCTCTGCCCGCCCCGAACGGCGAACATTCACGTCCAGCCCCCCCGCACAGCCGATGTAGAACTCGCCCCATTCCTCCGTATCCAGGTTCAACATCAGCCGCCCGTGCAACACATCGGCGTCGAGCCCTTGCGCACCGCCCATTCCGGCTTCCTCATCCACCGTCAGCAAGGCCTCGAGCGGCCCATGCACGAGCGAATCATCCTCCAGCACCGCGAGGATCAGCGCCACGCCGATGCCGTTGTCGGCACCGAGCGTCGTCTCCGCGGCGGTGAGCCAGTCGCCGTCCCGAAGCACGCGGATGGGGTCGCGCGAGAAGTCGTGCGCCGAATCGGCCGTCTTCTGGCACACCATGTCCAGATGCGCCTGCAGCACGACGCCCGGCGCCCCTTCGCAGCCAGGGCTCGCTGGCTTGCGGATCAGCAGGTTGCCCGCCGGATCGACCGACGCCTCCAGTCCGTGCGACACAGCGCGATCGCGCAGCACGTCACGCAGCGCACCCTCCGCCTTGGACGCGCGCGGGATACGACACAGCGTGGAGAAATGCGCCCACACGGGCGCGGGCTCGAGGCCCGAGAAGACGGGCGAGGCGGAATCGGACATGGCAGGGAGCACAAGGACGGTCATAGCGGTCAAGTGCGCAATGGTAAGCCACGAAGACCCCGGGGCACGATCGGCAACAGGCCCTTGCAGACTGGATAACGTCAAAAATTCCATCGCCATCCACCTTTCCGGAGGCCATACTTCAGATATGTTGCAACAGCATCGGCGCCCCGCCGGACGCCGCACGAACGGGGGAAAGTCATGAACCAGGACTTCGAAAACATCGAACGCGACGTGGGTGCCGCGATCGACGGCGATCCGGCCAAGGTCGCCGAACGCGTGCGCACGATCACGCTCGGGGCACTGTCGCACGGCAAGCTGGACACCGACGCGCTCAAACAGGTCACCGATGCCGTGCTCAGGGGCGCGCAGCAAGGCATCGAGCGCCCCGACCGCGAACGCACCGACGCCATCCGCGAAGCGGTGCGCGGGCTGGACGAGGCCCTCGCGGCCGCCGCCCAGGCGACACTGCTCGCCGTGAAGGAGGCCGTCGGACGCGGCAGCGAGTATTCGCGCCAGGAAATCCGCGGCACACTCGACCAGCTGGGGGCGATGGAGTCGAACTTTTTGCGCACCCTGGCCGACGCGGGACGCGGCGCAACCGGGCTCGCGCGCTCCACACTGCACGAACTCGCCGAGCACGCGCGCAACAGCGGTACCGCGGTCGGCGGCCGAGTCGCGAACGCGGGAGCCGACCTCACGCGCGCCGTCGCGGAACTCACGCGCGAGCAGCTGCAAAGCGGCGTCCAGACGCTGCGCAACGAGGCGGGACTGCTCGCCGCACTCGCCTCGGGGATGCTCAGGGGCATCGCCGACCGGCTGCACCCGGCCGGTTCCGACAACGACAAGGGCGGACCGGGCGATCCGCAAGGCTGATGCTATGGAAAGCGCTCGGCGCCGCGCGTGAGCTGACACGCGCCCACGACATCGCCGCCGTCCTCATACGCTACGGCTTCGGCGATCTCGTACGCCGCATAGGCCTTGCCGACACGCTCGAGCGCGCCGGCAAGGCGCTGCACTGGACCGAGCCCGAGGAACTGGCGCGCCTCGAACCCCCAGCACGCGTGCGCCGGGCCTTTGAAGAGCTCGGCCCGACCTTCATCAAGCTCGGCCAGATTCTCGCCACCCGCGTCGACCTGTTTTCCCCGGACTGGATTACCGAATTCGGCCGTCTGCAGGATGCCGCCCCGGCCGTTCCCTTCGACCAGGTGCGAGCGCAGCTCACCGAGGATCTAGGTGAATCGCCCGAAAGCGCCTTCGCCGAACTCGACACCGAGCCGCTCGCTGCCGCCTCCCTCGCGCAGGTCTACCGCGCCCGACTGCATGACGGCCGTCCGGTGATCCTCAAGGTGCGCCGGCCCGGCATTCGCCCGACCATCGAGGCCGACCTGCGGCTGCTCGCCCGCCTCGCCGAGATCATCGAGGCCGAAGCGCCCGACCTGCGCCGCTACCGTCCCTGCCAGGTCGTGCGCGAGTTCACGCTGTCGCTGCGCCGCGAGATCGACTTCGCCGCCGAGTGTCGCTACGCCGAACGCGTCGCGGCGAGTTTCATCGGCCACCCGGAGATCGTCATCCCGCGGGTGCACTGGCAGTGGTGCGGCGAGCGCCTGAATGTTCAGGACTACGTCGACGGCATCCCCGGCCGCGACCTGGCCGCCGTCGATGCCGCCGGGCTGGAACGCAAGCTCCTCGCCCGACGCGGCGCATCCGCGGTGCTGAAGATGATGCTGGAGGACGGTTTCTTCCACGCCGACCCCCACCCCGGCAACGTGTTCTACCTGCACGGCAACCGCATCGCCTTCATCGATTTCGGCATGGTCGGGCGGCTTTCGGAGACGCGCCGCTACGAGCTCGCGATGCTGCTCAACGGCCTCGTCTCGAACGACGCCGCCACCGTGGCCGACGTCCTGCTCGAATGGCGCGACGCCGAAGCGCCGGAAACGGAGCCGGAACGCCTGCGCCATGAGATCGACACCTTCGTCGACCAGTACAAGGGCATCCCCCTCAAGCAACTCGACCTCGGCGCGATGCTGTCCGACCTCGTGATGATCCTGCGCGAGCATGGAATTGCCCTGCCCTCGGACCTGTCCCTGCTGATCAAGGCCTTCATCACGCTGGAAGGCATGGGGCGCCAGCTTGATCCGGACTTCGACATGGGCGCCGAAGCCGCCCCCTTCCTGCGGCGCGTGCTGCTCGCCCACCACGCCCCTGCCGCGGTGGCCAAACGCGGCTGGCGCACACTGGCCCAGGCCATGGATCTCGTCACCGGCCTGCCGCGCGACCTCAGCCAGCTCCTGCGTTCGGCCCGGCGCGGCAAACTCCAGGTGCAGGTCGACATCGTTTCGCTCAAACGCCTCGGGGATCAAGTCGACCGTGCGGCCACGCGCATGACGATCGGGATCGTCACCGCGGCGCTGATCATCGGCTCGGCCATCGTCATGACCGTGGTGGGCGATCCCGGTTTCGCCGCGCTGGATACGCTGGGGCTGCTGGGCTTCGCCGGGGCCGTGGCGGGCGGAGTGGCGCTGCTCCTGTCGATCTGGCACGGCGGACGTGGGGAATGACCCGCCATGATCAACGCGGCAACCGAATGGATCACCCCCTTCGCCCCGAGCCTGTCCTGTGCGAAGTCAAAGGGTTGAGCCCGAACGGAGGCATTCGATTGCCGCCTTGTCAAACCCCACGCCCCTCGCCCGCCTCTTCGTAGGTTCGTCCGTCGCGGATGCGATACAGGCGGCGGAAGGTCGGGATGATCTTCTCGTCGTGCGTCACGACGATGATCGCGGTGCGATACTGCTCCGCCATCCGGTTGAGGATGCGCACCACGTTCAGCGCACGCTCGCTGTCGAGCGGCGCGGTGGGTTCGTCGGCGAGCACGACCGGCGGCCGGTTCACCAGCGCCCGCGCGATCGCCACGCGTTGCTGCTCGCCGCCCGAGAGTTCCGACGGCGCCGCCTTCGCGCGATGCCCGACGTCGAGCGCCTCGAGCAGCTCGACGGCCTGCCGACGTGCCTCGCGGTTCGACTTGCCGGCCAGCATCGGCAACAGCGCGACGTTGTCGGTCACGTCCAGGAAGGGAATCAGATACGGTGCCTGGAACACGAAACCGATGTTGTCGCGCCGCAGGCTGCGCAGGTCGCGAATCTTCCAGCCGCCGTCGAACGCCGTCCGCCCGCCCAACGCCATGTATCCCGCCGTCGGCTCGATCACCGCCCCGAGGCACTTCAGCAGCGTGCTCTTGCCCGAACCGCTCGGCCCGATCAGACCGACCACCTCGCCGGGCGCGATCCTCATGTCGACGCCCTTCAGCGCATCGACCGCGGCATCCCCCTCGCCGTAACGCTTGCTCAAGCCCCTGACTTCGATCGCCGGCATGTCCATGTCAGTACCGCCGAGCCGTCTCAAGGTACTGACACGCCCCCTCGGGGGGCAGCGAGCGTAGCGAGCGTGGGGGCTGTTTCATCCTAGCCCCCGATCGCCGTCGCGGGATCGACTTTCAGCGCGACCCGGATCGCCAGCAGGCTTGCGACCGCGCACACCACCATGGTCGCCAGCAGCCCGCGCACCGCGTCCCCCGGCAGCAACAGCACGTACTTCGGGAAATACGGCGCCCACAGCGTCGCCACCGTCTTGCCCATCACGAATCCGATCAGCCCGAGCCCGAGCGACTGCTGCAGGATCATCGCCGCGATCGTGCGGTTGCGTGTGCCGATCAGCTTCAGCACCGCCAGCTCGCGCACCTTGCCTAGCGTCATCGTGTAGATGATGAAGGACACGATCGCCGCACTCACGATCGCGAGGATCACCAGGAAGGTCGCGATCTGCCGGGCCGAGGTCTCGATCAGCTTCGCGACGAGGATCTCCTCCATCTGCGCGCGCGTGTACGCCTCCAAATGCTTCCAACGGCGGATGTCATCGGCCACCCGCTCCGGATCATGGCCGTCGGCGACCCTGACCAGCACCGCATTCACGCTGCGGCTGGCCGCCTGCGTCGCCAGGATCGCATCGAGCAGTCCCGGCACGCCCGGACGGTTCAGCGCCGGATTCGCCGCAGTGCGCGCGCGCTCGTTCACGATCGCATCGTTGTCCTTGAGGAACTGTGCCTCCTGGGCATCCTTGAGCGACAGGAACACCATCGGATCCCCGCTCGACGACACCATGCGCCGCGTGAGCCCCACGACCTCATACTCGTGCCGCCGGATCCGCACCCGCTCGCCGAGTCGGAAGCCCGTGCGCACATCCGCAACCACCTCGTAATGGCTGCGCACGATGCGACGGCCGGCCACAAGGAAGGGCGGCTCGCCAGGGTGCCCCGGTTCGAAGCCCACCGCCATCACGCGCACGTCGCGCTCACCCTGCCGGATCTGCATCGTCAGGTAGGTCACGTTCGACGCCTCGGCCACACCCGGCATTCCCACGATCGCGCGGTACACATCGTCGCGCAGGTTCGACGGCTCCGCATAGGGCCCCAAGGTCTCCTGCTGCACCACCCAGATATCCGCGCCGCTGCCGCGCATGAGCACCTGTGCGTCATCGACCATGCCGCGATAGATCCCCGCCATCGACAGCGTCACGCCAATCAGCAGGCCCAGCCCGACGCCGGTGAAGACGTACTTCGCCCAGTGGTGAAGAATGTCGCGTCCCGCAAGGCTGATCATCGCTGCACCGGAACCAGCGATTCGGTCGGACTCACCCGGTCACCCGCCTCCAGTTCGCGCTCGCTATGGACGACGACGCGGTCGCCCGCCTGCAGTCCGTCGAGCACCGCGACCCGCCCGTCGAGCGCGGTTTCCCCCGTGCGCACCGGCACGAACGCCGCTGCCCCATCCGCAACGGTCCATACGCCGCGCCGTCCGCCGCGATCATGCACTGCCACCCCGGGCACCGCGAGCACCTCCGCGCCGCGGGTCGTCGCGATCGTCACCTCGGCCAGCTCCCCGAAGGCGAAATCCTGCAGCGTCTCATCGAACACGACCTGCACGATGCGCTCCTCCGTCACCGCGTCGCCATTGAGTTCGACACGAGAAACCCGGCCCGGCAAGCTCACCCCGGGCCGCGAACGCAGCACGATCGCAGCCGCCTGCCCGGCACGCACGCCGCCGGCGCGCCCCTGGTCGATCCGCGTCCGCACGCGCACGCTCGCGGGATCGACCATGCGCAGCACCGTCTGCCCGGCCACCAGCGTCGTTCCCGGCTCCGCATCGCGCGCCGTCACCACCCCCGCCACCGGCGCCACAAGGCGCACATTCGCCCGTTGCCGCTCCACCGCCACCCGCTCGGCCTCCAGCCGCGCCACATCCATTCGCGCCGCGTCGAGCTGCGCCCGCGCAGCCTGCAACTGGGCGCCAGCGGAATCCGCCTCCTGCCGCTTCGCCTCCACCGCCGCATCGCTGAAGAAGGCCTGCTCGCCGAGCGACGCATAGCGTCGCGCGTTCCGCCCCGCGAGCGCCTGCCGCACTTCGGCATCGCGCACCTGCGCCTGCGCCGCATCCAGGGCATGAACGGCGCGTGCCGACGCCGCCCGCGACGCCGAAAGACGCGCGTCCAGTTCAACCGGGTCCATCTCCGCGAGCAACTGTCCCGCCCGCACCTCGCTCCCCACGTCCGCGTGCACCGCGAGCACGCGCCCCGGAACCGTCGGCCCGATCGCGTAACTCCTCTCCGCCTCGACCGTGCCGACGCCGAACACTGCGTTCTCGAACGCCCCGCGCTCGACCGTCGCCATCGTCACCCGCACTGGCGCGAACGGTCCGCTCCGAACCATCAACAGGATGAAACCTGCCAGCAGGCCGAGCCCGAGGATGGACAGCACCACCATTCGCACCATCGGCCGCCTCATGCCCGCCTCCCCGCGATCCCCGACAGATAGACCTCGAACACCCCATCCGCCGACTCTTCCACCCCGCGCATCCCTCCGGCGAGCATCGATTGCATCACCAGTCCCTGGATCGCACCGACGAACAGAGTCGCGGCGTGCTCCACATTGAGCTCACGCCCGACGACTTCCCCCTCCCTCGCGCATTTCAGGACCTGCAACAAGGTGCCCCGGTAACTGCCGAGCAGCGCCCGGATGCGCCGCTTCACCGCGCTGTCGCCCGGCTGCTGCAGTTCGTGGAAGATCAGGCGCGGCGCGCCGGGGTGAGCAACGGCAAAACCGATATGCGCGCGAAACATCGCACGGAGCTGCTCTATCGGCTCGCTGCTAGAAAGCGATGCCTCCTCGACCGCTCCCAGCAGGTTCTCTTCGATCCAGTCAGCCACCGCCAGCCAGATCGCTTCCTTGGTCGGGAAATGGCGGAAAACCGCCCCTTGCGTCAGCTGCATGGCGGCCGCAATGCGTACGGTGGTGACGTCCGCAGGGCTGCTTTCGGCCGCCAGCTCGAGCACGGCCTTAACGATCTCGGCTCGCCTGAGTTCCGTCGAGCGCCGGATGCGCGGGGAGTCCATCGCGACACCTTGCTAGTAAGTAATTGCTTACTAGCTTAGTATAAGAAAAATACGATGTACACCCGTCAGATCTGCCTCATCCCGCACGGGGACGCAGGGGGGACGAAATCCCGCGGTCGCGATGAGGCTCGCCGCGGGGCGATGTCTGCGCCCGATGTGGCGGGATTTCATCGCGCCCTGCCCGGACTCGTGCGATCGCCTTGAAGCTCCACCGCGCCTGCCGAAAGACCTCAGGCTTCGATCTCGCGCGCCTGTTCGATCGCTTCCTCGATCCGGTCCACCGCAATCACCCGCATGCCGGCGATCGCCTGTTTGGGCGCATTGGCCTTCGGGATGATTGCGACCGTGAAGCCGAGTTTCGCCGCCTCCTTCAGGCGCTCCTGCCCGCGCGGCGCAGGCCGGATCTCGCCCGCCAGGCCCACCTCGCCGAACACCACCAGCTCGCGCGGCAGCGCCCGGCTGCGCAAGGACGACACGATTGCCAGCAGCACCGCGAGGTCCGCCGCCGGTTCGGCGATCTTCACGCCGCCCACGGCATTCACGAACACGTCCTGGTCGAAGCACACCACGCCCGCATGGCGATGCAGCACCGCGAGCAGCATCGCCAGCCGGTTCTGCTCGAGTCCCACCGACAGGCGGCGCGGATTCGGGCTGTGCGCGCCGTCCACCAGCGCCTGGATCTCCACCAGCAGCGGCCGCGTGCCCTCCTGCGTCACCAGCACGCAGCTGCCCGCCACCTGCTGGCTGTGCTGCGACAGGAAGATCGCCGACGGATTGCTCACGCCGCGCAGGCCGCGCTCCGTCATCGCGAACACGCCCAGCTCGTTCACCGCGCCAAAGCGGTTCTTGAACGCGCGCACGAGGCGGAAGCTCGAATGCGTATCCCCCTCGAAGTACAGCACCGTATCGACGATGTGCTCCAGCACGCGCGGCCCCGCGAGCGTGCCGTCCTTGGTCACGTGGCCGACCATGATCAGGCTCGTGCCGCTCTGCTTCGCGAAGCGCGTGAGCTGCGCCGCACACTCGCGCACCTGCGCCACCGAGCCGGGCGCCGACTGCAGCGCCTCCGAATACACCGTCTGGATCGAGTCGATCACCGCGATGCGCGGCTTCGACTCCTTCAGCGTCGCGAGGATGCGCTCGAGGTTGATCTCCGGCAGCAGCTTCAGCCCCGCCGGATCGAGCTGCAGGCGCTGCGCCCGCAGCGCCACCTGCTCGCCCGACTCCTCGCCGCTCACATAGATCGCCGCCTGCTGCGTCGCGAGCGCCGACAGCGCCTGCAGCAGCAGCGTCGACTTGCCGATGCCGGGATCGCCGCCGATCAGCACCACGCCACCGGAAACCAGGCCGCCGCCGAGCACGCGGTCGAATTCCTCGATCCCCGTCGGCGTGCGCGGCTCCTCGCGCGGCTCGAGCTCCGCGAGCGACTGCAGCCTGCCCGTCGTGCCGGCCAAGGCCGCGAACCGGCTGCTGCCCGGCGCCGTCGCCTCGATCACTGTCTCGACCAGCGTGTTCCAGCCCTTGCACTGCGGACACTGGCCCTGCCAGCGCGGCGCCTGCCCCCCGCACTCGCTGCAGACGAAGCTCGTCTTCGCCTTCGCCATCACGCGCTCACGTCATCGGCCGCCATGCGTTTGAACTCCGCGACTGCATATTCCGCGAAGGTCGTGATCAGTCGGGAACGGAACTTGTCGCGCGGCACGATCACCTCGAGCGGCGTGTATTGCCGCGGCTCCAGCGGAATCCCGATCAGGCGCCCCTCGCGGATGTCGCGCTGGATCGCCGCGCGCGACGCGATCGCGAACCCCATGCCCTCGGCCGCCAGATGCTTTACCGTCGCAAGGCTTCCCAGCTCCGCGCAGATCGTCAGCTCGTCGATGCCGATGCCCGCGGCGGCAAAGAAATCCTCCGCCAGCACGCGGATCGCGTTGCCAGGATCGCGCGTGATCAACGGATGATCCTTCAGCACCTTGGCGCTGAGGCTCTTGTGCTTCGCCAGCGCATCCTTCGGGGAGCAGATCACGAACAGTTCATCGCGCGTCGCCGTCATGCGCTCGATCGCCGGCTGTTCCGAAACGATCTCGATCAGCCCGAGGTCGAGCTCGCGCGACGCGACGCGATCCTCGGTCAGCTGCGAGTTCCCGACCACCACGCGCGGCACCACGCGCGGATACTTGCGCTTGAAGCCTTCCAGCAGCTGCGGCAGCCAGTACGCCGCGATCGTCGTGCTGGTCCCGATGTTGAGCGCCCCGCCGAGCTCGTCGGTCAGTTCCGACACCCTCGACTCGAGCTCGTCCGACAGATCCAGGATCCGGTCCGCGTAGGCGAGCACCACCTCCCCGGCCGGCGTCAGGCTCACGCGCCCGTGCCCGCGCTCGAGCAGGCGCGTGTTGAAATGCTCCTCCAGCTGCTTGATCTGGAAGGTCACGGCCGGCTGGGTCATGAAAAGATGTTCCGCGGCCCGGGTGAAGGAACCGTACTTGGCCACGGCGCTGAATACCTGAAGTCTGCGATCAGCCACGGCAACTCCATAAGTCTCGTTTATGCACTGCATTAAAGCACAGCTCATGCGCTACGTGGTATGTCTGACAATCACCTGACATCTCCGCACGAATCGTGGCAATGAGCCAAATCACAACAAACAGACACATGTCGTGATATAAACCGCGCTTCACCTTCAGACGGCCGTCTCCCACCCGATGCCGCTCGGCTTCTACATCATCATGGCGGCGCAGTTCTTCTCTGCGCTGGCCGACAATGCGCTGCTGATCATCGCCATCGCGCTGCTGCGCGAGATGTCCGCCCCGGCAACGTACGAACCGCTGCTGAAGCTGTTCTTCACCGTCTCCTACGTCGCGCTCGCCGCCTTCGTCGGCGCCTTTGCCGACTCGATGCCCAAGTGGCGGGTGATGTTCATCAGCAACACCATCAAGATCGGCGGCTGCCTCATGCTGCTCCTCGGCGCGCATCCGCTCTTCGCCTACGCCGTCATCGGGCTCGGTGCTGCATCCTACTCCCCGGCCAAGTACGGCATCCTCACCGAATACCTGCCCCACCGCCTGCTCGTCGTCGCCAACGGCTGGATCGAAGGCCTCACCGTCGGCGCCATCATCCTCGGCACGGTCATCGGCGGCGTGCTGATCCGTCCCGACGTCGGCAACTGGATCGCCAATCTCGGCCTGCCGATGGTCAGCGGCAACGCCCTCCAGTCGACCATCGCCATCGTCGGATTGCTCTACCTTGCCGCAGCCGCGTTCAACCTGCGCATCCCCGACACCGGCGTCGACCACAAGCCGCTCAAGAACAACCCGGTCTACCTCGTCCACGATTTCGTGCACTGCATGAAGCTGCTGTGGCGCGACAAACTCGGCCAGATCTCCCTCGCCGTCACCACCCTCTTCTGGGGCGCCGGCGCCACGCTGCAGTTCATCGTGATCAAGTGGGCCGAGCACAACCTCGGCTTCGACCTCTCCAAGGCGTCGATGATGCAGGGCGTCGTCGCCGTCGGCATCGCGCTCGGCTCCGTCCTGGCCGCGCGCATGATCAGCCTGCGCCGCTCCGTCCAGGTCATCCCCCTGGGCATCGCCATGGGCCTGGTAGTGATGGTCATGGTCGTCGTCACCCAGCCCACGCTGGCCATGATCCTGATGGTCGTCGTCGGCTGCCTGGCGGGCTTCTTCGTCGTGCCGATGAACGCCCTGCTCCAGCATCGCGGCCACATCCTCATGGGTGCCGGCCATTCCATCGCCGTGCAGAACTTCAACGAGAACCTCTCCATCCTGATCATGACCGGCCTGTACGCCCTGCTGATCATGTCGGGTCTGTCGATCACCGTGGTCATCGTGATGTTCGGCCTGTTCGTGGCCGGGACGATGTACCTCGTGCTGCGCCGTCACAAGCTCAACCAGCGCGAAGTCGATTCGGTCGCGCTGCTCGAAGACCACAAGCACTGATCGGCACACGGGCCGCCCACGCGGCCCGTCCGGCGCCCGTCAGGGCTGCCCGGCGAGCTCCTGGACCAGGCCGCGCGCAAAGCACAAGTCCTCCCACGCCTTCGCCTTGTCGGCCTGGTTCCGCAACAGGTACGCGGGATGGTAGGTCACGACCACGGGCGTATCGCCGCGCCGGAACACCCGGCCACGCGACGCGCCGATGCTGATCTCGGCATCCAGCAGCGCCAGCGCCGCGGGACGGCCCAGCGCAACCAGCACGCGCGGCCGCACCAGCTCGATCTGGCGCGCGAGATAAGGATGGCAGGTCGCGATCTCGTCGGCCTGCGGGGTGCGGTTGTGCGGCGGCCGGCATTTCACCGCATTCGCGATATACACGTTTTCGCCGCGCTTCAGTCCGATCGCCGCCAGCATCGCATCGAGCAGTTTGCCCGCGGCACCGACGAAGGGTTCGCCGCGCTGGTCCTCCTCCGAACCTGGCCCCTCGCCGACGAACATCCACTCCGCCCCGCGATCGCCCACACCCGGAACGGCCTGCCTGCGCTTCTCGCACAGGCGGCACGCCCCGCAGGCGCGAATGTCGGCCTCGAGCTCGTCCCAATCCATCCGCGCGATGCGACCGGCCCGGGCAGGATCGACCTCCTCGCGTCGTGCCGATGACGATGCCGCAGCGGTCGCCGTCGGGCGCGGAACCGGATCGCGGACGGGAAGCACCACCCTTGCAGGACGCACCTCATGTACCGACGAAGGTGCCGGCGACAGTGCCGCCGATTGCGGCGGTGCGGACCGGGGCGACGCCGCGCTGCCGAGGTCCGGAGCGCTTGCGACCGGCTCCGGCAAGGCCTCGACGGCTTGTGCCACGCCGTCGTCCGCGCGCTCTTCCGCGCCCCCTGCACGCAAGCGCCAGACGGGCGCGAGGCCCATCTCGCGGAGCACGGCATCACGCCGCACGTGCCTCACAGTTCGCGCCTCATCACGATCGCATCCTCGCGCCCGCCTCCGGGCGCCGGGTAATACCCCTTGCGTCGCCCCACCGCGACGAAACCGCGCCCCTCGTACAACGCAAGTGCAGCCGTATTGGAAGGGCGCACCTCGAGAAAGAACTGCGTCGCCCCGCCCTGCTGCGCCACCGCAAACAGGTAGTCGAGCAATTTCCCGCCGATCCCGCCGCGCTGCGCCCCACGCGTCACGCTGATGTTGAGCAGATGCGCCTCATCGATCACCGTCAGCAGCACCGCATAGGCAACGGGACCTCCGCCGTTGTGCATCACCCAGCAGTTGTAGCCGGCGCGCAGGGAATCCGCGAAATTGCCTTCACTCCACGGAAACGCATGCAGCTCGCGCTCGTTCTCGACCACCCACGGCAGATCCTCGTCCGTCATGGGCACGAAAGCGAATCCCGCGGTCACGCCCGCCCTCCGCGCGCAAGGCGCTCGGCGGTCGTCAGCGCAACCTTGTCCCGCACATACAGCGGCGCAGCGACCTCGGCCGCGACCAGCGCCCCGCCTTCCACCATGCGCACCGCCAGCCGCGCAACATCCGCCGCGCGCGGTACCGCATCCCCCTGCAGTGGGGCCAGTCGTTCCAGCAGTTCGCGCGGGATACGGTCGCCGTACGCCGCGAAGGCCGATCCGACTCCGGCCCACCGCCCCCCGGCTGGCAAGGCCAGCATCTCGGGCGGACAGCACGTCGGCGGCGCAAGCATGACCGGGAGTCCGTCGACAATCCGACATGCCGCCGAATACACCTCACCCATGCGCGCATCGGTGGCGACGTAGATTTCATTCCCCGCCCCCTGCAGCGCCAGCGCTTCGAGGCTGCATACCGGCGCGACCCCGAGGTCCGCCCCCATCGCCAGCCCCTGCGCCACGCCGCATGCGAGGCGCAAACCCGTAAAGGCCCCCGGTCCGGCGCCGAACGCCACCGCATCGAGCGAACCCAGCGCAATGCCGGCCTCCGACAGCAGGATCTTCAGGGTGGGCAGCAGGCGTTCGGAATGATTCGAATGCCCTTCCAGGCTTCGTTCCACGGTCTCGCCGTCGAACAACAGGGCGACGCTCGCGTGCTCGCACGAGGTCTCGATCGAGAGGATTTTCATAAGCCGCCCATTTTACCGGCAGCGGCCCATCTGCGCAGCGCCCGTGGCGGGCATGCATGCGACGGGAACCCGGACGAGCTTCGCTCAGCGCTCCATCACGCTGCGCGGGCGATTCGCATCCCGCATCGCCTGGCGCAGCTCCTGGTAGAGCGTCTCGCGCTGCTCGCGCGACAGGCGGCGCGGCTCCTGCGCAGCAGAACGCGAGCTTTCCGGACCACTCACTAGCGCCCGGCGCAACTCGGCGCGCCGCTTGTCGCGCGCGCTCGCGTACCCCGGCGCGGTCACGCTTTCCTTCGCCGAACGCGACGGCGAGCTCTCGCGTGCGAACACCGGGCCGGCACAAAGTGCCGACACAAACACGAGCAGGAGCATGACGCCGCCCGTCATACGACGCAAAGCCCGTCCCCCCGGCAACACGCAGTCGCCGGTGGAGCATGCCGTACAGGAAGTTGAACAGCTTTTTGCCATGATCGCTGCGGGCGGTGTTCGTTGCAGATGCGGACGGTGAAACCATACCTTTATATTGGTATTTACGGCGCGTCCGGACCAAGATTTAGAGGGCAACGTGTAAGGGCGTGTTGCGTATATCCCAAGCCCTTACGAAACGTTACCCGTTCCGCGGAAATCGCCGCGGCGAGCGCTGGCACGCGAAAATGTAACAGGATAGGATTCGCACCATGAACACCAAGATCCGATATCGAGTATTGCTGGTCGACGACGACGCCCGCCTGCGCGAGCTGCTGTCGCGATACCTCCAGGAACAGGGCTTCACCGTGAAGGCCGTCGTGGACGCCGCGTCCATGGATCGTGCCCTGCACCGCGAGCATTACGACGTGATGGTGCTGGACCTGATGCTTCCCGGCGAAGACGGTCTCGCCATCTGCCGCCGCCTGCGGGCCGACCAGAACGCCATCCCCATCATCATGCTCACGGCCAAGGGCGACGACGTCGACCGCATCATCGGCCTGGAGATGGGAGCCGACGACTACCTCGCCAAGCCCTTCAATCCGCGCGAGCTCGTCGCCCGCATCCACGCGGTGATGCGCCGGCAGCCGCCGACGCTGCCCGGAGCGCCGACGATCGAGGATGAGGTCGTCAGGTTCGGCAACGTTCAGGTCAACCTCGGAGTGCGCTCGCTCGTGCGCGACGGCGAGGAGATCTCGCTGACCACCGGCGAGTTCTCCCTGCTGAAGGTCCTGCTCCAGCATCCCCGCCAGCCGCTGTCTCGCGACAAGCTCATGGAACTGGCGCGTGGCCGCGAATACGGTGTATTCGACCGCGCGATCGACGTGCAGGTGAGCCGCCTGCGCAAGCTCGTCGAGGAAGACCCGGCCAAGCCGCGCTACATCCAGACCGTGTGGGGCTTCGGATACGTGTTCGTGCCGGATGAATCGAAGCCTGCCAACGAAGCCTGAGCTGTCCGTGCCGGAAGCGGGGGAGCCTTCGGCTACCCCCGTGAACCAGGAGTCGCGCTTCGCGCGGCTCCTGCCGCGCACGCTCCTATGGCAGACCTTCTTCCTCATCGCCCTGCTCCTCACGCTCGCGCTCGCAACCTGGTCGCAGATCTTCAGCCATTTCGGGGAGCCGGCGCGCGCGCGCAGCCTGGCCCAGATGGTCGCCAGCGTCGTGAACCTGACGCGCGCGGCGCTCATCAATGCCGAGGTGGAACGGCGCACCGAGCTGCTGATAGAGCTGGCCGCACTGGAAGGCATGCGCATCTACCCCGCCGAACCCAGCGACGAACTCGAGCCGCTGCCCGACACGCGCGGCATGCAACTGCTGACCGACGAGGTCCGCCGCCAGCTCGGCACCCACACCCGCTTCGCCTCGCGCTGGAAAGCGCTGGACGGATTCTGGGTGAGCTTCCGCCTCGACCCCGACGACGAGCAGGACTTCTGGCTGATGCTCCCGCCGGAGCGACTGGAACAGACCGGAGCGCTGGAATGGCTCGTGTGGGGCGGCGGCGCGCTCCTCGCCGCACTGATCGGCGCCTACATGATCGTTTCGCGCATCGGCGTCCCGCTGCGCAACCTGGCCCGCTCGGCACGCGTCGTCGGCAGCGGGCGCACCCCGCCACACCTGCCGGAAAGCGGGCCGCTGGAGATTGCCACGGTTGCACGGGCGTTCAACCAGATGGCCGGCGACCTCGCCCGCACCGACGCCGACCGCGCGCTCATCCTCGCCGGCGTTTCACATGACTTGCGCACCCCCCTTGCACGCCTGCGGCTCGGCATAGAGATGTCCGGCGCCCCCGACACCGATGTCCGCGCGATGGTCACCGACGTCGAGGAGATGGATCGCATCATCGGCCAGTTCCTCGATTTCGGCCGCGGCGAGCCGCAGGAACCCCTGCAGCTCGAAGACCTCGCCGGCCTGCTCGCCGACATCGCGGAACCCTACCGGCTGCGCGGCATCAAGGTGCGCCTCGACACGCCGCCCAGCCTTCCGGTACCGGTGCGCGTCCTGCCGCTGCGCCGCGCGGTCCGCAACCTGATGGACAACGCCGTGCGCTATGCCGGCGAGGAAAGTCCCATCAGCCTCATCCTCTCGAGCCGCGGCGACGAAGCCCTGATCGAAGTCGCCGACCGTGGCCCGGGCATTCCCGAGGCGGACATGGATCGCATGCGCCATCCCTTCACGCGCCTCGAGACGGCCCGTTCGAATACCAAGGGTGCTGGCCTCGGCCTCGCCATCGTCGAACGCATCATCGCCTCCCACGAGGGCCGGCTCGAACTGCGCGCCCGCAGCGGCGGCGGTCTGCGCGCCATCATCCACCTGCCGCTCGAAGGCCCCCGGCGCGGCAGAGTACTCGCCGCCGGCAGTGAGGCAGGACGCGAGTAGAGCGAACCGATTGCGGCGCCGACTCGCTATAATCCCCGCGCATGAAGATTCTTTTCGACCTGCTTCCCGTCATCCTCTTCTTTGCCGCCTACAAGTTCGCCGGACACGATCCGGCCGCGGCGCACGATCTCGCCACCCGGGTCCTCGGCGAGGGCATCGAGGCCACACAGGCACCCATCCTCATTGCAACCGCCGTCGCGATCTTCGCCACGATCGGCCAGATCGGCTGGGTATGGTTGCGGCACCGCAAGGTGGACACGATGCTGTGGGTCAGCCTGGCGATCATCGTCGTATTCGGCGGCGCGACGCTGTTCTTCCACAATCCCACCTTCATCAAGTGGAAACCGACCGCGCTGTACTGGCTGTTCGGCATCACGCTCGCGGGTTCGGAGCTGCTGTTCCGCCGCAACCTGATCCGCAAGATGCTCGAAGCGCAGGTGCGCCTGCCCGAGCCGGTGTGGGGGCGCCTCAGCCATGCCTGGGCGGCGTTCTTCATCGGCATGGGCGTGCTCAACCTGTACGTCGCCTACAACTTTTCCGAAGAAGCCTGGGTCAATTTCAAGCTTTTCGGCGGCATGGGCCTGATGCTGCTGTTCGTCCTGGCCCAGGGCCTCTACCTCTCCAAACACATCCAGGAGGAAACCAGCTGATGCTATACGTGCTGACGGGCGAAGACGCCCCGGGCCAACTCGACGCCCGCATGGCGGTGCGCCCCGCACACCTCGCACGCCTCGAAAAGCTCCGTGACGAGGGACGGCTCGTGGTCGCCGGCCCGATGCCCGCAATCGACTCGCCCGACCCCGGCCCGGCCGGCTTCTTCGGCAGCCTGGTGATCGCCGAATTCCCCTCGCAGGCCGACGCCGAAGCCTGGCTCGCGGCAGACCCCTACGTCACGAATGGCGTCTTCGCGCGCACCAGCGTCCGCCCGTACAAGAAGGTCCTGCCGTGACCGTGATCGACGAGATCAGGAACCGGCTCGCGCCGCTGAATCCGCTCTCGATCGAGATCGAGGACGAAAGCGCCCTGCACGCCGGACACGCCGGCGCAAAAGGCGGCGGAGGACACTACCGCATGACGATGGTGTCGGACGCATTTATCGGCAAGAATACGGTTGCACGCCACCGACTCATATACGGCGCGCTGGGCGAGCTGATGCGCACCCGCATCCATGCCCTTGCCATTCGCGCCCTGACGGCCGAAGAGGCCAACACTCAACCCAACAGGAAGGAACTTTGATGATTCGCTTTCCCAGCCGTCTCGCTCTTTGTCTCATGGCCGGCCTGATCGGCCAGGCAGCTTATGCGGCCGGCCCCGCCGCCACGGTGAACGGCACGGCAATTCCCGCTGCGCGCGCGGACGTGATGTTCAACGAGCAGCGTGCGCAGGGCGCACCCGACAACCAGCAACTCCGCGACGCCGTGCGCGAGGAACTGATCCGCCGCGAAGTCCTGGCCCAGGAAGCGGCCAAGAAGGGCATCGACAAGAAGAGCGAAGTGCAGGCCCAGATGGACCTCGCCCGCCAGGCCGTGCTGCTGCGCGCCTACATCCAGGACTACGTGAAGGCCAATCCGATCACCGACGCCGACCTGAAAAAGGAATACGACAGCGTCAAGAGCAAGATGGGCGCCAAGGAATACAAGCCCCGCCACGTCCTGGTCGAGACCGAGGACGAGGCCAAGGCGATCATCGCGAAGCTGAAGGCCGGTGAGAAGTTCGACGCGCTGGCCAAGCAGTCGAAGGATCCGGGCTCCAAGGACAACGGCGGCGACCTCGGCTGGAGCAATCCGGGCATGTTCGTGAAGCCGTTCTCCGATGCCATGGTCAAGCTCGAGAAGGGCAAGTACAGCGACACGCCGGTCAAGAGCGACTTCGGCTACCACGTGATCCAGCTCGACGACGTGCGCGACCTGAAGGCACCCGACTTCGAGGAAGTGAAGCCGCAGCTGGAACAGCGCCTGCAGCAACAGAAGATCGAGAAGCACATCATGGATCTGCGCGCCAAGGCGAAGGTCCAGTAAGTATCCCGAGCTGAAACGCGAAGGGCCGCCCCGAGTGATCGGGGCGGCCCTTTTTTTACATCACTTCAACCCGAAACACGCGAAGGAGGGCTGTAACCCACCTCCGCTGCGTCATCAGAACTGTGCTTCGTCGAGCGCCAGCGCACCCGCGGCGCCATTCACGACCGTGTAGGACAGCGCCTGCGCTTGCGGCAGGACGTGGTCGGCGTAAAAGCGCGAGGTGACGATCTTGGTCTTGTAGAACTCGTCGGTCGAGCCTTCGGCGATGCGCTGCGACGACACCAGCGCGGCACGCGCCATGAGCCAGCCACCGGCAACGATGCCGAGAAGCTTGAGGAAAGGCACCGAACCCACGGAAGCGGCCTTGATGTCCTTGCCGTAGGTCGCAAGCACGTACTCGACCGCTGCTTCCAGCGCGACGATACCGGACTCGAGGGACTTGCGGATCGCCACGAACGCATCGTCGCTGCCGTGCTCGGCGAGTTGCGGGAGCACGCCGCGGATCTCCGCGATCAGGGCCTTGATGGTCACGCCGCCTTCGCGTGCCGTCTTGCGGCCGATAAGGTCGTTAGCCTGGATCGCCGTCGTGCCCTCGTAGATTGTCGTGATGCGCGAATCGCGCAGGTGCTGCGCCGCACCGGTCTCCTCGATGAAGCCCATGCCGCCATGCACCTGCACGCCGGTCGAAGCAATGTCGATCGAATTCTCGGTCGACCAGCCCTTGACGACCGGAATCATGAGGTCGACGAAAGCCTGATTCTCCGCACGCACCGCGGCGTCCGGATCACGGTGCGCCGCGTCGTTCGCCGCAGCCACGACGTAGGCCAGCGCGCGCATGGCCTCGGTCTGCGACTTCATGGACATCAGCATGCGGCGCACATCCGGGTGATGGATGATCGAGACCTTCGGGCCGCCGCGCACGCCCATCTCGGTGCCCTGGACGCGATCCTTGGCATAGGCGAGGGCGTGCTGGTAGGCACGGTCGGCCAGCGCCACGCCTTCCATGCCGACGGCGAAGCGCGCTTCGTTCATCATGATGAACATGTACTCGAGACCGCGATTCTCCTCGCCGACGAGGGTGCCGATGGCGCCGCCGTGGTCGCCGAAGGCGAGTACGCAGGTCGGGCTCGCGTGGATGCCCAGCTTGTGCTCGATCGACACGCAGTGCACGTCGTTGCGCGCACCCGGGGTGCCGTCGGCATTGAGGAGGAACTTCGGCACGACGAAGAGCGAGATGCCCTTCACGCCTTCCGGGGCGTCCGGCAGACGGGCGAGCACGAGGTGGACGATGTTGTCCGTCATGTCGTGTTCGCCGTAGGTGATGAAGATCTTCTGGCCAAAGATCTTGTAGGTGCCGTCAGGCTGCGGTTCGGCGCGCGTACGCACGGCCGCGAGATCCGAACCTGCCTGCGGTTCGGTCAGGTTCATGGTGCCGGTCCATTCGCCGCTCACCATCTTCGGCAGATAGGCTGCCTTCTGTTCGTCGGTGCCGCGCAGCGTGATCGCTTCGATCGCGCCGCTGGTCAGCATCGGGCACAGGGAGAAGGCCATGTTCGAAGCCTTCCACATTTCCATCACTGCGGTCGCGACAAGCTTGGGCAGGCCCTGGCCGCCGAATTCGGGTTCGCACGCGAGCGCGGTCCAGCCGGCTTCGGCAAACTGCTTGTAGGCTTCCTTCCAGCCCGGCGCGGTGCGGACGTCACCGTTGTCCCACTTGGCACCTTCCTGGTCGCCAATCCGGTTCAGGGGCGCTAGGACGCCGCTGGCGAACTTGTTCGCCTCTTCGAGGATCGCGTCCACCAGATCCGCGGACACTTCCTCGCATCCGGGCAATTTTGCGACTTCATCGAGGCCGGCCAGCTCGCGCATGACGAACTGCATGTCGCGGATCGGCGCAGTGTATTGACTCATGTGTTCTTCTCCCGAGACCTGCTTATTGTGAAACTGCGCCCATTCGGGCGCAGTCCTTGTGCAACTTTTTTATATTTCTACAGCATTCAGCCGACAGCTTTGGCGAGCTCCGGCACGACTTCGAACAGATCGCCGACCAAGCCGTAATCCGCCACCTGGAAGATCGGCGCTTCGGGATCCTTGTTGATCGCGACGATCACCTTGGAGTCCTTCATGCCGGCGAGGTGCTGGATCGCGCCCGAGATGCCGACGGCGATATAGAGCTGCGGCGCGACGATCTTGCCGGTCTGGCCGACCTGGTAGTCGTTCGGTACGTAGCCCGCATCGACCGCGGCGCGCGAGGCGCCCAGCGCGGCGCCCAGGGCGTCGGCGAGCGGCTCGAGCAGCTTGTGGTAGTTCTCGCTGTTGCCCAGACCGCGGCCACCCGAGACGATGATCTTGGCGGCGCCGAGTTCCGGGCGTGCGCTCTTGGTGAGCTCGCGCCCCTTGACGCTGGTCAGGCCCAGGTCCGCAGCGGCAGCCACGGCTTCCACCGCCGCGGAACCGCCCTGCCCGGCCGCCTCGAAGGCGGTCGTGCGCACGGTCATCACCTTCACGGCATCCGACGACTTGACGGTGGCCATCGCGTTGCCGGCGTAGATCGGGCGCACGAAGGTGTCGGCCGACTCCACCGCGACGATGTCGGAGATCTGCGCCACGTCGAGCAGCGCCGCCACGCGCGGGGCGACGTTCTTGCCGTTGGCGGTGCTGGGGGCGAGGATGTGGGTGTAGCCCGCAGCATTGGCGACGACCAGCGCGGCGACGTTCTCGGCCGTCTGCGACTCGTAATGGGCGGCGTCGGCGACGCGCACCTTCGCCACGCCTGCAAGCTTCGCCGCCTGTTCGGCAGCCCCGCCGCAGTTGGCGCCGGCGACCAGCACGTGAACCTCGCCACCGAGCTTGGCGGCGGCCGAGATGGTGTTGAGGGTGGCGGCCTTCAGGCTCGCGTTGTCGTGTTCTGCAATAACCAGGATCGCCATGTTCAGATCACCTTCGCTTCGTTCTTGAGCTTGTCGACGAGTTGCGCGACGTCCGCGACGCGCACGCCGGCGCTGCGCTTGGGCGGCTCGGCCACTTTCAGCGTCGTCAGGCGCGGCGCGACATCGACGCCGAGGTCGGCCGGCTTCACGGTCTCCAGCGGCTTCTTCTTCGCCTTCATGATGTTCGGCAGCGTCGCATAGCGCGGCTCGTTGAGGCGCAGGTCGGTGGTGATGACCGCCGGCAGCTTCATCTCGAGGGTCTCGAGACCGCCATCGATCTCGCGCGTCACGTTGGCGACGCCATCGCTGAGCGCAACCTTGGAGGCGAACGTCGCCTGGGGCCAGCCCATCAGCGCGGCCAGCATCTGGCCGGTCTGATTCGAGTCGTCGTCGATCGCCTGCTTGCCGCAGATCACGACCGTCGGCTGCTCCTTGTCGCACAGCGCCTTCAGCAGCTTCGCCACAGCCAGCGGCTGCAGGTCGGCGTCGCTCTCGACCAGGATGCCGCGGTCGGCACCGATCGCCATCGCGGCGCGGATCGTCTCCTGGCAGGCCGCGACACCGCAGCTCACCGCCACGACCTCGGTCGCAACGCCGGCTTCCTTCAGCCGCACGGCTTCCTCGACGGCGATCTCGTCGAAGGGGTTCATGGACATCTTCACGTTCGCGATATCGACGCCCGTGCCGTCAGCCTTGACTCGCACCTTGACGTTGTAATCGACTACGCGTTTGACGGGTACCAGGATCTTCAATGCCGCGCTCCTTTGCGTGTTAGGTCGGTCGAAATTGTGGAAAGGGAATCATGTTACCGCCACCAGACCAAAAATACGCCGTTGCGATGAACACTTGACCGCCGACCGAAAAAATCGTTCCATACGCATGGGTATGGAGTGCATACGGTACCGTATGGTCAGACTTTAGTCAATACTAGGTAGTATGGAAAACAAGCCTCTAAAACCGCGCGTCCAGCTCGACCGCAATGCATGGGTAAGCGCCGCCACCGAGGTCCTCGCCGAAGAGGGCATCGCCGGACTTCGCGTGGAAGTGCTCGCAAAACGCCTGAAGGTCACGAAAGGCAGCTTCTACTGGCACTTTCAGGATCGTCGGGATTTGCTGCTGGCCGTCCTCCAGGTGTGGAAGGACGGGCGGATCCGCGACATCGTCAAGCAGACGCGCGCCCAGCCCGGCCGGGAGCTGGAGCAGATTTACCACGTCATCGATGTTTATAGCACGAGCCGCAGCCGGCGCGGAGCCGCGATCGAGCTCGCGGTACGCGACTGGGCGCGCCGCGACGCCGACGCGGCGGCGATCGTCGCCGAAGTTGACGACATCCGGCTGCGCTGTGCTCGCGATCTGTTCCTCGCGTGCGGGGTGCCGATGGAGGAAGCGTCGAGCCGTTGCATGCTGCTCTACGCCTATGTGTTCGGAATCTCGCTGATGATCTACGACAAGTTCGACAGCGACGTGACACGCCTGAAACGCGATATCGCAGAGCTCATCGCGCAGTCGGCAAGCATGAAGCGCAAGGCTGCCGCGACCAGCGACTGAGAAACCCGGACGCCGCGGCTCGCGGGCTGCTCATTTTGACCAGCCCTCAGCTCAGCCGCGCGCCAGCGCGGGGAGGACGGCGCAGGCGTTGCGTCCCGTGGCCTCGGCGATTTCGGCAACGGACAGGCCGCGCAATCCGGCCAGCACCTCGGCAAAGCGACGCAGATCGGCCGGCTCGTTGCGCCCTCCCTGCGCCCAGGCGGGGGGGATGTCCGGCGCATCCGTTTCGAGCACGATCGAATCCAATGGCAGCGTCGCCGCGAGGTTGCGGATTCGGCGCGAGCCGTCGAAGGTCATCGCCCCGCCGAACCCGAGCCTGAAACCCAACGCGATGAAGGCATCGGCCTGCTGGCGACTGCCGTTGAAGGCGTGGGCGATGCCACCAGGCACCTCGATCCGGCGCAGATGCTTGAGAATGTCGTCGACCGCGCGCCTGACATGCAGGATGACGGGAAGCCCGAAGCGGCGGGCGAGCTTGAGCTGTTCGACGAAGTACTGCTCCTGCGTGGCGCGGTCGAAATTCTCCGCGTAGAAATCGAGGCCGATCTCCCCGACCGCCACGGCCCGCCCATTTGCGAGGCGCTCCTGCAGGACGTCGAGATCGTCCGTGCAGGCGCCAGCGACATACAGCGGATGAATGCCGAACGCATGGACGATGTCGCCATGCGCATCCGACAGGGCCGCGACCTTGTCGAAGTTGGCAACCTCGACCCCCGGCACGACGAAGCGCCCCACTCCGGCCGCACGCGCTGCGGCGATCACCGCTTCGCGGTCGGGATCGAACTCCGCCGCGTCGAGGTGGATGTGGGTGTCGATGAGCATTGCGGCATACCAAGGCGTCGGCGGGAGAGCGAGCGCCGCTTGGCGGGATGCGCTGCGCTACTCCCGCCCTACGGGAACGCGGTTCGGCATGATTTCAGCGCCCGCGCCACTCCGGCTTGCGCTTGGCGATGAAGGCGTCGATGCCCTCGGCGGCGTCCTCGCTCATCATGTTGCACGCCATCGTCTCAGCTGCCATCTGGTACGCGGCCTCCATGCCCATCTCGAGCTGACGGTAGAACATCTGCTTGCCCATCTGGATCGCGAGCGGGGACTTGGCGCAGATCGCGGCGGCGAGCTTCGCGACCTCGGCATCGAGCGCCTCGAGCGGCACGACGCGGTTCACCAGCCCGCGGCGCTGCGCTTCCGCTGCGTCGATGAAGTCGCCCGTGACGAGCATCTCGAAGGCTTCCTTGCGCCCCATGTTGCGCGACAGGCCGACGCTGGGGGTTGCGCAGAAGAGGCCGACGTTGATGCCCGACACGGCGAAGCGCGCGACGTCAGCGGCAACGGCGAGGTCGCACATCGACACCAGCTGGCAACCGGCCGCGGTCGCAATGCCGTGGACACGGGCGATGACGGGCTGCGGCAGTTCGGTGAGCTTGACCATGAACTTGCCGCACAGGCGGAAGAGGTCCTGCTGGAACTGCAGCGTGTGGTTGCCGCGCATCTCCTTCAGGTCGTGCCCGGCGCAGAAGGCCTTGCCCTCGCCCGCCAGAACGACCACGCGCACGCTCGCGTCCTTCGCGATCGCGTCGATCTCGGCGATCAGGGCTTCGAGCATCGCCTGCGAGAGGGAGTTGAACTGGCCGGGCCGGTTCAGCGTCAGGTAAGCAACGCCGCCCTCGTCTCGGCGCAGCAGCAGCGGTGCGTTGTCGGATTGCTGAGGCAGTGCGCTCATCGTCATCTCTCCCGTGATCTTTGTGTGTAATGAACTGCTTATTTTGCCCGATCCTGCCGTCGAACGGAGGATGTGCGCAGCCCGGGCCACGGTGGGCTAGCGACGGCACGCCCCCGCTGCGGGACCGCCCATCCAGCGGGCGATTTCGTTCGTCAGCCGGTCGCCCGCCTTGCGGAATGCCGTGACACCCCCCTTCGCGTCGGCGCTCGATGCCGGCTCGCGCAGCTCGAAGCTCATCCGGGCGAACCCATTTTCACCGCGCGACGGCAACAGTTCAGCGCGCGCACTGATGACCGCTGCACTCGATTCGGGGGCGTCGAAGGCCTGGCTGAATTCGTCGATTTCAAGGCGCAAGCGGCAACCACCGCCCGTGGAAGACGGTGAGGACAGCGCCTGAAGCAGCCGCCGCTCCAGCATTTCGGCAGGCGGGGCGGCCCATCGGCTTTCGGCAAACACCTGGCGTTGCGCGGGCTGACGGTACTCCAGCCGGTACTGCATCGCCGCCGTCGCGAGCCAGGACGGGGCACGGACTTCGATTTTCGCCGGCAGGACGGCAGGCATCGGGGAAACGCTTTCGGCCAAGCCCAGATCATAGATGGCAGGCACGGCCTGCCGTTGCGGCAGACCGCCGCATGCACCCAGCGCAAGACCCGCGCAGAGCACGGCGAGGATCCTCACTCCGCGCTTCCAGCCTCGAGATGTCATGAGAGTTCCGTGAAGATTCATCGGGCCGGGGACGCCTTGGCATTGAATCCGGTCTCACCGGGGCCGGCTGCGACGGGCGCGCGACCGAGCAACAGCATTTGCGGCGTGGCGTCGACTTCCTCGACGAGATGCCCGATGCGCTGCGAGGTTCCCTTCAGTTCCTCGAGCAGCGCGTTGAGTTGCGGCAGGGTTTCTTCGGCCACACGCTCGCCGGTAACTGTGGTCGCGGCATCCACGCGCTCGGCGAGCCCGTTCAACTTCGCCATCAGGACCTTGAGCTCGCCGATGGCCGGACCGGCATCGACACTCGCGCGCTCGAGGTTCTGCAGGGTGTTCGAGAGCCGCGCGAGATTCTCCTGGTTGAGCACGGCGCGGATCGATGCCAGCGTCTTCGGCGCGTCGGCGAGCGTCCGGTCGGCCCCGGCCGCTGCGGATTCGAGTTTCTGCAGCGTGTTTCCGATCCGCCGGATGTTCTCGTCGGTAACCAGCTCGCCGAGCTTGTCTGCCACCAGTCGGAGCCTGCGCGCGGCGTCGAGGGTGGTGTCGGTGAGTTGCTCCATCGTCCCCGGTTCCATCTTGAGCCGCGGTGGTTCTTCGCCCTCCCCCACCAGTGGTTCCGGATTCTCGCCACGGTCGTTGAGCTGGACGTAGGCGAGCCCTGTGACGCCTTGGTAGGCGAGACTGGCGCGCGTGCCTTTCGTCAGCGGAATGTCGCTGCGCAGGCGGATATGGACGAGGATCTTGCGCGGATCCTCGGGGTCGATGGCGATGTCGGACACCTTTCCGGCGGCCATGCCGCGATAGCGCACCCGTGCCTCGAGGTTCAGGCCCGTGACGGTGCCGGCGGACTCGAGGATGTAGGTGCGCTGCGAATCGCCGTCGTCCGAGAACCACCACAGAGAGGCGAGCAGCGCGGCGCCGAGAACGATGGCGAAGAGTCCCGCCGCGAGGGCGTGTGCGCGATTTTCCATCAGCGCGCTCCTCCGCTCCGGACACCTGCGCGCAGGCCGAAGGGTTTGCGGAAGAAGCCGTCGACAAAGGGGTGGTCCAGTTCCATTGTTTCCTCGAGCGAGGCGCAGCTCACGATGCACCGATCCGAGAGTATGGCGATTTTCGTCGCCAACGCGGCGAGCGTATCGACGTCGTGGGTCACAAGCACGACGGTAAGTCCGAGTTGGCGCTGCAGGCTGAGAACGAGTTCAACGAAAGCCATGCTGCGGTCCGGATCCAGGCCCGCCGTCGGTTCGTCGAGCAGCAGCAGTTCGGGCTCGAGCGCGAGGGCCCGCGCGAGGGCAACGCGCTTGACCATGCCGCCCGAGAGCTCCGCGGGCATCAGCAGCGCGGTCGCCGGTTCGAGTTCGACCAGCGAGAGCTTCAGGGCAACTAGGTTGGCGATCTCGGCGTCGGTTGCGAGGCGCAGTTCCCGCAACGGGAAGCCGATGTTTTCGGCAACGTTCATCGCGGAAAACAGCGCACCGTGCTGGAACAGTACGCCGAAACGGCGCCGCCGCATGCGCTGCTCGCGGACGCTCCCGGAAAACAGCGGCGCACCGAACACCGACACCTCCCCCGCGGCCGGCCGCGTGAGGCCGATGATGTGGCGCAGCAGGGTGGTCTTGCCGCTGCCGGAACCGCCGACCAAGGCGACGACTTCGCCGCGCTGCACGGTCAGGTCGAGGCCGTCATGCACCAGAGTGGCGCCGAAGCGCGTGACGATGCCACGCAATTCGATCACCGGCTTCGCGTTCATCGCGGCACCCCGATCGAGCGTGTGGCGATCGCGAACAGCGCGTCGATCAGGATCACGACGGTGATCGACGAAACGACCGAGGCAGTGGTGTTGGACGACAGGCTTTCGGTGTTGGGGCTGACGCGCAGGCCGAAATGGCAGGCCACGAGGGCGATCATCAGCCCGAACACGGCCCCCTTGGCGAAACCGATCACGAGGTTCGCGAGCGGCACGACCTGGGGCAGCCGCTCGACGAAGAAGGCCATGCCGAGATCGAGCTGCAGCCACGCCGACAGCATGCCCCCGAGCAGCGCGACCGATGAGGTCCACAAGACCAGCAAGGGCATCGCCAGGGTCAGTGCGATGACCTTGGGCAGGACGAGGCGGATGGTGCGCGAGATCCCCATCGCCGAGAGGGCGTCGATCTCCTCGGTGACGCGCATCACGCCGAGCTGCGCAGTCATCGCGGAACCCGAACGGCCGGCCACCAGCACCGACACCAGCACCGGCCCGAGCTCGCGAATGATGCCGAGCCCCAGGATATTGACGATGAAGATGTC
Organism: Aromatoleum evansii; assembly: GCF_012910805.1. Classification (GTDB taxonomy): domain Bacteria; phylum Pseudomonadota; class Gammaproteobacteria; order Burkholderiales; family Rhodocyclaceae; genus Aromatoleum; species Aromatoleum evansii. Next base: position 33,546 of record NZ_WTVK01000003.1, read on the forward strand.
CGCACCGAAGGCGCGCAGCTGCAGCGCCGAAAGATAGGACATGACGACGCCGATGAGGAAGCCCACGAGTGCCGCCACCGGCATCGCCTTGAAGCCGGCCTTGTACACGTTGGCAGAGATCTCGCGCAGGGGCCATTCCGCCGGATGGCGCAGCAGGTAAGCGAGATCGAGGCACAATTGGCCGAGCAGGCGGGTGAAGTCGAGCGCGTGATCGCGGAACGAGAGCAGCGTGCTGCCGAGGACGATGACGGCGTCGACGAGGTTGAAGCGCGGCACCCGCGGCAGCGGCGACTCCGCGCTGGCTGCCACACGGTCGATGATCGCGCGCAGGTTCTCCGGGATCTCGATGCGTTCGGGCCAGCGCTTGTCCCACGCGTGCCACATCAGCGCGGCGCCGAAGCTGTCGAGGCGCGAGATGCCGTTCAGTGACCAGGCCACATCGTCGCGCCTGCCCGCCAGCTGTTGGCGGAAGGTGCTCAGTCGTTGGGCAAGCGCGCGCAGCGTCCAGTCGCCCTGCAGGCGCACCAGGCCGCGTGTGCCGGGCACCGTCGCCGCGTCGGTGGCGATCTCGGGGCTGCGCATTCAGTCCTCAGGCGGCGAGCGTGCGGCCTGTGTGCGTGTGCAGGACAAGGCTGCGCCCGACGGAGAACCATTGCCGCTGCTCCTCGTCGATCGCCGCCGCGGTAAGCGGCAACTGCTTGAGCCAGCCCTCCTTCGCCGTCACGATGAACCCGCGACCGTCGCGCCGGAGCTGGATCGGCGGTACGCCGCGGCCGTCGCGCGCACGGTGGATGACGGCCGCAAGGCGCAGGCAGAGGATCAGCAGCCAGTCGGGGCTGTCGGGATCGAGCGCCGCCACGCGCTCGAGCTTGCCGCGATGCGCAAGCACGAGGCGCGCGAGCCGACCCTGGTCCATGCGCGAGAACCCGGGCATGTCCGCGTTCGCAAGGATGTAGGCGCTGTGCTTGTGATAGCTCGAATGCGCCACCGATATGCCGATCTCGTGCAGCAGGGCCGCCCAGCGCAGGTAACGCAGGTCGGGATGCGCACCCTCACCATGGACGCTTTCGGGAACGAGCCCCGCGAAGAGGTGGGCCGCGGTGTTCGCGACCTCGTCGGCCTGGCGGCGATCCACCCCGTAACGCGCGACGAATGCCGACACCGTGGCGTCGCGAAGGTCGTGGTGGTGATAGCGCCCGAGAAGGTCGTACAGCACGCCCAGACGCAGCGCCCCTTCCGAGAACACCATGCGCTCGACGCCGAATTCCTTGAACACTGCCGACATGATCGCGAAGCCGCCGAGCAGGACCGGCAGGCGGTCGCCCTTGAGGCCGGCGAGCTGCAGGCGGTCGAGGCTGCCCGCGCGCAGCAGGATGGCTTTCAAACGCTCCATGCCCTCGCGCGTGATGCCGCCGTCGGACAAGCCGTTCTGCTCGAGGATCTCGACCAGCGCCTTGGCCGAACCGCTCGACCCCACGGCCACTTCCCAGCCGACTTCGCGGTACGCGTGGGCGATTGCCTGCAGCTCGCGGCTGGCAGCCATCTCTGCGTCCTTCAGCCCGCGCTTGTCGATCTTTCCGTCCGGGAAGTACTGCAGGCTGTAGCTGACGCAGCCCATGTACAGGGATTCGAGCAGGATGGGCTCGAAGCTCTTGCCGATGATGAATTCGGTGGAGCCGCCGCCGATGTCCACGACGAGTTGCTGCCGGTGCGGGTCGGGCAGCGTGTGGGCGACGCCGACGTAGATGAGCCGGGCTTCCTCGCGGCCGGCGATGACTTCGATCGGCACGCCCAGCGCGGCCTCGGCCTGCACCAGGAAACCCGGCGCATTCTTCGCCACGCGCAGGGTGTTCGTCGCCACCGCACGCACGGAATCGGCGTCGAAACCACGCAGGCGCTCGTTGAAGCGCTGCAGCGCGGCCAGGCCGCGCTGCTGGGCCGCAGCATCGAGAATCTTGTTGGACGACAGGCCCGCCGCGAGGCGCACCGCTTCCTTGAGCCCGTCGAGCGGATAGATCTGGTCGTTGACGATCCTTCCGACCTGTAGCCGGAAACTGTTGGATCCGAGATCGATCGCGGCGATCAGCTCTTGCATCATGGGTAGGGGCGAAGGCGACGGCTACAAAGCAAGGGGGCATTCTATCACCGCACACGGGAGTCGCCCGGCACAGGCGTTCGCTGCGACCTCGGCCGCCACGCGGCGATTCATGCTGATCGCACTGCGTCATGATTTGGCAACGCAAATGTCACATAATCGTGCAATCACTTCCGCGCACAAGATCCGCAACAATGCACAGGCCCGCCCGTCAGCAACAATTCCCCACCGACCACTTCATCAACCGCGAATTGTCGCTCCTGCAATTCCAGCGCAGGGTGCTGGCGCAGGCGGCGGACAAGACGGTGCCGCTGCTCGAACGGCTGCGCTTCCTGTGCATCGTGTCGAGCAACCTCGACGAGTTCTTCGAGATTCGCGTGTCGGGGATCAAGGAGCAGATCCGGCTGGGCAGCCGTACCCCGGGCACCGACGGTCTGCTGCCGAACGAGCTGCTCGACCGCGTGAGCCAGGAAGTCCATGCGCTGATCGCCGAGCAATACGCCCTGCTGAACGACGACATCCTGCCGGCGCTGGAGGCTCAGGGCATCGTGTTCCTGCGCCGCAGCCTGTGGAGCGAGGCGCAGGGGGCATGGGTGCGCGACTATTTCATGCGCGAAGTGATGCCCGTGCTCACGCCCATCGGACTGGACCAGGCGCATCCGTTCCCGCGCGTATTGAACAAGAGCCTGAATTTCGCCGTCGAGCTGGAAGGCCTCGACGCCTTCGGCCGCGACTCGGGCGCGGCGATCGTGCAGGCGCCGCGTGCGCTGCCCCGCGTGATCCGCCTGCCCTCGGAGATTTGCGAGCATGAGTACAGCTTCGTGTTCCTGTCCTCCGTCCTGCACCGCCACGTCGGCGAGCTGTTCTCCGGCATGCACGTCAACGGCTGCTACCAGTTCCGCGTGACGCGCAACTCGGACCTCTTCGTCGATGAGGAAGAAGTGAAGGATCTGCGCGCCTCGCTGAAGGGCGAACTGCAGCAGCGCCATTTCGGCGATGCGGTGCGGCTGGAAGTGGCGGACAACTGCTCGGAAGAGATGGCCGCCTTCCTGCTGCAGCATTTTCGTCTCACGCCGAAGGAGCTGTACCGCACGCCGGGGATCGTGAACCTGGTGCGCCTGATGCAGGTGCCGGACTGGGTGAACCGTCCGGACCTGAACTACCCGCCCTTCCTGCCACGCCTGCCCAAGGCGCTGGAACAGCGCGTCGAGATCTTCGATGCGATCCGGCGCCAGGACATTCTGCTGCACCATCCGTTCCAGAGCTTCAGCCCCGTCATCGAGCTGCTGCGGGCGGCGGCGGACGATCCGCAGGTGCTCGCGATCAAGATGACGGTGTACCGCACGGGCACCGACTCGGTGCTGATGGACCATCTCGTGCGCGCCGCCCAGAAGGGCAAGGAAGTGACGGTGGTGCTGGAACTGCGCGCCCGCTTCGACGAGGAGGCCAACATCACCTGGGCGAACAAGCTCGAGGAAGTGGGCGCCCACGTCGTATACGGCGTGTTCGGCTACAAGACCCACGCTAAGCTGCTGATGCTGGTGCGGCGGGAGGACGGGGCGCTGCGCCGCTACGTGCATCTGGGCACCGGCAATTACCACCCGCGCACGACGCGCTTCTACACCGATTTCGGGCTCCTCACCTGCAACGAGGAGATCGGCCAGGACGTCGCCGAGGTCTTCAAGCAGCTGACCGGCCTGGGTCAGGCATCCACCCTGAAGCATCTGTGGCAGGCGCCATTTTCCCTGCAACGCAACGTGGTCGAAGCGATCAAGGCCGAAGCGGAGATCGCGCGCCAGGGCGGACGCGCACAGATCATGGCGAAGATGAACGCGCTGCTCGAACCGGAAACGATCGAGGCGCTCTACGCGGCGTCGCAGGCCGGCGTCGAAGTCGACCTCATCGTGCGCGGTCCGTGCGCGCTGCGACCTGGCGTTGCGGGCCTTTCGGACAACATCCGCGTGCGCTCCATCGTCGGGCGCTTCCTGGAACACCACCGCATCTTCTATTTCCGCGCGGGCGGCGAGGACAAGGTCTATCTGTCCAGCGCGGACTGGATGGACCGCAACTTCTTCGGCCGCATCGAGATCGCCTTCCCCGTGCTCGACCCGCGCCTCAAGCGCCGCGTGATCAAGGAGGGGCTGCGCGCCTACCTGGGCGACAACTGCCAGGCGTGGGAAATGCTGGAAGATGGCCGCTACCGGCACAAGACGCCGCGCGGCGTACATCGCGCGGCACAGACCATCCTGCTGGCCGAGCTCGCAAAGGGCGACTGAAGGCCGGCGAGGGCTGCCGGAGACGGTCGCCCAGCTCGGGCCGTGGCGCCTGCGTCAGGCGCCGGCGTCCGCTGCCCAGCGCGCGAGCCACTCGTCGGCAGGCGCCGGGCGGCCGAACAGATACCCCTGATGCACGACCTCGCCGCGGCTGTTGAGAAACTCCGCCTGCTCGGCCGTTTCCACCCCTTCCGCGACCACCTTCAGCTGCAACTGGCGAGCAACGGCGAGGATGGTTTCCACCAGCGCGGCATCGCTGGGGTCGTGCGGCGCATCCTGCACGAAGGTCTTGTCGATCTTGAGTTCGTCGATGGGCAGGCGCTTCAGGTAGGCGAGCGAAGAGTAACCGGTGCCGAAATCGTCGATCGAAAAGTGGATGCCCAGGGCGGACAATTCGCGCATCTTCGCGACCACGTCGCTCACGTTGTCGATGATCAATCCCTCGGTGATCTCGAGTGTGAGCCGCTCGGGAGGCGCACCGGTCCGGTCGAGCACACTTCGCACCCAGGAATTGAATTCGGGTTTGCGGAAATGCCGCGGACTGATATTCACGGATAGCGCGAGGGGCAGGCCGGCCGCGTCCGCAACCGCCACCAGCCGGCAAGCCTCGTTCATGACCCAGACGCCCAGTTCGACGATGAGATCGGACTCCTCGGCGACCGGCACGAAGACCCCCGGCGGAACCAGACCGCGTTCCGGATGCTGCCAGCGCACCAGCGCCTCCGCCCCCACCACCTCGCCCGCGGCGCTGAACTGCGGCTGGAGGAATAATCGAAGCTCGCCGCGCGGAATGCCGGCACGCAATTCGCGCTCGATGCGGAAGCTCTCGGCGGCGGATTTACCCATGCTGGCTTCGAAGAAGGCCGGGTGACCGCCGCCACCCTGTTTGGCGCGATGCAGGGCCGTGGTGGCGCGGCGCAGGATTTCGCTCGCCGTGTCGCTGTCCTCCTCGGGGAAGAGCGTGATGCCAATGCTGCCAGTGATGCGAACGGTCTCCCCGCCGAGCTCGAATGGGGTTTCCAGCGTCGACTGGATCTTGCGGGCGACCTGCAGCGCATGCCGGCTCGCGGCCTCGGCCGTGCGGTCGACCACCGGCAGCATCAGGGCAAACTCGTCGCCGGCCATGCGCGCCACGGTGTCGCCTTCACGCACGACCTCGCGCAGTCTCGCGGCCACGGCCTTCAGCAGGGCATCGCCGAGTACGCTGCCACGGGCGTCGTTGACGACCTGGAAGCGGTCGATGTTGAACAGCAGCAAGGCCTCCCGATAGCCTTGGTGCTGGCGCGAAGCGAGCACCTGCGTGAGGCGATCGATGAGCAGGCTGCGGTTGGGCAGGCCGGTCAGCTCGTCGTAGAAGGCGAGATGGTGGATGCGTTCGGCCGCTTGCTTGCGTTCGGTGATGTCCTGCTGGATTGCGAGGTAATGACTGACCGTGCCGTCGGTCTCGCGCACCGGCGCGATGATCGAGTACTCGATGATCTCGCTGCCGTCGCGCCGCAGGTTGACGATCTCGCCCTGCCAGATCTCGCCGCGCTGCAGCGTCAACCACATCTCGCGGAAGGTCTCGTTCGGGGTCTTGCCCGACTTGAAGATGCGCGGATTGCGTCCCAGCACCTCCTCACGGGAAAAACCCGTGATGCGGACCAATGCGTCGTTCACGTACTCGATGGTTCCGGCCGGATCGGTGATGAAGATGCATTCAGGGCTCTGCTCGACGGCGAGCGACAGCTTGCGCAGCTCTTCGTCGGCGAGCTTGCGCGCAGTGACGTCCTGGACCGTGCCGATGGCGCCCACAAGCTTGCCGTCCGTGTCGCGGCGCAAATCTGCGCGCTCCTGCAGCCACGCGACGCCGCCGTTGCGCAGGATGCGGTGTTCGACGTCGTAGGGAGCCCCTTTCAGCGCGGCCTGCCAGGCCCGGTCGATTACATCCCGGTCGTCTGGATGAACGCACTGCAGGAAATCCTCGTATGTGACGGGCGTCCCGGGGCGGACACCGAAGAGCCGGTAGGTCTCATCCGACCACAGGAGCGAGCCGCTCCGCACGTCGAGATTCCAGCTGCCTATCTGTGCGACCGACTGCGCCTGCGACAGATTCGCCGCGAGGCGCTGGCTTTCCTGCTGGGCGCGGGCGAGGCGGCGATTTATCCGCACCAGGCGAAAGGTCGCGAACGCGGCGAGAGCGAAGCCCGCCAACAGCAGTGCGACGGCGTACGGTTTCCACCGCCGCCAGACGTCGACGAACGTGAACTCGGGCGCCCGGTCGAAGGGCGGCAGGCGCAATCCGCGCAGCAGGTCGTCTACCGGCCGGTAATCGCCCGGAATCGTGAAGCCGGAAATCTGCAGCGTGTCCGCGACTTCGCCGTCGTGAGGCAGGGCCAGCAGCGCCGCGGTGACACGCCGCGCGAGGTCATGGGGTACCTGCGGCATGGCGACGACGGGCCATTCCGGGTACAGGCGCGTACTCACCGGAAACGGGTATCCGGGATACTGACGCGTGCCGATGAGCTTAAGCTGCGCCGGGTCGAGCCGCCCCTGAAGGGTGAGCGACTCGATCAGGCCGGAACGGACGAAGCCGACATCGGCGCGCCCGTCCAGCACTGCATCGATCGCCCTGCTCTGCGGTTGCCCCGTCTCGACAAGGAGCTTCTCCTGCGGCGGCCGTACGCCCGCGCGCAGCAACTCCGCCACCTGCATCTGGTAGGCGCCGAATGCGGCGCGCCCTGCGGTGGCAACGCGCGCGCGGCCGACATCATCGAAGGAGTCGATGTCGGAGCGGTCGGCACGGGTGAAGATGACACCGCCGAAGGCACTGACGGGCACGCCGTCCTCCTTGTTCACCAGCGTGACGAGTGGCGAGGACAGATGGTGTTCGTAGGTGAGCTGCACGTAGAGCGCCGGATTCACAAGCACGAAGTCGATCCGGCCATCCGCCAGCGCCGCCACGAGTTCGTCGAGGTGATGCACGCGCAGGACGAAACGCGCCCCCTCGACCGTGCCGTTCAGGTAATCGACGAGCGGTTGCCAGCGCGCATGGGTTTCCTGCAGCGGGCTGAAGGACAGGACGGCGAACTCGACGGCGTCGTCCGCGACGCCTCCGCCAGCCCCCTCTTGCGCACGCACGATTCCGGGGTGGAGCGAGGCGACTGCGGCCGCGAGTACGAGCACGAACCCGGCGAGCAAATTCGCCACGCTTGCATGCAGCCTGTCCGGGCGACGCCAGTCGACTGAATTCATGCTCAGGTACTCTGCATCAGGACCACACTACACTCGCTGCGCCTGCAGCGGAAACGCGCATCACTTGCGCTGCACGTCGATCACGTCGCGCACTTCGCGAATGAGCGCCATCGCGCGCTGCACCTGCGCGACGCTGTGGACCTCCATCGTGAAGCGCATGAACGCCGTCCCCTTCTTCGTGATCGTATTCACCGCAATTACGTTCAGTTTTTCGCGCGACAAGACCTCGGAGATGTCGCGCAGGAGGCCCTGGCGGTCCGCCGCCTGGACGACCACATCGACCGGGAACACGGATTCGCGGCTGTTGAAGGCCTGTTCGCCCCAGTCCGCCTTGATGACCCGCTCGGGATGATCGCGCACCAGGCGCTGGAAGTCGGGACAATCGATGCGGTGGATGGACACGCCGCGGCCGCGCGTGACGAATCCTTCAATGGCATCCGGCGGCGCGGGCTTGCAGCAGCGGCCGAGCGAGGTCATGAGCTTGCCCACGCCGACGACCAGCACCTTGTCGTTGGACTCGTCGGTGTGGCGCCGGCCGATGACGATCTCGGGTTCCGGCGTCGGCGCTTCGGGCGCCTCGCCCTCGCGTAGCGCCATCTGCACCGAGCGCGCGCCCACTTCCCCGCGCCCTGCGGCCAGATACATGGACTCCGCGTTCTTGAAGCCCAGCCTGCCCGCAAGCTCGTCGATGTTGGCACGCGACTGGCGCTCGCGCTGCAGTTCACGCGTGACGAAGCTGCGCCCGCGCACGAGCAGCTCTTCCTCTTCCTGCTGGCTGAAGAACTGGCGGATCTTGTTGCGCGCACGGCTGGTGGCGACGTAATGCTGCGTCGGGTTCAGCCAGTCGCGGGAGGGGCCGCCCTCCTTGGCGGAAGTGATTTCGACGGTCTGTCCGTTCTCGAGCTGCGTGTTGAGCGGGACGAGATGGCCGTCGACCTTGGCGCCGCGGCAGCGGTGACCGAGGTCGGTGTGCAGGCGGTAGGCGAAGTCGATCGGCGTGGCGCCGCGCGGCAGGTCCACCACCTTGCCCTGCGGCGTGAGCACGTAGATCGCATCGTCGAGCGAGGCGCGCTTGAACTTCTCGACCCAGTCGGCCGAATCGGTCACCTCGTCGCGCCACGACAGCAGGCTGCGCAGCAGCGCGATCTTTTCGTCGTAATCGCTGCCGTGGCTCTTGCTGCCTTCCTTGTAGCGCCAGTGCGCGGCGACGCCGAGTTCGGCGTGGCGGTGCATCTCGTACGTGCGGATCTGCACTTCCAGCGCCCGGCCGTCGCCGGCCAGCACCGCGGTGTGCAGGGACTGGTAGTTGTTGCCCTTGGGGTTCGTGATGTAGTCGTCGAACTCCTGGCCGATGGGCTGCCACAGCTGGTTCACGATGCCGAGCACCGTGTAGCAGTCGCGCACGTTGTCGACCAGCACGCGCAGCGCGCGGATGTCGTACACCTGCGAAAAGTCCAGCCGCTTGGCGCGCATCTTGTTGTAGATGCTGTAGATGTGCTTGGGCCGCCCATAGACCTCGGCCTTGATGCCCACCGCGGCGATTTCCTTCTGCAGGCGCTCGATCGAGGACTGGATGAACTCCTCGCGCTCGACCCGGCGCTCGTCGAGCATCTTGGCGATGCGCTTGTAGGTTTCCGGCTCAAGGAAGCGGAAGGAGAGATCCTCGAGCTCCCACTTGAGCTGCCACACGCCGAGGCGGTTCGCCAGCGGCGCGTAGATGTCGAGGCTTTCGCGCGCGACGTCCGCCCGGACGTCGACCTTGTGCTCGGTGAAATAGCGCAGCGTCTGCGTGCGCGACGCGAGCCGCAGCAGCACGACGCGGATATCCTCGACCATCGCGAGCAGCATCTTGCGCAGGACTTCGGTCTGTGCGCGGATCTCCGGAGCGGTCGCCGTGGCGGTCATGCGCGTGAGCAGGCGCAGGCCGTTGAGGCGGCGAAGCCCATCGACGAGGCGGGCGGCGGGCTCGCCGAATTTTTCGGCGATCCGGTCGGTGGCGTCCTCGATATAGTCGCCGACGGCGAACAGGATCGCGGCGACCCGCGTCTCCACGTCGAGGCGCAGCGAGGCCACGATCAGGCCCATGCCGATCGCGTGGGTCCAGACGGACTCGCCGGTACCAAGGAAATGTCCTTCATAGACGCCCTCGGCAAGGGCAACGGCATCGACGATGGCCGCGCGCTCCTCCGTGCTCAGCCCTTCGGCGAGCAGGTCGATGGGGGCCGCGGACTCGGACTGGGAGATTGCATGCGTGACGGAAACCATGCGCGGATTATCCCATACGGGCCCCCAACACGGCGCGGAGCACGCCACACCCGCGCGTTGTGAGATCATCTGCGGCCCGACGGATGCGCCACGCAGACGAGCCGCCACTCGCCCCGGGCGCGCACGCATAATGAAAAAAACCTTCGCCAACCCCTACCTCCTGCTCACCCTCACCGTGTTGTTCTGGTCCGGCAACATGATCGTAGGCCGCGGCCTGCACGGCGCGGTCCCGCCGCTGGCGCTGGCCTTCTGGCGCTGGACGATCGCGCTCACGCTGATGCTCCCGTTCGCACTGCCGCATCTGCCCAGCCAGTGGCCTCAGTTGCGGGCGCGGTGGCCTACGGTGGTGTTCCTGGGCCTCGTCGGCGTCGGCGGCTACAACACCTTCGCCTACATCGCGCTCCAGTACACGACCGCAACGAACGCGACCCTGCTCAACTCCTTCACGCCCATCGCGACGATCGTGCTGGCCTTCCTGATCCTCGGCAGGCGCCTCGGCCGGCTGGAGGTGCTGGCGGTCGTGCTGTCCTTTGCCGGCGTCATGACGATCGTGAGCCGCGGCAGCATCGAGACCCTGCTCGGGTTGAGCCTCAACCTCGGCGACCTGTGGATGCTGCTCGCGGTCCTGACCTGGGGCATCTACACCGTCGGGCTGCAGCGACGCCCAGCGGGAGTGGATCCGATGCTGCTGCTCGCCGCCTTCACGCTGGTCGGCCTCCTGCCGCTGATCCCCGCCTATCTGTGGGAAATCGCCTCGGGAAAGACGATCGCCGTCAGCACCGCGTCGATTGCCGGCATCCTCTACACGGGCATCTTCCCGGGCTTCCTCGGCTATGTGTTCTACAACGCCGCCGTGGCGGCCATCGGCCCGAACCGCGGTGCGCAGTTCATCCACCTGATGCCGGTGTTCACCACCCTGCTGGCAGCGGTCTTTCTCGGCGAGCGGCCGCTGTGGTACCACTTCGCGGGGATCGCCCTGGTGTTTTCCGGCATCCTGCTCGCCACTCGCGGACCGGGGCGCTGACGCGATGATCGGCATCCTGGAGCGTTTCCGCCGCTGGCGCAGGGCGCGCCGCCTCGATGCGGTGACGGTGACGGACGAGATGTGGGAACGCGCAGAGGCGCGCCTGCCCTTCCTCGATTACCTCGAGGCGGACCACCGTCGGCGGCTGCGCGAACTGGCGCGCGCCTTCATTGCCGAGAAGCAGTTCTACGGCGCCCACGGCTTCGCGCTCACCGACGAGGTCATCGTCACGATCGCCCTGCAGGCCTGCCTGCCGGTGCTGCGCATCGGGCTGCGCGCCTACCGCGGCTGGGTGGGCGTGATCGTCTACCCGGGGGATTTCGTCATCCCGCGCAAGATCATCGACGAGACCGGAGTCGTGCATGAATACGACGACGAGGTACTGGGGGAAGCCTGGGAAGGCGGCCCGGTGCTCGTGTCGTGGCACGACGAGGCCGATGCGCCGGAAGGCGTGAACGTGGTGATCCACGAGTTCGCCCACAAGCTGGACATGGAGAACGGCGAGGTCGACGGGCTGCCCCTGCTGCCCGCCGGAATGTCGCGCAAGGCCTGGGCGGCGGCGTTCTCCGCGGGCTACGAGCTTTTCTGCCGGCAGGTCGATGCGCACGAGGACACCGCGCTCGACCCCTACGGCTCGGAAAGTCCGGCCGAGTTCTTCGCCGTCGCGTCCGAGGGCTTCTTCGAGGCCCCCTGCCTGTTGCAGGAGGACTTCCCGGCGATCTACGAGCAGCTGCGGCAGTTTTACGGCGCCGACCCCGCGGCCGGCGAGCGGCGCGTGTACGGCGAACCGCCGCAGGATGCGGGCGTCGAATCACCATGAAGGAAGGCCGGATATTCCATTCCGGTTTTCCTGCGTATGTCAGATGTGCTGAAACTCCTTTGAATTCGCGTACTGCAAGCGTTTCGCGAAGCGCAGCAAACTTCGCAGACGAAATTCGATTGCGATCCCGTGACAGCCGGTCTAAGCTGGAATCGCTGCATCTGTAGCCGCAGCGTGCTGTCCGTTCGACTCGACTCAAATCCCGGAGGACGATTCATGGCGATTACCTGGATTCTGGTTGCCAATGCCAGCCTGGCCAAACTGTACGCGAACCTCGGTCCCAACAAGGGCCTGACGCTGGTTAAGGAGCTGATCCATCCCGAAAGTCGACAGAAGAATTCCGAACTCGTTACCGATCGCGCGGGGGCCTCGCCCTCGGCAGGCAACGCATCGGGTTCGAAGCAGGCACAGACCCAACCCAAGGTCCATGAGGCCAAGGTCTTTGCGCAGGAGATTGCACAGGAGCTATACAAGGGACGAGCCACGAACGCATTCGGCCGGGCCATCGTCTTCGCACCACCCGCATTCATGGGAATGCTCAATTCGGTGCTCGACACCCCGACCTCACAACTGATCACGGATCGCTTCGAAAAGGACTACACCAAGGAACCCGAACCGGTGCTGCGCGAACGCCTCGCGTCCTGCCTGTTCGTCTGATTCCGGCCGATTCTTCGACCGTCTCTCTTCAGGAGACGATGGGACCGTGAAGAGCGGTCCCGAAGAGCAGCGGGGCGCTTGGCGCCCCGCTTTTTTTCATCCGTGCAGCTCGCGCGCCGTCACTTCAATGCCGCCACTGGCGCCCGCTGAAGTGCATGCGCTCGGCATTCTCCATTTCCATCATGGTCATGAAGTCGCTGCGGCTCATCTGGATGATCTTCTCGTGGTCGCCGGCCTCGAAATAGATCTCTTCCTGATCGGCGATGCTTTCGTCCACGATCATGCGCATGCCGTAGACGGAACCCAGCGGCGGCACCGCGCCGGCTTCGCAGTCCTCGAACAGCGACGCGAGCTCCGACTCGCTCGCCAGCCGCAATTCGCGGTGCATCGCCCGGCTCAGGATGCCGAGCTGAACGTGCTCGGTAGACGGCAGCACGGCCATCAGGTAGCCGTGATCGTCTTCGAGGACAACGGATTTCGCGAGACTGCTCGCGGGAATGCGCGCCTGATGCGCGGTATCCATGCTGCTGTGTGAATGGGGATGGTTCAGCACGTCGTAGCGCAGACCGTGCTCCATCATGAACTCGTGGACTTTCGACGGGATTGCCATGGCAGTCTCTCCTGGTCATCAGGTGCGGGCAATTCTTGTGCGTCGCCCTTGGCAATATTGGGATCCGGAAACCCTCCCTGCGGCGCCCCTTGCGCGTTCGCCGACGATATATTTTAGGCTGTCGGTGGCGAGCCTGCCGGCCCGTCCTCACCTCGGGTTCGGTCCCGCGTCCCGACTACGCCGGGCCAGGTTGCGACAACGGTGTATTGCGCGCCCTCGGGGCGCAGATCGGACTCGACCAGCACGAATTCGCGCACCGGCCAGTCGATCGGCGGATCGAGTTCCTCCGCAGGAAACTCGCCGCGTGCGTTGCGCAGCAGCGTGACGTGCGCGGCGAACTTGCGCCGTTCGACCGGGAAACCGCCCGCGGCGAGCGCCGCGTTGAGCTGGCTCACGAGCGACTCCAGCTCCGCGGGTACCTCGGTCGCGCCTGCCCACACGATGTGATTGTGGCGCCAACCGGCGATGCGATCGAGCCGAAGCGTGAAGGGCGCGAACACGACCTTGTCGGCCGCCGCACGCAGCGCGTCGAGGCGCTCGCGCGCAATGTCGCCGATGAAGGCGAGCGTCAGATGCAGCGTATCGCGGCGCATGCGCCGGCCGCCGGTGGCCGCGTGCGCGCGCTCTCCCTCCTTGTGCAGCCGGCGCGAAATCGCCGCGTCGGGCCAGAGGGCGAAAAACACCCGCGCGCGTTGCGGCGCGCCGGATGAGGTCTCAGCCGGCCGCGTCATCCCGCACGAGCAGCGCCACGACCTGGGCAGCGATGCCCTCGCCGCGTCCCGTAAAGCCGAGCTTTTCGGTGGTCTTGCCCTTGATGTTCACCGCCGCCTCCTCGATCCCCAGATCAGCGGCAATGTTCGCGACCATCGCCCGGGCATGGGGGAGGATCCGCGGTGCACGGCAGATCACCGTGGCGTCCACATTGACGACCTCATAACCGGCCTTGCGCACGGCGGCAAAAGCCTCGCGCAACAGCACGCGGCTGTCGGCGCCGGCGTGCTGCGGGTCGGTATCGGGGAACAGACGCCCGATGTCGCCCAGGCCCGCCGCGCCGAGCAGCGCGTCGGTCAGCGCATGCAGCAGCACGTCGGCGTCGGAATGGCCGAGCAATCCGCGCTCGTAGGGAATCGTGACGCCGCCCACGATGAGCGGGCGTCCTGGCACCAGGGCATGCACGTCGAACCCCTGGCCGATGCGGAAAGGTACTTTCATGTCAGCGTGAATCCCTGTTCGTGAGGATCCACTCGGCCAGGTGCAGGTCGAGCGGATAGGTGACCTTCAAATTGGTGGCATCGCCCTCGATCAGCCGGGGGCGCAGGCCGGCGGCCTCGATCGCGCTCGCCTCGTCGGTGACGTTGCTCGCGGCCTCCAGCGCACGGCGCAGCATCACGTAGCGGAACATCTGTGGCGTCTGCGCCTGCCACAGGCTGTCGCGCGGCACGGTCTCGAGTACATGGCGGTGGGCGTCGGCACGTTTGAGCGTATCGGCGACGGGAACCGCAAGGATGCCGCCGACCTCGTCATGCGCCAGTTCGCGGATGAGCTTTTCGATGTGCCAGCGGGCGAGACAGGGGCGCGCGGCATCATGCACGAGCACCCAGTCCGACTGCTCCGCCTCGCGCACAATCGCGCGCAAGCCACCGAGCACGCTGTCTGCGCGCGTGGCGCCGCCGCAGAACAGCGGCACCAGTTTGGGGCCAAGGCCGGACCAGTCGTGGCGCTTCCATTCCGCGTCGCCGACCGACAGCACGACGAAGACCTTGTCGATCTGAGGCGTCGCGCACAGCACTTCGAGCGAATGGCGAATTAGCGGCTTGCCGAGGAGTTCGAGGTACTGCTTTGGCTGCGATGCGCCCATGCGGCTGCCGCTGCCGGCAGCCGGGACGATCGCGAAATGGCGGGGATGAAAGTTCTGCATGGCGCGGATTCTAACCGCGCCGCGCCGCACCCGGCGAAACTCCGCCCGCCGCGTGCGCGCCGGCTGCGATTGGAATACAGTGGCAATATGTAACGAAGGAACGCGGCCGCCCCCTGAACCCGCACGGTACGTGCGAAAGGAGAGCCCAGGTGCCTTTTGCCAAACCGGTCGATCTCGCGCAGATCGAGGCCTTTCTGATCGCGATCGGCATCGGTCTGCTGATCGGCTTCGAACGCGAACGCGTCGCATCGGCGCGAGCCGGCGTGCGCACCTTCGGTCTCGTCGGCCTGCTGGGCGCGCTGGCCGGCATGCTCGGCGACCACCTCGCCTCCATCGCGCCGGTGGTCGTCGGCATGGCGATCATTGGCGCGATGATCATCGCCGCCTACCTGCGCCACCCCGATCCGGTCGATCCGGGAACGACCTCAGTGGCGGCGCTGCTGGTGTGCTACTGCCTGGGTGTCGCCGTCTGGCTCGGGCATGCGATGATAGCGGTGATCCTGTCGGTGGCGACGACGATCCTGCTGTACTTCAAGACTGAACTGCGAGGCGTCGCGACGCGGCTCGAGGCGAAGGAATGGATCTCGATCTTCCAGTTCGCCGTCCTGTCGCTGGTCATCCTGCCCTTCCTCCCGGACGAGACCTTCGACCCGTACAACGCCGTGAACCCCCGCCAAGTGTGGTGGATGGTGGTGCTGATCTCGGGCCTGAGCCTCGCCGGCTACGCGACGCTGCGCCTGGTGGGAGCGCGTTACGGCGCGGCCTTCGTCGGCATCGCCGGGGGGCTCGCATCGAGCACCGCCACGACGCTGATCTATGCGCGCAATGCGCGTGAAACCCCGCCCTCGGCGCCGATGGCGGCTCTCGTGATCGTGCTCGCGAATCTGGTGATGATGGTCCGCGTCGCGATGATCGCCGCGGTGGTGGCCCCGGGGGTGGTGAAGTCGCTGGCGCTGGCGATCACCCCTGCCCTGCTCCTCGGCGCGCTGAGCCTGTTCTGGTATTGGCGGGAACAGACAAGCGGTCAGGCCTTCATGCCGGAGACGCGCAACCCGACCGAACTGCGCGCGGCGCTCGGCTTTGGCGCGGTGTACGCCGTCGTCCTGTTCATCTCCGCCTGGCTCTCGGAGATCGCTGGCAAGCAGGGGATGTACGCCCTCGCGCTGGTGTCCGGCCTCACCGACATGGATGCCATCGCGCTGTCGAGCATGCGCCTCTTCAATCTCGGCAAACTCGCGCTCGACGTCACGGTGATCGCCATCGGCCTGGCGATGATCGCCAACCTCGTGTTCAAAACCGGCATTGCCGTCGTCGTAGGGGGACGGCCACTCGGCATGAAGATTCTGGGCGGCATGGGCGCGGTTGCAGCCGGACTGGGCGGCGGGATCGCCTGGCTCGCAATGTTTCCGGGAAGCCTATAATTCATCAGCAAAGACTTAACCACGAATCCGGCCCAGCCCTCACCCGAAAGGAATTCCATGGCCACTGCCTCCATTCGCCCCGCTGCGGTCGCCGGCTACTTCTATCCCGACGATCCGCACGTGCTGCAGGCCCAGATTGGTGAAATGCTCTCGACCGCCGTGCCGCTGGAGGCGGTCTCCGCGCCCAAGGCGCTCATCGTCCCGCATGCCGGATATGTCTATTCCGGTCCCGTTGCAGCCAGCGCCTACGCGACGGCGGCGGGACTGCGCGACGTGGTGCGGCGCGTGGTAATGCTGGGGCCGGCCCACCGAGTGCCGGTCGCATCCTTCGCACTGCCGGCCGCGCAGGTGTTTTCGACGCCGCTCGGACCGGTGCCGATCAGCCGCAAGGACTGGCTCGCGCTGCAGCAGCGCGCCGATGTCGTGGTCGATGACCGCCCGCATGCGCTGGAGCATTGCCTGGAAGTCCAGCTCCCCTTCCTGCAGACCATCCTCGACGCGTTCGAGCTCGTTCCCCTGCTGGTGGGCGGCGCCAGCGCCGAGCAGGTGGCGGAGCTCCTCGACACCCTGTGGGGCGGGCCGGAAACGCTGATCGTAATCAGCTCGGACCTCTCGCACTATCAGCCCTATGCGCAGGCCTGCTGCACCGACCGCAGCTCGGTCGACCAGATCCTGAAACTGCGCACGGGCCTCGACCATGACCAGGCCTGCGGCGCGATGCCGATCAACGGCCTGCTGCGTGTCGCGGCTCGCCACGGTGTGGAACCGCACCTCCTCGACCTGCGCAATTCCGGCGACACGGCGGGCGACCGTTCGCGCGTGGTCGGTTACACCAGCATCGCCTTTTGCGAATCGACCAGCCATGCCGCTTCCGCCCGACACTGAACTCGGCCAGATCCTGCTCGCCCGCGCACGCCACGCCATCGCGCATGAGCTGGGCGCCGAGCGCACCCCGCCTGACGGCGACCCGCGGCTGGGCGAACGGGGGGCAACCTTCGTGACGCTCAAGCGCGGTGGCGATTTGCGCGGTTGCATCGGCAGCGTGCGCGCGCAACGATCGCTGGGCGAAGATGTCGTACTTAACGCGGTAGGCGCCGCTACACGGGATCCGCGATTTCCGCCGATGTCGCGCGACGAACTCGACAAGGTCGACATCGAGGTTTCGCTCCTGTCGTCGCCCGAGTTCGTCGAGTTCTCCGATGAAAGCGAGCTGATCGGCAAGCTGCGTCCCGGCGTCGATGGGGTTCTGCTGTTTTCCGGCTGTCGCAGCGCGACCTTCCTGCCGCAGGTATGGGAGCAGCTCCCGGAACCGCACATGTTCCTCGCCGCGCTCAAGCAGAAGGCCGGCCTTGCACCGGATCGCCCCGCGCCGAACCTGATGGCGGCGACCTACACGGTGCGCAAGTGGAAGGAGCGGTGAGATGAACTACCCGGCGCGCTACTGGCACCATCTCGACGACGGCCGCATCCAGTGCGACCTGTGTCCGCGTTACTGCCGGCTGCATGCCGACCAGCGCGGCGCCTGCTTCGTGCGCATGCGCGAGGGCGACGCGATCGTCCTCACGACCTACGGCAGGAGCTCGGGCTTCTGCATCGATCCGATCGAGAAGAAGCCGCTCAACCATTTCTACCCCGGCACCAGCGTGTTCTCGTTCGGCACGGCCGGCTGCAACCTCGCGTGCAAGTTCTGCCAGAACTGGGACATCTCCAAGTCGCGCGACATGGACAGCCTGATGGACGCGGCCTCGCCCGAGGAAATTGCCCGCACGGCCGCTGACTGGGGCTGCGCCAGCGTGGCCTTCACCTACAACGACCCGGTGATCTTTGCCGAATACGCGATCGACACCGCCAAGGCCTGCCATCAACTGGGACTCAAGACCGTCGCCGTCACCGCGGGCTACATCACCGAGCTCGCGCGCCCCGATTTCTACGCCCACATGGACGCTGCCAACGTCGACCTCAAGGCCTTCACCGACGAGTTCTACGTCAAGGAGTGCGGCGCACACCTGCAGCCGGTGCTCGACACGCTCAAGTGGCTGGTGCACGAGAGCGACGTCTGGGTGGAGATCACAACGCTGCTGATCCCGGGGCTCAACGATTCGGAAGACGAGGTCCGCGCGCTGTCGCAATGGGTCGCGAAGGAGCTGGGCAGCGAAGTGCCGCTGCATTTCTCCGCCTTCCATCCCGACTACAAGCTCACCGACATCCCCGCCACCCCGCCTGCGACGCTGACACGCGCCCGCCGCATCGCGCTCGCGGAGGGGCTGAAGCACGTCTACACCGGCAACGTGCATGACCGCGAAGGAGGCATCACACGCTGCACCCACTGCGGCGCCCCAGTCATCGAACGCGACTGGTACGAGATCCTCGATTACGCGCTAGACGACAAGGGCGCCTGCCGCAAGTGCGGCACGGCACTCGCGGGCCGCTTCGGCCACTACTCATCGCCCTTCGGTTCGCGCCGCATCCCGGTCGCCATCCACCGCCAGCCCACCACAAACGCCAGAACCTGATCCGGACTCGCCCGACCGTGAAACTGCGAACCACTGACATCAGCATCCCCTTCGAGCACATCTGGCTCAGCGGCGAACTGGTCCATGCGCCCGACGTGGCCGGCCTCGCGGTCGTGCTGCGGCCAGCCGGCAGCCCGTTCGCGCAGTCGCGCGACCTGCGCGTGGCGCGCGAGCTGCAGCGAGCGGGTTTTGCGACCCTGCTCATCAACCTGCTCACCACCTACGAGGAAACGCGCGACCCGGACGCGCGCTTCAACGTGCCGCAGATGGCAAACCGCGTGGTGGCCGTGCTCGACTGGATCGGCCATCAGCCCCCGCTCGCCGGGCTGGGAGTGGGACTGGTCGCATCGGACACCGCGTGCGGGGCGGCGATCCGTGCCGGGTGGAAGACTGCCGACCGCATGTCCGCCATCGTGTGCCGCGCCGGCCGTCCCGACCTCGCCGGACTGACGCCGCTCAACACCCTCGCCGTGCCGCTGCGCATGGTCGTCGGCAACGACGACCCGCAGGCCGGCATGATCCGTCAGGCCTTCGAACACCTGCGCTGCCCCAACGACTGGCATGTGCTCACCGGCGTTGCGGACGAATTCCGCGAGCCCGGCGCCATCGAGCGCTTCGGCGAGCTTGCGGCGAACTGGCTGCGTGAGAGGCTGCCGGTACCCGGCCCCGTCGAGCAACGCATCCACGACGGCGCCCCCGCCGGAACGGCATCCGGCGGAACGGCAGATCAATCCGCGTCCTCGCATCCCCTATAATTCGCCCCTCGCTTCCCCCGTTCCCACACGTCCGTCCGCGGCCCGGCCGCAACAGCCCGATGTCCCGACCGCTCGACGCCCTGATTCCGCAGCTCGCCTCACTCGCCTTTCCGAAACCCGGCGCACGCCTCGACCTCCCCGCCCTCGCGGGCTCCGCCGATGCGGTCGCGATCGCGCAGCTCGCCTCCCGCGGGCGCTGCCTGCTGCTGGTCACGGCCAATCCGCTCGATGCCCAGCGCCTGCAGGACGAGATCGCCTGGATTGCGCCGGGACTGAGCACCCATCTGCTGCCCGACTGGGAAACCCTGCCTTACGAGAGCTTCTCGCCGCACCAGGACCTCATCTCCGAGCGCCTGTCGACGCTGTACGCGGTGAGCCGCGGCGAGGCCGACATCGTCCTCGTGCCGGCCTCGACGGCGCTGTATCGCATGGCGCCGCCCGCATTCCTCGCGGCCTATACCTTCTTCCTGAAGCAGGGCGCGAAACTGGACGTCGACCAGCTGCGCAACCAGATGGCGGTGGCCGGCTACACCCACGTCACGCAGGTCGTGAGCCCGGGCGAGTTCTCGGTGCGCGGCGGTCTGGTTGACCTCTACCCGATGGGCGCGGTGCTGCCCTTCCGCATCGACCTCTTCGACGACGAGGTCGAGAGCATCAAGACCTTCGATCCGGACACGCAGCGCACGGTCTATCCGGTGCCGGAAATCCGCATGCTGCCCGCGCGCGAATTCCCGATGGACGAGAAGGGACGCACGCATTTCCGCAGCCGCTTCCGCGAGACCTTCGAGGGCGACCCCTCGCGCGTGTCGCTGTACAAGGACGTGTCGAACGGCATCGCGCCGGCCGGCATCGAGTACTACCTGCCGCTGTTCTTCGACGACACGGCGACGCTGTTCGACTACCTGCCGGCCGACGCCGCGGTGGTCCTCCATCGCGACGTTCCGGCGGCGATCGAGGAGTTCTGGCGCGACACGCGCTCGCGCCACGATTTCCTCAAGGGCGACCGTACGCGCCCGGTGCTGCCGCCGGACGCGCTGTTCCTCGGCCAGGAATCGTTCTACGCAGCACTGAAGGATCGACCGCGCATCCACATCGCCGCGCCGGATGCCGACGCGGCAACTGCTGCCGCATCGGCGCTTCCCGATCTATCGGTCGAGCGCAAGGCGACCGATCCGCTGCATCGCCTCAAGGCCTTCCTCGAAAGCGACTGGGCCATGGCCGGCGGACGGGTGCTGGTGCTGGCCGACGCCCCGGGCCGCCGCGAGACGATCTCCGAGTTCTTCGCCGAATACGGCCTGAAACCGGCGGCAAGTGCGGACTGCGCCGGCTTCCTCACCTCGACCGAGCCGCTAGCCCTGGGGGTCGGCCCGCTCGCGACCGGCTTCCTGCTGCCCGAAGCGAAGATCGCGATCGTCACCGAGTCCGAGCTGTACGCCGCAACGACGCGCACCCGCGCCCGCCGCGACACGCGCAAGGCCGCGACGATGGAAGGCTGGCTGCGCGATCTCTCCGAGCTCAAGCCCGGCGACCCGGTCGTGCATGAATCGCACGGCATCGGCCGCTATCTCGGCCTGATTCACATGGACCTCGGCGAGGGGCAGACCGAGTTCCTCGACCTCGAGTACGCCAACGGCGACAAGCTCTACGTGCCCGTCGCCCAGCTGCATGTGATCTCGCGCTACGCCGGTGCCGACCCGGAGGCCGTCGAGCTGCACCGCCTCGGCTCCGGCCAGTGGGACAAGGCCAAGCGCAAAGCCGCGATGCAGGTGCGCGACACCGCCGCCGAGTTGCTGGCCCTGTACGCGCAGCGCGCCGCCCGCCCCGGCCACCGCTTCGACTTCAAGCAGCACGACCTCGACGCCTTCGCCGAGGGCTTCGGCTTCGAGACCACGCCCGACCAGCAGGGCGCGATCGACGCCGTCATCGCCGACATGAAATCCGGCCGCCCGATGGACCGCCTCGTGTGCGGCGACGTCGGCTTCGGCAAGACCGAAGTCGCCCTGCGCGCGGCCTTCATCGCGGTCGCCGACGGCAAGCAGGTCGTCGTGCTGACGCCGACCACGCTACTGGCCGAACAGCACTACCAGACCTTCTCCGACCGCTTCGCCGACTTCCCGATCCGCATCGCCGAGCTGTCGCGCTTCAAGAGCGCCAAGGAACAGGCCGAAGCCCTGAAGCAACTCGCGGAAGGCAAGGTCGACATCATCATCGGCACCCACCGCCTGCTGCAAAAGGACGTGCAGTTCAAGCGACTCGGCCTCGTCATCATCGACGAGGAGCACCGCTTCGGCGTGCGCCAGAAGGAGGCGCTCAAGGCGCTGCGCAGCGAGATCGACATCCTGACGCTGACCGCGACGCCGATCCCGCGCACGCTGGGCCTCGCGCTCGAAGGCCTGCGCGAGTTCTCGGTCATCGCCACCGCGCCGCAGAAGCGCCTCGCGATCAAGACCTTCGTGCAGCGCCACAGCAAGGGCATCGTGCGCGAGGCGGTGCTGCGCGAATTCAAGCGCGGCGGCCAGGTGTACTTCCTGCACAACGAGGTCGAGACGATCGAGAACGTGCGCAACGACCTCGCCGAGCTCTTGCCCGAGGCGCGCATCGTCGTCGGCCACGGCCAGCTGCCCGAACGCGAGCTCGAACGCGTGATGCGCGACTTCACGTCCCAGCGCGCCAACCTGCTGCTGTGCACGACCATCATCGAGACCGGCATCAACATCCCCACCGCCAACACCATCATCATCAACCGCGCCGACCGCTTCGGCCTCGCCCAGTTGCACCAGCTGCGCGGCCGCGTCGGGCGCAGCCACCACCAGGCCTACGCCTACCTGCTGACCGACGCCCACGCCAAGCCGACGGCGCAGGCGCAGAAGCGACTGGAAGCGATCACGATGATGGAGGAGCTGGGCTCCGGCTTCTACCTCGCGATGCACGACCTGGAGATCCGCGGCGCAGGCGAGGTGCTCGGTGAAAACCAGTCCGGCGAGATCCAGCAGGTCGGCTTCAGCCTGTACACCGAGATGCTCAAGCGCGCGGTGCGCGACCTGCAGGCGGGCAAGGAACCGGACCTGAGCCAGCCGCTGGAAGTGGTGTCAGAAATCAACCTGCATACGCCGGCCCTGCTGCCCAACGACTACTGCCCCGACGTGCAGGAGCGCCTGACGCTGTACAAGCGTCTCGCGAACTGCGAAGCGGACGACGAGCTGCGCAGCCTGCAGGAAGAGCTGATCGACCGCTTCGGCGAACTGCCGGCGCAAACGCAGGCGTTGATCGAATCGCACCGCCTACGCCTGCTCGTGAAGCCCTATGGCGTGGCCAAGCTCGACGCCAGCGAAGCACAGATCAGCGTCCAGTTCGGCCCCAACCCGCCGATCGACCCGGTCAAGGTCATCATGCTGATCCAGAAGGACCGCAACACCAAGATGTCCGGCCCCGACCGCCTGATCCGCAAGGCCAGCCTGCCGAACCTCAAGCAGCGCGTTCAAGGCGTCCGGGAGCTGCTGGACGCCGTGAGGGCCTGATCCGCACGGTATCGCGCCCCGGCCCTGCACTCGCGCGGCCCAACAGCCGGGGCGGGGAACCGCGATTTCGACGCTGACGCACGCCCGCCGCGCTCGAGGCCGAGCCGAAAGCCGTATCGTCTCCTGCCCCCTCTTCGCTTTGTAACCCACGTCACCGATTAAAACATTAGACTATTCTAATGTTACTATCGGTTCGTGCACGCCGCGCCCTTCGGGCGCGCCGATGCAGTCGGAGGGAAAGCGCAATCGCTGGCTCCCTCCGCCGCCGACAGACCCGGTCACCGGGCACCCGCAATCGACAAACGGAGGAGACAATGGCTCACATCGTAATCATCGGGGCAGGCATCGGTGGCATGCCGATGGCCTATGAGATGAAACAGCTCGCGCGCCCCGGGGACGAGGTGACGGTGATCGCGAACACGGCGACCTTCCACTTCGTGCCCTCCAATCCATGGGTCGCAGTGAACTGGCGCAAGCGTGGCGAAATCGAACTCGAAATTGCTCCCTTGCTCGCCGCGCGCAAGATCCGCTTCATCCAGCAGGCTGCCGCCCGCGTGCATCCCGGACGAAATCAGGTCGAACTCGCCGATGGCAGTTTCGTCGATTACGACTATCTCGTGATCGCGACCGGACCGCGCCTCGCCTTTGAGGAAATCCCGGGACTCGGCCCCGACGGCCATACGCAGTCGATCTGCCATGTCGACCACGCCACGGCGGCGGCGGGCGTCTGGTCGGACTTCATCGCCGACCCCGGCCCCATCGTCGTCGGCGCCGTCCAGGGCGCCTCCTGTTTCGGGCCAGCCTACGAGTTCGCCTTCATCATGGAAACCGACCTGCGCAAGCGCAAGCTGCGCGACCGCGTGCCGATGACCTTCGTGACCTCCGAGCCCTACATCGGCCACCTCGGGCTAGGCGGCGTCGGCGACTCCAAGGGCATGCTCGAATCGATGTTCCGCGAGCGGCACATCAAGTGGATCTGCAACGCCAAGGTGACGCGCGTCGAAGAGGGCAAGATGTTCGTGACCGAGCACGACGACGAAGGCAAGCCGAAGAAGGAACACGAGCTGCCGTTCCGTTACTCGATGATGCTGCCCGCCTTCAAGGGCGTCGACGCCGTCTTCGGCGTCGAGGGCCTGAGCAACCCGCGCGGTTTCGTGCCGATCGACGCCTACCAGCGCAACCCGGCCTATCCGAACGTGTACGCGATCGGCGTGTGCGTCGCGATCCCGCCCGTCGAGCCGACCCCGGTACCGATCGGAACGCCGAAGACCGGCTTCATGATCGAGTCGATGGTCACCGCGACCGCGAAGAACATCCGCGCCGCCCTCGACGGCCACGAACCGGGCGAAAAGGCGACATGGAATGCCGTCTGCCTCGCGGACTTCGGCAGTTCGGGCGCGGCATTCATCGCCCTGCCGCAGATCCCGCCGCGCAACGTCAACTGGGTCTCCGAAGGAAAGTGGGTGCATCTGGCCAAGGTCGCGTTCGAAAAGTACTTCATGTACAAGGTGCGCAAGGGCAAATCCGAACCGATCTACGAGAAGATCGTCATGGATGCGCTCGGAGTCATGAAACTCAAGGGACGTTGAACGCACGGTCGGCGGCGTTACGCAAGCATTCGGACACCGGAGGCGGCCCCGTCAGGTAGCGCAACCCGCGCGACATGGCCCCCCAGGGCGGGAGCGGCCGAATCGTATCCCGGCATGCGGCGCTCAACTGCATTCGGCTTGACCGGATCGGCGGGACGCGCTGCGGGCCTACCGCCCCAGGAAGGTTCGTGCGCCGGCCATCGTCCGCATACCGCTCCTCCGCAGGTGTGCGAGAATGCAAACCATTCTCGCACACCTCGCAGCACGACGTCAGCGATGCACAGGCTCCCCGAGCTCGCACGTCGTCCGCAAATCGCGAACAACCGGCGACGGGACGCTCCCCCATGAAACACCCCCTCTTCGAGAGTCTTGGCGACAGGTATCCGGTCCATCTCGAAGAAAAATTCGACCGCATCCTCACGCGCATCGAGTTCCTGTGGGACACGCCCGAGATCCACGATTACTTCAGTGATCTGCTGATCGACAAGCGCGGCGGACGGCAGGGCTTCCCGCCCCTGGTGCTCGCCGACATCATCACGCTGCGCGAATTCCGCGAACTGGAGACCTTCCGCCAGGCCGAGCGCCGCGAACATGCGGTCCGGGAACTTGCCGAGCGCGGTGTCACGGTCGACCGGGAGGCGTTCCTTGCCGCCTTGCGCGCCGGCGATCGCGAACTCATCGACCTCTTCGTGCGCGCCCGATTCCCCTTCCACGGCATCGACGTGGACGGCACACCGCCGCTGCTCTTCGCATTGAAGCGCGGCTTCACCGTGATCGCCAGCATCCTCGTGAACGCCGGCGCGGACGTGAACGCCCGCGACCACCTCGGGCTCACACCGCTCCTCGTCGCCTGCGGCAAGCCGACCCAGGGCTACCGGACCATCGCCGAAGCACTCATCCTCCGCGGAGCCCAGGTGAACGTGCGCGATCCGCTGGGCAACACGCCCTTCCTCCTTTCCCTGTCGGGCGGGGTCCTCGACATCGCCGAGCTGCTGGCCGAACGCGGGGCGGACATCTTCGCGACCACGCGCAAGGGCGAAACCGCGCTCGCGCTGGCAAACCGGCTCGACACGCCGGAAGGGACACGCGTTGCCCAACTGATCCGAGACAAGGGCGCCACACGCTAAGCCTTGTGTCCCGGTAACGCGCCCAAGCGCCAGGAGGAAAGCATGAAACCCAGACTCACAGTATTGACCCTCGCCGTGGACGACCTTGAGCGCGCCCTGCGCTTCTACCGCGACGGCCTTGGCCTTCCGACGGAAGGCATCATCGGCACCGAGTTCGAACATGGCGCCGTCGCGTTCTTCGACCTGCAGCACGGCGTCAAGCTGGCCCTCTGGCCAAGGAGCAGCCTCGCGCACGATGCGGGACTGGCGGTTGGAGGCCCCTCCTCGACGCAGTGTTCGCTCGGGCACAACGTCGCGACAAGGGAGGAAGTCGATGCGGTGATGGAGCAGGCCCGGCTGGCCGGCGCACGCACGGTGAAACCGGCGGGAGACACCTTCTGGGGCGGCTATGCCGGCTATTTTGCGGACCCGGACGGCCATCTGTGGGAAGTGGTCTGGAATCCGCATTTTGTTCTCGCCGAATATTAGGCCGGCATTCAAATACGGAGCGGCAAATTCCGGTATCTTCGTATCCATGACCGGGGTACCGTTTCGATGAACGACTATCTGGGGCTCCTCGCCGGCGTCGTGGCCGCCGGCATCGGCGGCGAACTCTTCGTGCGCGGCACCGTCGGCCTCGCCCACTGGGCGCGCATCTCGCCGGGCATCATCGGCGCCACGGTCGCGGCATTCGCGACCTCCAGCCCGGAGCTGTCGGTATCGGTGAATTCCGCACTCGACGGAACCCCACAGATCGCGCTCGGCGACGCGCTGGGCAGCAACGTCGTCAATGTCGCGCTGATCCTCGCGCTGGCGTTGGTGATCGCCGGCATCCAGAGTCCGCGCGACAGCCTCAGGCGCGATTTTCCCGTCGCACTGCTCGTGCCCGTGATCACCGGCGTGCTGTTCCTCGACGGCGTGCTGTCGCGCGTCGACGGCCTGCTGCTGCTGGCCCTTTTCCTTGCCTGGCTAAGTGCCGCCGTGATCGAGGCTCGCCGTCAGCGCAGCGCGGCCGAGGCCGTGATGGGCGCCCCACGCGCCGGTGCGGCAATCGCGTCCGCCGTCGTCGGGCTGGGATTCCTGGTCCTCTCAGGGAATATCATCGTCATTTCCGCGAAGGGGATCGCGACGACCTACGGCATCGACGAGTTCATCATCGGCGCGACCCTCGTCGCCATCGGCACGTCCACCCCGGAACTCGCCACCACCGTCATCGCGAAGCTGCGCGGCCACGACGAGGTGAGCCTGGGCACGATACTCGGCAGCAACATCTTCAACGGACTGCTCATCGTCGCGGTCGCGGCCATCATCCACCCGATCGAAACCGACTGGCGCGAAGTCGCCGTCGCCCTCGTCTGCGGCCTGATCGCGCTTGCCGTCACCTGGCCGCCCCGCGACGGCTTCATCAGCCGCCGCAGGGGCGTCATACTGCTCGCGCTGTATGCGGTCTACATCGTTGCCATCGCGCAAGGGCCGACAAGCTATTAACGCGGCAACCGAATAGACCACCCCCGTTCGCCCTGAGCTTGTCGAAGGGCGGGGTTCAGCAGGGCTTCGACAGGCTCAGCCCGAACGGTATTTGGTTGCCGGGTTAATAACGGCCCCGGTCGGAGATCAGAACAGGAAGGGCTGCTTTCCCGCCGGCGCCGTTGCTTCCGCCGCGAACACCTTGGCCTGCCGCGGCTTGATCCACACCGTCTTGCCGACCGGGAGCTCCAGGCTCGCCGCGCGTTCGCGCGTGAGCTCGACCTCGATCGTCTCGCCGTCGTGCTCGAGTTCGACGCGCACCAGCGGCCCGATCCGATGCACATGGCGCACTCCCGCCGTCATGCCGCCGGCCAGCGGCGCCACGTCGAGTTCGATGTCGTGCGGGCGCACGAAGGCGATCGACCCCGCCGTGGGGGCCTCCCCTTCCCGCTCGACCTCCGCCCAGCTTCCATGCAGGCGGCTGTGGAAGACGTTCACGTTGCCCAGGAACTGATAGACGAAGGGTGACGCGGGGCTGGAGTAGACCTCGTCGGGCGAGCCGATCTGCTCGATATGGCCGCGGTTCATCACGACGACGCGGTCGGCGACTTCGAGTGCCTCTTCCTGGTCGTGCGTCACGAACACCGAGGAGATGTGCATCTCGTCATGCAGGCGGCGCAGCCAGCGACGCAGTTCCTTGCGCACCTTGGTGTCCAGCGCCCCAAAGGGCTCGTCCAGCAGCAGCACCTTGGGCTCGACCGCCAGCGCGCGGGCCAGCGCGATGCGCTGGCGCTGGCCCCCCGAAAGCTGCGAGGGGTAGCGCTGCGCGAGCCAGTCGAGCTGCACGAGCTTCAGCAGCCCCATCACGCGCTCGCGGATCTCGGCCTCGCTCGGGCGCTCCTTGCGCGGGCGCACGCGCAGCCCGAAGGCGACGTTCTCGAACACCGACATGTGGCGGAACAGCGCGTAATGCTGGAAGACGAAGCCGACCTGGCGCTCGCGCGCATGCACGTGGGTCGCCTCCTGGCCGCCGAACAGCACCGAGCCGGCATCCGGCGTCTCCATGCCCGCGATGATGCGCAGCAGCGTCGTCTTGCCGCAGCCCGAAGGCCCCAGCAGCGCGACCAACTCGCCGGTCGGGATGTCGAGGGAGAGATCGTCGAGCGCGACGAAGTTGCCGAAGCGCTTGCTGATGTTGCGAATTTCGATGCTCATGGGCGTTCCGTGGCCACGGTCGGCGGCAGTTCGGTTTTTTCGGGCGGCAGATCGGCGGTCAGCATTTCGGTTTCCTTGCGCATGCGCCACTCGACGACGGTCTTCGCGACCAGGGTCACCAGGCCCAGGAAGGCGAGAACGGTGGCCGCGGCGAAGGCGCCGATCTGGTTGTATTCGTTGTAGAGGATCTCGACATGCAGCGGCAGCGTGTTGGTCTCCCCGCGGATGTGGCCGGAGACGACGCTCACCGCGCCGAACTCGCCCATCGCCCGGGCGTTGGCGAGGATCACGCCGTACATCAGGCCCCACTTGATGTTCGGCACCGTCACGCGCCAGAACATCTGCCAGCCGGAGGCGCCGAGCGAGATCGCCGCCTCTTCCTCGTCACGCCCCTGCGCCTGCATCAGCGGGATCAGCTCGCGCGCGACGAAGGGGAAGGTCACGAACAGCGTCGCGAGCACCATGCCGGGCAGCGCGAAGATGATCTTGATGTCGTTCGCGGCGAGCCAGGAGCCGAAGAAACCCTGGGCGCCGAACAGGATGATGAAGATCAGGCCGGCGACGACGGGCGACACCGCGAACGGCAGGTCGATCAGGGTCGTGAGCAGGCTCTTGCCCCGGAACTCGAATTTCGCGATCGCCCACGCCGCTGCGACGCCGAACGCGATGTTGAAAGGCAGCACGACCGCGGCGATGGTCAGCGTCAACAGCATCGCGGAACGGGCTTCGGAATCCTTCAGCGCCTCCCAGTAGGTCTGCGCACCCTGCGCGAAGGCCTCCCAGAACACCGCGATCAGCGGCAGCACGAGGAACAGGAAGAGGAAGCCGAGGGCGACACCCGTCAGCAGCAGGCGGACCCAGCGCGGCTCGGCGGTGGCACGGCGAACGGTCATGGACGGGCCTCCACCAGTGCGGCGGGTGCGAGCGCCTCGGCCGGCTCGGCATCGCTGCCCTTGGCGTGCCGGTTGGCCGCCCACCATTGCAGCAGGTTGATCACGAGCAGCATCACGAAGGAGATCACCAGCATCACCACCGCAAGCGCCGTCGCGCCCAGCAGGTCGTACTGCTCGAGCTTGGAGATGATCAGCAAGGGCGTGATCTCGGAGATCAGCGGCATGTTGCCGGCGATGAAGATCACCGAGCCGAACTCGCCGATCGCGCGCGAAAACGCGAGCGTGAAGCCGGTGAGCCAGGCCGGGAAGATGCCCGGCAGCAGTACCCGCACGAAGGTCTGCCAGCGCGTGGCGCCCAGCGAGGCCGCGGCCTCCTCGACCTCTGCCTCGATGTCCTCGATCACCGGCTGCAGCGTGCGGACGACGAAAGGCAGGGTCACGAAGATCAGCGCGACGACGATGCCCAGCGGCGTGAAGGCGACCTTGATGCCGAACTTGGCGAGGAATTGCCCGACCCAGCCGTTCTCCGCGTACAGGGTCGCGAGCGTGATGCCGGCGACCGCCGTCGGCAGCGCGAACGGCAGATCGACCAGGGCGTCGACGAAGCGCTTGCCCGGAAACGGATAGCGCACCAGCACCCAGGCGACGATCAGGCCGAACACGGCATTCACCGTCGCCGCGAACAGCGACGCGCCGAAGGTGACCCGGTAGGACGCCAGCGCACGCTCCGCGGTGGCGATCTCCCAGAAGTTGTTCCAGCTCAGTTTGCCGGTCATGAGGATCATGCCGCCGAGCGGTATCAGCACCAGCAGGGTGAGGTAGGTCAGCGTGTAGCCCAGCCCCAGGCGGAAGCCGGGCAGGACGCCATCCCGTTTGGCGGGAGTGGGAAACATGTCGAGAATCTAACCGTCAGTCGTGGGAATCGAAAAGCGCAGCGGCCCGCGATGGGGCCGCTGCGCATGAAAGGCCCGGGATTTTACTTCTGAACGTAGATCTGGTCGAAGCTGCCGCCGTCCTTGAAGTGCGCGGGCGCCGCCTTGCTCCAGCCGCCGAACACCTCATCCACGGTGAAGGTCTTGATCGCAGGGAATTGCGCCGCATGCTTCTTCAGCACTTCGGCGTCACGCGGGCGCAGGTAATTCGCCGCGGCGTTCTCCTGGCCCTCCTTCGACCACAGGTACTCGAGGTAGGCCTGCGCCTGCTTGCGCGTACCCTTCTTGTCGACGACCTTCTCGACGATCGCAACGGGGAACTCGGCCAGGATGGACAGGCTCGGGTAGACGACTTCGAACTCGCCGCGTCCGAACTCCTTCGCGATCAGCTCCGCCTCCGACTCGAAGGTGACGAGCACGTCGCCGATCTTGCGCTGCATGAAGGTGGTCGTCGCATCGCGGCCGCCCGACGCGAACAGCGGCGCGTTCTTGAGCATCGCGCCGACGAATTCGGCCGCTGCCTTGTCGTTGCCGCCAGGCTGCTTGAGCGCGTAGCCCCATGCCGCGAGATAGGAATAGCGGCCGTTGCCGGTGTTCTTGGGGTGCGGGATGATCAGCTGGGTGCCGGGCTTGGCGATGTCGTTCCAGTCCTTGATCGCCTTCGGATTGCCCTTGCGCACGATGAACACCATCGTCGAGGTGTAGGGCGAGGCGTTGTCGGGGAACTTCTTCGGATAATCCTTGGCGACCAGCCCCTTCTCGGCGAGGAAATCGACGTCGGTGGCCTGGTTCATCGTCACCACGTCGGCCTCGAGGCCGTCGGCCACTGCGCGCGCCTGCTTCGACGAACCGCCGTGCGACTGGCGCAGTTCGACGGTCTCGCCCGTCTTCTCCTTCCAGTGCTTCTGGAACAGCGGGTTGTAATCCTTGTAGACGTCACGCGCCACGTCGTAAGAGACGTTGAGCAGATTGGACTGGGCGGACGCGCCGGTGGCGAAGGCGAATCCGGCTGCGAGCAACAGGCTGGTCAGTTTCTTCATGCTGAATCCGATAGCGGGCGATGTGAGGAGAAGGCTCCGACGATAGCCCATGCCAGGATGTATGACAACGCATAAAACCTTATTTCCATATAACCTCATCACCTATACAACCCATCTTGCACCGCCGCAACGCGATATGCCGTCCCCGCACCCGCGCACGTACCTGGATCGATTGCACCGCACCGAACGAGACGCCATGCCGGTCACGGACGCGGAACCAATGACGTCGCTATGACTCGGATATAATCCGCGCCTTCCTGCCGCGACCTTCCGGTCCGGCGCAGCCTTGCCGCGCGGCGGCCCCTCGTTCCTCTGCCACCAGGACACCTGATGAAACAGAAAGCCCCGGCCTATGTCATCGGCCACATCACGATCAAGGATCCCGCCAAATGGGACCAGTACCGCTCGCGCGTCCCCGGCACGCTGGAGGGCTGGGGCGGAGAGCTGGTGCTGCGCGGCAAACGCGTGACCGTGCTGGGCGGCGAGCATGCGCACACCGATACCGTGGTGCTGCGTTTCCCCGACATCGATGCGCTCAACGGCTGGTTCAACTCGCCCGTCTATCAGGCACTGATTCCGCTACGCGAACAGGCCGCCGACGTCGTCCTGATCTCGTATGAAAGCTGATTCCGTCGCATCGTCCCCGGCGGGCTGGACGCCGCTGTTCGGGGCGTGGCTGGTGGCCGCCTCCTCCATGCTCGGCGCACTCTTCCTCGGCGAGGTCATGGAGCTGCCGCCTTGCGTGCTGTGCTGGTGGCAGCGGATCGCCATGTTCCCGCTCGTGCTGATCCTGCCCGCGGGGATGTTCCCCCTCGATCGTGGCGTGCTCCGCTACGCGCTGCCGCTGACGCTCGCCGGCTGGCTGGTCGCCCTGTTCCACGTGCTGCTCGTCGCGGGCGTGATTCCCGAGCGCATTCAGCCCTGCTCGCGCGGCGTCTCGTGCAAGGAGATCCAGATCGAATGGTTCGGCTTCCTGACCATTCCGATGCTGTCGCTGATCTCCTTCACGCTGATCGCCGGTTTTCTCCTTTTCGCCCAACGCAGGATGTCCAGATGAACCAGAAGTACATTTTCGGGATCGCCGCCGCCCTGATGGTCGCGGTCTTCGCCACCGCCACGCTCGTACATGATTCGGAGAAAGGCACCCGCCGCGACGAGGTCGCCGAACAGAACCGCGCAATCCTCGTGCGCGAGCACTCGCCGACGCTGGGTGAAGCCGAAGCGCGCGTGCACATCGTCGAATTCCTTGATCCGGCCTGCGAGACCTGCCGCGACTTCTACCCCTATGTGAAGCAGCTGATGGCCGCGGCGCCCGGACGCATCCGCGTGAGCGTGCGCTACGCGCCGTTCCACGACGGTTCGGAGCAGGTCGTGAAGCTGCTGGCAGCGGCGAAGCTCCAGGGCAAGTTCTGGGAGACGCTCGAGGCGCTGTTTGCCGCCCAGCCCAACTGGGCCTCGCACCACAACCCGCAGCCCGACATGGTGTGGAACTTCATCAACGGCGTGGGCCTCGACATCGAAAGACTGAAGGCCGACATGGCCTCCCCGGCGATCGACGCGATCGTCCGGCAGGATCTGGCCGACGCGCGCACGCTCAACGTGACGAAGACCCCGGAGTTTTTCGTCAACGGCCGCCCGATGCCCAGCTTCGGCTACGAGCAACTCAAGCAGCTCGTTGTCGACGAGTTGAATACCCAGTACTGAGCGTTACTGCCGCGGGACCACGGCCGTGGCCCGCAAAAGAATTCGGCCCTGCGGGATGGCAGGGCCGAACGTGATACCGAATGCAATCCATGCGGCCTCCCGGGCCGCACCGGCAGCCGACGCTTACTGGCGGATGCCTTCGATCGACAGCGCGATCTCGACGGTATCGCCGACCACGCGCGGCAGGCCATAGGTCATGCCGAAATCGCTGCGCTTGATCGTCGTCGTACCTTCGAATCCGGCACGGGTGTCGCCGCGCGGCCCCTTCCCTGCGCCCGTCAGCTTCAGGTTGAAATCGACCGGTTTGGTGACG
Source organism: Aromatoleum evansii (assembly GCF_012910805.1). GTDB lineage: Bacteria > Pseudomonadota > Gammaproteobacteria > Burkholderiales > Rhodocyclaceae > Aromatoleum > Aromatoleum evansii. Next base: position 66,908 of record NZ_WTVK01000003.1, read on the forward strand.
CCGTGGATCGTGAGGTTGCCCGACAGGACACCCTCGCCACGGTTGTTCCAGTTCACCCGCGTCGACTCGAAGCTCATGGTCGGAAATTGCGCCACGTCGAAGAAGTCGGGGCTCTTCAGGTGGTCTTCCAGCTTCTGGTGCTTGGTGTTGACGCTGGCCACCGGCACCGTGGCGCTGACGGCGCTTTCGGCCGGTTTCTGCCCGATCACGAAAGTGCCCTTGATGTCGTCGAAACGCCCCATGAAACGGCTGACGCCGAGGTGCGAGATGAAGAAATAGACGTGCGAGTGGGCGACGTCGATCACGTAATCCCCGGCAGCGAGGTCGCCCGTAGCGGGCTTGGCGGCGGCGGTGCGTGTGGTCGTCTTGGTGGCGACGGCACCCGACGCCGACTGCTGCTGCGCGTGGGCAGGCAGCGCCAGGGCGGTTCCGAGGGCCAGGGCGAGGAGCAGCGGGCGGAGAGCGATACGCATGGGAGTTCCTTGTCTCAAGAGTTGCCGGATGATGCGGTAATGTGCAGCGAGGTGTCGGTTGTCAGCGGGAGCGCGCCTTGAGCCGGACGATCATCGCTTCCATCGTCACGCGCATGCGCTCGAGCGAAGCGGCAAGCCGCTCGAAGTCCTTGACGCCGCCAGCCTCGAATTTCTTGCCCAGGTCGCCCAGACTCATCTTGTCGGCCGATTCGATCAGCGACTCGAGCGGACGGGTGATCGACCCCGGGATCGTCGCGAGAAGGCCGCCCGCAAGCAGCAGGCCGGCCACGGCGAAGCCGATGTTCACATAATCGACGACATTGAAGTTGCTGCGGATGCGCTGGTAGGCATGGGCCGACTCTTCGGCTCGGGTGCGCGCCAGCTTCGTGGCTCCTTCGATCAGGACGCTGTTGAAGCGATCGACCACCGGGCGCAGCTCCTCGTTGGCGCGCACAGCCTTGTTGTAGGTCTGCGAACCGCCAGCCGTATCGCCTTCGTCAAGCATCGACACGTCATAGCTGAAACCTTCGACGATGCGTGCGAATTCCTTCTGGTAACCGTCGAGCGCGCCCTTCCACTGCGCGAATGCGGTGCTGTCGGCGGGAAGGTAGATGCCCTTGCTGTTGGCGACCATCGCTTCGAGCTGGCCGAGGATGCGCGCATGCGTGGCGTTCCAGTCTTCGAGCACGGCATTGCGCCCGTCGACGTTGCCTACGTAGATCAGGTATTCCTTCTCCTGGCGCCGCAGCTGTTGCGCCGACGCGAGGAGGTCGGTGATCTCGGTCGCGGCGATGAAGTTCCTGTTCACCGCCGTATCCACGAGGTCTTGGGTGCGCGAACCGTAGAAGAAGGTTGCTGCGCCCTGAACGAAGATGAACGCGAGCAGCACGGAGAAACCGAGGATCAGCTTGTTTCGGATGGTCATGACGGTCAGGAATTTGGAGTTGAGAGGAGTCCGGCGACGAGTTCCTTGATGATCCCGTCGCGATCGACGGTCTCGGGGAGCTCGCGCTGCAACCGGGCGAGGAAGGTCATCAGCTGGCGCGGGGGCAGCTCGCCATCCTCGAAGCCCAGATCGAAAAGGACATCATCGACGATGATTTCGCCCAATACGCCGATTTCACGCGCCAGGCGCTCGACGGTAAACTGCTTCCAGGACGGATTTGTGGACATCTGAACTTTCGCCGTATGCCGATTGCGGCAGGAGGCTGTCGCAATCGGCGATGGAACTTGTAAGCGGATATTACCGGGATATTCAGGAATGCATCAACCATAAACCTGACTGCCCGGCCATAAAATATTTCACACCCGAAAGGAATTATTTTCGATTCCCGCGCGGCGCGGGACTTGTAGCGTCCCGACACGAAAATGTAACAACCGAACTGTAGCCTCCGCGACCTCCGCCCCACTCCCACGGTCGCCCCGGATGCCCTCGCTGCAATCCTTCCTGCCCGGCAAATACCGCGTGCTCGTCATTGCCGTTGCTGCTTTCTTTTTCGTGAGCGTCGGGGTCTATACGCTCAACTACGTCCTGCTGCAGAACGTCGAGCGCGACGCCAGGGGCATCAACGCAGGCGGCAAGTTGCGCGGCTACTCGCAGCAGCTCGCCAAGGCGGTGCTGACACTATCGCATGAATCCGCTGCGGGCGACCCGATACAGACCAGCCAGGCGCAGATCTCGGAGGCATACCTGGCCTTCGACCTGGCGCTCGCCGAAGTGCAGGCCTTTGCGGCGGAATCGCAGGACGGCCCAGCGCTCGAGCTGGCGAACAAGCTCGACCGACAGTGGCAGCCGTTGCGGGATGCGGCGATCATGCTGCTGGCCTCGGCCACGCCCGAGCAGGCCGCAGTCGAGGCCGCGGCCACGCTGAGCAACACGCGCAACGTCCGCCTGCTGCAGCTCGCCGACGACCTGACGCGCGAACAGGAACGCCTCGCGGCGGATCGTGCGCGCTCGATGCGGGTGCTGCAGTCCGGCGCGATCACCGTCGCGCTGCTGATGTTCGCCTTCGTCGTGGTGCACGTTGCGCGCCGCCTGAGCCGCAGCGACCGGGAAGCGGAGCAGGCGCGGCGCGAGACGACGGACATCCTGCGCACGGTGCGCGAAGGCCTGTTCCTGATCGACCGCAACGGCACGATCGGGACGCAGCGTTCGGAACACCTCGCCCGGGTGTTTCCCCACCCGCTGGCGCCGGGCGACAATTTTCTCGTGACCCTGGCGGCACTGGTGACGCCGGAAACGATGGACTCCGCCCGGCAGTACATCGGGCTGCTGCTCAACGAACGGGTGAAGCCGGCGCTGCTGGCCGACCTCAATCCGCTGCAGCGGGTGCAGCTCGGACAAGCCGGTGGCTCGCGCGCGAAATATCTCAGCTTCACGTTCCAGCCCGTGCGCGACGGCGCGCGGAGCGGCATCACGGGGATGCTGGTCGCGGTGGCCGACGTGAGCCAGGAAGTCAGGCTGGAACGCGAACTCGCGGACGCCGAGGAACGTGCCCGCAGCGAGGTGGCCCTGCTGCTCGACGTGCTGGACAAGGATCCGGCGGACGTGCGTCGCTTCCTCGACGACGCGCGGGCGAAGCTCGACGGACTGAACGCGGCCCTGCGCGACGTCACCCCGGACGCGCGCGCCTACCTGACGACGGTGACAAAGGTGTTCCGCGAGGTGCATTCGATCAAGGGAGAGGCGGCGGCGCTCGCGATCGGCGCGGTCGCGGCGCAGGCCCACCGCTTCGAGGACGAGCTGGGCGCGCTGCGCCATCGCAGGACGCTGACCGGCGACGACCTCATCCCGGTTGCCACCGGGATCGGCCACCTGATGCAGGAGCTGGCGAAGATCGACGCGGTGATCTCGCGCCTCGCGGCCTTCGCGCAGCCTGCAGCCGACGCCCGCGCACAGGCCGGCGCGACCCATCCGGGAGATGACGCAGTCCTCCAGACGATGCAGCGCATCCAGCGGCTCGCGCTGGCGGTTGCATCCGACCTCGACAAGAAGGTGCGCATCGAAACCTCGCTCCCGCAGGTCGGCGCGATTCCCGAGGCGGTCCATCGCCTGTTGCGCGAAGGCCTGCCCCAGCTGGTCCGCAACGCGGTCGTGCATGGCATCGAGGCGGTGGCGGAGCGGCGGGACGCGGGCAAGCAGGAGGAAGGCCGCCTGCGCATCGAACTGGCGCGCTCGGCGGACGGGGGCCTGGAGCTCAGCGTGACCGACGACGGGCGCGGCATCGACGTGCATGCCCTGCGCCGCCGACTGACCGAAGACGGGCACCGGCCGGCCGCCGAGGTCGCCGCGATGAGCGACCGCGACGTGGTCGCAACGCTCTTCGCCCCGGGCGTCTCCACTGCGGCGTCCGTCAGCGAACACGCCGGCCGCGGCATGGGCCTCGATGTCGTCGGGGCGCTGGCACGCGAGACCGGCGCCCGGCTGAGGCTCGCGTCCACTCCGCGCGCCTACACGCGCTTCACCCTGCAATGGAGTCCCGCATGAAGGCAAGGCTACTGATCGTCGACGACTCGATGGTCATCCGCAATCTGATCGCACGGCAGATGCTCGACGAGCGCCTGCCGCCGATCGACCTGGTGGGCCTCGCCGGCGACGGCGAACAGGCGCTGGCCATCGCGCTGTCGAGGAAGCCCGACTTCATCACGATGGACCTCACGATGCCCAACATGGACGGAGAGGCCTGCATCGAACGGCTCGCCGAGGTCCTGCCGGGCGCTCGCATCATGGTGGTGTCCGCCCTGAGCGACAAGGCCACGGCGCTGCGCGCCGTCAGCAAGGGGGCACACGGCTTCCTGCACAAGCCCTTTTCCGAAGAACAACTGGTTGTCGCCCTGCTGGAGCTGATGAGTTGAATTTCCGCGCGTTGAACCACGAAGACATCGAGGTCTTTTCCGAAGCCATCTCGGCCTTCTTCCTCAACATGACGCACGAATCGGCCGTCGTGCGCACCGCCTACCTGCTCGATGGCAGCTCCGCCCCCTTGTGGAGCGATTTCAACGGGGTGATCGACGTGTCCGGCGGCTTTCGCGGCAGCATCACCTTTTCGGCGCCCCACGGCATGCTGTCGCAGGTATTGCAGGCGATCGGCGAACGCGAGCATTCGGTGGACCGCTGCCTCGATGTGGTCGGCGAGATCGCCAACATGATGTCGGGCCGCGCACGCCGCCACTTCGGCGAGGAACTGGCGATCTCGCCGCCGTCGGCCCGCCTGCGCACGCTTCCGCCGTCGGTCCCGCGCGCCACGGGTGTTCCCTTCGCGATCCCGCTGCGCTGGCGCGCACACGAGGCGAACCTGGTCGTGCACCTCGACATCCGCCGCTGACGCGGTCGGCCTGCGGAGCCGCAGCCGGCGTTGCCGGCATGCATTTCGCCACCGACACGCCTACCATGCACGGTTCCGGAGCGACGGACGGGACCACCGTCCCGCGCGGCCGATCAATCCCGAGCACGAGATCCCATTCCATGAGCAAGCCTTCATCCGCAAGATTCCCAGTCGTCGACGCCCAGGTCTCGCCCACCGGACGCATGGAGGTGCTGTCGCGAACGGAAGCCGCACGTCTCTCCAGCCAGGGCCAGGGCGGACTGCGGGAAACCTTCCGCAACTGCGCCCTCGCGGTGCTCAACTGCGGCAATCCGCTCGACGACGGCAAGGAACTCCTCGCGCGCTATCCGGACTTCGACATCGAGATCATCCAGCGCTCGCGCGGCATCAAGCTGGACATCCGCAACGCGCCGGCGAGCGCCTTCGTCGACGGGCTGATGATCCGGGGCATCCAGGAACACCTGTTCGCGGTGTTGCGCGACGTGGTCTATGCGAACGGAGACACCGGCGGCGCAGCCCCCGGCCGATTCGACCTCGGCAACTCGGAGGGCATCACCGACGCGGTGTTCCACATCCTGCGCAACGCCGGGATCGTGCAGCCGGTGATCCAGCCCAGCGTCGCGGTGTGCTGGGGCGGACACTCGATCAGCCGCGAGGAGTACGACTACACCAAGCGCGTCGGCTACGAGATGGGCCTGCGCGCGCTGGACATCTGCACCGGCTGCGGCCCAGGGGCGATGAAGGGGCCGATGAAGGGCGCGACGATCGGACACGCCAAGCAGCGTATCGGCAAGCCGCGCTATCTCGGCTTCACCGAGCCCGGGATCATCGCCGCCGAATCGCCCAACCCCATCGTCAATGACCTGGTGATCCTGCCCGACGTCGAGAAGCGCCTCGAGGCCTTCGTGCGCGCGGGCCACGGCTTCGTCGTGTTCCCCGGCGGCGTCGGCACGGCCGAGGAAATCCTCTATGTGCTGGGCATCCTGCTGCATCCGGCCAATGCCGCCCAGCCCTTCCCGCTGGTGTTCACCGGGCCGAAGAGCGCCGAAGAGTACTTCCGCCGCATCGACAGCTTCATCGGCGAGACGCTGGGCGACGAGGCGCGCAGCCGTTACCGCATCATCATTGACGACCCCGCCGCGGTCGCGCGCGAGATCCATGGCGGAATCGGCAGGGTGCGCGCCTTCCGCAAGGAACATCGCGACGCCTATTACTTCAACTGGCTGCTGCGCATCGAACACGAGTTCCAGCAGCCTTTCCGGCCGACGCACGCGAACATGCGGCGCCTCCGGCTGCACCGCGGCGAGCCGAAGCACCTGCTCGCCGCCGACCTGCGGCGCGCCTTCTCCGGCGTCGTCGCAGGCAACGTCAAGAACGAGGGCATCCGCGAGATCGAGCAGCACGGTCCGTTCGAGATCCACGGCGATCCGGAGATCATGGGGCCGATGGACGCCCTGCTCGCCTCCTTCGTCGCGCAGGGGCGCATGAAGCTGCCGGGGACGGAATACAACCCCTGTTATCGCGTCGTACCCGGTGCGCAGGCGATCGAACCCACCGTCTGAGCGGGCGAGACGCAGCCCTGTCACGGCGGCTGTGTTGCAGTAATGCCATGATCACCCGGCGGCATATGCCGCCGGGAAGTGCGCGGGAAATATGTTCGTAACGATTAGCGGGTAAAATTCCCCGAAAGAACAAGACCGAATAGCACCAATCCACCGACGATCATGAAAAGCCACACCAAAGAGAACTTCCTGCCGGCCGAACCCGGCTTCCACCGCGAGCGTGAAGACGGCCTCTACGACCCCGTCCGTTTCGTCTTCGTGAACGACCGAATGCGCGAGCGCATCCTGATCGAGCGCCGCGCCATTCTTGACGCCCTGCCGCCGTTCAACCGCGTGCGCCAGGAGAAGATCTTCAGCAAGTACGATCCGAACGAACGCCACCGGAGCTTCCAGAATATCCTGCGCATGTACGGCCGCCCGGCCAACGCATGACCGACGGTGTCGTCCGGCCCGAGCCGGACCGTTGAACGAAAAACGCGGCCTGGCCGCGTTTTTCGTTTGTGGCGCGGGCGCCGCCGGCGCCCGCCAGGACTCCCGCCTCAGACGCCGATACGCCCGCCGTCCGCGCGCGTGATGACAATGGTGGCCGAACGAGGACGTGACAGGCCGCCATCCGGCCAGTGGCTACCGAAGCTGCCAGCGGCGAAGTCGGGACGCGTGTCTTCGCCCGGATGCTGGATATTCACGAACAGCGCCTTGCCGTCCGGCGATTCCGCAACGCCGGTGATCTCACACTCCTTCGGGCCGACGAGGAAGCGCCGCAGGTTTTCCTCGCCGAGCGGCTTGCCGACGTGGGTATCGACCGTGCGCGTGCTCGTCCCGTCGCTGCTGACGATGGACCGCGGACCGCCGTCGCCGACCTCGCCCGGCACCGCCGCGAGCAGCATGCAGTTCGTGACGTCGGTGTAGGCGCCATCGTCCGTCTCCATCCACAGCACGCCGGTCGCCTGGCTGAACCAGAGGCCGTCGGGGCTGGAGAAGTCGTTGGCATCGGTCAGGCCGGAGATGTTCACGTTCGCCGCATCGGCCGTCGCACGCGCACCGAACAGGAACACGTCCCACCTGAACGAAGTCGCGGCGACGTCGCCACCGGCTTCCGCAAAGCGGATGATGTGGCCGTTGGGGTTGCCGCGCTGGTCCTGGCCCGTGGTCTTGCGGTCGTTGTAGAAGCGCGGATTGGCGGCATCGAGGCGCGAGAGCGGCCGGCTCGCTGCATTGGTGTTAGTGAGGGCCATGTAGACTTCACCGTTTCGTGGATTCACGGCGCCCCATTCGGGACGATCCATCTTCGTCGCGCCGGCCGCGTCGGCCGCGAGACGGGCATGCACGATAACGTCGGCCTGGTCGGCAAACGCATAGGCGGGGTTCGCAGGCGACACGTTGCCGACACCGAAGCCCAGCTCGACCCACTGGCCGGTGCCGTCGGCATCGAAGCGTGCGACGTAGAGCTTGCCGTCGTCGAGGTACTTGTCGCCCGCTGCCATGCCGCCGTTGGCGTCGTCCGGGTGCCACACGGCGTTCGAAACGTACTTGTAGATGTACTCGTTGCGCGAGTCACAACCCATGTACCACACCAGCGGGTGACCGACGCGAACGGGGCCCAGCCACGCGCCTTCGTGGGCGAAGCGGCCGAGCGCGGTGCGCTTCTTCGGCGTCGCCTGCGGGTCGAACGGGTCGATCTCGACGACCCAGCCGTAGGTGTTGGGCGCATTGCGATAGTCGTCGCTGCCGTCGGTCGAGGTGCCGAGCTTCATCGCGTTCCAGCGGCCGTAGAGCTCGTCCGGCGTATCGGGCGTGACGGTCGCCCACAGCTCGCGGCCGGTGCCGCGGACACCGTAGCGGGTGAAGGCGGTCACTTCCCTGGCGCTGCGGTTCGGGTTGTCTGTTGCCTCGATGCGGCGGAAATAGCCGGCCCAGTTTTCCTCGCACGTGAGGTAGGTACCCCACGGCGTGTGTCCGCTCGCACAGTTGTTGACGGTGCCGCGCGTGCGGCTGCCGTCGGGCGAGTACTTCGTGACCATGTACGGGGTCTTGCCGGCGGGGCCGGACAGCTCCATCTCGGTCAGGGTATGGATGCGGCGATTGAAGTGCGAGTCGCGCAGGTAGCGCCATTCGCCGCCCTCGCGCGCGATCTCGACCACGCTCACGCCATGCACGTAGAACTCGCGCAGCACCTCCTCCGCAACCGTGCGCACGCCACCGACGATGGTGGGGCCGTTGGGATGCAGGAAGGCCGGCGTGATCGCTTCGTGGTTCAGGCATAGCAGGCCGCGATCCGACTCGTTCTTGTGGTGCTTGGCGTTCGGACCGAGGCCGAAGTAGTGCATGCCGTCGTGGTGATCGCCGGCGCGCAACGCGAAGCTCTCGGCCGGGTCGGTGCCGTCGTTGAGGTACTCGCCCACGCTGCTGTCGATCGGATCGCCGAGACGATAGAGGACGGTATAACGGTAACCTTCCGGTACGGATACGGCATCGGCGAGGCTCTTCGCCACCGGGTTGAAGGCGAGCTTCGGCAGCTTGCGGCCGGGAGCGGCAGCCCCCTGCGCGGATGCGGCCGCGAAAGCCGGAGAAACGCCGCCGAGCATCGCCAGCGCGGCGGTGCCCGCGCCGCCGCCAAGCAGCTGACGCCGCGACAGGCGCGCCCGCAGGATACTGTCGAAGCCAGGATTGGTCGAGGTGTTGGTCGATTCGTCGTCGCTGTCGGGACGCAGGGTTTGCAGATCGTTCATTGAGAGTTCCTCTGTGGGATTACGCGATGCCGCTCGCAGGCGCACGGTAATCTGCAGAGGTTAAGAACTCATGACACGCCCATCGCAACGAATCGGGGGATGGCAAAGGCGCCGCATTGCGGAATCAATCGCTGGCGGCCAGTTCTGCCAGGCGCCGGGGTGATCCGATGGCGACGCCCAATCCCGACAGGCCCGGCCTGCCGCAGGCTTGCGCCCCAACGGCTGCAGCGAGTTCCGCCAGCTCTGGCGGAAAGTAGAGCACAAGCTCGCAATGCAGGCGGCCGAAGTTTTCGTGGCGCATCAACACCGCCGTCGTCGCGTTCCGCTCGCGCTGCTGTTCGAAGAGCGTGCATACGCGCTCCAGCTCATCGCCGGCCAGCATTGCATCACCGAGATGTGCCGCAAACCATTGCTCCATTTCTTCCCGCCAGTTGATCCCGGGCCGCCTCCGCGGCCGATTCATGCCTATTTCGGCCCCGACGCACGCACCGCGGTTTCCGCTTCCAGCGCGCGGATACGCTGCTGCAACTGCCTTTCATCTTCGCGCCTCTGCGTCGCATCGCGCGCCACGGCGACCGACCCCAGCACGTCGCCGCGCACGTCCGAAACGAGCGCAAAGCTCATCTCCACATAGATCGTGGCGCCGGCGGCAGTCGTCGATCGCGTGATCACGGCACGACCGCCGAGGCGGGTACGGCCGCTGGCTACCGCGCGGTGGAACCCTTCCCAATGCGCCGCGCGCAGCCGCTCGGGAATGATCAGATCGAGGCTCTGCCCGATCGCCTCCATGTGCGGAAAGCCGAACAGCGCCTCCGCCGCGGCATTCCAGATGCGGATCAGCCCTTCCCTGTCGGCGAAGATGACGGCGTCCGCGGTCTGTTCGACAAGCAGGCGGTTGATGTCGGTGACGTCGGTACTCAACGCTGGCTCCCCTGCGGCCGCGGTACGGCAGGTCGACTGTGGATGAAGGGCATGTATTCCTCCTGCAAGGGGTGGAGACGCGGGCTCGCACGACGGACTCAATCGGACTCGTCCGGGAACACCGTCCGGTACAGGCATTCGGTCGCGAACGCGGTGACGGGCAGCGTCACCGTCAGCAGCAGCGGCACGATGATCGACACGATGATCGTGCCCCCGAGCATGAGACTCCACGTGAGATTCGCCGGAATGCTGCGAAAGATCGCGCGAACGCTGGCACTCACGGCAACGACCAGGCTGGCGCGGCGCTCGATGAGCAAGGGAACGGCATAGGCGGTGATGCAGAAGGCAATCACCGCGAACAGCCCGCCCGCAACGATCGCTCCCAGGTGGAAGCGCAGGAGTTCCGTCGAAAACGGGAACAGCATCTTCCAGCCGGTGTAGCTGCGGCCCAGCATGAAGCTGTAGAGGATGCCGGCATCGGTCATCCAGATCACGAAGAGAAACAGGCAGACGAGCACGAGGCCCCAGAGTGCAGGGGACGATCCCAGGAAACCCGCGCCGACATCCCGCCAGGTCGGTTTGCGGCCGCTGCGCCGCGCCGCCGACATGGCGAAAAAGCCTGCCAGCAGGGCCGGCGCCACGATCAGGAAACCGCCCACCAGCGGCAAGGCCATCGGGGCCAGCCCGCCCGTGGCAAGCAGGGAAACGAGCCCCACGCCGAACACGGCAAACCCGCCCGCGTACAAGAGGCAAAGGGGCGAGGTGTCGGCACACACGCGCAGGCCGCAGGATACGGCGTCCATGACCTGTGCGGGACGGATATGCCGCGGCTCGGGGCGACGATCATTCATCGACATGGGACACCACGAAGGAGAATGCTCATTCCATCCTAGTCCGATTCCGCCCTATGGCATCGGATGAAGGAACGGATGTGTGGAAAGTTGTGGACACGACACAAAGATGCATTTTTATTGACTCTTTTGCAAGCCCCGCTATAGTCGGATTAACGGCCCTTGCACGACGTGCGTGCACGTGCCGTCAATCAACGCTCCGGGACCATCATGGGACACGCGGCCCCCTTGTCGCTCCTTCATCCCCCGACCGACGCCTGCGAAGCGCCGGGAGGAGCGCACGTTGACGCGCTGGCACGGCGACTCGGCACGCTCGAACTGTTCTCGCAAGTCGGGCGGGCCGATCTTTGCCAGCTTGCGCAAGGTGCGCGCCCGCGCCGTCTGGATCCGGGTCAATCGCTGTGGTTCGCCGGGGAGCACGCGAACTGGTTCGCGCTTATCGAATCGGGCGTGGTCCAGATCCGCCGGATGACCCCGACCGGGGAAGGCATTCTGGTCGGCCTGTTCCGGCGCGGCGAGGCGGTCGGCCTGGCGGCCGCACTGGAGGGGGGCGCGTTTCCGGCCGACGCCATCGCGCTGGGTGAGCCGGCGGACGTGCTGTCGATCCGTGTGGAGGCACTGCGCCGCGCACTGGGCGACTCGATCGCCGTTTCGCGCGCGATAAACGGGGCGCTGCTGCGACACACCGTCGCGCTGCGCGCGAAGATCGACATCGTCAGCGCCGGATCGGTACCGCGCCGCCTCGCTGCGTTGATGCATTATCTGATCGGGCGATTCGGCCGGCCCACCGCCACGGGCAGCATCATCGTCGACGTGCATCTCGGCCGCGAGGAGATCAGCCAGCTCGTGAGCGCCCGCGTCGAAACCGTGATCCGCATCCTGAGCCGCTGGCAGAAGGCCGGCTGGATCGCGTCGCGGCCCGGTCGAATCGAGATCATGCGCCCCGACATGCTGGAGCGGATCGTCGACTCCTGACCAGTGCAAAGCCTGCAGCGGCCCTCAGCGTTCGAGCAGGCCGAGCTTGTCCTTCACCTTGGCCCACACGCCCGCGTCCGCGGGCGCGGGCTTGACCTCGACGATCGGGATCCAGACCCTGGCGAGTTCTTCGTTGAGCGCGACGAAGTGGCGCTGATCGACCGGCACGTCGTCCTCGGCATAGATCGCATCGACCGGGCACTCGGCGACGCACAGCGTGCAGTCGATGCATTCGCTCGGATCGATCACGAGGAAATTCGGGCCTTCGCGAAACGCGTCGACGGGGCAGACATCGACGCAATCGGTGTGTTTGCACTTGATGCAGGCTTCGGTGACCACGTATGTCATGGCTTTTCTCTCTCGCGGGCAGTTCGTTTGGGGTGCGGGAGCAATGTAGGTCCACGCAGCGGCGACCTGAATGATAAAAATCATTCCCCCGCCCCGCACACCGACGGCGCGTCGAGTGCCGGAACTGACATCGGCGCGGTGCCGACACGCCGTCCCGCAGGGGCGATATAGTGCGTCGATCGACGCCGTCGGTACCATGTTCGGTCGAACGCGGATGCCGCCGGTGTCCCGTGCCCTTCGTCCAACCGGGATATCCAGAATGAACCACATGTCCGACTTCCGGCCGGTCGCGCCCGAACACGCCAGCCGACTCATCAACCACGGCCCCACGGTACTGGTGACTTCGGCAGACGGGTCGCGGCGCAACATCATGGCCGCCGCCTGGTCGATGCCGGTCGAATTCACCCCGCCGCGCATCGCCATCGTCATCGACAAGCACACCTATACGCGCGAACTGATCGCGAAGACCGGCGCATTCGGTATCTGCATACCGGGTACCGCGCTCGTCGATCTGACCTATGCGGTCGGTAACGCCAGCGGCCGCGATCTGGACAAGTTCGCGCGTTACGACATCGACGCCAAGACGGGGCCGGTACTGGGCATGCCGGTGATCGAGGCCGGCTGTTCGGCATGGCTAGAATGCCGCCTGATACCGGAACGGCACACCGAGGATGCCTACGACACGTGCTTTGCCGAGGTGGTCGCCGCCGCGGCCGACGCGCGCGTGTTCGCCAACGGCCACTGGACCTTCGACAGCGGCAACGCCGCCCTGCACACGATCCATCACCTGGGCGGCGGGAATTTCGTCAGTGCGGGCAACACGATCCGGGCGCGTACCTAGGTTTTCGGCGGCGCGGGCGGTCCGGCTAGCCCGGATTGCGCTTTCCGACGGAGGAGCAAGCCCCCCCGGCCCGTCCATCGCCCGATTACATCGCCTGAGAGGATCTGTTCCGTTTGTCTGCGTACATTGCAGCGTCGGCGTGCTGCAGGATCCGCTCGACTTCCTGGCCGTGTTCGGGATAGACGGCGATGCCGATGCTTGCCTGCGTGCGCAGGACGCAGGTATCGAGGTCGATCGGGTGACTCACTGCTTCCCGGATCTTGTCCGCGACGGCGCGGGCATCCTCGGGCGTGTGTACGTCCTCGAGCAGTACGACGAATTCGTCGCCGCCGAGGCGGGCCACCGTGTCGGTCCCGCGCACGCATCGCTGAAGCCGGCGGGCGACCTCCTGCAGCAGCAGATCGCCGTTTGCGTGTCCCAGCGAGTCATTCACCTGTTTGAAGTCGTCGAGGTCGATGTACAGCACCGCCAGGCGGGACTGATTGCGCACGCATCGGGCGACGACCGACTTGATGCGGTCGTTGAAGAGGCGCCGGTTCGGCAGTCCGGTCAGCTCGTCATAGCGGGCCGCGCGCAGCAGGTCGGCCTTGAGCTGGGCCCGATCAATGGCGATCGCGACCTGCTCGGCGACGAAATGCAGCAGCTCCTTGTCCTTGTCCGAGTAATGGATCCCCGGATCGCCTTTCAGCACCAGGGCGCCGATCGTGTCGTGCTGCGCGATCAGCGGCATGGCGAGCCAAGATCCGTCGTCGCTGGAGGACGCAGCATCGCCCGACAGCGCGGCCAGCGCGGCGTCGCGCAGGTGCATCGGACGGCCGCCGCAGATGACCTGGGCGCAGAACTCGCACGCGACGGGTTCGTGCAGGGTCAGTGGGTTGCCGTGGCGGTCCCTCTGGTAGGAGAAGCTGAGCTTCCTCGTCTGTCTGTCGCAGGTCGCGAGGGCAAGGCCCGCCACCGGCACCAGGCTCGCGATGATGCGGTGGATCCCGCGCAGCAGGACGTCGAGGTCCGCGGCTTCGTGTGCCGCTTCCGAGATGGCGAACGTGGCGCGCTGAATGGCCTCGGCGTGCTTGAGTTCGGTGACGTCGCGTGCCACGCCGATGCGCAGCCGGTCCCTTTCGGACCAGCGTGCGGACCACATGAGGTGCACGTGACGGCCGTCCTTATGGACGTAGCGGTTCTCGAAACCGATCCGCGAACGTCCCGCGATGACCGAGCCGGCCTCTTCGGTGGTCCGCGAGCGGTCTTCGGGGACGAGAAACTCGAACAGCTCCCGGCCGATCATTTCCTGCGGCGTGTAACCGAGCATACGCTCGCAGGCGGCGCTCACGTAGACGATGCGTCCGCCAGCGTCGACGAGAAAGACTGCGTCGAGCAGCAAATCGACAAAGCTGGGCAGGCGGTCGTCGTGCGCGGTCGTAAGCATTTGAATAGATTACTAGGATTCCGGCGAGCCGTGACAGGTTACCCGTCACGAATCGCCAACCGCTTACTTGCGCTTCTTGTCGCGCTCGCCCCGGACGGCGTTCTTGCCGCGTGTCGCGCTGTTGCGTACTGGATTGCGGCTGCTGTCGGCCTGGTCGAGCCACAGCAGGGCGTCGACGTAGGACATGAACTGTCTGAGGTATTCGGGAGAGATGTCGCGCATCTGCCCGAGCGCCTGCAGCACGAGGAAATGCGAGTTGAGGGGGCCGGCGTTTTCGGGGGCCTGGGCGAAGGCGTCGGATAGCTGACGGTCGAGGCTGAGGCGGGACCAGGTGCTGCGGAAATAGCTCAGGGACTTGAGTTCCGGCGGCGCGGTAAATGCAGCACTGCCGCCATGGCCACCGTGCCCTGCGTCGCCGCTTGCCCCCTCGGGCGTGTGCCGGCGGATGTGCGCGAGCAGTCCGGTCAGGGGCGAATGACCGCCCTGCCCCGCCAGCCGTGCGAGCAGGCGCTGCAGGCCGGCGAGGTCGCCGGCTTCGCGGCATTGCCGCAAGGTGTCGGCGGATTCGGGGAAGCGCGTGATCCCGCGTTCAAGCGCATCGCCCGCCCGGAGTCCGGAGGCGTCGAGACGCTCGCGGTAGTCGGACAGGGCTTTCGCCAGCCGGCGTTCCAGAACACCTCGGGCCGCGTCGCTGCAGGCTGCGGCACGGCGCGCCAGGGTCTCGATGAAGCGGAAACCCACCGGATCAAAGCGCTCGGCGTTCTGCGCCCGCAGGGCTTCGATCAGCGCGCCGGTATCGGCGCCGGGTCGCTGACCGACCGCCGGAGCCCCGCTCGAGCCCGCGTCAGCCATTGCCCCCGGCACCCGCCTTGCCCGTCTTCGGAACCGGCGCCATCTCGACGCGCCGGTTGCGCGAGCGTCCTTCCGCGTCGGCATTGGACGCGACCGGCTGTTCCTGGCCGAAGGCGGCGGCGAACACCGACGAGGACGGGATGCCTTCGTCGATCAGTGCGCGCGTCACCGTCAGTGCCCGCTGCGCGGACAGTTCGAGGTTATCGGCGAATTGCCGGTTGGTGTCGCGCACCGGCCGGTCGTCCGTGAAGCCGCTCACCATCAGCATTTCGTCGTTGACCGACAGGAAGGCGGCCAGCGGCGGCGCGAGGCTCTTCAGCAGCTGGCGGCCTTCCGGCTGTAGTTCGTCCGAGTTGAGCGCGAACAGCACGCTGCCGCTGATGCCGATGCGGCCGTTGTTAAGCGTGACGCGCCCCGCGGCAAGCGGCACGGCGAGGGCCTTCTCCAGAGCCTCGCGGCGCTGTTCCTCGATGCGGCGCTTCTGCACTTCCGCTTCCAGGCTGGTCACCAGGTCCAGCTGTACGCCGAGAACCCCGACGAGGATCAGCACGAAGGCTCCCAGCAGGCCCGACATCAGGTCGCCGAAAACCGCCCAGACCGGGGTGGAATGCTCGATGGCGCCGTCGAACTCGTCCATCGTCACACCTCGCCGGCGAGCGACGCCTGCCTGCCGGGCAGCTGCTGCAGGTCTTCGACGATCTGCCTTTGTGACATGATCGACAGGTCGATGATCTCGCGCGCCTGCGCAACGTAGTAGGCGAGCTGCTCGTCGCTGCGCGTCAGGGACTTGTCGAGCGCCCCTTCGATGCGTGCGAGCGTCGTCATCATCTTGTCGTTGGACTCGCTGAAGAGCTGCACCGCGAGAGCGAAGGCCTCGCTCAGGCTGGCCACCTCGGCGGCACCGCCGGTGATCTCGCCTGCGACGCCGGCGATGCGCGCCGACTCCGCCTCGATGCTGGCGGAGAAGCGCGTTCCGGCACGCTCGAGCAGTTCCGTCGCGGAAGCCACCAGCGCGTCGATCGCCGAGCGTTGCTCGGTCGATGCGTGATTGATCGCGGAAAGCAGAGTCCCCAGCGTCTCCATGATGCGGCTGCGCTCCTCGAGCAGGCCGTTGTCGCGCGCGATGCTCGCGGAGAGTTCCTGTCGCAGCTGGCCGATGACTTCCGCCGCGGCGCGGGGTGCTTCGGCAGCCGTATGCATGAGGCGGGCGACCTCGTCGATGGTGTCGCGGGCCTGCGTCTGCGCCGAGGTGGCGATTGCGTGCGCCGTTTCGCCCAGGGTCCTGCAGATATGCTCCTGCCGCGCGAGGGTCTGCGCGCCGGCCTCGTGCCATTCCTGCTGCAGCGATGCCGCCATCGTCTCCAGCGTCCGGGTATGCGCGGCGAGGCGCGCCTCGTCCGTCGCGGCCTGCTGCGCGTGCTGTGCGGCCGTGGTCTCGCCGATCGCAGCGAGCAAGGTCGCCGAGCGTTGTTCGAATGTCTCGGCGAAGGCTTCGAGCGACTTGTGGAGTTCGGCGGTAAGGCGTTCGCCCGCGCGCTCATGGCTGGCGAGCGCGGTGGTCCACCTATCGGCCACGGTGGCGACCGTCCCGCCGAAACGCTCCGCCACGCCGTCGAGCTGCCGTTCGACCGTATCTGCCAGCCGCGTGTGCAGCGTGCTCGTCTCCTGCGCCAGCGCCGTCGTCGTTGCGGCGAGATCGGCGCGCAGGCCGACATGAGTCTCTTCGACCGAACTCAGGAGCACACCCGAGCGCTGCTCGAAGGTCTCCGCGAAGGCGCCCAGCGTATCCCGCATCTGCCGGTTCAGGTTCTCGCTGGCGCGCTCGTGACTCGCGAGCGCCGCGTTCCAGGTTTCCGCGACCCGGGTGACGCTGCCGTCGAAACGCGCCGAGATTCCGTCGAGCTGTGTCTGCACCGTGTCGGCCACGCGCGCCTGGAGCGCGCTCGTCTCGCGCGCGATGCCCGCCATCGTCTCGGCCACCACGGGCCGGATCGTTTCGCCGGCGAGCCGGGCGCTTTCGGTCAGGCTGACCCTGAGCGACTTGTCCACCGACGCGGCCAGTTCCGAGTACATCACCCGCGCGTCGCGGTGGAAGCCTTCCTGCCGGGACACGAGGCCCTCATTCAGCTCCCTTCCCTGCCGCTCCATCTGCTCCATCATCGCCTGCAGCTTGTCGACCAGTTCGGGCAGTACCCGCGCCTGCGATTGCAGCGCCTTGAAGGTTTCCTCGCGTTGATGAGCATGCGAGAAGCCGCGTAGCGAGGTGCCGATGCGGGTATCGAGCACTTGCGCCACCTGCAGCCGCTCGCGCCGGCACACGGCCGAAATCAGGCCCAGCATGGCGGACGCCGCGACACCCGCCACCGAGGTGCCGAATGCAACCCCCAGGCCACGCACCGGCGCCGCGAGCGAAGCACGGATCGCCTCGAGGTTGGTCGTGCTTTCCAGCGCGATGACCGCGCCGTTCAGCGTCACGACCATGCCGAGGAAGGTGCCGAGCATACCCAGCAGCACCAGCAGGCCGACGAGGAAGGGGGTCATGGCCGGACCGGGCAGCGCAGCGCGCTCGCCCTCGATACGCAGGCGCACCGGATTCTGCACGGACGGCGGCAACTGGCGCAGCCATTCGCCCGGATGCGACAGATCCGCGGGAATTCCGTCCAGCGCCCGCGCCAGCGCAGCCGTGGTGCGGTGGAAGCGCAGCAGTTCCACGGCGCCGGTCACATACACCGCCCCGATGATCGCCGTCATCGCCAGCGCCAGCACGCTGGACCCCACGTAACCGGCGCCGACCCAGAACACGGCAAACAGCCCCACGAGGAAGGTCGCCACACAGATTGTTCGATTCATTGCTTTCCCGTCATCTCATTTGCCGCCGCTTCGTCGAGGGCTGCAATCAGCCCTGCGATCGGCTGCAGCCGAAGATCGACCTCCGCAAGCAGCACGGACTGCATCTCCCGGCAGAATTCCGCCAACCACCCGCCCGGCAGTATCCACCGGGTCGAATCATCCGCCGTCCGGGTTTCTGCGAGCGTCGCGCGATGCGCCTCGTAGCGCTGCTCGAAGCGCCTGCCGAGGAGTACCGGCACGGTCGCCAGCAGCTCGCGTTCGCGCGCGGCCAGCGCCTGGTCCATCACCGCATCGAGCGCGGCGAGCCGACCCGGGGCGCCCGACCGCCCCTGCAACGCCGTGCGAGCCATTGCCCGCAAGGGACCGATGCGCACCGCCATGTCGCGCTGGTGGGCGAGATAGTAGCGATGGTAGGGCGCGAAATCGGCAGCCTTCTCCGGCGGCACACTCGGGCCGGGCGTCGGCAGTTCGATCCGCACCGGTCCCGACCTGAACACGCCATCGATCGTGATCGACTCCGCCAGAGCGTCGCGCACGCGCGCCATCGCCTGCTGCAGCGCCGCTGCCTCGTGCGACGTCGCGACGTCGGCAGGCGCGGCATCGGCATTCAGCGCGGAATACAGCGTCAGCGCGTCGGCGAAGCCCAGCCATTGGCCGAGCCGGTCGGCGAAGGACTGCCTGGATGCGGGCACATCAGCGGCCGTCAGCCCACCGAGAGCGCGAACCAGCCCGGAACCGTTGATATGCGTACGCGACAAGCCTTGCGCCATCCGAAAAAGCGGCACCCGAAGGGCGGAAAAGTGGGCAAGGCTACTACAAAGCGGCGGTCAGGTCAGCGTTGCCCGACGGGTTCCCGACATGCCCGCGTGGGTTCAGCGGCTTCGCCTGCGGCGACGAAGTCGCAGGCGCCCCCGGTCAGCAGGGCCGGACGGCACAACAGTCATTCCGTCGGGCCGCTGTCCGCACCACCACGAACATGCGATGGCCGGAGGCTTGGGGTCACTTCCAGACCTGACGTCCGATTCCACCAGACCCTTTGCGTAAAATCCGTGCTCATAGGGCCGTGGCAGGGGGTGCGGAGAGGCTGAACCTAGGTGTCTATCGGACTTGAAGAATCGAAGCGAAAATTCGGCTGGGCGAGGACCCTTACCGCGGCTACGGTCCACCGCCGCACAATCTCGTCCTCGAATCTCTGATGGACGTCGCCGCGCGCGAGCTCGCCCTGGCCCCGGCCGAACTTCGCCGCCGCAATTACATCCGCCCGGAGCAGTTCCCCTACACCGTGCCGAGCGGCAACGAGTACGACATCGGCAATTACGCCGCGGTCCTCGACCGCGTGCTCGAACTCGCGGAATACCGGGCGCTGAGAGCCTCTCAGGCGCAGTCCCGCGCAGAAGGACGGCTGGTCGGCATCGGCGTCGTCGGCACGGTAGAACCGGGCGTCTTCGACTGGAACGCCTACGCTACCGTCGGCGTGCCCGAAGGGGTGAAGGCAACATCCGTGAGCCGGCGCTGTCGAAGCTGGGCCTGGACCATGAGCAGGTCAGGAAGCACAAGCCGGACATCATCTCGATCCGCGTGACAGCCTTCGGCGCAGACAGCCCCTACGCCGGCCGCCCCGGCATCGACTCCCTCGCTCAGGGGTACACCGGCGTGCTCACGCTCAACGCGCCGACGTCGCCGACATGAGCCGCCGCCGCGACGAACGCCGGGCGCGCAAAACGGCCTGAGCGGTCAGCGCGGAGCGGAACCGGGTCGCTCGACGCGACCCGGCTCGTCATGGCGCCGTCGTCCTCGTATGGTTTTCCCACCACGCCACGGCAGGAATGCGGTTACCCTGCGCATTCCGCCGAGCGCCTTCGGCCCACCCACGAGGAACACTTCGCAATGAGCACCACCGCAAAACCTCTCGCCGGGATCAAGGTCGTCGAACTCGGTACGCTGATCGCCGGGCCCTTTGCGGCGCGGGTCCTCGGCGAATTCGGGGCGGAGGTGATCAAGATCGAATCGCCCGACGGCGGCGATCCGCTGCGCAAGTGGCGCAAGCTCTACGAAGGCACCTCGCTGTGGTGGTACCTGCAGTCGCGCAACAAGAAGTCGGTGACGGTGAACCTCAAGCACCCGGAGGGCGTCGAGGTGGTTCGCAAGCTCATTGCCGAGGCCGACATCGTCGTCGAGAACTTCCGTCCGGGCGTGCTGGAGAAGCTGGGCCTGGGGTGGGACGCCCTGTCGGCGATCAACCCTGGCCTCGTGATGCTGCGCCTGTCCGGCTTCGGGCAGACCGGACCGCTCGCCCAGCAACCGGGCTTCGGCGCCATCGGAGAATCGATGGGCGGCCTGCGCTATGTCACCGGCTTTCCGGATCGCCCCCCGGTGAAGACCGGGATCTCGATCGGCGATTCCATCGCCGCATTGTGGGGGGCACTCGGGGCGCTGATGGCGCTCCGTCACAAGGAGGTGAATGGCGGCCGGGGCCAGGTCGTGGACGTGGCCCTGTACGAAGCGGTGTTCGCGATGATGGAGTCGCTGGTGCCGGAATTCGACGTGTTCGGCTTCGTGCGCGAACGCACCGGGAACATCATGCCGGGCATCACGCCGTCGAACACGCACACGACGCGCGACGGCAAACACGTGGCGATCGGCGCCAACGGCGACGCGATCTTCCGCCGGCTGATGCTGACGATGGGTCGCGGCGACCTGGCCGAGGATCCCACGCTGGCCGACAACGCCGGGCGCGACGCGCGGCGCGACGAACTCTACGCGCTGATCGACGCCTGGGTCGCCGAACACGACGAAGCCGCCGTGCTGGCCGCCCTCGCCGCCGCCGAGGTGCCCGCATCGCGCATCTACTCGGTCGCCGACATGTTCGCGGACCCGCAATTCCTTGCGCGCGACATGCTGCAGTCGGTGACCCTGCCCGGCGGGCGCGAGTGCCGCATGCCCGGCGTCGTGCCCAGGCTTTCGCTCACCCCCGGCGGCGCCGAAACGATCGGCCCCGCCCTGGGAGAGCACACCGACAGCGTGCTGGGCGAACTCGGTTACGACGAAGCCGCCATCGCCGCGCTGCGATCCGCCGGAGCGATCTGAAGCGCCACGCCTGCTGCGGCGAAATCAGGGTTGCCCGATGCCGCGCCCGTCATCGCCGACAGGACGGGCGCCCCCTTCGAAAACCACCTTGCGAAGAGGCCACGGGCGGCCGGGCGTTACACCGGCTGCTATGCGCGCCCCACTGTGTCGGGCGATATCTTCCGACCGTACGCTGGCGAGTGCGGCGCACCTTCACACCCGCGGCGCCTTGCGGCGCTGACCGCGCGGGCGTCCGTGGCAGGACAATTGTGCGCCGATTGCGACCAGGCCGGGAATCGCGGAGCGGTGCTAATTGCCGATCCCGTAGCGCAGCTCGACCATGCCCCCCACCTGACGAAGTGAAGTCAGCCGCAGCGTCGGACTCGGCACGCGTCGCGGGAACAACTGCTTGCCCCGGCCCAGCGTGACCGAGCCGAGCTGGATGATGAGTTCG
Source organism: Aromatoleum evansii (assembly GCF_012910805.1). Classification (GTDB taxonomy): domain Bacteria; phylum Pseudomonadota; class Gammaproteobacteria; order Burkholderiales; family Rhodocyclaceae; genus Aromatoleum; species Aromatoleum evansii. The sequence continues at coordinate 88,581 of NZ_WTVK01000003.1, forward strand.
TCGAGCAGGCACGCATCGCAAAAGGATTTTCCCGGGCGGGGGACGCAGGGAATGAGCGGGTTTCCCCGGAGTCTGCGCCCGGCTGCCCTGCCAGGCCCTCCCTCGTGTCGGATTGCCGTACCATGCCGGCTCCATGCGCATGCACTTGTCCATTCTTCGCCGCGGCGGTGTGCAACGCCGGGCGAAAGCCCTCGCCGCCCTGTGCCTCGCGGGCCTGCTCCTCCCTCTGGTTTCTGCCTTCGAGACATCGTGGCCCGACACGCTCGCCTGGGGGCTGGATCTGGCCGTGCACTGGCAATGGTTCTTTCTCGTGGGGCTGACTCTGGCGCTACCGGTGCTGGCGTTTGGCCACCGGCGCTGGGTGATGGTGGCCGCGCTGGTGCCGCTGCCGTGGCTCACAGCCATGCCGGCGACAGTGCGCGGAACCGTGGGCGGTGATGGACTGGTCGTTGCGGCCGCGAATGTGCATGTCGATAACGAGTCCCCCGACCGGCTGGTACGGTGGGTCGGCGCGACGCAGCCCGACGTGCTCGCGATTCTCGAGATCTCCGATATCTTCGTCCAGCGGCTGGGACTCGATGACGCCTATCCGCATCAGTTGGTGCGCCCGCGCTGGGACCCGTTCGGCATCGCACTGCTGTCGCGCCATCCGATTGTGCGGCATGCGGTGGTGGACGGCGGCGGCGCCACGCCGCGGATCGAGGCCGTGATCGATTGGAACGGCACCGAGGTCACCGTCGTCGCCGTCCATCCGATGCCGCCGATCAGTGCAGCCGATCAGGTCCGGCGCGATCAGGTGTTGGCCGACATTACCGCGCGCTACGCCGACCACCCGACCATCGTCACCGGGGACTTCAATGCAACGCCCTGGTCGTCGGCGTTTCGGGTGCCGCGGCGCCACGGATTCACGCTCACCGGGGGATTGCAGGCAACGTGGCCGGCCTCGTTGCGAGGACTCATCGGGCTTCCGATCGACCACGTGATGGTCTCGCGACACTGGACCGCCACCGATCACGCGGTCGGCCCGGATCTGGGCTCCGATCACCTGCCGGTTCTGGCCACCCTTTCTCCGACAGGGGCGGAAACGCAATAGCGCTCGCGTACGGCATCCAGCGCAGCGTTCAGATACTCGGGGCGCGCGTCCAGGATCGCGTCGACCATGCCGTCGGTCGCGTCCCGTTCAGTCACGCGCCGGATGATCCTTGCGGTGGCGGCGCGCCGCTCGGCGTCGGCAATCCGGCGAATGCGCGCCGAAAGGAGGTAGTCCGCCATCACGCTTTCTTCGGCAACCCCCAACGCATGCAGGATCACCGCGACGCCGGCTCAGTCCAGGATTCCCAGCAGCCGCGCGCGATCCACGGCATGCCGACGGTTCGCTGCGTTGAGCTTCGACAGCAGGTTCCGCATATGCCACTTGATCGTCTCGGGACCGACGTCGAGGATGTTCGCGATTTCCTTGTTCGTGCGGCCATGCGCCAGCGCGGCGAGGATTTCCATTTCGCGCGCTGACAGCTGCGCGGGGCGCTGGTTCGTGGCAGCCGATTTCGGCGCCGCGGCCTTCGGCACCCAGCCGACGCGGCAACGCTCGGTGACGCGTTCGACGAAGGCAGGCGATACGCCGGCGGCGGCACCGCAACCGGAGCGGTCGAGTTCCGGCAGCACGTCGAGCGCCGCCGGCCAGTCGTCCGCGAGCACGCGCACGAGGCCGAAGGATTCGGCGAGACTGAGCGCCTCGGCGAGCAGCGGCGGGCCCTCGTCGTCATCGCGCAGGCTGCTTGCGCGCACGATGCGCACCGCGATCTGGTCGCGTCCGCGCCGCAGCCGCGCGGCGATCTCGGCGGCATGATCGAGCGCGGCCAGGGCCACCGTGTAGTCGTGATCGAGCAGCGCGACACGCGCCGCGGCGATCTCGCGGATCAGCCGCAGCTCGGCCTCGAGCCCGCGGTCGGCCCGCGCGGGGTCGGCGGCGATCGCGTCCAGGCCGTTCATCAGCATGCGGCACGACATGAGCCGGTTGCGGATCGCGTGCTGGCGGATCTGTTCGCCGAGGCTCGCGGCGACGAGGCGCGGCTGGCCGCGCAGTTCGCCGATCGCGGCCAGGCTGTTGAGCGCGTCGAAGGCCTTGCCTTCGCTGCCCTTCTGGCTCTCGTAGCGCGCGAGCGTCAGGTAGGCGAGGATCACCGCGTCCGGCAACGCCGCCTGCTCGATCAGGTCGAGACGGTTCGCAAGCAGCGCGCGCGCCTCGTCCTCGGCGCCGAGTTCCCAGTTCGCCGCAGCGAGCCCTGCCGCGTGGATCGCGGCCGGCAACGACCGCCAGCCCGTCACGCTTTCCGCCCGTTCGAGCGCCGCAGCGAAGACACCCGCCGCTTCCTTCGCCTGGCCTTCGATCAGATAGCTCAGCCCGACCGCGAACGCGCCGTAGATCGAATCGTAGAAACTGCGCGCCACCCGGCCGTGGCCGTCGGAGATCTGCTGGTAGTAGCGCGCGCGCTCGGGGAAGCCGCTGTGGATGGCGATGAAGGAAAGCGTGTTGCAGTAGAGCGGGCCGAGCGCGGGGTCGTAGGTGTCGATGCAGCCGCGCGCGCGCTGGTAGTCGTCGCAATGGATCGCCGCGGCCGACCGCACGATGTTCGCCTGCAGCACGACCTCGGGCGTCACGCCAGGTCGGGCGAGGATCACGTCGGTGAGCCGCTCGGCGTCCTGCGGCCGGTAACACAGCGCGCAGGCCCACGCGGCCGTGAGCTGGATGCCTTCGCGCCGGGCGATCTCCTCCGGCGGCAGGCGGTCGAGCCACGCGAGCACCTCGACGATGCGCCCCTGCACGCCGAGATAGCGCACGCGCTTCTCGATCCAGTCCATCGCCTCGGCGCGCAGGCCGCCGAGGAAGGCGTGCTCGGCGGCGTGCTCGAGCATGTCGTGCGCCGCGAACCATTCCGCCGCCTTGGCGTGCAGCGCGCTGCGTTCGCTGGCCGGCAGCTCCGCGAGAAGGCTCGCGAGGTACTCGCGGAACAACGGATGCATGCGGTAGACGTCGCCACCATCGACCGACGTCACGAGGCCGGTCTGCTGCTCCAGCCGGACGAGGATCTCGGCCGCGTCGACGCCGCCTCCGAGCGCTGCACACAGCCCCGGATGCAGGGTCTCGAGCAGGGACGCGCGAACGAGCATCGCGACGGCCCCCTCGTCGAGACTTTCGAGCACGAACTGCGAGAAATAGCGCGCCACGTCCCCGGTCGCGCCAGAGAGGCTCGCGACCGTCCCGGCGATGTCGCTGCGGCGGGCCATCGCCGAGGTCACGATCTGCAGCGCCATCGGCCAGCCTTCGGTGCGCTCGTGCAGGCGCGCGCCGATTTCGATGTCGACCTCGTCGCCGAGGCGCCGGCGCAGGAAGCCGACCGTGTCTTCCAGCCGCAGCCGCAGGTCCTCGGTGACGAACTGCGTGTAGAGCCCGTGCGCGCGCAGTTCCTCGACCGGAAACGGGGGGTCGGTGCGCGAGCTGACGACGACGTGGAAGTTGGACGGCGCGTTCGTGACGAGGTAGTAGATGAAATCGATCGCGTCGCGGTCGGCGAGCTGGTGCAGGTCGTCGATCAGCAGCCAGGTCGGGCGGGCGAGTTCGTGCAGCTGCACGAGCAGCTCGCTCGCGGCCCACAGGTCCGCACCGGCCTGCCCCACCTGATCGAAGGCGCGCGCGGGCATCTCGAGCCCGAGCGCAGTGCTCAGCGACGCGATGATCGCGGGCGCGACGCTCGCCCGGTCGTCGCTGGCCTCGATGGTCAGCCACGCGACCGCGGCGCCGGGCGCGAGCAGTTCGCGCCGAAGCTGCACGAGCAGCGACGTCTTGCCGAAGCCCGCGAGCGAAGTCACCGCCACCAGCGGCTGCTCGACCGCTTCGCGCAGCCGCGCGAGCAGCCGCGGCGGGGCGACCGCCTGGCGCGCCGAATGCGGCGGCATCGTCTTCAACGCAAGACGATACGGGACGGCGGTGGCGGTCTTCTTCATCGGCGTTCGGCGAGCTCCATGCGGCTGATCCTAGCGGGCGGCGGGATCGACAGGCGCCCCCGGCGCGTCGGCGCGGGCGGTTTCGCGCGCGCGGAAGCGCTCGACCGCAAGATTGAACTCGGCGATCGATTCGTCGCTCACCTTGGTGCCGCATTCGTAGCAGGTGTCGTTGATGCGGTCGAACCAGCGGCAGCCGCACTGCTCGCACGCGAGCTCCGGTGCGCCGGCGGGATTGTGGAAGATCATCGGCAGGCTCCGAGGAAGGCAAGTCCGAGCGTATCGAGGAATTCCTCGTAGCCCGCGTCCTGAAGTTCGAATTTCGTGCGCAGCACGAAGAACATGATATGCCCCTGCCGGATCAGTCGCTTGATCAGCGACAAGGTGTCGCCGGCAAGGCTCGCGCGCATCGCTTCGAGCGCCGCGTCGTCGGCGACGAAGAGCAGATCCACGCGCGCCTCCTGGAAGCCCGGGTAGCGCATCACGCCTGCCGACATGCCGCTGCCGTCGTTGAGCCATTTCATCATCGGCACCTCGCCCGCGGCCTCGACGAGCCCCGCGACATGCTTGCCGGGCTGAATGCCCGAGCCGCTCCGCGGCACGAATCCGACCGACGAGCCTTCGACCATGTCGGTGAAGAGCACGTTGTACCGGTCGAGCATCGCCTGCCACGGCGCCATGTCGCCGAAGGGATCCCCGGCCGTCGCCGGCGCGTCCGCTTCCAGTTCAATCTGCATGCTTGCCTCCGTCAGTGGCCCGCCGGTTGCCGTCGGCGGGCAGGGAAAGAGCATCGGCCGCGAGTTCCGGCACGGGCTGGCAATAGCGCCCGAGGCAGGCACGGATGTCTGGCGGAATCGGCACCGATTTCATCGTCTCGAGGTCCATCGTGACGAGCGTCTGCCGGGCCCGCAGGCGCAACTCCTCGCCGACCCGACCCTGCACGTCGAGACCGATCGAGCTCTCGCCGATGCGCGTGACGGTGAGCCCGAGCACGAGCGCGTCGCCCATCCTGCTCGGCCGCGTGAAGGTGCAGTCCATGCGCACCGTCGGAATTCCGAGCCGGCGCGTCATGATCAGATCCGCGAACGAGGTGCCGAGCCCGTCCGTCAGCCAGTCCTCGACGAGCCCGTTGAGGAGCACGAAATACTGCGGGTAGAACACGATGCCGGCCGGGTCGCAGTGCGCGAAGCGCACCAGCACCTCGCGCTCGAACATCGCCGGCCGCGCCGGAGCGGGTGTCTTCGCTCCGACCTCGCCGACGAACGCGATCGCGCTGCTGAGGTCTGTCATGGTCCTGTCTCCTATGCGCGTGGTCATGGGCTCAATGTATCCACGCGCCGCTGCAGGCGCCCCCCCCCACCCGGTATGGCCCGGCCCCTCACGGCGTCTTCGTGAAATCCGGCTTGCGCTTTTCCTGGAAGGCGGTGATGCCCTCGCGGGCGGCCGCGGTGCAGGCGCTGTCGCCCCAGGCCCGGTAGCCGATCTCCAGCGCCTCCTCGAAGGTCGGCGCGGCCGCCGCGGCCTCGACGGCCCGCTCGAGGATGCCGATGACCTCCGCACTGAGCGGCTGACCGGTGGCGGCAACGGGTGCGATGGGGTCGAGCGGCGCGATCTGCACCGCGCCGTCGGGGATGCCGCCCACCTTGCCCTCCAGGGCCTTGACCCGGGCGACGGCCGCGCGGATGAGTTCCGGGTAGTCGCGGGCGAGCCCGTCGACGATGCCCAGCTCGAACGCCCGCGTCGCCTTCAGCCGCTCGGCCCGGCGCAGCATGCCGTGGAACTCGGCCGACGCCTGCGGCCAGCGCCGGTACGGCACGACCATCGCGCCGATGCCGTGGACGATGCCGAGTGTGATCTCGGGCATCTGCATCCAGGCGCTCGCCAGCGCGACGATGCCGTGGCAACGCATCGCCAGCTCGAAGCCGCCGCCCAGCGCCATGCCGTTGATCGCGGCGACAACCGGCTTCTTCATGCGGTCGAGGTGCACCAGCAGGCGCGAACAGTCGCGGGCGTACTGCGCGGACGACGGCGCATCGCCGAGCATGTTCACGAAGCGCCCGATGTCACCGCCGGCGCAGAAGGCGCGATTGCCGTAGCCGACGAGGACGAAGCCCGCCACCGCAGGGTCCTCTTCGAAGTACCGGATGACCGACAGGATTTCGTCGGTCAATTCATCGTGGAGCGCGTTCAGGGCTTCGGGGCGGCGCAGCGTGATGACCTTGACGTCGCCGATGTCGTCGACGAGCACATGGCGCAGGAAGCCCTGGTAGTCGCCAAGCGGCTTCCGGGCGGCGGGCATGCCGCGCCGCTCGTTGCAGAAGCGCGCGAGCATGCGGCCGGCTTCGCCGTCGCCTAGGTCGCGCATCAATTCGAGCGGCCCCTTCTTGAACCCGAGCGCCTGTCGGCAGCCGAAATCGAGGTCGGCCGGCTCGCCGATGTCGCGGTCGAGGATGTCCACCGTCTGCGAGAACAGCACGCCGAGCAGACGCTCACGCACAGTCCCCGTGATGTCGTCCGCGACGCCGACGGGCTTGCCGGGAGGCACGGTCAGCCAGCGCTCGACCGAACGGAACACCGGGGCCGGACGGTAGTGCTCGCCTTCGAGTTCCGCCTGCAGCGTGTTCGTCTCGGTGATGATCGGGTTGCCATTGGCGAGGTTCAGCACGAAGAACGGCCCGGCGTGCACGAACTCGCCCGCGACGCTGTCGATCTCCGCCGCAGTTGCGCGGTCGAGCAGCAATCCGGCCTCGTTGCACCAGTTGTCGAAGATTCGATCCAGCATGAAGCACGCGACGTCGTCGGTGACGAGGGGCACCTTGCCGGTCGTGCAGAATGCCCAGCGCAGGTATTCGACGACGGCCGGATCGGTGCGCGCCCAACGGACGACCTCGACGACCGGGTTGCGCCAGGCCGGCGCGAAGAAGTGCGTGACGGTCGCGCGCTCGGGGTGTTTCAAGTCGGAAAAGATTTGCGCGGCCGGCAGCGAGCTGGTGTTCGACGTGATCAGCGCATCCGCGCGGACGACGGCCTCGACGTCGGCAAAGATGCGCCGCTTCAGCGCAAGGTTCTCGGTCGCTGCCTCGAGCACCCAGTCCGTTTCCGCGAGGTCGCGATAGTCGCGCGTACCAACGACGCCGGCGGTGACCGCCGCAGCTTCGGCCTCGCTCATCTTGCCTTTCGCGACCGCTTTCGCCGCGTAATCGGCGAAGCGCTGCAAGGCACGGTCGAGCGCCGCCTGGGCGACATCGACGAGGATCAGCTTCAGGCCCGGCAATGCGCTCTTCAGGTAATAGCCGATATCCGGGCCGATCGTGCCGGCACCGATAATCGCGACGGTGCGCGGCAGCGGGCGCTGCGGCGTGGCGAGCAGCGGATTGGCGAAACGGGTGACCATCAGGGAGCCTCCTTCGGTAGTCTCAAGCGGCGAGCCGTCGGTGCGGCGCGCATCCTTATCGGCCGGCCACACGGCGCCGGCCGGCGAACTCCTCTGGGGCACCCGTTCAGGGCGATCGGCGGACATTAGCCGCCGTTTCGTTTTAATGTATACAGTATCCTGTGCACTGAAGAAAAAAAGCAACCACTCCGGGCGCCGGTAATGGAACGACGCCACCGAGATCGACGGATAACTTCAGGAAGAGGGCTGAACTTTCGATGCAAGGCCGGGCGACTCCACACCGCGGCGCAGCGTGTCCACCATGGCCGCGGCGATCTCGTCGGTCGAACGCCGGCCCTGGCGATACCAGACGTGCACCCAGTTCAGGAAACTCAGGAGCATCAGCCGCAGCAGGCTGCGGTCGGCATGCGGTGCGAGCGGCAACTCGTCGATGAGCCCACGGTAGACATTCTCATAGGCTTCACGCATCGGCCGGATCTTCGCGAAGAGTTCGGGGTTGCCGGTCATCGCAAGGCTGTGGCCGGTGACGCGGTCGATGTAGCTGCCGCTGGTGATCGCGGCGATGTGCACCTGGCAGACGCGAGTGAGCCGCTCCCAGGGGTCGCAGGAAGCCGTCAGCGCCTCTGCAACGGCGGCCATCAGGCGCCGGAAGCCTTCCCCATGCACGGCGAGATAGAGCTCGTCCTTGGATGCGAAGTAATGGTAGATCGACCCCGGCAACAGCCCGACCCGGCCGGCAATGTCGCGAATTGAGGTGCTGTCGTAGCCCTGCTCGGCGAAAAGCGCCGCTGCCGCGTCGAGGATCACCTGACGGCGGTCGAGCGGCTCACCGTCCGTCGCGGCGTCGCCTGTGACGAGTTGCGCGGCGAGCGCCCCGCGTTCCAGCAAGCCGCGCTGCGTGTGGGTGAGCGCCGCCACGCCCTCGCATGACGCTTGCGCGATCGCCCGCAAGCGCTTCACCGCGGTCTCGAGATCGTGCTTCTGCCAGATGTAGCGCACTCCCGAAGGCGAAACCACGAATCCGTCGCGCCGCAGCCGGGCCGACACCGCCGCCTGGCCCAGTTGGGGCTCGTCGCGCGCGAGTCGAAGGATCGCGGCCTCGACGTCCGGGACACGACGCTCTTCTTCATGGCTGGCATCAGGACTCATGCGCGTCACCTAATTGATTGGATATCCATCATAGCCAAGGCGCCGCCGTGCCGGCAAACTGCTGCAGCGGCTTTCGGTGGCGGACAATTTCGAATGCGGGATCGACGAAGTCGGTGTCGCAGCCGATTCCACCCGAGAAGACAGGATGTACTTTACACCCTAAAAAATACTGTATACAGTACACATCAACTCGAAAGCCGCTGCAAACAACGAACATCAAAGGCTCCGAAAATGGTCTCCACGCTTCAGCCCGTCGAACGCCCCCTCGCTCTCGGTGAACGGGTCTATCACACCTTGCGCGATCATCTGCGCAGCGGTCAGATCCTCGCCGGCCAGCCGCTGCAGGAAGTCCAGCTCGCCGAAAAGCTCGGCGTCTCGCGCACCCCCGTACGCGAAGCGCTGCGGCGCCTCGCGAGCGAAGGCCTGCTCGTCTCGGACAACCGAAGCTTCGTCGTGCCGGCGCTGACGCTGCAGGACGTCAACGACATCTACGAGATCCGCTTCCTCATCGAACCGGCCGCGATCCGCAGCATCGCCCCGCTCACGCGCTCAGCCGAGCACCGCCGCGGCATCGAGGACGCGCTCGCGGCGATCGTCCGCGCACACAAGGCCGGCGACGCCGCGGCGTTCCGCGAGTCGACGATCTGCTTCCGTGCGGCGTGGCTCGCCCTGGTGCCGAATCCGCGACTCGTGCGCATCGTCGAGCAGTACGCCGATCACATGCAGCGCATCCGCACGCTGACGCTGGACGACCCGGAGATCCGCACGATCGTGCTGCGCGGCCTGAACCGCATCTCGGCCGCACTGGCCGCGGGGGACGGCGACACCGCCGCGACGGCCATGCTCGAACACCTCGTCGAGGCGAAGCGGGCGTTCATCGCCGCCGTCGGCCTCACCGACGACGGCCAGGCCTGACCCGGGTCATTCGGCCGTTCGTGCGCTAGAAGAAAAAATACCGGAGACCACAGACGATGACCCGCTACACGGCCGAAATTCCGTACGGCGCCTACTGGAGCACGCCCTTCGCGCGCTGGCAGGGCAGCTTCGCGTCGCTACACAGCGTGCGCTTCGCCGCACATGTGGCGAAGAACGAGCTTGCGAAACGGAACATCGACCCTCAGACGATCGACTACGGCGTCCTGGGATTTTCGGTGCCGCAGCAGCACGCGTTCTACGGACTGCCGTGGCTCACCGGCCTCGTCGGCGCGACGCGCGCGGGCGGGCCGACGATGATGCAGGCCTGCGCGACAGGCGTGCGTACGCTCCTCGCCGCTGCGCAGGAGATCGAGGCCGGCATGGCCGACGTTGCACTCATCGTGAACTGCGACCGTACCTCGAACGGCCCCCACCTCTATTACCCGAATCCGCGCGGGGCCGGCGGCACGGGCTCATCCGAGGACTGGGTGCTCGACAACTTCGGCTGCGACCCGCTCGGCGGCCACTCGATGGTGCAGACGGCAGAGAACGTCGCCGCAAAGCATCGCGTCACGACCTCGCAGCAGCACGAGCTCGTGCTGCGACGCGAAGCGCAATACGACGACGCCCTGAAGGACGATTCCGCCTTCCTGCGCCGCTTCATGACCCTGCCCTTCGAGGTGCCGAGCGGCGATTTCCGCAAGATCGCGGGCACGCTCGACGGCGACGAGGGCGTGTCACGCTCCACGGCCGAGGGCCTCGCGAAACTCAAGCCCGTCATGGACGGTGGAACGGTCACGTTCGGCGGACAGACGCATCCGGCGGACGGCAATGCGGGGATACTCGTGACCACGCCCGAGCAGGCGAAAGCGCTGTCCAAGGATCCGGCGATCGCCGTGCGGCTTCGCGGCTTCGGACTCGCCCGCACGGAGCTCGCGTACATGCCCGAGGCGATGATTCCCGCCGCGCGGCGCGCGCTCGACCAGGCCGGCCGCGGCATCGCCGACATGACCGCCATCAAGACGCACAACCCGTTCGCGGTGAACGACATCGTCTTCGCGCGCGAGACCGGCGCAAACCTGGAGACGATCAATAACTTCGGGTGCTCGCTGGTCTGGGGGCATCCGCAGGCGCCAATGGGCACGCGCGCGATCATCGAGCTCGTCGAGGAGTTGGCGCTGCGCGGCGGCGGTTACGGCCTCTTCACGGGCTGCGCTGCCGGCGACACGGCGATGGCAGTCGTCGTCGAGGTCGGCGACCGGTAAGCGTTGCAGGCGCGCCGCCCCCGTCGAAGGGGCACGCGGCGCAAGGCAGTACAGGATCACGCATCACCTCTCCCCTCGGGGAGAAACGAGAGGCGCAAAAGCGCCCGGACGCAGCATCCCCAACCGGATTCGAACGAGTCAGAAGAGGCGCGTAAAGCGCCCGTGACCGAACTTGGAGGAGGAATGGGGATGGACCTGTCCGAATGGATCGTCCGTCAGGCCGGGCTCACGCCCGACAAGACGGCGATCCGCTTCCCGGAGCGCGACCTGACGTACGCGGCGTTTGCCGCGGAGATCGAGCGACTCGCGTCGGCGCTCCACGCGTCCGGCGTCGAGCGCGGCGACTGCGTGGCGTTTCTCGGCTACAACCGCCCGGAAACGCTCGCCGCGCTGTTCGCCTGTGCGCGTCTGGGTGCGCTTTTCATGCCGCTCAACTGGCGGCTCGCCGGCCCCGAGCACCGGCAACTGCTTGCCGACTGCCCGCCCAAGGTGCTGCTCGCGGAGCCGCGCTTCACCGAGCAGATCGACGCCTTCCGCGATGAACTCGGCGCGGTGACGCTCGTCGCGTTCGGCGCACCGCCGCGAGGCTGGATCGCCTTCGACGACCTGATGCGGCGCGGCGATGCGCCCGTGCCGCAGGACCCGCGCGTCGGCCCCGATACGCCGCTGCTGATCTGCTACACGTCGGGCACGACCGGCAGGGCGAAGGGCGCGCTCCTGACGCAGGACGCGCTGGCGTGGAACGCCGCGAACAGCGCCGACCTCCACGGCCTCACGAGCGAGGACCGCATCCTCACGACGCTGCCGCTGTTCCATGTCGGCGGGCTCAACAACCAGACCACGCCCGCCCTGTCGCGCGGCTGCACCGTCGTCCTGCACCCGCGCTTCGACGTCGATGCGACCTTCGACGCGATCGAGGGCGAGCGCATCACGCTGACCGTGCTCGTGCCGGCGCAGATCGAGGCGATGATGGCGCACCCGCGCTGGCCGAAGGCGGATCTCTCCAGCCTGCGCATGATCACGACGGGCTCGACGATCGTGCCGGACCGGCTCTTCCGCGCGGTGCACGAACGCGGCATCCCGCTGGTGCAGATCTACGGATCGACCGAAACCAGCCCGATCGCCGCCTACGTGAAGGCCGCCGACGCCTTCACGCACGCGGGTTCGGCGGGACGCCCTGCCCGTCACTGCAGCGTTCGCGTCGCGGGCGAAGGCGGCACCGACGCGAAGACGGGCGCGAGCGGCGAGATCCTCGTGCGCGGTCCGAACGTCATGACCGGCTACTGGAACAACCCGCAGGCGACGACCGAGGCGCTGCGGGATGGCTGGTTCCACACCGGCGACATGGGCCATTTCGATGCCGACGGCTGGCTGTGGGTCGACGGCCGCAAGAAGGAAATGATCATTTCCGGCGGCGAAAACATCTATCCGGCCGAGATCGAGAACCTCCTCGCCGAGTCGCCCGACATCGCCGAAGTGGCCATCGTCGGCCGCCCCGACGAGCGCTGGGGCGAATCCGTCGTCGCGGTCATCGTCACCCACGCAGGCTCGACGCTCGATGCGGACGGCGTGCTCGGGCTCCTCGAAGGCCGCATCGCCCGCTACAAGCTGCCGAAGGAAGTGTTGTTCGTCGACGAACTCCCGCGCACCGCACTGGGCAAGGTCCGCAAGGACGAAGTGCGGCGCCTGGTCGCGCGCAAAACGTTCATGGAGCACATCTGATGACATTAAAAATCGGAATCGACGTCGGGGGCACCTTCACCGATTTCGTCGTCACCCGCGACGGCGCCGAGCCGGCGATCTTCAAGACGCTGTCGACACCGTCCGACCCCTCGATCGCGGTGGTAAACGGGCTCGCCGAGATCGCCGCGAGCATGCATCCGCCGATGACGCTCGAAGCGTTCGCGCCGACGATCGACACGATCGTGCACGGCACGACAGTGACGACCAACGCGACCCTGACCGGCACCGGCGCGAAGAGCGGCCTGCTAACGACCGAAGGGGTGCGCGACGCGCTGGAGATGCGCCGCGGCGTGCGCGAGGAGCAATACAACAACCGCTACACCAACGTGAAGCCGCTGGTGCCGCGCTACCTGCGGGCGGGCATCCCCGGGCGGGTAGACCGTGACGGCAACGAGGCCGCGGCGCTCGACCTCGACGCGGTGCGAAGCGCGATCGAACTCTTCCGCGCCGAAGGCGTGCAGGCAGTGTCGATCTGCTTCCTGAACTCGTTCGCCAACCCCGCTCACGAGCAGGCCGCGGCCGAGCTCGTGCGCCGCGAGCTGCCGGGCGCCTACCTCTCGGTATCGACGGATCTCCTGCCGTCGATCCGCTTCTACGAGCGGGTCAGCACCACCGCTCTGAATTCCTATGTCGGACCGAAGCTGAACCATTATCTGGACCAGCTCGTCGGGCGGCTCAAGGGCATCGGCTTCGACGGGCTGCTCTTGATCATGCAGTCGAACGGCGGCGTGATCTCGCCGCAGCTCGCGCGCGAAAAGGCGGCGCTGACGCTGCTGTCCGGCCCGGCGGGCGGCCCTGGCGCGGGTCTGCATTACGTGCGCATCCACGGCCAGAACAAGTGCATCGTCACGGACATGGGCGGCACGAGCTTCGAGGCGTCCGTCGCCGTCGATGCGCCGATGATCAAGAACGACGGCGAGATCGCGCGCCACAAGATCGCGCTGCCGATGCTCGACATCCACACCATCGGTGCCGGCGGCGGCTCGATCGGTTGGCTCGACGAAGGCGGCCTGCTGCGCATGGGGCCGCAAAGCGCGGGCGCCGACCCGGGCCCGGCGTGCTACGGCAAGGGCGGACGGCTCCCCGCCACGACCGATGCCAACGTCGTGCTGGGCTATCTCGACCCGAACTTCTTCGCCGGCGGCCGGATGAAGCTCGACGTGGCCGCCGCGCGCGCCGCGATCGACGAACACATCGCGCAGCCGATGGGGCTCAGCATAGAGGAGGCCGCGGCCGGCATGTACCGCGTCGCGTGCAACAACATGGCGCAGGGGGTGCGCGAGGTGACGATCAAGCGCGGCTTCGATCCGCGCGAGTTCCCCTTCATCCCCGCGGGCGGCGCCGGCCCGATCCATTCGTGCCTGATCTGCGAGGAGCTCGAGATCCCGCTGCAGATCGTGCCGCGCGAATCCTCGGTGCTGTGCGCGTTCGGCATGCTGATGAGCGAGCTCAAGCACGATTTCGTGCGCACTTTCGTGTCGCGGCTCGATGCGGCGGACTGGACGAAGCTCGAGGGCATCATCGCCGCGATGGCCGTCGAAGGCGCCCGTCAGCTCGACGAAGAGCGCATCCCCGAGGGACGCCGCCGTTTCGACGTCAAGCTCGACTGCCGCTACGTGAAGCAGTACCACGAGGTCTCCTTCGTCGTGCCGCAGGCCCTGATCGCCGCCGCCGATGCGCAGGGCATCGCGCGCGCCTTCCACGCCGAGCACAACCGCCTGTACGGCTACTCGCTGGAAGCGGAGAACACGCCGGTCGAGATCATCAACGTGCGCGTGCAGGCGATCGGCGTCACCGACAAGCCGGTCGCGCGCCACGAGTCCTTGGCGGGCGAGGACGCGGCGCACGCGCTCAAGGGCCGGCGCGCCGTGTATATCCCCGAGACGCGGAGATTCCGCGAAGTGCCGGTCTATGACGGCCACCTCATGCGGCACGGCAACCGCATCGACGGGCCGGCCATGATCGAGCAGGAGACGACGGCGATCTTCGTGTCGGCGTCCTTCGACTGCGTCGTCGATGCGCTCGGCTCGTTCGCACTGTTCCAGAAAGGCCGTGCCGACCTCGTGGCGTCGTGCATCAAGGACATGAAGGAGGCGCTGGTATGAGCAACGCGAAAATCGATCCCATCCTGCTGTCCGTGTACGCCCGGACCTTCCGCTCGATCACCGACGAGATGAGCATCTCGATGGAGCAGACGACGCGTTCGCCGATCCTGTGCGAGGCTAAGGACTACGTGACGGGCCTCTACGACGGCGACGGCAACATGCTCGAGCAGACCGAGAACCTGCCGATCCTCGCGTTCTCGCTGGCGCCGGTGTGCAAGTACATCAAGGACTACTTCGGCGACGAGATCTATCCCGGCGACGTGATCTTCCACAACGACGTGTTCAGCCTGGGCAACCAGAACAACGACGTCGCGGTGTTCAAGCCGGTGTTTTTCGAAGGCCAGCTCGTCGCCTGGACCGCGGTCAAGGGCCACCAGGCCGACATCGGCGGCAACGTCGCCGGCGGCTACAACCCGAACGCGGTCGAGGTGTGGCAGGAGGCGCTGCGCATCCCGCCGGTGAAGGTCGTCGAGAAAGGAAAGCTGCGCAAGGACGTGTGGAACCTGATCTTCGCCAACGTGCGGCTCGACATCGTGCAGCACGACATGAAGGCCGAGATGGGGGCCTGCACCGTAGGCGAGCGGCGCTTTCTCGAGCTGATCTCGAAGTACGGCGTGGCGAGCTACGACGCGCACAAGCAGGCACTGTTCGACGCCACCCGCCGGATGATGGAGGCCGAGATCGCGAAGATCCCGAACGGCCGCTACTCGGGCGAGGGGCGCGTGTATTACGACGGCCGCCACGTCGGTTCGGAATTCACGATCCGCGTCGACATCGAGGTGCAGGACAAGGCCATCCGCTTCGACTACTCGCGCACCGATCCGCAGACCAACGGCTTCGTGAACGGCACCTTCACGTCGAGCGCGTCGGCCACCATCCTGACCTTGCTGCAGATGGTGAACCCCGACATCCCGCACAACGAGGGCATGGTGCAGCCAATCGAGATCGTGATCCCGGAGGGCACGATCCTGAACGCCGCCTACCCGAAGGCGACGACCTTCGGCAACCACCTGTGCCCGCCCAACGCGGACGCGATCCAGCGCGCGCTCGCGCCGGTGATGCCCGAGCGCGTGACCGCCGGCTGGAACAACCTGCTCGCATCACTTACGACCGGCATCGACCCGAAGACCAACGAGAAATACGTCGACATCGGCTTCATGGGCCTCAAGGGCGGCTCGGGCGCGATGCTCGGCACCGACGGCTACGATCACATCGGAATGATCGACGCCTCCGGCGGCGTGCTCGACCAGGACTACGAGATGTTCGAGCAACAGACGCCGCATCGCCTGATCCGCCACGAACTGCTCGCCGACTCGGCCGGCGCCGGCGAGTGGCGCGGCGGGCTGGGCGTCGAGACGATCTTCGAGATCGGCTCCAACGACACGCAGCTCGTGACCTTCGGCGACGGCGACTTCGAGCCGGCCTTCGGGCTCTTCGGCGGCGGCGACGGTGGCCTGAACTTCATCCGCCTGCACTACCCGGACGGGCAGACCGTCGTGCCGAAGAACAAGGACCTGATCACCGGCGTGCCGAAAGGCACCATATACCATCAGGTCGCGAGCGGCGGGGGCGGCTACGGCGATCCGAAGCGGCGCGATCGCAAGCTGCTTGCCGAGGAGATCCGCAATGGCGTGATCTCCGAGCAGGCGGCGCGCGAGCTGTACGGGTACGAGCCGGAAAAGGTTCCGGCATGAACTTCGATCTCACCGACGAACAACGCGCGATCCAGGACACGTTCGCGCGCTTCTGCGACGAGCGCATCGCCCCGCAGGCGGCCGCGATCGACGAGGCGCACGCCTTCCCGCGTGCGCTGTTCCGCGAGCTCGCCGAGCTCGGCTTCTTTGGCATGCGCTATCCCGAATCGGTCGGCGGCACCGGGCTGGCGCTGACCGAGTTCTGTCTCGCGCTGACCGAGGTCGCGCGCGGCTCGATGTCGCTCGCCGGCGCCGTCGCGATGCAGTCGCTGATGGGGACCAAGTTCCTGCAGCTCCTCGGCAACGCCGACATCATCGAGCGTCTGTTCAAGCCAGCGCTGCGCGGCGACAGGATCGGCGCGATCTGCATGACCGAGCCGAACGCGGGCTCCGATCTCGAATCGATCGCGACCACTGCGACGAAGGTCGACGGTGGCTACGTGATCAACGGCCAGAAGACCTGGATCACCTCCGCACCGCTCGCCGACTTCTTCACGGTTTTTGCGCGCGCGGGTGAAGAAAAGAAGCTGACGATCTTCCTCGTCGAGAAGGAGTTCAGGGGCCTCGTCGTCGGCCGCGAGATCCACAAGATGGGCGTGTGGGCGCTGCCGACCTCGGAAGTGGCCTTCAACGACTGCTTCGTGCCGGACAGCCACCGGCTGTCGAAGGAGGAAGGCGACGGCGAGGCGCATCTGAGGAAGACCCTCGCCGAGATCCGCATCATCACCGGCGCGATGGCGCTCGGCGTCGCACGCGCGGCGCTCGACGAAGCCGTGCGCTACGCCGGCGAGCGCCAGCAGTTCGGCAAGCCGATCAACCGCTTCCAGGCGATCCAGCTCAAGCTCGCGGAGATGGCGACCGGGCTCGAGGCGGCGACCGCCCTCGTCCACCGCGCCGCATGGCTGTGCGACGCGAAGCGCCCACACCACAAGGAGGCCGCGATGGCGAAGCTGTTCGCGACCGAGACGGCCGCGTCGATCTGCGATCAGGCCGCGCGCGTGCTCGCGTCCTACGGTTACGCGATGGAGTACCCGGTGCAGCGCTACCTGCGCGACGTGCGCTTCACGCTGATCGGCGGCGGCACCAGCGAGATCCTCAAACTCGTTATTGCCAAGGAGGTCAGCGCATGAACGACACCGCACAACGCCGCATCCGCGTGCTGCTCGCGAAGCCGGGCCTCGACGGTCACGACCAGGGCGCGAAAGTGGTCGCCCGCGCGATGATGGACGCGGGCTTCGAGGTCATCTACACCGGCCTGCGGCAGACGCCGGAACAGGTGAGCCGCATCGCGCTCGACGAGGACGTCGACGTCATCGCGCTCTCCAGCATGGCGGGCTCGCACCTGCCCTTCTGCCGCAAGCTCAAGCCGCTGCTCGAAGCGAACGGCCTCGACGACAAGCTGTGGATGATCGGAGGCAACCTGCCGGCCCAGGACCACGACGCGCTGCGCGAGCTGGGCTTCAAGGGCATCTTCCCGACCGGCTCGAAGCTCGACGCGATCGTTCACTACATCCGGGAGAACGCCGCATGAACGACCGCGCCCAGCCGACGCTCAAGCGCGTCATCAACGAATCCGGGCTCGAGGTCCAGCCGCTCTACACCGCCGAGGACGTCGCGGCGAGCGGCGGCGACGCGATGATCGGCCAGCCCGGCGAATATCCCTTCACCCGCGGCATCCATCGCGAGATGTACCGCAAACAGCCGTGGACGATGCGGCAGTACGCAGGCTTCGGCAATCCGTCCGACACCAACCAGCGCTTCAAGTACCTGATCGCGAACGGCCAGACGGGCCTCAACGTCGCCTTCGATCTGCCGACGCAGATCGGCCTCGACTCGGACGACCCGCTCGCCCAGGGCGAGATCGGCCGCGTGGGCATGTCGGTCGACACCCTGCGCGATTTCGAGATCGCGTTCGACGGCATCGACCTCGACAAGATCACCGTGTCGATGACGATCAACGGTGCCGCGGCAATCGCGATCGCGATGTATCTCGCGATGGCCGAGAAGCGCGGCTACGACGTGAAGCAGCTGCGCGGCACCGCGCAGAACGACATCCTGAAGGAGTTCATCGGTCGCGGCACGTGGATCTTCCCGGTCGAACCGTCGATCAAGCTCGTCGGCGACACCATCGAGTACTGCGCGGAGCACGCGCCCAAGTACAGCCCGGTGTCGGTGTGCGGCTACCACATCCGCGAATCGGGCGCGACGCCGGCGGAGGAGATGGCCTACGCCTTCTGCATCGCCCGCGCCTATGCCGACGAGGTGATCGCGCGGGGACTTCACGTCGACGAGTTCGCCGGGCGGCTGTCGTACAACTTCAACATCTTCGGCAACCTCTTCGAGCAGGTCTGCAAGTTCCGCGCGGGGCGCAGCCTGTGGGCCAAGATCATGAAGGAGGAGTACAAGGCCGAAAAACCGGGCTCGATGTGGCTGCGCATGATCGCGGCGGGCGGCGGCGGCGGGCTCACCTTCGAGCAGCCCGAGCTCAACATCGTGCGCGGCGCCTACTACGCGCTGATCAGCGCGCTGTCGGGCACGCAGACGATGGCGCTGTGCTCGTACGACGAGGCCTACACGATCCCGACCGAGTATTCGGCTCGCATCTCGCTGCGCACGATGCAGATCCTCATCGCCGAGATGGGTCTCACCGAGACGGTCGACCCGCTCGGCGGCTCGTACTACGTCGAGACGATGACGAACCAGATGCGCGAGAAGATGGAGCAGATCATCGCCGAGACCGACGCGCAGGGCGGCATCGTCAAGCTCGTGTCCGAAGGCGCGATCCAGGCGAAGGTGTCCGCGCAGGCTTACAAGATGCAGCGCGACATCGAGAGCGGCGAGTTCCCGAAGGTCGGCGTCAACTGCTACCGCAACGACCAGGAAGACGAGCATCCGGTCGAATTCCACCCCTACAACGAGGACGACGCGCGCGTGCAGATCGAGTCGCTGAACCGCGTGCGCGCCGAGCGCGATGCGGAGCGGGTGACTCGTGCGCTCGCCGCGGTGTGCGATGCGGCGCGGGCGGGCGCCAACGTCATGCCGGCGATCGTCGAGGCGGTGAAGGCCTACGCGAGCGTCGGGGAGATCACGCAGGAACTGGTGAAAGTGTTCGGACGGTACCAGGAACCGATCCGCTTCTGAGGAACGATCAATGACAGCAATCGAAAGATATGCCGCGCCGCAGAACCTCGACGAGGCGCTCGGCATCCTGCAGCAGGGCGAGGTGACGATACTGGCGGGCGGCACCGACCTGATGCCGCAGACGAAAGCCGGGCGCATCGCGTTCAAGCCGACGCTGATGAACATCGGCCGCATCGCGGGGCTGAAGGGCGTCACGCTCGACGGCGAGCACCTGCGCATCGGCGCGCTCACCACGATCAGCGAACTCCTCCGCGATCCGCTCGTCGCGCAGCACGCGGCGGTGCTCGCCGAGGCCTGCGATCACTTCGCGAGCGACCAGATCCGCAACGCCGGCACGCTCGGCGGCAACATCAACAACGCCTCGCCCGCGGGCGACACGCTGGTGCCACTGATCGTGCTCGACGCGGAAGTCGAGCTCGCATCGAAGCCGAACGGCTCGGTCGCGACGCGCCGCATGCCGCTCGCCGAGTTCTTCACCGGCCCGGGCAGGACGAAGCGCGCGGCGAACGAGTTGCTGACCGCCGTGCGCATCCCGCTGCCGAAACCGGGTCACGTCGCGCGCTTCTACAAATTCGGCACGCGCCCCGCGCTGGACATTTCGACGATCTCGATCGGCATTGCCGGCATCAAGCGCGACGGCGCGCTCACCGACACCCGCGTCGCCTTCGGCGCAGTCGCCCCGACGCCGGTCCGCGCCCCGCGCACCGAGGCCGCGCTCGAAGGCCGCCGCCTCGACGCCGCAGCCATCGAGGCCGCCGCCGACGCCGCCCGCGACGAGGTGAACCCGATCGACGACGTGCGCGCCAGCGCGTGGTACCGCAAGGAACTGATCCACAACATGACCAGAAGGATGCTCGACCATGTTGCTCACGCATGACATCGAATTCACGCTGAACGGCGTCACGAAAAAGCTCACCATCGACGTCACGATGAACGCACTCGACATGCTGCGCGACGTCGTCGGCCTGACCGGCACGAAGTACGGCTGCGGCGAGGGTGAGTGCGGCGCATGCACGATCCGCGTCGATGGCGAGACGCGCAATTCCTGCCTGATGTTCGCCGTCGATTTCGACGGCCGCGACATCGTCACGATCGAGGGCCTCGCCGCCGACCCGAAGGCTGATGCCCTGCGGGAGTCCTTCGTCGAGCACGGCGCGGTGCAGTGCGGCTTCTGCACGCCGGGCATGGTGATGCAGGCGTCCCACATCCTCGACACGCACCCGGATGCCGATGCCGAGACCATCAAGCGCGGCCTCGAAGGCAACCTGTGCCGCTGCACCGGCTACAAGAAGATCGTCGACGCGGTCGAGTCCGCGTGCTGCGGCGGGCGATGAGGAGAACGATGGTATGAACGTCGCTGAAAAACCCGTGATCGCCCCCGACTCCCTGATCGGCCAGCGCATCCAGAAGAAGGACGCGCCCGAGAAAGCCGCCGGCAAGACGCGCTACATCCAGGACATGGTCGTGCCGGGCATGCTGCACGCGAAGATCCTGCGCTCGTCGCGCGTGCATGCCAGGATCAAGAGCATCGACACCTCGGCCGCAAAGGCGCTGCCGGGCGTGCATGTCGTCCTCACCGCGGCCGACGTGCCGGACCAGCAGCCGATCGGCGTCGCGCGCGACCACCTGCCACTGAAGGGCGAACGCGTGCGCAGCCAGCGCGACGAGATCGCCGCGGTCGCCGCCGACAGCGAGGAGATCGCCGAGGCGGCGCTGAAATTGATCCGCGTCGAATACGAGGACCTCCCCGTCATCGCCACGCCCGAGGACGCGATCAAGCCCGGCGCGCCGCTGATCCACCCTGCCCCGCTCGACGCCGACGGCCGCCCGCAGGCGCTGCCGCCCAAGACGCCGATCGCGTTCGCCGGCAAGGCGGACAACATCGCGATGCGCTTCGACTACACGCACGGCGACATCGCGCAGGCCGAAGCCGAGTCCGACGTGGTCGTCGAGGACACCTTCCAGCTGCATTACGTAACGCACTGCTGCATGGGCGTGTCGGGTGTCATCGCCGAGTTCGATGCCTCCGGCAACCTGCTGATGTACTCGAACACGCAGGTGCCCTTCCTGCACAAGCGTGAATTCGCCGAGTACCTGAACATCGACCCGAGCCGCGTGCGCATCATTCAGCCGCCGATCGGCGGCGGCTTCGGCTCCAAGCTCGACATCTACCCCTTCGAGGTCATCTGCATCTTCCTCGCGCGCGCTGCGAAGCGCCCGGTGAAGATGGTCTTTACACGCGAGGAAGAGTTCCTCGCCTCGCCCACGCGCCAACCGGTGCTGCTGACGCTGCGTTCGGGCTGCAAGAAGGACGGCACGCTGACCTTCCGCCAGGTGCATACGCTGCACGACAACGGCGCCTACACGTCGTGGGGCGCGACGACGCCCTTCGTGATGATGCAAACCTTCTCGTCGCTGTACCGCGTGCCGGCCTGCGACTACCACACGACGGTGGTCTACACGAACAACCCCTACGCCGGCTCCTTCCGCGGCTACGGCAACCTGCAGGCGACCTTCGCCATCGAGCAGCACATGGACATGCTGGCCGAGAAGATCGGCATGGACCCGCTCGATTTCCGCCTGATGAACGCGCAGGACGCGGGCGAAGTCACCGGCCAGGGCATGACGTTCAAGAGCTGCGGCTTCAAGGAATGCCTGACGACCGCGGCCGAGCGCAGCGAATACCGGAAGAAGCACGCCGACAACCTCGCCAACCGCGACGCACCCGGACCGGTGAAGCGCGGCATCGGCATCGCGTCAATGCTGCACGTTGGCGGCGGCGCGAAGATCTATCCGTCGGACGGCTGCGGCACCATCCTGAAGCTCGACGACTTCGCGAACGTCACGCTGATCACCGGCGCCTCCGAAATCGGCCAGGGCTCGGAGACCGTGCTGTCGCAGCTCGTCTGCGAGGAGCTGGGGCTGCCGATCTCCGCGGTCACCGTCGTCAATAACGACACCGCGATCACGCCGTGGGACGTCGGCGTGCATGCGAGCCGCACCACCTTCATCGCCGGCAATTCGGCGATCGGTGCCGCGCGCAAGGCGAAGGCGAAGATCCTCGCAGCCGCAGCAAAGAAGCACGGCTGCGACGAGGTGGAACTGGATCTGCGCGGCGGCTTTGTCATCCGGGCCGATTCGGGCGAGCCGCTCGTCGAGCTCGCGCGCCTGATGCGCAACCTGCACTTCTCCGACAAGGCCGAGCTCGTCATGACGACCTTCTACTACGAGCCGCCGAGCGTGCATCAGGACAAGGCCTTCAAGGGCGACGTGTCGGCCGCCTACGCGTGGGCGGCGCAGGTCGTCGAAGTCGAGGTCGACACCGACACCGGCATCGTGAAGATGACGAAGGTCACCGGCACCCACGACGTCGGCCGCGTGCTCAACCGCCTCGGCCTCGAAGGGCAGATCGAAGGCGGCGTCGTCATGGGCCAGGGCTACGCGCTGACCGAGAACCTGATCGTCGAGAACGGCATCACCCGCAACCCGAACTTTCGCGACTACAAGCTCGTGACCGCACCCGAGATCCCCGAGATGGACATCACCTTCGTCGAGTCGATGGACGGCGAAGGTCCGCAGGGCGCCAAGGGCGTCGGCGAGGCGCCGGCGATCTGCATCGCCGCGGCGGCCGCGAACGCGATCTACAACGCGACGGGGGTGCGCATCTTCGCCCTGCCCTTCACGCCGGAAGCGGTGTACCGGGCCTTGCGCGGCGCGGCGCCGAAACCCCATTGGCAAGCGTGGAAACCGGAATGAAGCGGCGCACCGTACTCTCGATGGAGCAGGCGTTGTCGATGCCCTATGCGACGCTGCGCTTCGCCCAGCTCGGCTGGCGCGTGATCCGCCTCGAATCGACGCCGGCCTGCGACGGCCTGCCCGGCGATCCCAACCGCTACATCGGCGGCAAGGTCGCGGACGACGACCGACGCACCTACTTCATCGCGCCCAACGTCGGCAAGGAAGCGATCGCGCTCAACCTCAAGGAACCCGACGGCCAGGCGCTGTTGAGGCGCCTCCTCGTCGAGCTCGACGTCGACGTGTTCTGCTGCAACACGGTGCCGCGCCGCTACAAGCAGCTCGGCATCGACTACGCAACGCTCGCCGCGGCGAAGCCCGACCTGATCTGGGCGGGCATCTCGGCGATGGGCCCGGACTACCCGGATGCGCCCGGCTACGATCCGGTGATCCAGGCGATGGCGGGCTACATGGAGCTCACCGGCGCCGCCGACGGGCCGCCGACGCTGGCAGGCGTGCCGATCATCGACCTCAAGGCGGGTGACGAGGTCTACGCGAATGTGATGATGGCGCTGCTCGAACGCGCCGAGAGCGGCAAGGGCACGCGCATCGACGTGTCGATGCTGCAGGCCGCCGCCTCGTGGCTGATCACGACGCTGCCGCTGCTCGATTTCGACTGCCAGCCGTCCGAGATCACGCGCTGTGGCAACGAGCACCGCAAGTTCATCCCGACGAACGTCTATCCGACCGCCGACGGATTCATCTACATGGCGATCGGCAGCGACGTGCAGTGGAAGCGCCTGTGCGAGATCCCGAAGTTCGCGTCGATCGGCAGCGCCACGCGCACGACGAACGAAGGTCGCCACCGCGAGCGCGACGCGATCCACCGCGACGTCGCAGGGGTCACGCAGCGTTATCCGACCGCCGAGATCGTCGCGGACTTCCGCGACGCGACGATCCCGCACGCGCCGATCCACGACATCCCCGCCGTACGCGACATGGAGGCGCTCCGGCGGCGGCTGACGACCACGCGCATGCCCGGCGGCAAGCTCGTGCACATGCAGCCGATGGCGGTCGACGTCGCCGGTACCGATGGCGGCGAGCTGCCCTTTGCTACCGATGGCGGCGAGCTGCCCTTTGCACCACGTTACGGCCAGCACACGGATGCCGTGCTGCGCGAGGCCGGTTGCAGCGAGGACGAGATCGCGCTGCTGCACTCACGCGGAATCGTCGCGGGCTGACAGGAGGCGCCCAAGCGTCACGCGGCGCCCCACCGGGAGGGGCGCCGCTTTCGATTCACGAACCCCGGAAACCATCGACGGCGAGAGGAGCGCGCGGACCCGATCCGCACGCGCGACCAGAGGTCCTTGTGGTGCACACCGTAGGAGACATCAGAACATGAAGATGCTTGGCATTCGATTGGCGCTGTCCGGACTCGTCCTGGCGGCATCGCTGTCCGCAAACGCGCAGGTGAAGATCGGCGTGGTGTCGTCGGCGACCGGCCCGACCGCGCTGGTCGGCATTCCGCAGAAGAACACGGTGGCGCTGCTGCCGGCGAAGATCGGCGATCTCAGCGTCGAGTACATCCCGCTCGATGACGCGAGCGATCCCACCGCCTCCGTCACCGCCGTGAAGAAGCTGATCTCTGAGCAGAACGTCGATGCGATCATCGGCCCCTCCGGCTCGCCCAACGCGATGGGCGTGATCCAGTTCGTCGCCGATGCGGGCGTGCCGCTGCTCGCGCCGGTGGGCACCGCCGCCGTCGTGACGCCCATGGACGACAAGAAGAAGTGGGTCTTCAAGACCACCCAGAACGACGACATCATCGCGACGGCGCTGGTCGAGCACATGGTGAAGTCCGGGGTGAAGACGCTCGGCTTCATCGGCGTCGGCGACCCCTACGGCGAGAACTGGTACAAGGTGTTCTCGGCGCTCGCCGAGAAGAATGGCATGAAGATCGTCGCCAATGAGCGCTTCCAGCGCCAGGACGCATCGGTCACCGGCCAGAGCCTGAAGATCATCGGCGCCAAGCCCGACGCGGTGCTCGTCGCCGCCGCCGGCGGCCCGGCGGTGCTGCCGCAGACCACGCTCGTCGAGCAGGGCTACAAGGGCCAGATCTACCAGACCCACGGCGCCGCCCTGCCCGACTTCCTCAAGCTCGGCGGCAAGAAGGTCGAGGGCACGATCCTCGCCGCGAGCCTGATGCTGGTGCTGCCCGAGATCGCCGACAGCCATCCGTCGAAGAAGATCGCCGCCGACTACATCGCCGCGTATGAGAAGGCCCATGGCACCAAGCCCGCGACCTTCGGCGCCAACGTCTTCGACGCCGGCCTGCTGCTGCAGCAGGCGATCCCCGCTGCGGCGAAGGTCGCCAAACCCGGCACCAGGGAGTTCCGCGCGGCGCTGCGCGACAGCCTCGAGCAGACCCGTGAGCTCGTCGGCACCCAGGGCGTCTACAACATGAGCACGACCGACCACAGCGGCTTCGACGAGCGCGGACGCGTGCTGATCGCCGTCAGGGACGGCAACTGGACGCTGGCGAAGTAAGCCGCGAATCGGTCGTCGCATAACCCGTAGGGCGGAAAAGCGCAGCGTCTTCCGCCGAATGCCGCCCGTCGTGCACCGCCATGCGGCGGATAACGCCTTCGGCTCATCCGCCCTACGGGTCGTTTGCACGCTTGGAAAACAAGAAGGGGGCTCGCGCCCCCCTTGCTCGTCCCGAAAGGTCGGGTGCCTTACATGCGGCAGCCGCGCGCCGGATCGGCGAGGGCTTTCTCTGCGACGCCGACGAGCTTGTTGTCACGGCCTTCGGCCTTGCGCAGGTAGATGTCCTGCACCGGGTTGTGCGCCTTCGACAGCGTGAACGCGCCGCGCGGGCTGTCGATCTTCGCCGCTTCCATCGCCTTGATCATCGCCGGCTGCTCTAGCTTGCCGCCCTTCACCGCATCCAGGCCCACGCGCAGCAGCTGGGCGGCGTCGTAGCCCTGCACCGCATACACGTCGGGCTGCATCTTGTAGCTCGTCGCGTACTTGGTGCGGAAGGCCGTGTCCTTCGCGTTGGTCAGGCCGTCGGCGTAATGCAGCGTCGTCAGCAGTCCTTCGCCCGCGCCGCCCATCGCATCGAGCGTGCCGTCGGTGAGGAAGCCCGATGCGTACAAGGGGATCGTTTTCTTCAGGCCCGCCGCATCGTAGTCCCTCACGAACTTGGCGGCTCCGCCGCCGGCGAAGAACACGAACACGGCGTCGGGCTTGAGGTTGGCGATCTCGGTGAGGTAGGCCTGGAATTCGACGTTCGGGAAAGGCAGGTAGAGTTCCTTTGCGATCTTGCCGCCCGCCTTCTCGAAGGCCTCCTTGAAGCCGCCGACGGCCTGTTCGCCGGCCGCGTACTTCCACGTCAGCGTGACGACGTTCTTGTGTCCGCGCTCGGCCGCGACCTTGCCCATGCCGTACGCGGGCTGCCAATTCGTGAACGAGGTGCGGAACACGTTCGGCGCACACAGCGGCCCGGTGAGCTCGTCGGCACCGGCGTTGGGGACGATCAGGAGCGTCTTGGTGTCGCGCGCGACCTTGGCCATCGCCAGCGCCACGCCCGAGTGCACGGTGCCGACCAGCACGTCGACGTTGTCGCGCTTGACGAGCTTGGAGGCGTTCTCGGTCGCCTTGGCCGGATCGGATTCGTCATCGACGACGAAATACTCGACCTCGCGCCCCCCGAGCGTTCCGCCCTGCTCCGCGACGTACTGCTTGAAGCCGTTGGTGATCGCGGTGCCGAGCGCGGCATAGGTTCCCGTGTAGGGCAGCATCAGCCCGACCTTGACCTTCTCGGCCGCCTGCGCCGCACCGAGCGTCAGCGTGCCGAGCGCTACGGCGGCAATGCTGCGGACCACTTTGGCTCCCTTCTTCCTGGTCATTCTCGTCTCCTCCAGTCTTTTAATGTGTTCGCGTCAAACTGCTATTGCGGACAGCTATGATTTTCTCATCCGGCGATTGCCGGTATCAGGGTTTCCCCTCGCGCAGCCGGAAACGCTGCAGTTTTCCGGTCTCGGTGCGCGGCAGCGAATCGCGGAATTCGATCGCACGCGGATATTTGTACGGCGCGATCGTGCGCTTGACGAAGTCCTGCAACTCGCGCACGAGCAACTCCCCCGCCCCGTGGCCGGGACGCGGCACGACGAAGGCCTTGACGATCTGCCCGCGCTCCTCGTCCGGCACGCCGATGACCGCGCACTCCGCGACCGCCGGATGCTGCATCAACGCATCCTCCACTTCCGGCGCGCCGATGTTGTAGCCGGCCGACACGATCATGTCGTCGAGCCGCGACTGGTAGTGGAAATAGCCGTCGGCATCCATGTAGTACGCGTCGCCGGTGTAGTTCCAGCCGTCGCCGACGTAGTTGCGCTGGCGCGAGTCGTCGAGGTAGCGGCAGCCGGTCGGCCCTTTCACGGCGAGCCGGCCGACAGTGCCGGCGGGCACTTCACGCCCTTCGTCGTCGACGATGCGGGCGCGGTAACCCGGCACGACGGTGCCGGTCGCGCCGGGGCGGGCGTGCTCCTCGTCGGCGGAGATGAAGATGTGGAACATCTCGGTCGCGCCGATGCCGTCGATGATCTCGATGCCCGTCGCATCCTTCCACAGCGCCCGTGTCGCCGCCGGCAGCACTTCGCCCGCCGACACGCACTTCACCAGCGGTCCGCCCAGGGGTGCACCGAGCCGGCGTTCGCGGGCGCCCTCGGCCATCGCGCGATACGAGGTCGGCGCGGTGAAGAGGATCGTCGCGCCGAACTCGCCGATCGCGTCGAGGAGTTTCGGGGGGGAAGCCTGTTCGAGCAGCACCGTCGATGCGCCCACGCTCATCGGGAACAGCAGCATGCCGCCCAGTCCGAACGTGAACGCGAGCGGCGGGCTGCCGATGAAGACGTCGTCCGGCTGCGGCCGCAAAACGTGCGGCGGCCAGCAGCGGCAAGCCGCGATGACGTCGCGGTGGAAATGCATCGTCGCCTTCGGCTGTCCCGTGGTGCCCGACGTGAACGCGAGGATGCAGGTGTCGTCGGAGGCGGTCGCGACGTTGTCGAACTCGCCGGACTGGCGCGCCATCGCCGCTTCGAGGCCCGCGCCGGCCGGGTCGCCGAAGGAGACCACGTGCGCGACGGACGGACGCGTCGCCACCGCCTCGTCGAGCTCGCCGCGCAGGGCGTGCGCGCACAGCGCATGCGTGATGCGGCCCTTGTCGAGGATCTGGCCGAGCTCCTTCGCGCGCAGCAGCGGCATCGTAGCGACCGCGATCGCGCCGGCCTTCATGATCGCGAACCAGCAGGCGGCCAACATGGGGCTGTTCGGCCCGCGCAACAGGACGCGATTGCCCGGTACGACGCCGAGCTCATGCACGAGCACGTTGGCGATGCGGTTCGCGTGCCCGAGCAGGTCGCGGTAAGTCCAGCGCAGGCCGCCGGGGGCACGCAGGCAGACGCGCTCGCCCTCGCCGCCGAGCACGCGGCGGTCGAGCAGCTCGACGGCACAGTTCATCAGGGGGGGAAACTGCAGCGACGGCAGCTCGAAGAGGAATTCCGGCTGCTGCTCGGGCGGCGGCAGGCGGTCGCGGGCGAAGGTATCGACGTGACTCGTCACGATGGCATCTCCCCTGATGAGGTGAATTCAGGATGGTGGCGGATTCCGGCCACGCTGCGCCCCCCCATGAGGGGGAGAAACGCGGGCGCCGGATCGGTGTCGGCGCAGCCGGGCCGTCGCAAGCGGTGCGCTGCGCCGCTTCGCTTGCGCTGTCGCGGCAGGGCAGTCGCGGCCGCGCGAGGCCTCAGTCGGAGATCGTCGAGAGATGCGCCTTCAGCCGATCGAGCAGCTTCAGCATCTGCCGCTTCTCGGCATGGTCGAGCCCCGCCAGCAGGCCGACGACCCATTGCTCGTGCTCGCGCGCCATCCGGTCGAACTGGCGCTGGCCCTCGGCTGTCAGCATCACCGTGAAGGAGCGCCGATCGCGCGGATCGTCGTGCCGCTCCACGAGGCCTTCCTCGGCCAGCTTGTCGGTCAGCCCGGTCACGTTGCCGCCGGTCACCATCAGCAGGCGCGACAGCTCGCTCATCTTCAGCCCTTCCGGATGACGGTCGAGCTGCGCCATCAGGTCGAAGCGCGGCAGCGTCGAGTCGAAGTTCGTCCGCAGCCGCGTGCGCAGCTGCGCCTCGACGAGGTTCGTGCAGGTCAGCAGCCGCAGCCAGACGCGCAGCGCCTCGTGCTCGGCGTCGCGTGCATCGGTCGAGGGGCGGGCGGTGGCGGACGTGGACATGCGGGCTCGGAGTCGGGGAAACAACGGGAAGGGGCCAGATCGGCAAAAATACTTTACTCATGAATTAATTCGGACTCAAGCAAAATCGCCCCGTGCAGGGGTCAGTCCGGGATCACCGCAGTGACCTCGATCTCGACCTTCGCGGCATCCTCGACGAGGTCGGCGACCTGCACCGCGGTCATCGCCGGGAAGTTGCGCCCCATCACCTCGCGGTAAACCTGGCCGATCTCCTTCAGCCGGGCGACATATTCCTTCTTGTCGACGAGGTACCACGTCATGCGCGTGACGTGCTCGGGTCCACCGCCTGCGCTGCGCACGACGTCGATGGCATTCTTCAGCGCGAGGAAGACCTGCTGCACGAGGTCGTCGCTCGGGAAGCGGCATTGCGCGTCCCAGCCGATCTGGCCGCCGACGAAGATCTGGCGTCCGCGCGCCTCGATGCCGTTCGAATAGCCCTTGGGCGCGGCCCAGCCCTCGGGCTGAATCACCTTATGAACCATGCTTGTCTCCTTCGGGGGATGCCTTTCTTGCCGCGGACGGCGCCGGCTGTTTCATGAGTTCGCGCGCGACGATGAGCTTCTGCACCTCGGTCGCGCCCTCGTAGATGCGCAGCGCGCGGATCTCGCGGTACAGCGACTCGACCTTGACGCCGACCCTCACGCCCTGCCCGCCGTGCATCTGCACCGCGGCGTCGATGACACGCTGGGCGTTCTCGGTCGCGGTCATCTTCGCCATCGCCGCCTCGCGCGTCGTCGGGCGCTTGGCGACGTCGCGCTGCCACGCCGCGCGCGCCGTCAGCAAGGCGGCGGCATCGATGTCGGTCGCCATCTCGCCGAGCTTCGCCTGCGTGAGCTGGAAATCCGCGAGCGTGTGGCCGAACATCGCGCGGCCCTGCGCGTGCGTCAGCGCCTCGTCGAGCGCCCGGCGCGCGAAGCCGAGGGCGGCCGCGGCGACCGACGCGCGAAAGATGTCGAGCGTGCGCATCGCGATCTTGAAGCCTTCGCCCGAGGCGCCGAGGCGGTTTTCGGCCGGCACGCGCAGGCCGTTGAAGCGCAGCCTCGCGAGCGGGTGCGGCGCGATGACGTCGAGCCGCTCGGCCACCTCGAAGCCCGGCATGTCCGACGTCACGACGAAGGCCGACAGCCCGCGCGTGCCCGGGGCATCGCCGGTGCGCGCGAACACGCAATAGACGTCGGCGATGCCGCCGTTCGAGATCCACGTCTTCTCGCCGTCGAGCACGTAGTGGTCGCCGTCGGCCCGCGCGGTCGTCGCGATCGCGGCGACGTCGGAGCCGGCCTCCGGCTCGGTCAGCGCGAAGGCTGCGATCCACTCGCCGGATGCGACCTTGGGCAGGACGCGACGCTGGAGTTCGGGCGAGCCCGCGAGCGTGATCGCGCCGGAGCCCAGCCCCTGCATCGCGAACGCGAAGTCGGCGAGCCCGTCGTGGTACGCGAGCGTCTCCCGCGCGACGCACAACGCCCGCGAATCGAGTTCCGGCAGCGCACCGCCGAACGCCGCCGGCACGCAGTAGCGCAGGAAACCAGCGCGGCCGAGCGCAGCCACGAGGCGTCGGCACGCGGCGTCAGTGTCGTGATGGTCGATGGGGGGCATCGCGGCCGCCCAATCGAACATCGCGTCCGACAGCGCGCGGTGCTCGGGGCCGAAGAACGGCAGGTCGAGGAAGCTGCGGTCCATGGTTTCAGCAGCCTTGGAACTTCGGCTTTTCCTTTGCCGCGAACGCCTGGAACGCGCGCCCGAAGTCGCCGGTCACCATGCAGATCGCCTGGGCCTGGGCCTCGGACTCGATCATCTCCTCGATGCCCATCGCCCATTCCTGGTTCAGCATGGTCTTGGTCATCGTGTGCGCGAACCACGGGCCGTCGGCGAGGGTTTTCGCGAGGGTCTGGGCCTTGCCGAGCAATTCGGCGGGCGCATGCACGGCGCTGAAGAAGCCGCAGGCAAGCGCCTCGTCGGCGCCCATCGCGCGCCCGGTCATCAGCAGATCGGTCGCCTTGCCTTGCCCCACGACGCGCGGAAGCAGCCCGCAGGCGCCCATGTCGGCGCCGGCGAGCCCGACGCGCGTGAAGAGATACGCGGTCTTCGCTTCCGCCGTGCCGAGGCGGAAATCGGCCGCGAGGGCGACCATTGCCCCGGCACCGGCGCAGATGCCGTCGATCGCCGCGATGATCGGCTGCGGCGCGCGACGCATCGCCTTGACGAGATCACCGGTCATGCGCGTGAAGGCGAGCAGTTCGGGCATCGACATCTTGGTCAGCGGCTCGATGATCTCGAACACGTCGCCGCCGGAGCAGAAGTTGCCGCCGGCGCCCTGGATCACGACCGTGCGCACGTCGCTCGCATACGCGAGGCCGCGGAACAGGTCGCGCAGTTCGGCATACGAGTCGAAGGTGAGGGGATTCTTCTTTTCGGGGCGGTTCAGCGTGATCGTCGCGACGCGCCCGTCGTCGGAACATTCCCAGCGGAAATGACGCGCCACATAGTCCTTGAAGGGGTGCTTGTGGTCCTGCATCGACAATTCGGCCATCTCACTCTCCTTTGGTGAACCCGCGCGGGGTCTGGGCGCGCGGAAAATTCGTGTACGGGTGGGCGGCTTGTCAGCCGCACATCACTTCGCCGCCGGCGACCGCGATCGATTGCCCGTGGATCGCGTCGCTCGACGGCAAGCACAGCCAGCCGACGGTCGCCGCGACGTCCTCGGGCTGCACCAGCCGGCCCTGCGGGTTGCGTGCCGCGAGCGCTGCCTTCGCGTCGTCGGTGCTGCGGCCGGTCTTCGCGACGATGTTGTCGACGGCGCCTTCGATCAGCGGGGTGTCGGTATAGCCGGGGCATACCGCGTTGACGGTGATCCCCTGCTTCGCGACTTCCAGCGCGAGCGCGCGCGTGAGGCCGACGACGCCGTGCTTGGCGGCGCAATACGCCGCGACGTAGGCGTAGCCGACGAGGCCGGCGGTGCTCGCGACATTCACGATGCGCCCCCAACCCGCGGCCTGCATGCCGGCCAGCACCGCGTGCGTGCAGTGGTAGGTGCCGGTGAGATTCACGGCGAGCATCTCGCTCCACAGCTCGGGATCGGTGCGGCCGAACGGCGCGCTTTTCGCCGCGCCGGCATTATTCACGAGGATCGCGATCGGCCCGCGCGCGGCCACGGCGGCGTCGAAGGCGGCACGCACGGCGGCGAAGTCGGTGATGTCGGCGACCGCAAGGCCATGGCCGTCGCCTTCGAGTTCCGCGCAGGTCGCCTCGAGCGCTGCACCGCGCCGGCCGACGAGCGTCAGCGTCGCACCGAGCCGCGCGAGCTCGAGCGCGCAGGCGCGGCCGATGCCACTGCCGGCACCGGTGACGAGCGCATGCCGGCCCGCGAGCGGCGCGGCGGTCCTTTCTCTCTTCGGATCGAGGGTGGTTGTCATCGTGGTAGTTCCCGGATCACTTGCCCGCTACCGCCGCGGCGGCGCGCTGCAGGTTGGTCTCGTACTGGCCGCGGGCGGAGCGGTACTGCTTCGGCCACGCAACCTCGCCGAACCCGATCTTCGCCGCTTCGTGCAGCGTCCACGCCGGGTCCGCCAAGTGCGGCCGCGCGATGGCGCACAGGTCCGCGCGGCCCGCGGCGATGATGCTGTTGGCGTGGTCGGCCTCGGAGATCGCACCCACCGCGAGCGTCGGGATGCCGACCTCGTTGCGGATGCGGTCGGCGAACGGCGTCTGGTACATGCGGCCGTACACCGGCTGGTCGCCCTTCCACACCTGGCCCGACGAGCAGTCGATGATGTCGGCGCCGGCCTCCTTGAAGAGGCGCGCGATCGCGACGGCGTCGTCGGCAGTATTACCCCCCGGGAACCAGTCGTGGCACGACAGGCGCACCGACATCGGGCGGTTCGTCGGCCACATCGCACGCATCGCCTTGAACACTTCAAGCGGGAAGCGCGCGCGGTTCTCCAGATCGCCGCCGAACTCGTCGGTGCGGCGGTTGGTCAGCGGCGACAGGAAGCTCGACAGCAGGTAGCCGTGCGCGCAGTGCAGCTCCAGGATGTCGAAGCCGGCCTCGGCCGCCATCCGCGTGGCGCGCACGAAGTCGTTGCGCACGCGCTCCATGTCGTCGCGCGTCATCGCACGCGGCACCTGCGAGTGTGGCAGGTAGGGCAGCGGCGAGGCAGAGATCAGCTCCCACGCGCCCGCTTCGAGCGGCTCGTCGATGCCTTCCCACGCGAGCTTCGTCGCGCCCTTGCGGCCCGCATGGCCGAGCTGCATGCCGATCTTCGCATCCGAATTGCCATGCACGAAATCGACGATGCGCTTCCACGCATTCACGTGCTCAGGCTTGTACATGCCGGCACATCCCGGCGTGATGCGCGCATCGGGCGACACGCAGGTCATCTCGGTATACAGGAGCCCCGCGCCGCCCAACGCGCGCGAGCCGAAATGCACGAGGTGGAAGTCGGTCGGCGCGCCGTCCTCGGCCGAGTACATCGCCATCGGCGACATCACGATGCGGTTCGCGAGCGTCAGGCCCCGCAACTTGAACGGCGTGAACATCGGCGGAGGGGGCGTTTCGTCGTCGCGCACCGTCATGCCGGCCTTGCGCGCGAGCCAGCGCTCGTAGCCTTCGAGCCAACCCGCGTCGCGCAGCCGCAGGTTCTCGTGCGAGATGCGCTGCGAGCGCGTCAGCATCGAGTACATGAACTGCTCCGGTTCGAGCGTGTCGCAGTAGCGCGCGCCGCACACCTCGAACCATTCCATCGCGTTCCACGCGGCGTTCTGCAGCCGCAGCACGTCTATGTTGCGGGCCGCCTGATAGCGCTCCAGCACCGCGGGGATGTGCTCGCGCGTGTCGCCCTCGTCGCGGAAAAGCCGCGTCAGCTCGATCGCGTCCTCGAGCGCGAGCTTGGTGCCCGAGCCGATCGCGAAATGCGCGGTATGCACGGCGTCGCCCATCAGCACGACGTGGCTCTTGCCGTTGTAGTGGTGCCACTGCTCGCACTTCACGCGCTGGAAGTTGAGCCATGCCGAGCCGCGCAGATGGCGCGAGTTGGTCATCAGGCGGTGGCCGTCGAGGTGCTTGCCGAAGAGCTGTTCGCAGAACGCGATCGACTGCTCCTGGTCGGCGGTGTCGAGGCCGTGCGCCTTCCACACGTGCTCGGGGCATTCGACGATGAAGGTCGTCGTCTTGTCGTCGAACTTGTAGATGTGGGCCTGGAACCAGCCATGCTCGGTCTTCTCGAAGAAGAACGTGAAGGCGTCGAAGAGTTTGGTCGTGCCGAGCCAGATGTAGCGGTTGGGCCGCGTGACGATGTCGGGCTTGAACACCTCCGCGTACTTGTTGCGGATGCGCGAGTTGATGCCGTCGGAGGCGATGACCAGATCGGCGTCAGGAAACTCCGCGTCCGACTCGACCTCACGATCGAACACCAGCTCGACGCCCAGTTCCTCGCAGCGCGCCTGCAGGATGTTGAGCATCATCTTGCGGCCAATGCCGACGAAGCCGTGGCCGCCGCTGCGGATCGTGCGCCCCTTGAAATGGAGCTCGATGTCGTCCCAGTGGTTGAACGCCACCTGGATCGCATCGGCCGTCTCGGAGTCCCACTCGCGCATGTTGTCCATCGTCGCGTCCGAGAACACCACGCCCCAGCCGAAGGTGTCGTAGGGGCGGTTCCTCTCGATCACGCGGATCTCGTGCGCCGGGTTCAGCTTCTTCATCAGGATCGCGAAATACAGCCCCGCGGGCCCGCCACCGATACAGACGATACGCATCTCAGGTCTCCTCCATCTGGACGCCCGGCTTCACCCCCGGGCGTCGTGTCGCTCTATTTTAGTCGCGAACATTTCATACTTAAAGTACTTAGTCAAACGCCGGCGCAGTGCGCACCCGAAGGCTTCGGATCGTCGGGGCTGCGAACTGCTCCGCGTTGGGTGTATTACCCCACATCTGCCGACGCTTTGACCCCCCCATGTGGGGGAGGTGCGGTGCGTCGCGAACACGCACTATTCCCCGACGCCCTGCGGTGACGGCTGCTGCACCGCAGAAATAAAACTTCGTGACTGAATATTTTAAGCCTGATATATCTTCGCTCCACTCTACTCGCGGGAGTTCGGCATGGCCATACAGCAAGCGGCAATCGGAACCGGGGTCACGATCCGATCCCGTCCCGGACGGTTCTACCACCAGTTGATGAACGCCTGCGGCGCGCTCGCGGCGCTGCTCTTCGGCGGCATGGCGCTGCTCGTGTGCGCCGACGTCGTGATGCGCAACGTCGGCCTCGGGTCGATCGCATGGGCCGTCGAGGCGACCGAATACATCCTGATGGTCGCGACCTTTGTCGCGGCGCCATGGCTGCTGTACCTGAACGACCACATCCGCGTCGACGTCGTGCTGCGCGCGCTGTCGGCACCGATGCGACGCCGTCTCGAGCTCGCGACCGACCTCGCCTGCTGCGTGATCTGCGCGGTCCTCGCGTGGCAGACCATTGCGGTGGCACATGACACGGCCGCCCAGGGCAGTCTCGTGTTCAAGGTGCTGGTGTTCCCGGAATGGTGGCTGAACCTGCCGATGGTGTTCTCGTGCGCGCTGCTCGCAGTCGAGTTCGCGCGACGCTTCGTCAATCTGCTGGCGCGGGAGGCGCACTGAGATGGAATGGTACTGGGCGCTTGCACTGATGCTCGGCCTGATGTTCGGGCTGATGGGGGTCGGATTGCCGGTCGCGTTCACCTTCCTTGGCGTGAACCTCGTCGGGGCCTGGGTGTTCCTCGGCGGCGAAGCCGGACTCGCGCAACTCGTGAGGAATTCGGTCGGCGCGGTGACGAGCTTTTCGCTCACGCCGATCCCGCTGTTCGTGCTGATGGGCGAGGTGCTGTTCCACACCGGGCTCGCATTCCGCGCGATCGAGGCGATCGAGCGGCTGATCGCGCGGCTGCCGGGGAGGCTGTCGGTGGTGTCGGTGCTCGGCGGCACAACCTTTGCCGCGCTGTCGGGCTCGACGATCGCGAACACCGCGATGATGGGCGGCGTGATGCTGCCCGAGATGTTGAAGCGCGGCTACCACCCGACGCTCGCGATGGGGCCGATCATGGCGGTCGGCGGCATTGCGATGCTGATCCCGCCGTCGGCGCTCGCGGTCATGCTCGGCAGTCTCGCGGGCATCTCGATTGCGCAGTTGCTGGTCGGCGGCATCCTGCCCGGCCTCGTGATGGCATGCTGCTTCCTCGCCTACGTGATGATCCGCTGCCGCATCGACCCGGGCCTCGCGCCGCTCGACGAGGCGCCACGCGCGCCCGACGCCTGGACGCGCTGGAAGCCGTTCGTACGCGACGTCGTGCCGCTGTTCTCAATCTTCGCCGCGGTGGTCGGCAGCATGCTTGCCGGCTGGGCGTCACCGACCGAGTCGGCCGCGATCGGCGCCGTCGCCTCGGTACTCGCGACCGTCTGCTACCGCGCACTCACCTTCGCCGCCCTCAGGAAGTCGCTCATCGAGACCGCGCGTGTGTCGGTCGTGATCCTGTTCGTGCTCGTCGCCTCGACGACCTTCGCGCAGATCCTGAGCTTCTCGGGTGCGACGAGCGGCGCGCTGGGCCTCATCCGCTCTCTCGAACTCTCGCCCTTGATGCTCGTCCTCGGCATGCTGGCGATCCTGCTGGTGCTCGGCTGCGTCATCGACCAGATCAGCATGATGATGATCACGCTGCCGTTCTTCATGCCGCTCGCCAACGCCGCCGGCATCGACCCGGTATGGCTGGGCGTGCTGATGCTGGTCGCGATGGAGCTCGGCCTGCTGACGCCCCCCTTCGGCCTGCTGCTGATGGTGATGCAGTCGGTCGCGCCGCCGCCGATCCAGTTGCGCCAGATCTACGCCGCCGCGGCGCCTTTCGTGCTGATCGAGATCGGTGTGCTCGCCCTCATCGTCGCGCTGCCCTGGCTGGCCGTCGGGCTGCCACGGCTGATGCAGTAGTCCGCCTTCCCTCATGCACTACCCGCATTACCCACACAAGGAGAACGAGGAGATGAAGACCCCTGTCCGCAAGCTCGCCTTTGCCGCATTGATCGCGTGTCTCTCCAGCGGCGCGAGCGCTGCCGAAATCACGCTCAAGGCCGTCAGCGCGTTCGGCCACGACACCTTCTTCAACCAGCGCTTCCGGGCTTTCGTCGACAAGGTCAATGCCGAAGGCAAGGGGATCATGAAGATCCAGGTCGTAGGCGGACCCGAGGCGATCCCGCCGCTCGAAGTCGGCAACGCGGTACGCACCGGTGTCGTCGATCTGGCGAACACCACCGGCGTCTTCCATGCCAACCTCGTTCCCGAGGCGCTCGCCGGCTCGCTCGCCGAGAAGTCGATGGCGGAACTGCGCGCGAACGGCGGCTACGCCCTGCTTGACCGCATCCACCGCGACAAGGCCAACATGGTGTGGCTCGCGCGCGTCTCCGACGGACTGCAGTACCACATCTACACGACGAAGAAGGTGGATGCCGGCAATTTCTCCGGCATGAAACTCAGGAGCGTGCCGGTCTATCGCGCGTTCTTTCAGGCGCTCGGCGCGACCCCCTTGCAGGTGCCGCCGGGCGAGGTGTTCACCGCACTCGAGCGCGGCGTCGTCGAGGGCTACGGCTGGCCGTCGGTCGGCATTTTCGACCTCGGCTGGCAGGAGAAGACGAAGTACCGCGTCGAGCCCGGCTTCTACAACGTCGAGGTGGGCCTCTACATGAACCAGAACACGTGGAAGAAGCTCGACGAGGCGCAGCGCGCCTTCCTCGAGAAGCAGATCGCGTGGGTCGAGACCGAGAACGTCAAGGACCTGCAGGCGGCCGAGGCCGAGAAGGCACGCCAGGCCGGCGCGAAGATCGAGACCATCGCGATCCCCGAGGCCGAGGTCCGGCAGTTCCGCGCTCGCGCCTACGACGCGGGCTGGAAGGGCATCGAGCAGGCGAGCCCGCAGAACGTCGCGAAGCTGCGCGAACTGTTCGGCAACGTGCACTAATGAATCGGCGAGCTGATACAGCCGTTCGCCCTGAGCCCTTCGGCTTCGCTCAGGACAGGCCTGTCGAAGGGCGCTGGCAGGGCTTCGACAGGCTCAGCCCGAACGGTATTTGGTGGTCAAGCCTATGACAAAAGGCGGCGGGCTCAACCCGCCGCCGTTACCTGCCGCCCGTGCTACACGCCGTCGTCGGCCGGCGCTGCGGGCGGGTGCAGCGCGATCAGGTCTTTCAGCATGCCGATCAGCAGCGCCGCGTTGTCGTGACCGAACGGTTCGAGCACCGCCTGCTGGTGGCGCAAGGCGCGCGCGCATAGCGAATCGGCGAGTTCCCGCCCCTTGCGCGTAAGGCGCACGAGCGTCTGACGGCGATCGCGGCGCGCGCCGTTGCGCTCCACGAGTCCCTCGGCCTCCATCCGCTGCACCACCTTGCTCAGCGTCGGCTGTTTGGTCAGCGCGAGCTGCGCGAGCGTGCCGATGCTCTCACCGTCGCTGCCCGCCAGGCTCGCGATCACGCGCCACTCCGTCACCGAGAGGCCCGACGCCTCGACCTCGCGATGGAACTCGCGCGAGATGCGGCTGCTGGCCTGCGCGAGCAGGTAGGCGAGATAGCCGTCGACGAAGGGTGACGAGGCGTGCGTCGAAATTTGGTTTTCCGTTGTTGTCCCGTCAGTCATCGCTGCTCCCTTCACCGCCGGATCCTTCCCGGCTCGGCCCGGCGCGGCAGACACGAATGCGCCGCCGATGTTCGGGTCGATTATGCGTCAGCTCGCCGTGGATCCTGCACATGTGCGGTGCATTCCTGCACCCTTTCCGCGCCAACGCCGCGTTTTCTGCATCGCGCAAATCCCCGCCCTGTCACGGAATTTTCCGTTTTCCATGAATTTTCATATTTTCATTGACAACGGAAAGCTTCATACCTAAAGTAAATTCCACAACAAAGCTTCGGACGGCATCAAGGCAACGCGACGCCGGACCGGGTGAAAACCGGAGGAGACAAGATGGCCCCGACCCCAACAGTCAGGCCGTCGCTCGTGCGCCGTTCAGTACGGCCGTGCGGCGACGCCCGCATCCCCAGCGCTGGACAGCCGTGTCATGGCTGAGCGCTCGTTCGCGAAGGAAGTCGAGCAGCTTCGGCTGCCGGCCGGCAGCGAGTTCCGCGGCGAAGGCATCCTGGCCGTCACCAAGGCGCTACTGCAGTCCGGCGTCGGCTACGTCGCCGGCTACCAGGGCTCGCCGATCTCGCACCTGATGGACGTGCTCGCCGACGCGAAGGAGATCCTCGACGAGCTCGGCGTGCATTTCGAGGCGAGCGCGTCCGAGGCCACCGCCGCAGCGACGCTTGCCGCGTCGGTGATGTACCCGATCCGCGGCGCGGTCACGTGGAAGTCCACGGTCGGCACCAACGTCGCGTCCGATGCGCTCGCCAACCTCGCGTCGGGCGGCGTCACCGGCGGCGCGCTGGTGATCATCGGCGAGGACTACGGCGAAGGCTCGTCGATCATGCAGGAGCGGTCGCACGCGTTCGCGATGAAGTCGCAGATGTGGTTGCTCGACCCGCGCCCCAATCTCGAATCCATCGTCAAGGCGGTCGAGGACGGCTTCGAACTGTCGGAGGCGAGCAACACGCCCGTGATGCTGGAGATGCGCATCCGCTCGTGCCATGTGCATGGCCGCTTCATCACGCGCGAGAACTGCCGGCCCGCGTTCAGCCTCGCCGAAGCGCTCGAAAACCCGCGCCGCGACACCAACCGCATCGTGCTGCCGCCCGCCTCGTTCGCGCACGAGCACGAGAAGGTCCGCGACCGCTGGCCCGCCGCCGTGCAGTTCATCCGCGAGCGGAAGCTCAACGAATTCTTCGACGGCGACGACACCCACGCCGACCTCGGCCTGATCCTGCAGGGCGGCCTCTACAACGGCGTGGTCCGCGCGCTGCAGCTGCTCGGCCTCGCCGATGCGTTCGGCAACAGCCGCATCCCGCTGTACGTGATGAACGTGACCTACCCCGTCATCGACGACGAGGTGCTCGCCTTCTGCAAGGACAAGCGCGCGGTGCTGCTGCTCGAGGAAGGCCAGCCCGACTACATCGAACAGAACCTCAACACCATCCTTCGCCGGGCGGGCGTGACGACGGCGCTGTGCGGCAAGGACGTGCTGCCGATGGCCGGCGAATACACGACGCAGGTCATGCGCGACGGCATCGAAGCCTTCCTGACGACCCACGCGCCGCGCGCACTCGAATCGTCCGCCGCGGTGCCGGCGCAGGCCCCCGCAGCGGTGCCGATCACCTTCCATCCGAAAGTCCGCGATCTTGCCGCGGTCGTGCCGCCGCGGCCCGCGGGCTTCTGCACCGGCTGCCCCGAGCGGCCGATCTTCGCGGCGATGAAGCTCGCACAGGCCGATCTCGGCGAGCATCACATCTCGTGCGACATCGGCTGCCACCTGTTTTCCATCCTGCCGCCGTTCAACCTCGGCGCGACGACGATGGGCTACGGGCTCGGCGCGGCGTCGAGCTCGGCGTTCAACGTGAAGTCGGGCAAGCGTTCGATCTCGGTGATGGGCGACGGCGGCTTCTGGCACAACGGCCTCACGAGTGGCATCGCCAACGCGGTGTTCAACAAAAACGACGGCGTCATCGTCATCGTCGACAACTTCTACTCGTCGGCGACCGGCGGGCAGGACATCCCGTCCTCGCGCGCCGACAACCCGAACCGCGCGACCAAGCATCCGATCGAGGCGGCAATCCGCGGCGCCGGCGTCAAGTGGGTGCGCACCATCGACCGCACCTACGATGTCGCCCGCCTGCGCGACACGCTCGAGGAGGCGCTGACGACGAGCACCGACGGCCCAAAGGTCATCATCGCTCAGTCCGAATGCATGCTGAACAAGCAGCGGCGCGTGAGGCCGCTATTCAACAAGGCGGTGAAGGCCGGCGAGCGGGTCGTCAAGGAGCGCTTCGGCGTCGATCCGGACGTGTGCAGCGGCGATCATGCCTGCATTCGCTTGTCGGGTTGCCCGTCACTGTCGGTAAAGGACAGCGGCGACCCCTTGAAGGAGGACCCGGTGGCGAACGTCGACAACAGTTGCGTCGGCTGCGGCAACTGCGGCGAAGTCGCCGAGGCCGCGGTGCTGTGCCCGTCCTTCTATCGCGCCGACATCATCCACAACCCGACCGCGGCCGACCGCATCAAGGCGCGCGTGCGCGGCGCGGTCATCGGCTGGCTGCAGCGGCGCCGCGCGGCGCGGCTCGCACGCCACGCGCTGTGAGGACTCCGATGAGCCAAGTGACCCTTCATTCCGGCACGCCGATCAAGATCGCGATTCTCGCGATGGGCGGCCAGGGCGGCGGCGTGCTCGCCGACTGGATCGTCGAGATGGCCGAAGCGGGCGGCTGGTGGGCGCAGACGACCTCGGTGCCGGGCGTGGC
This sequence comes from Aromatoleum evansii, assembly GCF_012910805.1. Lineage (GTDB taxonomy): Bacteria > Pseudomonadota > Gammaproteobacteria > Burkholderiales > Rhodocyclaceae > Aromatoleum > Aromatoleum evansii. The sequence goes on from NZ_WTVK01000003.1 coordinate 130,419, forward strand.
GCAGCGCACCGGGGCGACGATCTACTACGTCGAGCTGCTGCCCGAGGCGGCCGCGCACGCCGCCGGGCGTCCGCCGGTGCTCGCGATGATGCCCACGCCGGGCGACGTCGACCTCGTCGTCGCCGCAGAGCTGATGGAAGCCGGCCGCGCGATGCAGCGCGGCTTGGTGACTCCGGAGCGCACGACCCTGATCGCCTCCACCCACCGCAGCTACGCGGTCGCGGAGAAGGCGGCGCCGGGCAACGGCATCGCCGATCCCAACAAGGTCCTCGATGCAGGGCGCGAAGCGGCCCGGCGCTTGCTGTGCTTCGACCTGCAGCAGATGGCCGAGCGCGCCGGCAGCGTGATCTCGGCGAGCCTGTTCGGTGCGATCGCCGGGGCCGGCGTGCTGCCGTTCGCCCGCGACGCGTTCGAAGCGACGATCCGCCACGGCGGCGTCGGCGTCGAGGCGAGCCTGAAGGCGTTCGCGCTCGGTTTCGACGCCGCGGCCCAGGCCCCTGCCGCGCCCGCGCGCATCGACACCTCGCGCCCGCTGCCCGACGTGCCTGCGAGCGCGGCGCATCCGCGCGTGCAGGTGCTGCTCGACACGGTGAAGCAGTTCCCGCAGGCCACACAGCCGCTGCTCGTCGCGGGCGTGCGCCGGCTGATCGACTACCAGGACGTCGCGTACGCCGAGGACTACCTGCGCACGCTGCAGGGCTTCCGTACGCTCGACGCGCAGGCCGGCGGCGACGCGCGCGACTGGGCGCTGACGCAGGCGGCGGCCCGTTACGTCGCGGTCGCGATGAGCTACGACGACATGATCCGCGTCGCCGACCTGAAAACGCGTGGCAGCCGCTTCGAGCGCGTGCGCAGCGAAGTCGGCGCGAAAAGCGACCAGCTCGTCTACACGACCGAGTTCATGCACCCGCGGCTGGAAGAGATCTGCGGCACGCTGCCGCTGCGGCTCGGTCGCTGGCTGGAGAACTCCAAGACGTTCGGCGGCTTCATCCGCCGCCGGGTCGAGCATGGCCGGCGGGTGAAAACCGGCACACTGACGTGGTTCGTCGGGCTGTACTGCATTGCCGGCCTGCGCCGCATCCGCCGCGGCACGCTGCGCCACGCGATCGAGACGGCGCACATCGACGACTGGCTCGCCCGCACGACCCGCATCGTCGCGACCGACTATGCCCTCGCCGTCGAGGTGCTCGCCTGCCGGCGTCTCATCAAGGGCTACAGCGGCACGCACGACCGCGGCGATCGCCGCTTCGCGCGGCTGATGCAGGCCGCCGACGAACTGCTCGGCCAACCCGAGGCCGCGGCAACGCTGAAATCCTTGCGCGACGCCGCGCTCGCCGACGAGGAAGGCAAGGCGCTCGACGCACAGCTCGCTCAGCTGCTGCGCGCTCCCGCCACGCCTCCCGCAGGCGGCCGCGCACGAATCGACACCCCCCGCGTCGCGGCCTGAGCCGTGATCCTATCGAGGAGCGTTCCCATGCGCACATTCGAACTTGAAGTCCGCGCCGTCACCACGGAAACCCCGCTGATCCGCGCGTTCGAACTCGCCGCGCCCGATGGCGCCGCCCTGCCCGGCTTCAGCGCCGGCGCACACCTGCAGATCGCGGTGCCGGGGCTCGCCGAGCCGCGCTGCTATTCGCTGATCGAGCTGGCGCCCGACGCGGCGGCCTTCGACCGCCCGACGCGCTATCGCCTCGGCGTGCGCATCGAGGACGCCAGCCGGGGCGGTTCGCACTTCATGCACGCGCTGAAGGCGGGCGACCGCATCACGGTGACCGGTCCGAAGAACGACTTCGCGCTGCACGCTCCGGCCCCCGGCGAGGCCCCGATCGTGCTCCTCGCGGGCGGCATCGGCATCACGCCCGTCGCCTCGATGGCGGCGGCGCTGAAGGCGGCCGGGCGCCCCTTCGTGCTGCACTACAGCGGCCGCAGCCGCGACCAGCTCGCCTTCGTCGACGAACTCGCGACGCTGGCCGGCGACGCGCTCGTGCTGCACGCCGACGACGACCCCGCGACCCGGCTCGACGTCGGCGCGCTGCTCGAATCGGTGAAGCCTGCGCGCGGCGAATCCCCGCACCTCTACGTGTGCGGCCCCAAAGGCATGATCGACGCGACCATCGACGGCGCCAAGGCGCGCGGCTGGACCGCCGACCACGTGCATTTCGAACTCTTCGCCACCGCGGCGCCGGTCGCGGGCGACCAGCCCTTCGAACTGGAACTGCGCCAATCAGGCCGCATCCTGACGGTCCCCGCCGACAAGACCATCGTAGAAGTCATGGAAGAAGTCGGCTGCGACCCGATGTTCGACTGCAAGCGCGGCGAATGCGGCGTGTGCACGGCGACCGTCCTCGAAGGCGTGCCGGACCACCGCGACTACTTCCTGACGGACTCGGAGAAGGCCGCAGGAAAGCTGATCCAGATCTGCATCTCGCGTGCGAAGAGCGCGCGGCTGGTGCTCGATCTCTGAACGACCACAGACGAGAAAACTCGCAGGAGGAGACGATGGAACGCTACACGGGCAACCCCGACGCCGTGCGCGCGCTGGTGCGCGACCTCGAAGTGCACAAGGACACCTACATCGACGAGGAAGTCTTCGCGCTCGAAATGGAGCACCTCTTCGCCAACACCTGGGTGTATGTCGGCCACGCCAGCCAGGTGCCGAACAAGGGCGACTTCTACACGACGACCGTCGGCACCGAACCGGTGGTGATGGTGCGCCACACCGACGACTCGATCCGCGTGCTGTACAACCGCTGCCCGCACAAAGGCGTCAAGGTCGCCGGCGAGACCTGCGGCAACACCGGAAAATTCTTCCGCTGCCCCTACCACGCCTGGACCTTCAAGACCGACGGCAGCCTCCTCGCGATGCCGCTGAAGAAAGGCTACGAGAACACCGGCTTCGAGTCCTGCGAGGCCAAGCACGGCATGGCCGCGGTCGAGAACGTGAAGGTCTACCGCGACTTCGTGTTCTGCCGGCTCAACCCGCAAGGCATCGCGTTCGAGGACTACTTCGGCGAGTCCTTGTCGACCATCGACAACATGGTCGACCGCTCGCCCGAAGGCCGCCTCGAAGTCGCCGGCGGCGTTCTGCGCTACATGCACAACTGCAACTGGAAGATGCTCGTCGACAACCAGACAGACACCTGCCACCCGATGGTCGCGCACGAATCCTCCGCCGGCACCGCGGTGAAGGTGTGGCAGGAAGCGCCCGAAGGCACGCCCAAGCCGATGGCGGTCGAACTGTTCGCGCCCTTCGTCTCGTCCTACGAGTTCTTCGAGAACATGGGCATCCGCGTGTGGGAAAACGGCCACGGCCACACCGGCGTCGCCGACTCGATCCACGCCGCCTATTCGCCCGCCCCCGGCTACTGGGAACAGATGGTCGCCGCCTACGGCGAGGAGCGCGCGAAGGCGATCCTCGGCGACACGCGGCACAACACCGTCTATTTCCCGAACATCATGGTCAAGGGCCCGATCCAGACGCTGCGCCTGTTCAAGCCGATCGCCGCGAACAAAACCCTCGTCGAATCCTGGACCTTCCGCCTCGTCGGCGCGCCCGACCTGCTGCTCGAACGCACGCTCATGTACAACCGCCTGATCAACGCCCCGACCTCCGTCGTCGGCCACGACGACCTGGAAATGTACGAACGCGCCCAGGAAGCCCTGCAATCGCGCGGCCGCAACTGGATCAACGTCGCAAGGCTGTTCGACCCCGCCGAGAAAGAACAGAAGAACGTCGCGACGAACGGCACGAACGAGTGGCAGATGCGCAACCAGTTCCGCGCATGGGCGAAGTTCATGACCGAAAGCATGTAGAGCCAACCGCAACTAACCCCGACAGCAAGGGACGGTCGGGGTGTTTGCGGAGCGGGCGAGGACTGTCTGAGCGAGGGCCGCGGGAGCGGCCCGAAGCGAGTTCCGCAGCCCGCGGAGCAAATACCCCGACCGGCCCGATTAGCGGCACCCACGCCCTCGCCCCGAAGAAGACAGCGCAAACAGAACGAGGAACAAGCCAATGACCACCCTCGACATCACCCACAAGACCCTCACCGACTTCATCTACGCCGAAGCCCGTCTCCTCGACGAGCAACGCTTCGAGGACTGGCTCGACCTGTTCACCGACGACGGCCACTACTGGATGCCGCTGGCCCACGGCCAGACCGACCCCCGCCTCCACACCTCGCTGATGTACGAAGACAAACTCCTGCTGCGCGTGCGCGTCGAACGCCTCGCCGGCCAGCGCACCTTCTCGCAACAACCGAAAAGCCGCTGCCACCACCTCCTGCAAGCGCCGACCGTCGAATCGTCCGACCCCGGCGGCGAACACATCGTGCGCACCGCTTTCCACTACGTCGAAACCCGCCAGGACCAGCAGACCCTCTTCGCCGGCTGGACCACGCACCACCTCGTCGAAGACGCAGGCGCGCTGAAGATCCGCCTCAAGCGCGTCGACCTCGTCAATTGCGACGCCGCGTTCGGCAACATCCAGCTCTTCATGTGAGCCCCTCGTGAGCCCCTTCATGACCGCCACCGTCTTCGACGCATTCACCGCGGCCGCCGGGCAACGGGGCGAACGCCCCTTCCTGTGCATCCTGCCCGACACCGCCGCGGCTTACGGCATCGCCCCCGGCGAACTCGCCTACCGCGACGCCGCACAGCGCATCGCCGCGCTCCGCGACGCCTACGCTGCCGCCGGCTACGGCCCCGGCCACCGCGTCGGCCTGCTGCTCGAAAACCGCCCGGCCTTCTTCCTGCACTGGTTCGCCCTCAACGCCCTCGGCGTCTCCGTCGTCCCCATCAACGCCGACCTGCGCGCCGCCGAACTCGAATACCTCATCGGCCACTCCGAAATCGCCCTCGCCGTCGCGCTGCCGCAACGCCACGCCGATCTCGCCGCCGCAGCCGAACGCGCCGGCCGGCCGCTGCGCATCATGAGCGACGGCGACACGCCGCCGCCCACCGCCTTCCCCGCGCCACTCGCGGGCACGGCGCCGGACGAACTCACCGAATGCGCCCTGCTCTACACCTCCGGCACCACCGGCCGGCCCAAGGGCTGCATGCTGCCGAACCGCTACTTCCTGCACGCCGGCCGCTGGTACGCCAACATCGGCGGCCTCGCGCGCCTCATGCCCGGCGAAGAGCGCATGATCACGCCGCTGCCGCTGGTGCATATGAACGCGATGGCGTATTCCGCGATGGCCATGATCATGACCGGCGGCTGCCTCGTCCCCCTCGACCGCTTCCACCCCAAGCGCTGGTGGGCCAACATCAGGGAGGCCCGCGCGAGCGTCGTGCACTACCTCGGCGTCATGCCGGCGATGCTCATGAAGGCCGACGCCTCGCCCGAAGACCGCGCCCATTCCGTGCGCTTCGGCTTCGGCGCGGGCGTCGATCGCACGCTGCATGCGGCGTTCGAGCAGCGCTTCGGCTTCCCGCTGCTCGAAGCCTGGGCGATGACCGAAACCGGCGCCGGCGCGGTGATCATCGCGAACCATGAGCCGCGCAAGGTCGGCACGAGCTGCTTCGGCAAGGAGGCGTCCGACGTCGAAGTCCGCATCGCGACCGAACACGGAAGCGACGCCGGCATCGACGAACCCGGCGAACTCCTCGTGCGCCACGCCGGCGACGATCCGCGCTACGGCTTCCTCGCCGGCTACCTGAAGGACGAGGCCGCGACCGCGGAAGCCTGGGCCGGCGGCTGGTTCCACACCGGCGACGTCGTCCGCCGCGACGCCGACGGCCACCTGCATTTCGTCGACCGCAAAAAGAACGTCATCCGCCGCAGCGGCGAGAACATCGCCGCGGTCGAAGTCGAGAGCGTGCTGCAGCAGCATCCGCTCGTGAAGGCCGTCGCCGTTGCCGCGGTTCCCGACCCGGTGCGCGGCGACGAAGTCATGGCCTGCATCGTGCCGCAGCAGCCGCTCGCCGACCGCCGCGCGATGGAGGCCGCCGCCGAGGAACTCGTGCGCTGGACGCTCGGCGAACTGGCGTACTACAAGGCGCCGGGCCATGTCGCCTTCGTCGACAGCCTGCCGCTGACGGCAACGAACAAGATCCAGCGCGGCGAACTGAAGGCGCTGGCGCCAACGCTCGTCGGCGCGCCCGAGTGCGTCGACACCTGCGCGCTGAAGAAGCGCCAGGAGACCGCGACATGAGCCGACGCCTCGCCTACGACGGCGTCGTCGCCGCGATGCCCGTCACCGTGCCCTATGCGCGCTACTCGACCCACGCCGCACACTGGTGGCTCGGCCGCGCCCTCGCTGCGCTGATCCGCGAGTCGGGCATCGCCAAGGCCGACATCGACGGCGTGTGCGTCTCCAGCTTCACGCTCGGCCCCGACACCGCGGTCGGTCTGATGCAGCACCTCGGCATGAGCCCGCGCTGGCTCGACCACATCCCGATGGGAGGCGCGTCCGGCGTCGTGGCGCTGCGGCGCGCGGCGCGCGCGGTGCAGGCCGGGGACGCCGAAGTCATCGCGTGCATCGCCGGCGACACCAACCATGTCGACTCCTTCCGCCACACCGTCAGCCAGTTCTCGCGCTTCGCGCAGGACGCCGTCTATCCCTACGGCGCCGGCGGGCCGAACGCGAGCTTCGCGCTGCTCACCGACCACTACATGCGGCAGTACGGCGCCACGCGCGAGGACTTCGGCAAGCTCTGCGTCGCGCAGCGCGACAACGCGCTGCGGAACCCGCATGCGCTGATGAGGAAACCCCTGACGCTCGCGCAATACCTCGACGCGCGGCCGATCACCGATCCGATCCATCTCTTCGACTGCGTGATGCCCTGCGCCGGCGCCGAAGGCTTTCTCGTCATGACCGAGGAACGGGCACGCGCCCTGAAACTGCCGGGCGTGCGCATCCGCTCGACCATCGAGCGCCACAACGCCTACCCCGACGACCCGATCCAGTTCCGCGGCGGCTGGGCGATGGACCGCGATGCGCTGTACGAGCACGCGGGGGTCTCGCCCGCGGACGTCGACTTCATCGAAACCTACGACGACTACCCCGTGATCAATATGCTGCAGTTCGAGGACCTCGGCTTCTGCGCGAAGGGCGAAGCACCCGCCTTCGTGCGCGAGCACGGCTTCACCATCGACGGCTCCTTCCCGTTCAACACCTCCGGCGGGCAGCTCTCGGTCGGCCAGGCGGGCGCTGCGGGGGGCTACCTCGGGCTCGTGCAGGCGCTGCGCCAGCTCACGAACGCCGCCGGCGCCATGCAGGTCGCGGACGCGCGCATCGGCCTCGTGTCCGGTTTCGGCATGATCAACTACGACCGCGGCCTGTGCTCCGGCGCGGCGCTGCTGGAACGGGGGACGGCATGAGAATCGATGACGATCGCGCCCCGTTCGAGCGGCTGGTCTGCCACCCGAGCCATGGTTTCCGTAGGGCGGGAGGAGCGCCAGCGTATCCCGCCAGAACGGCGTTTGACGATCCCCGACGTTCGTCCGGCGGGATGCGCTTCGCTCCTCCCGCCCTACGTTCTGCGTGCCCGACAAGCTTCAAGGAATGGAGCCTAGTCCAGTGACCGACGCCGCACCGAAACCGAAACGGAAGAACCCCGTCGCGCGCACGCGCCTGCCCACGCTGCCGCCCGCATCGCGCAGCCGGGCCGCGCTCGGCCTCGCCCGCGCCGCCGCCGAAGGGCGCTTCGAGATGCAGGCCTGCGCCGACTGCGGCGCGGTGCAATACCCGCCGCGCGAAGTCTGCGGCAGCTGCCTGTCCGAACGGCTCGACTGGCGCGAAGTCGCCAACGGCGGCGCGCTGATCGCGACGACGACCTTGCGCCACAGCAACGATGCCTATTTCCGCGAACGCCTGCCGTGGCGCGTCGGCACCGTGAAGATGGATGCCGGCCCCTCGGCGGTCGCGCACGTGCATGAAGACTGCCAGGAAGCCAGCCGCGTGCGCCTCGCCCTGAAACTCGACCGTAGCGGCCAGGCCGTGCTGCACGCCCTGCCCGCGGAGGACACCCCGAACATGAACGATTCTCCCCAACTGCGCGAGACGCATTGCGACCCGAAGCACCGCCGCGTGCTCGTCACCGACGGACGCTCCACGCTCGGCCGCGCGATGGTCAAGGCCTCGCTCGACGCAGGCGCCGCAACCGTGTTCGTCGGCGATCCGGCGACCTGGAAGGCCGATGCCGGGTTCGACGCCTTTGTAGCCTCCGATCCGCGCATCGAGCCGGTCGCGCTCGACGTCACCGACACCGACTCGGTCGACCGGCTCGCCGCGTCGATCGGCGCCAAGGTCGAGATCCTCATCAACACCGCCGACCACCTGCGCGACGGCGGGGTCATGCACGCGCGCGACGTCGGGCTCGCGCGCGACGCCTTCGACGTCAACGTGCTCGGCCTGATGCGGCTCGCGCAGGCTTTCGGCCCGACGATGTGCTTCCGCGCGGCCGACGGCACGCACGGCGCGGTCGCGTGGGTGAACCTGCTGTCGATCCACGCGCTCGCGGCCCTGCCCGCGCGCGGCGCATGGTCGGCCTCGAAGGCCGCCGCCCTGTCCGCCGCCCTGACCCTGCGTGCCGAGTTCGGCGGCGCCGGCATACGGGTCATGAACGTCTTCCCCGGCCCCATCGACGACGAATGGGAGCAGCTGACGCCGCCCCCGAAGCTCGCGCCGTCCGCGGTCGCCGCCGCCGTCGTCCGCGGGCTGCGCGACGGCGTCGAGGACCTCTACGTCGGCGACGTCGCCGAGGAGCTGCGGGCGCGCCTGCGCGACAACCACAAGGCCGTCGAACGCGAACTAGGCGGCTGATTGCGCCGCAACACACAACGACAGACCCGTAAGGGCACCCCACCCACCGAAGGAGACCTCCACGTGAGCACCGCCATCCTTGCGCAGTTCATGGCCGAGCTGCTGTCCGGCCGCATCCGACTCGTCGACCTCACGCAAACCCTGACCCCGGAATTCCCGACCATCGTCCTGCCGCCGGAACTCGGCCAGGCCTGGCCCTTCCGCATCGAGGAGATCTCGCGCTACGACGAGCGCGGTCCGGCCTGGTACTGGAACAACTTCTCGTGTTCCGAACATACCGGCACGCACTTCGATGCCCCGGTGCATTGGGTCACCGGCAAGGACCAGCCGAACAACGCCGTCGACTCGATCCCGGTCGAGAACTTCATCGCCGCCGCCTGCGTCATCGACGTCTCCGCCGAGGCCGCGAAGGATCCCGATTTCCTCCTCACGATCGACTTCGTGCTGGCATGGGAGGCGCAGCACGGCCGCATCCCCGAGCGCTCGTGGGTACTGCTGCGCACCGATTGGTCCAAGCGCAGCGGCGCGAAGGAATACCTGAACATGGCCGAGGACGGCGCGCATTCGCCGGGCCCCGACGCCGAGGTCGTGCCCTGGCTGATCCGCGAACGCAACGTGCACGGCTTCGGCACCGAATCGATCGGCACCGACGCCGGCCAGGCGCATCACCTCAACCCGCCCTACCCGTGCCACTACTTCATGCACGGCAACAACCGCTACGGCCTGCAGTGCCTCACGAATCTCGACCAGCTGCCGCCCCAGGGCGCGCTGATCCTCGCCGCGCCGCTGAAGATCCGCAACGGCTCCGGCAGCCCGCTGCGCGTGCTCGCGCTGACCCCGCGCACCTGAGGACATGACGATGAGCGAAAGACGTGTCGCGATCGTCACCGGCGGCAGCGCCGGCATCGGCGCCGATATCTGCCGACGCATGCTGGACGAGGGCTACGAGGTGGTTTCCGTCGCGCGCCGCGCCGCCGACTGGACGCACCCGCGGCTGACGAACTTCCAGGTCGACCTCCTCGATGCCGCCGCGACCGAAGCCGCCGCGCAGGAGATCGCGCGCGACTTCCCGGTGAGCCACCTCATCCACAACGCCGGCGTGATCTGGCCCAAACTGCTGCCCGAGGTCACGCAGGACGATCTGCACGGCCTCACGCAGATCCACCTCGGCGCGGCGATCAGCCTGATGCAGGCGACGCTGCCCGGCATGCGGGCGCGCGGCTTCGGCCGCGTCGTGCTGATGTCCTCGCGCGGCGCGCTGGGCCTTGCCACGCGCACCGCGTATTCGGCGACCAAGGCCGGCATGATCGGCATGGCGCGGACCTGGGCACTCGAACTCGCGCCGCACGGCATCACCGTGAACGTCGTCGCCCCCGGCCCCATCGCGACCGACATGTTCCACGACGTCGTCCCCGCCGGCAGCGAGCGCGAGCAGAAGCTCGCCGCGAACATCCCGGTCGGGCGCATCGGCCGCCCCGACGACGTCACCCGCGCGGTGATGTTCTTCGCCGACCCCGCGAACAGCTTCGTGACCGGCCAGACCCTGTACGTCTGCGGCGGCGCGAGCGTCGGCACGCTGACGATCTGATCCCACCCCACAACCAGACGCCTTAAGGCGCCCCTACCCCAAGCACCGCACCCACGGAGACGAAAGATGAAGCTGAACAAAGCTGCCACCACCCTCGCGATCGCACTGGCCGCCTTCGCGTCGCAGTCCGCCCTCGCCCAGGTGAAGATCGGCGTCGTGTCGTCGGCGACCGGCCCGACCGCGCTGGTCGGAATTCCGCAGAAGAACACCGTGCCGCTGCTGCCGGCGAAGATCGGCGATCTCAGCGTCGAGTACATCCCGCTCGACGACGCGAGCGACCCGACCGCGTCGGTCACCGCGGTGAAGAAGCTGATCTCCGAGCAGAACGTCGACGCGATCATCGGCCCCTCCGGCTCGCCCAATGCGATGGGCGTCATCCAGTTCGTCGCCGATGCCGGCGTGCCGCTCCTCGCGCCGGTCGGCACCGCGGCGGTCGTGACGCCGATGGACGACAAGAAGAAGTGGGTGTTCAAGACCACGCAAAACGACGACATCATCGCCACGGCGCTGGTCGGCCACATGGTGAAGTCCGGGGTGAAGACGGTCGGCTTCATCGGCGTCGGCGACCCCTACGGCGAGAACTGGTACAAGGTGTTCTCCGCGCTCGCCGACAAGAATGGCATGAAGATCGTCGCCAACGAACGCTTCCAGCGCCAGGACGCGTCGGTCACCGGCCAGAGCCTGAAGATCCTCAGCGCCAAACCCGACGCGGTGCTCGTCGCCGCCGCGGGCGGCCCGGCGGTGCTGCCGCAGACCACCCTCGTCGAGCAGGGCTACAAGGGCCAGATCTACCAGACCCACGGCGCCGCCCTGCCCGACTTCCTCAAGCTCGGCGGCAAGAAGGTCGAAGGCACGATCCTCGCCGCGAGCCTGATGCTGGTGCTGCCCGAGATCGCCGACAGCCATCCGTCGAAGAAGATCGCCAGCGACTACATCGCCGCCTACGAGAAGGCCCATGGCACCAAGCCCGCGACCTTCGGCGCCAACGTCTTCGATGCCGGCCTGTTGCTGCAGCAGGCGATCCCGGCCGCCGCGAAAGTCGCCAAACCCGGCACGAAGGAGTTCCGCGCCGCGCTGCGCGACAGCCTCGAGCAGACCCGCGAGCTCGTCGGCACCCAGGGCATCTACAACATGAGCGCAACCGACCACAGCGGCTTCGACGAGCGCGGCCGCGTCCTCATCGCCGTCAGGGACGGCGCCTGGACGCTGGCGAAGTAGACCGCCGATCGGGCAATCGCTGGCCTCGTAGGGCGGGAGCAGCGCAGCGCATCCCGCCATCCTGCCTCCGGCTCCCCGCGCCGCCGAGCCATCCACCGCCCACGAAAGCACCCTCATCACCACCACCTTTGACGCCGGACAGAAACTCCAACCCGTATCGCCCCTAGACTGAAGCGGTCCAAACAATTTCACGGCCAACGAAATGTCCGCGACCGCATCCCGCGTGTTTCCCGCAGCGCTATGGGTGAGCGCGTTCCGCCCCTTCTTCCTGCTCGGCACGCTGTACGCCCCGCTGCTGATGGGCGCCTGGCTCGGCGCCTGGTCCGGCTGGTGGAGCGGACCGGTCGGCAGCATGCCGGCGGCGCTGTGGCACGGTCACGAGATGGTCTTCGGCTTCTCGACCGCGATCATCCTCGGCATCGTGCTCACCGCGCTGCCCAGCTGGGCCGGCACCGAGGAGATCCACGGCACGCGCCTCGCCCTCACCGTCGCCGCATGGCTCGCCGGCCGTCTCGCCTTCTGGGGGATGCCGCTGCTGCCCACCGGCATCGCCGCGGTGGCCGACTGCCTGCTGTTTCCCCTGGTGTTCGCGACCGTCGCGCCGCAACTGCTGCGGGCGACAAACCGCCTCTACCTCCTGCTGCTGCCGGTTCTCGCCGCCTTCTTCACCGCGAACCTCGCCTTTCATCTCAGCATTGGCGCAGGCAATCCGGCCGTCGCCACGGTCGCCCTGCACGGAGGCGTCTATACGATTCTCACGCTCTACGTGCTCAAGGGCGGCGTGCTGACGCCGGTCTTCACCGGCAACGCGCTGCGCGAAAAAGGGCGCGGGGAGCAGGCGCCGTTCCGGATGTGGCTCGACATCACCGCCGTCGGCCTCGTCGTCGCGCTCGCCGCGCTCGATCTCGCCGGCGCGCCGGCCCGCTGGGTCGGCCTCGCCGCCCTCGCCTGCACGCTCGTCCACGCCTGGCGCGTCGGCCGCTGGCAAGGCTGGCGCGTGGCCGACGTCCCCCTCCTCCTCGTCATGCATCTCGGCTTCGCCTGGCTGATCCTCGCCTTCGCCCTCAAGGCGCTCGCGGCGCTCACCGGCCTCGTTTCGGACACCGCGTGGCTGCACGCCTTCACAGTCGGCAGCCTCGGCATGATGATGCTCGGCCTGATGACCCGCGTGAGCCTTCGCCACACCGGTCGCCCCCTCGCGCTGCCGCCCGCGATGCGCCTCGCCTGCGCGCTCGTCTTCAGCGCGGCGATCGCGCGGCTCGCGCTGTCGATGCCCGAAGCGCGCCCGGCCGCGATCACCGCGGCCGCGCTGCTGTGGGCGGCGGCTTTCGCGATCTACTTGTCTAGGTTCGGGGCGCTGCTGGCCAGACCGAGCCTTCCGCGCAAGGTCGGTGGTCTCAACACCTGAACTCTGGAACTCGCACTGAGATCCAATCGCGCGAAGCGGCAATTCTCCCCTTCAGAGCGACAGGCAAGTCGTCGGCCACAGCGGACATTAATCCAACTGCCCTATGCGGCTCACGCATCCGCTTTTGATACGGCGCATCGAAACCCAAAGGCACAACCAGGGCGATTCTCAACTTGTGGATTCATTGCCGTGAATGCGGCTGTTTAGCCGCACTCCTCCTGACCGTCTCCTTCTCGGTAGAGAAAGTCACCTTGGCTTTGTGGCTAAACATCTCGTCCTCGGGCATACCCAAACCATACAACTCCCTCTCAGCATATTCCTCTTGATTTAGATAAGCGATAAATTTATCTACACGCTCAAGCCTGACCCTGATCCGCTCCATTCTCTCTCCACGGGTAAAAAACCTGTACTCTTGCTTGGCTGCCTCTGCAAGGTAATTGCACGTCTGTTGATCGAAAATCCCGCAGTCGGTGCAAACCAAATCGAGGTATGTAAAATAATAGGAGAGCTCGTTTAGCATGTAGAACCCATAATTGGTAATCTTTATGGAATCTACGGCAGCTGAGTATGCGTCTAATCGATTGTTCGCTTCTACGAAGCCATGCTTTAACAGAACATCGAGGTTCCGCTCGAAGTCTTCAACCATATTGAAGGTCTCGGCGAAGTAGTTTCGCAGCTCTGGCACGGAGAAGTAGGACGGGGAGGATACATCAACCCCCTTGGCGAGTTTCCGCAGCACCCGTAACCCCGTAAAGTGAGAACCATGTCGCGCCGACCTTAATTGGTAAATATTTGGAATGTCACTCAGTTTTTCGTCGTAGAAGTATCGGGTCGGAACCATTACGGGCTTTATTACCTGGTGAATTTTGAATGTCCAGGCCCCGGATCCGATCATCTCGTCGACATTTGTGTACCCCGATAGTAGAAAGCTGCTAAATAGATCCAGGGAAAGGCGTATGTCCCCATGTGCGCATGCGGTGAGGAAGCTATTTAGGGGGGACCCGTCCTTTGAGAAATCTCGGATTAGTATATTTAGATACTTGATGCAGTCGACAGCGATACCGTCTTCAATATCAGGAAGCAAGCGGTCTCTTGTTCGAAAGTTTTCGAGCAAACGCACAGTATAATCGAGCCGCTTCTTGAACACCTCCGAGGGCTTGGGGGAACTGATGTGGAACCCCGATTTTTGAAATGCATCTAGGACACCGTGTATTTTTGAGACATAAAACCTCTCTTCTCGCATCGACACCAGGACAACGCAGTCAAGCTGTTTGGAAATCTCTTGCGCTGAGGTAAAACAGAAATCTTGTATCTCGGCGCAGTACTGATCGGTGTTGTCTACGACAACAATTGCTCCTTTTCCCCGGTCCGCCCAATAGCTAACAAGACGCTTGGCGCAATAAACCTTGTCGTCCTTCCAATCCCTAACAAGCTGATTGAGCTTAATATTGTAGGCTTCTGACGCAGCACTAAGGCCCGCCAAGTCTTGTTTCCGTGCAGTTGCAAATCGGTCTTGAAATAGAGTCGATGTCAATTGATCCCTATCCGACTCGAGAATTAATTCCGGGTCCAATTTCGCAACAAGTGAGTCCCAGATCTCCCGCCTGATTACGTCCTGTGATTCAGGAGTCTTTAGGAGGTCTACAACCGCAGAAATGGAATGATCTTTAAGCCACCTCGGCGCGTTATGGTGAAGTATTCGCTTGATAAAGGTCGACTTACCCGAGCCCTTTCCACCAAATAGAACTAGAACTTCACCGGGCCTCTTGTTTTTGATATTCTTCGTGATACGACCTCCAAGTCGCCCGCCCTTTCCAGTATCTTCGAGTTGCTGAACCCCATACTCTTCAAAGTAGGGACTTAGCGAATCGTGTATAAGTGTTCGCATCCCGTCAAAGGTAGTGTGATACTCCCTTTGGGAGACATAGCACTTACTCATGAAATCCTTGTCATCATCTCCGATGACTCCGAAATACCGCTTCACCATAGGTCTTAGCGTGTTCGCCAAGCGGTTTGCGCTGATAGCATGGGAATAGGCTACAATTTTTTCTTTGGGTGAAAAGATACTACGGTCTTTTGGTGGAGCACTCGTAAGCAGCTCAACAAGTGAGGAATTTTCCGTAACGGCGATGAATGAAAAGTAGTTCTCTGCCTTGGTGGCTTCATCAGCAAAAAAGTCCAGCCGTCGAATCACGAATGCCTGCAGGGTCTCCCACTTCTTTCCTTTTTCAAACGTCTTAAAGAAAATCCACTCGTGTCCATTGGTGATGCAAGCATATTCGCAGCCCAGCTCGAAGCAGTAGTTTCGCACTTGTGTGACGGCGGCAGCTATATTTTTGTCGCTCGTAAGCTTCTTGAGGCCGACAAAGCATGAGGTTTCGGCCGCGCGGTATGCAATCGGAAGCTCGAAGAAGACCCCTTCCTTCTTGGCCTCTATGACAAGGAGAGCATCTCCATTGGATTTCTTAAGGATAAAGTCCGCATATCCGTCGTGGACGTTTTCTTCGTGGAATACTCGGTTTCTTGGCCAATGCAAGTAATCGTGGAGAATGTAGTCAATTATCTTATGCCGCGTATCTGCCTCATTTCTAGAGCGCTCGCTTGCCTCACTAATGAGCTGGTGCAACGTTGTTGAACTAGCAACATTCATCTTGTTCTCGGAAGTCGTTGACATATCTGTCTGCACACCTATTCTTGGTCTTAATGATACCGCTAGACGGAAGTCGGGATATTATGACGCATACGCCTTTGGTATGCAGCACAACAATTCATTTATGCGAGTCGATGGAATCGGCCAATCGGAAAACAGGGGACAGACCACGATTTTCAACAGCTGTATGTACATAGAGCGGCCAGTCGTCCCGGAAAACCTGAATGTCCGCACCAGCAGAGGAGATCGGTAGTGATTGAGCTGCCCCACGAAGGTCGCCTTCGCGCGTGAAAACAGGGGACAGACCACGATTTTCAACAGCTGTATGTACATAGAGCGGCCAGTCGTCCCGGAAAACCTGAATGTCCGCACCAGCAGAGGAGATCGGTAGTGATTGAGCTGCCCCACGAAGGTCGCCTTCGAACGTAGTCATCGTAGAGAGATGGGCGGGGTTCGCCGAGCGTTCCACTCAAGGAGACCCTCGGGCGTATCGGCACTCGTCGTGGTCTGCGGCGCTGGCGCCGGACAGTTTCCTGTTTGCGTGCGATCCAGTGCTCAAGCGTCCGACGATCACCCGCCTGCTTGGCGTGCCGGCAACATCAGCCGTATACGAAAACAGGGGACAGACCACGATTTTCAACAGCTGTATGTACATAGAGCGGCCAGTCGTCCCGGAAAACCTGAATGTCCGCACCAGCAGAGGAGATCGCATCGGCTGACCGGCTGGTGTCGGAGCGATGCCGTCGACTAACTGGTAACTACCTCAGCGGCGCAACTGGCAGCAGTTAGGCGATACTGCGCTCTCGGCGTCTCGCTCAGAAGCAGCTGCCCGTCGTTCCGAAGGCTTTCGTCGCATGGCTGCCGGTACGGTCAGATCTCTTTCTGCTCTGGATCGACGAATACCAGTCGGTCGCGTCAGGCTAAAGCGTCGGGGTCCTGCATCCAGGCGGGAATATCGCGCTGGCTATGCAACACGCGCCAGACATCAATATGGTCCGGCCGTTCGACATAGAAGACGAGGTAGGGATAGCGCGACAGCGACCAGAAGCGAAGACCGGGAAGGTCCAGTTCATGGCCATAGCGAGGTGAGCCCGTACCCGGTTGGCGGCCGATGTGGGTATAGGCCTGTTCCAATGCGTCGATGAAACCGAGAGCGACCGGTGCGGCGCCCTCATCGAGGTAGTAGGCGACTGCGTCGTCGACGTCCCGGTTGGCCTGCTCGCGCGGAACTACGGGCTTGACCTTCACTCGCGAGAGGACGTTGCGGCCTTGCGCACGCGGTCACGCAGACCTTGGAAATAGGCAGGACTGGCTGGCGCTCCAGGTGCAGAGGCGGCGCCCGCGAGCAACAAACCACGCAAACACTGACGATCCTGATCCTTGCGGATCAGTTCGCGCACGTACTCGCTGCTGGTGCCGAAGCCGCGCTCGCTGACCTGCTCATCCACGAAGGATTTCAGGCTCTCGGGCAGGGAAATGTTCATCGTGCTCATGGCCATAGATTAGTCAGCTTGGCAAAATTTGGCAAGGCTGCAGACGGGCTCGTCATTCTCGCGTACCCGCGGCAGACAGCGTCGGCCGACCAGCTGAAGATTCCCGCGCCGGACTAGTGCGTCAGCCCGCGTCGAGGGCGATCATCAGGGCATCGAACGGAATCATCACGCAGCCGTGGCGGCTACGGTAGCCCTGCACCGGCGCGAACAGCGCGATCTCGTCGCCCCCCTCGGGCATTCCGGACGCCTCGCCCCCGGCGAGCATCGCCGCCATGCGCGCGCGCAGCCCTTCGACCTCGGCCGGCGTACGCCCTACCGCATGCAGGCCGAGCAGCGATGCCGATGCGCGGCACAGCAGGCATCCCTTGACCTCGTGCGCGAGCGCCGCGATGCGGCCGTCGACGAGCTCGACGTCCATCCGCACGCGGTCGCCGCACATCGGGCTATCGCGCAGCGCCGAACCGGTCGGTGCAGCGAGCCGGCCGGCGCCGTGGGCGGCGTCGGCGAGCTCTCGGATGCCTTTGTTGTAGAGGGCTTCGATCATCGGACTGTAGTCGTCCCGCTTCGGTTCACACCGTGGGCGGCAGCTCGTGCGGGGCCGCCGGCCCGTTCATTGTCGGAGTGCGCCTCGTCGCTCTCCTCGGGCGCGCTGCGGATCAGGCCGCCGACGCCCATTCGCATGATGTCCTCGCGTGTCGGCGGGATGCCGGCCATCAGGCGCGGCAGGACGAGGTCGAGGCCGTTGCTCTTTCGCGAGCGGCCGCAGCCGGGGAGGATCACGACGGGCACGGCGCCGATGCGACCGAGCACGAGCATGTTGCCGGGCTCCACGGGCATGCCGAAATGCTCGATCGTGCCACCGACCGCCGTGACCGCGGCGGGGGCGATGTCGTTGCGGTCCTTGGCGACAGTGGCGCCGCACACCATCACGAGCTCGCAGCCGGCCGCGAGCGCCTGGTGGAGCATGGATTCGAGGGCGTCGCGGCGGTGGGGGCCGCGCAGCGCGAGCGTGAGCCGCCCGCCGAGCGCCTCGACCCGCTCGCGCGTGACTTTCACCGTGGCGGCGAAGATCGAGTCCTTCATGCCGGGCAGTTCGGTCTGGATGAGCGCGGAGCGGCAGGGCTTGAGTTCGGCCACGGCGATCGGCGGCGTGCCGGCGGCGATCTCGCGGCAGGCGTCGAGCAGGCGCCGCGGTACGGCGAAGGGGATGATCTTCACGGTGGCGACGACCTGACCGGGGCGCACGACTGCATGTCGCGGCAGCGTTCCGATCGCGATGGCCTCGTCGAGCAGGTTCATGCGGTCGATGCGTTCGGCGTCGATGCGCAGCACGCCGGATGCCGACGCGTGCAGGTTGCAGCGGCCGGCACGCGGCGCGCGCGTTTCCGTGTTGGGGCCGACGAGCAAGGCAGCGAGTTCCTCCGCTGCGGCGTCCTCGGCGACGTCGCCCGGGTCGAGCCGCGCGCCGGTAACGGTCGAGAAACCCTCGTCGTCGAGCAGATCGAGATCGAGCGCGGACAGCACGCGGCCCTTCTTCAGCGTCCGCCCGCCGAGCTTCAGTGTGTGGGCGAGCATCACGCCTTGGGCGGCGGCGAGGGGAAATTCGTCGAAGATCATTGCTGGTGCCTCGTCTGGATGACCTCTGCAAGGATCGCGACCGCGATCTCGGCCGGCGCGCGGCCGCCGAGGTCGAGGCCGACCGGCGCGTGGATGCGCGGAATCGCATCACCGAGTCCCGCCTCCGTGAGCCGCGCGACGCGCTTCGCGTGCGTGCGCGTGCTGCCGAGCGAGCCGATGTAGAACGCGGGGCTCGCGAGCGCGATCGTCAGCGCCGGGTCGTCGAGCTTGGGGTCGTGCGTCAGCGTGATGACGGCGGTCTGGGCGTCGGGCTGCAGGCGTTCGAGCGCCTCGTCGGGCCATTCCGTCGACACCTCGACGTTCGGCAGCCGTTCGGGCGTCGCGAACGCGCGGCGCGGGTCGACGACCACGACGTCGAAGCCGGCGATAGCGGCCATCGGCGCGAGCGCCTGGGTGATGTGCACCGCGCCGACGATGATCATGCGCGGGGCGCCGACGTGGCAGCGGGCGAAGAGCGGCTCCTCAGTCGCGTCCTCATTTGCGTCCTTGGCTGCGGCGAGCGCGCCGCTGCGATTGGCCGCGAGGCGGGCACGCGTCTCCGCGAGTTGGGCGTCATCGAGCGCGAGCTCGCCTGCGACGGCGTCGTCGAAGACCAGCGCGTGTGCGCCGTCGGCGAGCCGGGTGACGAGCGCGACCGGCCGCTTCGCGCGCCGTGCCGCCAGCAGCGGCCCGAACAGCTCGTCATCGACGCGCTCGACGAGCACCTGCACGCGCCCGCCGCACGCCAGCCCCACTTCCCACGCCTGCTCGTCGCTGACACCGAATTCCAGCAGCCGGGCCTTGCCGTCGGCGATCGAATCCTGCGCCTCGCCGATAACCGCACCCTCGATACAGCCGCCGGAGACCGAGCCGACGAAGGCACCGCCCTGCTCCACCGCGAGATGGCTGCCCTCGGGCCGCGGCGATGAACCCCAGGTGCGCACGACGGTCGCGAGCGCGACGCCGCGGCCCTCCGCCCGCCAGCGCTCGACCTGGGCGAAGAGCTGGTCGTCCGTCGCCGGTGCGGACGGCGCTGCAAGCGCGGCCGCTTTCCGCCGTCGACCGACGCCCGCCACCCGCGCATGTTCGTCGATGCGATCGGCCAGCGCGGCCACGCCCTCGCCGCTCGTCGCCACCGTCGTCAGCACCGGCACCTCCCAGCCTGCGCCGTGTGCAGCGCCGCGCGCTTCGAGGTCGCGGACGGTGGCCGCGGCGACCGGCGAATCGGCCTTGTTCACCACGAGGATGTCGGCGATCTCGAGCACGCCGGCCTTGATCGCCTGCACCTCGTCGCCGAGCCCCGGCGCGCACACGACGACGCGCGTGTCGGCGAGCCGGGCGATCTCGACTTCCGACTGGCCGACGCCGACGGTCTCGACGACGACGACGTCGAAGCCGGCCGCGTCGAAGAGGTCCACCGCGTGCGCCGTCTTCCGGGACAGGCCGCCGAGCTGGCCGCGCGACGACAGCGAGCGGATGAAGACGCGCTCGTCGCTGCCGTGAGCACCCATGCGCACGCGGTCGCCCAGCAGGGCGCCGCCGCTCACCGGGCTGGAGGGGTCGACGGCGACGACCGCGACGCGCCTGTCCCGCGCGAGCAATTCACCGAGCAAGGCGTTGATCAGGGTCGACTTGCCGGCGCCGGGCGCCCCGGTGATGCCGATGACGTGCGCGCGCCCGACCCTGCCGGCGAGCGACGCGAGCAAGGCGTCGGCACCGGGGAGATCGTTCTCGATCGCAGTCAATGCACGCGCGAGCGCCGGGCGGGAACCGGCGGCAATCGCATCGAAGTCCGGGCTGGGCGGCGGGGGCATGGGCAGGTCTCGATCAGTGGGAGGTCGGCATTCGCTTGCACTGGCTCATGGGCGGGGGAAGTCTCCTTGCGGCGGATCGATGGTTTGCTCCGGACACGACCGCATCCCCGCTCAATGACGTGGAAAGACGAGTCCGAAGTCCTCGACGAAGTCCGCGAGGCCGGCGGCCTCCAGCCCGTCGAGGGACCTCAGCATGTAGGGATGGAGCCGGCCGCGACGCACGAGCTGGGGCACCTCCGCGAGGCCCTGCTCCAGCACCGCCGCGAGCGCATCGCCATCGGCCACGAGCAGCATCGCGACGTCGGCATCGAAGTCTCCACGGAAGTCGCGCAGCGCGACGCTGGCGCCGGACGCGGTGCCCCGCCAGACGAGGACCCGGCCGCTGCGCGCGGAGAAATCGTCCTTCGTCAGCACGCCGACGGACGCGTCGGCCGCGGCGAGCCCCTCGCGATCCAGCATCGCCTTCCACGCCGTGCAGTCGAGCACCTCAACGGCCGTTTCCATCGCGTGCTCCTAGGCGGGCAACATCGCCGTCACTTCGATCTCGATCTTCGCGCCGTGCTCGACGAAGCCGGCGACCTGCAAGGCCGTCATCGCCGGGAAATGCTTGCCGATCAGCTCACGATAGACCGCGCCGATCTCGGCGAGGCGCGCGTTGTATTCCGCCGCATCGCCGAGATACCAGTTCATGCGCACGATGTTCGACGGCTGCGCGTCGGCCTGCGCGAGGATCGCGACGATGTTGGTCAGCGCCTGGCGGACCTGGCCGACGAGGTCGTCGGTCTGGAACTTCTCGTTCTCGTCCCAGCCGACCTGGCCGGCGACGAACACCATGCGGCCGCTCGTGACGACGCCGTTCGAATAGCCTTTCGGGCGAACCCAGCCGGGCGGTTGCAGGAATTGCATGTCTCGTTCTCCTCGGTGTTGGGGGGTGATGCGGCCGCCATCCGGCGGCCGCTTGTTCATCGAGTGCTCAGATCCGCACGCCGAGCCGATACCCCTCGTGGATCGATGCGTCGAGTCCGCGCGGTATCACCGCGTCGCCGGCGCCGTGCAGCTCGTCCACCATCCACTGAAATTCGTGGAAGAGGTCGTGGTTCGCCTTGCGCGGCCCGGACACGAGCACCGTGTCGGCCTCGACGAAGGTCTCCTCGCCTTTCGCGTTGCGGATCATCGCGCCCTCGCCGGTGACGCCGACGAGCATCGACGACGTCAGCGTGCGGATCTCGAGTTCCTCGATCCACGCCGAGTGGCGCCACTTGAAGGACGGCATGACGTCGCCGGCGATGCGCTTGTCTTCCTCGACGATGACGACCTCGTGGCCCTGCTTGCACAGCGATTCGGCCAGCGTCAGCCCGATCTTGCCCGCGCCGACCATGACGATGCGCTTGCCCGGCTTCGCCTTGCCGGTCGCGACGTCGAGCGCATCGACGAGCTTGTCGTGGCCCGGGATGTGGCGGTAGGCGTTCATGTCGGTGCGCGAACCGGCGGCGACGATGCAGACATCGAACTGGTGCAGGATGCTGCGCATGAACTTGGCATTGGCCTCGGTGTTGAAGCGCACGTCGATCTCCATCTTGCGCGCCATCGTCTCGTAGTACTTGATCACCGAGATCAGGTCGTCGGGCCGCGCGAGGTCGTTCGACGCGTAGCCGACGAGGCTGCCGCCGATGCGGTCGCCCTTCTCGAACACGGTGACGTCGTGGCCGCGGCGTTTCGCGGTGATCGCGGCCTCCATGCCGGCGGGACCGGCGCCGATGATCATGATCTTCTTCTTCACCGCCGCGGGCGTGACGTGGTATTCCGGCTCGACCTCGTGGCCCAGCGTGGGGTTCATCGCGCAGGTGTAGGGCAGATCGCGGAAAAGCCGCGACAGGCAGTTGAGTGAGCCGATGCAGCGCCGCACCTCGTCGAGCCGGTCCTCGGCCGCCTTGTGCAGCAGCTCGGGGTCGGCGAGCATCGGACGGCACACTTCCCAGTAGTCGAAGACGCCGTCGGCGATGCACTGGTTGGCCATCACCGGGTCGGGCAGGCGGTTGCCGAAGGTGATCAGCGTGTTCGGGAACAGCTTCTTCGCCTTCGCCGAGAGGTAGTTCCAGTGACCGGGCGCGACGTCGCGGCCGATCGACGATTCGGGCGCCTCCTGCCAGCCGACCGTCACCGAGATCATGTCGACGCCGCAGTCGACCGCCTGCTGCATCAGCTCGAAGCACTCGTCCTCGCTGTTGCCGCCCCAGCGGTCCATCAGTTCCGCGCCGTTCAGGCGCACGACGAGCGGATGCTCGGGGGTGGCCTGCTTGATCGAGTCGATGAGCTCGCGCATGAAGCGGCCGCGGTTCTCGATCGAGCCGCCGTATTCGTCGGTGCGCTGGTTGGTGAAGCGCGAGTTGAAGTTCGCGAGCAGGTAGCCCATGAAGCTCGTGACTTCTGTGCCGTCGAAACCGGCGCGGATCGCGCGCTTCGCGGCGTCGGCGTGCTGCATGACGATCGCGCGGATCTGCTCCTTCGTCAGCTCGCGCGGCGGACGGAAGTGCGGCAGCGTCTGCGGCACCACCGACGGCTGGATGCAGTAGCCGAGGTCGATGCCGCCGTAGCGGCCGGCGTGCAGGATCTGCTGGATCGCCACGGCCCCGTTGTCGTGGATGTACTGCGCGATGGTCTCAAACTGCGGCAGGAACTTGTCGTCGAAGATCGCGACCTGGCGGAAGTAGGCCTTGCCCTCGCCCAGCGGATCGGGATACGCACCCTGGTTGGTGATGATGCCGGCGCCGGTGCCGGCGATGACGCGCGTCCGGGCGAGCTCGCGCGGGGTGATGTAGCCGTCGCGCGTGTTGTAGTTGGACACGCAGCAGGCGCCGTACTTGACCATGTTCTTGGTCTCGTACTTGCCGATCTTGCCGGGCTTGAACAGGTGGGGGAGCTTGAGCTCGCCGGGTCGCTTCATCGTGGTCTCCTCGTCAATTCGGTGTGGCTGGAAGGTCGTTCTGATCGTCGTTCAATCGTCGGTCGGCCGTTTCAGGCGGGGACCGCGCTGCGCGGCGCCTGCACCGGCGGCAGCGTCGCGATGAAGTCGCGCAGGCTCTCGCCCCGCATCTCGCGGATGCACCCGAGCACGTCGCCGAGCGACGACGCGCACACGCAGGAACAGGCGGCGGGAAAAACGAAGCCGCTGCGCTCCGAGGTTTCTCCCGTCATGGAGGCCTCCTCTTCCTGGAGCTCCTGAACCAATGCCATCACATTTCCCAGTGCTGTCATGTTGTTCTCCTCGAACGAATCGGCCCGGATCGCTGCAGCCGTTGTACGTGGAGTCAATGTATCGGGCCGTTCCCGGCGAATCCCCCCCCACCCGGTATGGGTCGGACGAGGGGGATTCGGTGGATGCGAAAAGCATCGGATTCACGCGCACGAGCGCACTCCTCCCGCATGCGCGGGCAAGTCTTGTTGCATGTTCAGCCGGTCAGGGTCGGCTCAGGCCAGCGCCCTCTCCCGCGTGCGCGACGGCGACTCGCCGAACCTCGCCTTGTAGGCGTTTGCGAAATGACCGAGGTGGTGGAAACCCCAGCGCGTCGCGATACAGGTCACGGTCTTCTCGGCGGACGCCGGATCGCGCAGCTCGTCATGCACGCGCTGCATGCGCACCGATTTCAGGTAGGCCATCGGCGTGGTGTTGCGGAACTCGCGAAAACCCGCGAACAGCGCGCTCGTGCTGACATTGGCGTACGCGGCGAGATCGCCGACGGTCAGGTCCTGGTCGGCGTGCGCGTCGATGTATTCCTCGACGCGGCGCACGTGGCGCGGCGCGATCGACTGCGGCGGGCTCAGGAGTTCGTCGCGATAGTTGTGCGGCTGGATCATCAGCAACGTGGTGACGAGCAGGTGCTCGATCTGCGCCGCGGCGAGCGAGGAGGCGAGCATCGGCGACTGATGCTCCAGTTCCGACACAAGGTAGGACACCAGGGCCTGCCAACTCACGCCGCCCTGGCTCGACATCGTCAGACCGAGCCCGAATTCGAGCGGCTTGCGCAACGGGTGGCCGAGATGCTGCGCGCAGACGTTTTCCAGCAGCTGACGGTCGATCTTGACCATGAGTTGGTCGCACTCGTCGTAGATCGTCTCGGTCAGCGGCAGCGTCGGCGTGACGACCGAGGCGAGGTCCGGCGTGGAGTGGATCTTCTGCCCGCCGCAGCAGACGTCTGCGTGACCCGACATCGGCATCATCACGAGCAGGAAATCGTTCAGGCATCCCGCATCGATCGCGACGGTCGCCCCGTAACCCAGGCGGTTGACCGAAACGCCGCGGATGGGCGCGTGCTGCATGCGGGTGTTCACGCGGCTGTCGCAGCCGGCGAATTTCAGGTCGTGCGGGCAGAACACGCCCGCCACGCGGTTTCGGGCCTCGTCGAGATCCTGCGTGTGGAAAAGCGTGAAACGGGAGAGCACATCGCGCCCTCCCAGCGACGTCATCAACGCCTGGGTCATCTTGCTCCTCCTCCTCCGGTGTGTATTCCGTGCCTTGTTATCGGTGCCAGGCATCGGAATCGTGCGAACGCGTGCGATCTGCGCCGTCGTACACGTCTTGTTCAGCGTCTATCGTCGAACCTCCTGTTGCTTCAGGTGA
Source organism: Aromatoleum evansii (assembly GCF_012910805.1). Classification (GTDB taxonomy): domain Bacteria; phylum Pseudomonadota; class Gammaproteobacteria; order Burkholderiales; family Rhodocyclaceae; genus Aromatoleum; species Aromatoleum evansii. The sequence continues at coordinate 155,590 of NZ_WTVK01000003.1, forward strand.
GGTGGCCGCACCGACTTGGACCTCGGCGCGCGCGAGGGGAGTCGGTCAATGTATACAGTATCCCTGTATAACCTTGTGCATAGTAGGGCCGGGCGCGGGGACCGTTACTGATCCAGGTCAACTGCCATCAAATCAGATTGACGTCCAACTACCTGTCGGCCCTCGCACGGTTGCATTGCGGCCAGTTCGCGCAGCACCTGCGCCTGCTCGGCGACGTGCCGCTCGATGTGCGCGATCTGCGCGGCGTCGAGGTGGCGGAACTTGCCGAGCAGCTTGAGGTAATCCGTGACCGGCAGCGGATCGTCGATGTCGCGCGAGAGCGTAAGCCCCTGCTCGCGGCGGTACTCCCACAGCACGGCGAAGTTCGTCTCCACGGCCGTGCGCGCGACCTCGATGTTGCTCGCCGACGGGAAGCGCCAGCCCGACGTACAGGGCGAATACAGGTGCAGGTAGGCGAAGCCGCGTTCGGAGGCTTCGAGCGCCGCCTCCAGCTTCGCGTAGAAGTCTTCCATGAACGCAGTCGAGGCCGTCGCGACGTATTCGCAGCCATGCCACATCATCAGCAGCGGCAGGTTCTTGGCGTCCTGCGCCTTGCCGCGAGCGCTGTCGCCGATGGGCGTCGTCGCCGTCCACGCGCCGTAGGTAGTGCTGCCCGAACGCTGCGCGCCGGTGTTCATGTAGCCTTCGTTGTCGACGCAGACGAAGAGGATCTGTTCGCCGCGCTCGGCCGCGCCCGACAGCGACTGGAAGCCGACGTCACCCGCGCCGCCGTCGCCGGCCAGCGCAAGCGCCGTCACGTTGCGGCCCTTGCGCTTGTGCTGCCGGCGGATGCCGGTGAGCATCGACGCGGTGTTCGTGAGCAGCGGATGGAAGACGGGGACCTTGCAGCCGAGCATGCCGTTGTAGCCGACCGAGCCCATGCCCGGGATGCAGCCCGGCGGCGTCGCGAGCACGGTATTCGGCCCGACGCGACGCAGCGTGTGGCGCATGATGAGCTCCGTGTTGCAGCCCTGGCAGCCGCCGAGTCCCGGCACGAACAGGTCCTCGAGTTCGCCCCAGCGGTTGTAAACATTCGCCGCCGTCACGTAGCGAAGGGCTCCGCGTGCGCAGGCGGAAACGCATTGCGGGGCCCCTGCGTGCTGGTCACTGCACTGGTCGCATTTGACGACGTGGCCTTCGGCGGGGCTGAACGCGATGCCGCCGAAGGTGCAGCCTGCGGTGCAGATCAGGCAATTCACGCAGCGTTCGGCATCCCACGCGACGATGCCGTCGTCGCCCTTCGCGAGCGCCGCCGCCGGACACACCGACGCGCAACGTGGGTCGCCGCACTGGCGGCACTGGGCGATGCCCCAGCTTCCGCTCTCCTCGTCGCGGACGATGCGAATCCGGGATTGGGCGGATGATCCATCCGTCGATTTCGCGCTCGCGCAGGCGCTCATGCACTCGCCGCAGCCGTCGCAGCGCGTGGCGTCGAAGGCGATGGTAGGGGTCGCGCTCATTGATTCATCTCCACAGTCCGGACATCAACGCACGCGCGGTGTCTTGCGGGTTTTCGAGCAGCGCTTGGCGCCGTGCGTCGATCTCGACGCGGCGCAGGATCAGCTCCCACATGATTCCCGGGTCGAACAGCACGTCGACGCCGAAAATGCCCTGCAGCCGCCCCTCGCGCAGCACGAGCTTCAGGTAGCCCTCGGCGCCCTCCCCGTCGCGCACGAGCACGTCCCACTCGGGCCCGGCCTGCGCGGGGGCGTCGCGTCCGACGGAGAGCGCGCGGCGGCCGAAGAAGCCGTAGGTGTTGAGCGACACGCCGCCGGGATAGGGACGCAGGGCCGGATCACCGGCCATGCTCATGCCGGCGGTGCGGCCTTGTTCGACGGCGTCCGGCAGGATGCCGCCCGCGGGCGTGCCGTCGCCGAAGAAGCTGGGGGTCTGCACGACGTCGCCCGCCGCCCAGACGTTTGCCGCGGCGGTGCGCATGAATTCGTCGACGACGATGCCGCGCTCGACCGCAACGCCCGAGCCCGAGAGGTACGAGACTTCCGGCCGCACTCCTGCGGCGACGAGCAGCAGCTCGGCTTCGCGCGCGTCGCCGCCGTCGAGCAACACCGTGCAGTCCTCGCCGCGCCGCGCGACCTGTTTGACCCGGCGGCCGGTCAGCACCTCGACGCCCTTGTCGCGGAACACCGCCTCAATACGCGCCGCGGCCGTCGCGTCGAAGTAGCCGGGCAAGACCTGCCCGCGCATCTCGACGATGGTCACGCGGGCGCCCGCACGCACCAGATTCTCGGCCGCGTGCATGCCGACCAGCCCCGCGCCGAGGACGACCGCCCGGCCCGCCGAACGTCCCGCCTCGCTTGCAACCTCATTTGCAGCATCTCGTAGCGCGAGCGCGTCGGCTAGCGTGCGCAGCACGTGAAAGCGTACGTCCGACAGACCTTCGATCGGCGGGAGCGCCGGCGCGGCACCGGTCGCGAGCAGCAGCTTGCCGTAGCCGATCTCCCGACCGTCGGCGAGACGCAGCCGCGAGCGGGCGGCGTCGAGCGCGGCGGCCGCGGCCTGCTGCCGGTAGTCGACGCGCTGCGCGTCGAACCAGCTGCGCTCGCGCAGCGCGATGCGATCCTCGGCGCACTTTCCGGACACCACATAGGGCAGCACCGTCGGCGACACCGGCAGGCGCGCCTCGCGGTCGAGCACCGCGATGCTTCCGTCCGCATCGTGCGCGCGGATCGCCCGCAGCGCCTCGAGGCCGGCGTGGCTCGCACCGAGCACGACGTAGTCGAACTGTTCCATTCATCGATCCTCGGCGTTGAGCCACACGGGCGTGCGCGGACAGGGGCCATCGAAAAGCTTCGCGGTTTCGGCGATCGCGCGCTCGAAATGCGCCTGCGTCAGATCCGCCCCGGCGAGACCGCCGATCAGCGACAGGCAGGGGATGCGGTGGCGGCAGTACTGCAGCGCGGCCAGCGTTTCCTGGTGCACGGGGCCGCTGTTCCAGCCGTAGGACACGGCGCGGTCCACGACGCCCACCGCTTGCACCTTGTCGAGCGCCGCGACCATCGCGTCCACCGGGAACGGCCGCAGCGTTTTTATCCGGATCAACCCGACGCGCTCCCCGCGCTCGCGCGCGGCATCGACCGCATCCTTGGCCGCGCCCGCCATGCTGCCGATCGTGACGAGCGCATGATCTGCGCCGTCGAGCCGGTATTCCTCGACCAGCGGGGCGTAGCGGCGGCCGAAACGGCGCGCCCATTCCTCGTGCACCTCGACGATCACGCGCAAGGCGTTCTGCATGCCCTCGCAATGTCCGCGGCGGTAGCCGACGAAGAGCGCGGGCCCCGGCCCCGTCGCGCCGCCGGTGAGCGGATCGACGCCCATCGGCCGGTCGGGGTCGAGCGCCGCGTGCCAGTTCACGTCCGGCGTGCCGAGGAAGTCGTCGACCTCGGCCTGGTCGGGCAATTCGATGCGCACGATGCCGTTCGACAGGTAGTTGCCGTCGTGATTGACGTTGACCGGCAGCATCACCGAGCGGTCCTCGGCGATGCGGTAGGCCATGACGATGGTGTCGAGCACCTCCTGCACCGTCTCGCAGAAGAGCTGCACCCAGCCGACCTCGCGCACCGTCATCGCGTCCTGCTGGCCGCCCCACACGCATTGCGGCGTGATGCCGTCGCGGTTGACGATGGACATGACGATCGGCAGGCGCAGGTTCGGCGTGCGGAAATAGGGCTCGAACATGAACGCGAGTCCCTGACCGCAGCTCGCGGTGTAGGTGCGCGCGCCGGCCAGCGCCGCGCCGTGCAGCACCGACAGCACGCTATGCTCGCCTTCCGCCTCGACGAGCTCGGCATCGAGCACGCCGTCGGCGACGAATTGCGCGACGTACTCGGCGAGCGAGGACTGCGGCGTGATCGGATACACCGCGACCATGTCCGGCCGCGACAGCACGACACCCCACGCCGCTGCCTCGTTGCCGTCGCAGACGAGGACCTTCGGCTCCTTTCTCGTGACCGCAGCGTCGCAGGCGGGTGCGTTGCGGCCACTCGCAGGCTCGGCGACGGGCGCAGTCATCTCGGCGACCTCGTTCATGTCATTTCCTCGCTCATTCCTCTTCCGGCACCATCGAGATCGCACGCTGCGGGCATTCGCGCGCACAGATGCCGCATCCCTTGCAGGTGGCGAGGTTCATGTCGAACCAGCCGGCGCGCTCGACGACGCACTGCACCGGGCAGTACAGCCAGCACACCGCGCACTTGACGCATTTCCTGCGGTCGACGACGGGCCGCAGCGAACGCCAGTCGCCCGGCAGCATGCGGCTGTACTCGGTCGCGATCGGGCACAGGGTCTTCGGGATCGCGCCCGCATCGAAAAGCGGCACCGCCTGCTTCTTCATGCCGCCTCCCGCCGCTCGACGCGGTGCACGACCGTGCGCGCGTGGCCCAGCGCCAGGGCCCGCCGGTTCTGCGCCAGACCACCGTCGCGGAAGCTCGTCTCCTCCAGCGCGCGTTCGAGCGCCTCGAGCGACACGAGCCCGGTCGCGCGGGCGAACGCGCCGAGCATCACGGTATTGGTGATCGGCCGTCCGAAGACCTCGCGCGCGATGCCCACCGCGTCGCACACGGCAACCGTCGCGACCGACGCCGGCACCGCGATGTCCTGCGGCGCGAGGCGGCTCGCCTGCACCAGCGTGCCGCCGTCGCGCAGCCCGGAGAAAATGTCGACGACGCGCGGCAGGGACGAGTCGATGCACACGACGCAGTCCGGCGCGTAGATGTTCGTCATCGCCCGCATCGGCAATTCCGACGCGCGCAGGTAGGCCGCGACCGGCGCGCCCCGGCGCTCGAAGCCGAACTGCGGCACCGCGACGACATGCTTGCCCTCGGCGACCAGCGCCTTCGCGAGTATTCCGGCGGCGAGCACCGTGCCCTGGCCGCCGCGTCCGTGCAATCGCACCTCGAACATGCGGCCTCCGTCAGGCCGGCACGAGCGCGAGCACGCGCAGCGGGCTGCCCGAGCCGCCGACGAGCTTCAGCGGCGAGGCGACGACGACGGCGCCGGTCGGCGGCAGGCGGTCGAGGTTCGTGAGGCTCGCGAGCCCGAACTTGCCGTTGCCCTGCATGATGTGATGCGTCCAGAACGGCGGATCGAAGCTGTGCGCCTGGCCCGCGTCGGTGCCCACCGTCTCGACGCCCACGCCCAGCACGTCGCGTTCGAGCGCGAGGAGTTCGGTCGCATCGCGGTCGAAACCGGGCGAATGCGGGCCGTCCTCGCGGCAGTTGAGGAACTCGGCCACGCCGACGCGCTTCGACCAGTCGCTGCGCAGCAGCACCCAGGACTTCGGCGGGATGCGACCGTGCTTCGCCTCCCACGCGAGCACCGCGTCGCGCGTAAGCAGGTGGTCCGGATTCGCGGCCGCCTCGCGGCTGATGTCGATGACGCACGCGGGGCCGACGAAGCGCTCGGCGGGGATCGTGTCGAGCGTGTTGTCGGCGCGGTCCTTGCCGCTGACCCAATGCACCGGCGCGTCGAAATGCGTGCCGGTGTGCTCGCCCATGCGGATCGTGCGCCAGTACCACGCGGGCCCCTTGTCGTCGTAGTGCGAGATCGTCTCGAAGCTCACGCCGGGCGAGTTCGCGAACGGCGGGGGCAGCCCCAGCACCGGCGTATCGGGGCCGAGCGGCTGCGTCAGGTCGACGACCCGGATCGCGCCGCGGGCGAGCTCCGCGGCGAGCTGCGTCAGTACATTGCCATTGGCGGTCATGCTTCTCTCCTCAGTCGTCAAGCGTGAAGGGCACCACGGCGGCGCCGGTTGCTCGGGCGGACTCGTGCCCGCCGGCGCCGTCGCGGATACGTTGCGGATGGGTGTAGACGGTCGCCGAAGCGCCGCGGACGAAGCCGCACAGCGTGATGCCGGCGCGTTCGGCGAGTTCGATCGCGAGCGAGGTCGGCGCGGACACGGCGGCCACGAGCTCGAAGCCTGCGCGCGCGGCCTTCGCGACCATCTCGTAGCTCAGGCGCGAGGACAGCACCACGCCGCAGCCGGCGAGCGGCACCTCGCGCAGCAGGCATTCCCCTACCACCTTGTCGAGGGCGTTGTGGCGGCCGAGGTCCTCGGCAACGGCAAGGATGCCGCCATGCGGGGAGAACACCGCGGCGGCGTGCGCACCGCCGGTCGTGCGGAAGAGGCGCTGCCGACGCTGCATCGCCGCCATCAGCGTGGTGAGCTCCGATGCCGCGAGGCGCAGCCGCGCCGCGACCGGCGCGAAGTCGTCGAAGCCATCCTCGATCGCCTCGCGGCCGCCGCACACGCCGCAGGAACTCGCGACGACCACGTCGCGCCGCTTCACCGCGACGTGCTCGGGCGCGTGGAGCCGCATGCGCACGACGTTACGGCGATCGGGACAGACCGCCATCGTCGCGATATCGGGGAGACCGCCGATGATCCCTTCCGAATATGCGAAGCCCGCCGCCAGCGCGAGCCGCTCGGGCACGGGTTCGTCGCCCAGCACGCCCTCCCCGGCGACGAAGCCCACGGCGCCGTCGTCGTCGCCGTCGGCCGGCGTCCACATCAGCGTGTAGCGTCCGACGCCTTCGACGTCGATCGTCAGCGCGTCCTCGTCGATGACGCGGCAGGTCGCCTCACCGCGCGCGTCCCCGGCGGTCAGGCGCAGCGCCGACACCGCGCGGCTGCCGCTCGCCCGCCACATCCGGGCAATGCTCGTATGCATCGGCCGTCTCCGTCGCCGCGGCTCAGTGCCGGAACCGGTATGCCAGGCTCAGCGCCGGATCGTAGCCCCCGGCCTTGAACACCAGCACGCGGAAAGCGTAATACCCGGTGAGTTCGAGGCCGGCGACCGCGAGCATCCACGCGAAGTCCGGCGGAGCGGCCAGCATCATCAGCGCCGAGACGACGAAGCCCGCGCCGATCACGAGCGGCACGAACCAGCGTGCGAAGCCGCCCTGCAGCAGCAAGGCCACCGACTGCCGCCCCGCTTCGGAGGCGTGGCGCGCGCCGTGCAGCAGGCTCAGCACCGTGACCAGCCCGTAGAGCATCAGCGCGACCGCGAGCACCTGCAGCAGCCGCACGGTGTCGGGCCGATCCGCGAGGAAGGGCTCGCCGAAACCGAACACGAGCGTCAGCAGCACGCCGTTCAACAGCGCATAGGTCAGGCTCGCAACGGGCATCAAGCCGCTGCTCCACAGCGTGATCGCCGACGAATGCGACATCGCGAAGCCCTGGTAGATCATGATGACGAAGCACGCCGCGAGCGCGAGCGCGGCGACGAGCTGCGACACCCCGGCGGGAAGCAGCCCGGCACGCACGTCGATGATGTGCAGCGCGCCGGCGACGATGAACAGCACGATGGCGGCCAGCCCGCGGCTCACCCACGAGGTGCGCACCTTCGTCAGCGCCCGCCAGCCGCGCAAGGGCTGCCCGAGGTGCAGGACGTGCCCGCCGGCCTTGCCGAACAGCACCATGAGGAGCCCGACCGTCATGCCGAGCACGAAATCGAAGAACTGCGCGACGAAGTACAGGCCCGCGCCGGCTTCGCCGAAGAAGAAGGCCGTGGCCATCTGCACGCCCCACGCCTTCTGCAGGCCGACGCCGACGCGGAAACTGCCGTCCGCGATGCGGTTGCTCGCAATCATGTGCATCCCCTTCAGTCGATGTAGAAGACGCGCGGGTTGGTGTTCTTCTCGGGCAGCGGCTGGCGCCCGCGGCGCTCCAGGATCAGCTGGCGCGGCCGGCTCGTCGGGTCGTCGAGGTCGCCGAAGATGCGCGCCTCGGTCGGACAGGTCGCGACGCACGCGGGCAACTGGCCGGCATCGACGCGTTCATGGCAGAACGTGCATTTGACGACGGTGCCCACGGTGAAGCGCCCGATGCCCTGCTCCTCGAAAGGCGTCAGCCGCCCGTCGCCGAAAAGCCCCTTGTCGAGCATCTCCGGCTCGAGGCGCGTGCGCTGGTCGTACGGGCACGCGACGATGCAGGTGCCGCAGCCGATACACTTGTCGCGATCGACCATGACGATGCCGTCGGGACGCGTGTAGGTCGCGCCCGTCGGGCACGCGCGCTCGCACGGTGCGTCCTCGCAGTGGTTGCAGATCGTCGGCACGTAGCTGCGGGTGACATCGGGATATTCGCCGACTTCCTCCGACAGCGTCTTGGTGAAGAACACGCCGTCGGGCAGGCTGTTCTCCTGCTTGCACGCGACCGCGCACGCATTGCAGCCGATGCAGCGACGCAGATCGAAAACCATCCCCCACCTGGCCATCAGTGCGCCCTCCCCTTGCCGCTCGTCCGTCCGAACACCGAATTGCCCGCCGCGACATCCGCCGGCACGGAAGCGAGCTTCGTCAGCTTCACTTTCGCGACCGTCTCCGGCTGCCCGCTGCACGCGTCGGTGTGCCGCAGGTTCGCCGGCAACAGCTGGTTGAAGTTGCCGCCGCCGTGGCGCACGCCGGTGTTCTGCGTCGCCACGCGCGACAGCGCGTTCGACACGCACACCGCATCGGGATGGACGCCCTCGGACAGCGCGAGCCTCGCGACGATCGCACCGTACGGCGACTCGATGCGCACGATGTCGCCCTCGTCGAGCTTTCGTTCACGCGCCGTCTTCGGGTTCAGCAGCACCGCCGTATGCACCGGGTCCTTGAACACGATGTCGTTGATCCACGGGTTGCCGATGCTCTCGCCGAAGTTGATCTGGATGTCCTTGAACGTGATCGCGTACAGGTCGAAGTCGGCCGGCTCCAGATGCACCGGATCGGGCACCGCCGTCGGCAGCGGCTGGTAGTCGCCCCACTCCCACTCGCGGCGGAACGGCACGTCGGCCACCTCCATCTTCTGGCGCAGCGTGTCGCGCGCACGCACGATGTCCTCGATGTAGAAATGCAGCCGCAGCCCGTCCCACGGCCGGTACCACTTGTCGGGGCGGCGCGGCGTCACCGCGTGGCCGTGCTCGACGTACCAGTCGAGGTCCTTGCCGTTCCACAGCTTGCCCTTGCGCTCGGCGATCTCGCGGTCGCTGTACTTGCGGTTCGGCTCGAGCAGCAGATCGGGCTGCTGGTGGAAGCCGTTGACGAAGTTGAGGATGCCGTTCCAGGTCTCGAGCACGCCGAGCCGCTCGGAGATCTCGTAGAAGATCTCCTCCTCGCTCTTCGTGTCGTACAGGGGCGGCGTCGCGGGCTGGCGCAGGCACATGCCCTCGTGATGGGGCGGCTCGATCATCGTCATGTTCCACGACTCGAGCAGGTCGTGCGACGGCAGGATCACGTCGGCCCACTCGTTCGATTCGTTGGGCAGGATGTCGATCGCGACGATGAAGCGCATCTCGCGCAGCAGCGCGTACCACTGCTCGCGGTCGCCGGGCAGGTTCCACAGCGGGTTGGAGTGGCACATCAGCAGCGTGTCGGGCCGGTAGTCGAGGCCGAACTTCTCGGCGTTCGCGAGCGTGTGCTGCGTCAGGTGCCCCGGATCGACGCCGATCGGGAAGAAGCCCATCAGGTGCGTCTCGTTGGGCGGCCACGAGAACGGCACCTCGGGATGGAGCTGGTGCGGCATCGTCTGCATCATGCCGTTCTCGCCGGCCTGGATCTGCCCGCAGCCGCCGCGGATGTCCTGCATCTGGTCGTCCAGCGTGACCCCGACGTGTCCTCCCGGCGTGTCGATCGCGCCGACGAGGAAGTTCACCAGCTTGAACGCCTGATTCGCCATCGCGCTGTACTTGTGGCCCTGCGCGCCGCGGTAGTAGTTGTACGCCGCGGGGCGCAGCGGCAGCATGCGACCGTCGATCTCGATGTAGGAGCCGATCTGCGCCGCCTTCGCGAACTCGCGCGCGATGCGCCGCGTCGTCGCCGCCGGCACGGTCGTCAGCGCCTCCATCTGCTCGGGCGAGCAGTCGGCGAGGATGTCCTTGAACTTCTGGAACGCCGGCCGGCAGGGCTTGCCTTCGACCGTGTAAGTGCCTTCGAGCGCGAAGTCCTTGATCTCGGGGTCGTCCCACAGCCGCGCGCAGTTGTCGATCGCATCCCACACGTAGATCTTGCCTTCGCCGTTACGCACGAAGTACCCGTCCGGCCCGACGAGGTAGGGAGCGTTGGTGTCCTTCTTCAGGAACTTCACGTCGTAGAGCTTCTCGGCCACCAGCACGTGGGCGAGGCCCAGCGCGAACTGGCGATCGGTCGCCGGGCGGATCGGCACCCACTCGTTCGCCTTCGCGGCGCCGATCGACAGGCGCGGCTCGACGACGACGACGCGCATGTTGCGTTCGACGCGCGCCTTGGCGACGTGATTCGCCTGGGCGGCGGTATGCAGGTGGGACGAGAAGCCGTCGCCTCCGCCGTTGTTGATCCAGTAGTTGCAGTAATTGACGTCGTTCGCCGCGGCGAAGGCGGAATGGATGAACCCGTTCATCGGGTGGTAGCCGCCGCCGCAGAAGTTGCCGACCGACGACAGGTAGTTCGCGTTGCCGAGCGCCGCGGGCCAGGCCCACAGGAAGAGCTTCTGGAAGTCGTTGATCGCCGGCAGCAGCTTGCGCGGGTCCTCGTCCAGCGTCTTCTTCAGCTCGCGGCCGACGAGATCCAGCGCCTCGTCCCAGCCGATCGGCACCCACTTCGGATCGACGCCCGGCCCCTTCTCCGGGTTGGTGCGCCGCAGCGGCGTCCTGAAACGCGCCGGATCGTAGTGCCGCAGGATCGCCGCGTTGCCCTTCGGGCACAGCCGCCCGTTGTTGCTCGGGCTCGTCGGGTTGCCCTCGATCTTGTTCACGACGCCGTCCTCGGTGACGTGGACCCGCGTGATGCAGGAGTGAATGCACATCTTGCAGCTCGAATTGAGCCACTTGCCCGGTTTCATCGAGTTCTGCACGGGCTGCGTGAGAGTCTCCATTACCGCTCCTCGGTGGAATTGCGCGCCTGCTTCGAGCATTGAAGTTACGGCACGCCCGCCCGCCGAACTATCCCGCGATTACGACGCCTATCCCCGGACTGTCGAGATGTTTGCGCAGGCTGGTCTAGTGGCTCGTAGATACTGTTATCCGGGTCAAGCGCCATGTATAGCGGGATCGAAAGCCTTTCCCGATTTGAGCACGCCGAAGGCGACATGAACGAGCTTTCGCATCATGGCACCGATGATGAGCATGGGCGGTTT
>NZ_WTVK01000040.1 GCF_012910805.1 Aromatoleum evansii
GCCCCGACTCACCCCCGACCCCAACGTCGCAAGGGGTGGCGGCAGGCCCCAACCGCTCCGCGCTCCCGAACAATCACAACGCCCGCAGAGAGACCGCATCCATGACCCAGCCCATCGTCATCGCCGGCAGCGGCCTTGCCGGATACAACCTGGCGCGCGAATTCCGCAAGCTCGACCGCGACACGCCGCTGATGATCCTGAGCCGTGACGCGGCCGGCTTCTACTCCAAACCGATGCTTTCCAATGCACTCTCGGCTAACAAGACCGCCGAGAGCCTCGTCATGAAGTCCGCCGAGAAGATGGCCGGTGAAGTGCTGGCGACGATTCGCCCCCACGTCGAGATCGCGTCCATCGAAACGGCAAACCGCGTCGCGGTGCTGACCAGCGGCGAACGCATCGCCTACCGCGACCTCGTCCTCGCCATCGGCGCGGATCCCATCCGCCTGCCCATCGCCGGCGACGGTGCGGCGGACATCCTCTCCGTGAACGACCTCGACGATTTTTCCCGCTTCGCCGCGCGGCTCGACGGCGCGAAGCGCATCGTCGTCCTCGGCGCGGGCCTGATCGGCTGCGAGTTCGCCAACGACATGCTCGCCCGCGGCATCGCCCCCACCGTCATCGACATCGCCGCGTGGCCGCTCGGCCGCCTGCTACCCGAAGCCGCGGCCGCCTGGTTCCGCCAGCAACTGGAAGCGGCCGGCGTCGGCTTCCGCATGAAGGTCTCGGCCACCACCGTGGAAAGGAACGGCAACGCCTACCGCGTCACCCTCGACGACGGCAGCATCCTCGACGCCGATCTCGTGCTCTCCGCCGTCGGCCTGCGCCCGCGCACCGCGCTCGCTGCGGCTGCCGGGTTGACCGTGAATCGCGGCGTCCGCGTCGACCGCCGGCTCGCCACGTCCGACGCGCACATCCACGCACTCGGCGACTGCGCCGAGGTCGAAGGCCTGGTCCTGCCCTTCGTGATGCCGATCATGCACCAGGCGCGCGCGCTCGCCGCCACGCTGGCCGGCAAGCCGACGCCGCTCGCCTACCCCGCGATGCCCGTCGTCGTCAAGACCCCTGCCTGCCCGACCGTCGTCTGCCCCCCGGCCGCGAATGCCGAAGGTCGCTGGCACATCGAACCCGCAGCGGACGGCGAGGCGGGCGTCGAAGCACGGTTCCTTGCCCCCGACGGCACGCTGCTCGGCTTCGCCCTGCTCGGCGCAGCCACTGCCCGCAAACAGGCGCTCACGGCACTCGCCCCCGCCGCGCTCGCCTGACACGGCGGCCGCCCCAGGGGAATTGCATGGAGGCGCTTTTCGCCAGTTTGTCTCACGCAGCGCCTGGAAGCACAGATCCGTAGGGCGGGTGGGGCCGAAGGCGTATCCCGCCATGCGGCACCTGGGCCGCTTCCGCCCCCAGGACTGGCGAAATACGCTGCGCTCCTCCCGCCCTGCACCGGTTCTGCGATTAACCCGGCAAACTCGCGCCCCCGCGAAGCCTCCTCGCTTCGGGTTACAATCGTCTTCTTTGCTGCACTGCGGAGCGCGCCATGCCTGTCGCCAATACGGACAACCTCAACATCGTCGCCCTTGATCACATGCCCTCGCCCGAGGAGATCAAGGCACGCGTCCCGCTGACCGAGAAAGCCGCCGAGACGGTTCTGGCCGGTCGCCGGGCGCTTAACAAAATCCTGGACCGTAAGGACAACCGGATCTTCGTCGTCGTCGGTCCGTGCTCGATCCACGACCCGGTCGCCGGCGTCGACTATGCCCGCCGCCTGAAGGCGCTCGCCGACGAAGTCTCCGAGACCATGCTGATCGTCATGCGCGTGTATTTCGAAAAGCCGCGCACCTCGACGGGCTGGAAGGGCTACATCAACGACCCCTACATGGACGACTCCTTCCGCATCGACGAAGGCATGGAGAAGGCGCGTCGCTTCCTCATGGATGTGAACGAGATCGGCCTGCCCGCCGGCACCGAGGCGCTCGACCCGATCGCGCCGCAGTACTACGGCGACCTCATCTCCTGGACCGCGATCGGCGCCCGCACCTCGGAGTCGCAGACCCACCGCGAGATGTCCTCCGGACTATCGACCCCGGTCGGTTTCAAGAACGCGACCGACGGCGACCTCGACGTCGCGATCAATGCCATCGTCTCGGCCTCGCATCCGCACAGTTTCCTCGGCATCAACGGCCAGGGCCAGTCGGCCATCCTGCGCACGCGCGGCAACCGCTACGGCCACGTCGTGCTGCGCGGCGGCGGCGGCCGCCCGAACTACGACACCGTGTCGATCTCGCTCGCCGAACAGGCCCTCGCCAAGGCCAAGCTGCCGCAGAACATCGTCGTCGACTGCTCGCACGCCAACTCGTGGAAGAAGCCCGAATTGCAGCCGCTGGTGATGAAGGATGTCATCCACCAGATCCGCGAAGGCAACCAGTCGGTCGTCGGCCTCATGATCGAGAGCTTCATCGAAGCCGGCAACCAGCCGATTCCCGCCGACCTGTCGCAGCTCAAGTACGGCTGTTCGGTCACCGACGCCTGCGTCGGCTGGGACGACACCGCCGAGACGATTCGCAAGGCCCACGCCGTCCTGCGCGACGCGCTGCAACGCCGGAGCCGCGCCGAATGAATCTAGTCGTGCAGGGCGATGACGTCGATTCGGTCGCCCTGAAAACCGTCGCAAAGCTCACCGGCGCCAGCGCCATCGAACAGATCAACCCGCAGGCCTTCCGCCTCGTCGGCGCGCATGAGCATGGAGAAGTCGAAGCGGTATGCGCCACCGCCGCGCTCGACTGGACCTGGGTCGAGCCCGGGCGTCGGCTGGCCGACTTCGGCCTCTTCGTCACCGACATGGACTCGACCCTGATCAACATCGAGTGCATCGACGAGATCGCCGACATGCAGGGTCTGAAGGCAGAAGTGGCCACGATCACCGAGGCCGCGATGCGCGGCGAGATCGACTTCACCGAATCGCTCACGCGCCGCGTAAGTCTGCTCGCCGGCCTGCCTGAATCCGCGCTGACGGAAGTGTACGAACAGCGCCTGCAGCTCAACCCCGGCGCCGAACGCCTGATGCGCGGCCTCAAGTCGGCCGGCATCCACACCGTGCTCGTGTCGGGCGGCTTCACCTATTTCACCGAACGCCTCAAGGCCCGCCTCGGCTTCGACGAAGCCCACGCCAACCAGCTCGAAGTCGTCGAGGGCAAGCTTACGGGGCGCGTCAGCGGCCCGGTCGTGGATGGCGCAGCCAAGGCTGCCCACCTGCGCGCCGCCCGCGAACGCCTCGGCCTGCGCCCGGAACAGGTCATCGCCGCCGGCGACGGCGCGAACGACCTGCCGATGCTCACCGAAGCGGGCTTCGGCGTCGCGTTCCGTGCCAAACCGCTGCTGCGCAAGGCGGCGGACTGCCGCCTCGACCACGTCGGTCTCGACGGCCTGCTCAACCTGTTCGCGTAGCACACACCGTGGGAGCGGCTTCAGCCGCGAATGGGCCGTGCAGTCTGCGATAGCCCGATTCGCGGCTGAAGCCGCTCCCACATGACCGCTCACACTGCGACGCTCCGTATCAACCACCCTCCAGATGCGCGAGGATCGCATTGAGCATCGCCGCCCCCAACCGCTTGCTGCGCGCACTGCTCCACCCCGTATGGCCGTCGGGCATGTTCGCGTTGTCCTTGAACGGCATCTCCAGCGTCAGCGAAACGCAGCCGAAGCGGTGCGCCACCCATTTGCTCGCCAGCGTCAGCAGCTCCTCGCCGAAACGCCCCGGCTTGTAGCCGTGCTCGGTCTGAAAATCGGGGCTCGCCGCCGAAAGGGCCGCGACCATCCGTGACTGCCGCGCTGCCGCCTCGGCGGTGAAACCCGGCACCTCTTCCGCGGTAGAGAAGAACACGTAGGGCAGCGCCTCGTCGCCGTGGATGTCGAGGAACAGGTCGCAGCCCGTCACCTCCATCGCGTTCCGCACGTGGAAGACCTCCGGGCTCGCCTGCTCATCGGGCGTGCGCCATTCGCGGTTCAGGTTGCGCCCCACCGCGTTCGTACGCAGGTTGCCGTGGATCGCCCCGTCCGGATTCATGTTCGGCACGATGTAGAGCACCGCCTTTTCGCGAATCCGGCGCGCGACCGGGTCCGCCGCATCCAGCAGGCGCTCCAGCAGACCTTCGATGAACCACTCGGCCATCGTCTCGCCCGGATGCTGGCGAGCGAGGATCCACACCGGCCGGTGTGCCGGCGATTCCCGCCCGACGACGATGCGGTCGAGCTCCCGCCCTTCGACCGTCGATCCGACGCTGTCGACATGGGCGAAGGGAGAAGTCTCCGCCCAACCGACGAGATCGAGATGGCGCTCGTAGGAATACGGCTCGAAATACGCGTAATACACGCTGTCGTGTGCCGGCGCGTGCTCGACGATCAGGTGGCCGTCCTCGTAGCGTGTCGCCGCGACGCGGAACCAGTTGCGCCGGTCGTAGGACGCGACGCAGCGGTACTCCGGCCAGCCGTCCGGATACGCCGCCTCCGCGGCATTCTCGAACACCATACGCAGGCTCTGCCCGGCCGCGCCCTGGACGCGGAAGTGGAACCACTGGCGAAACTCCGCCGCATTGTCCGCGCGCAGGCGCAGGCGGATGTCCTCCGGGTTGTCGAGGCTCAGCACCTCGACTGCACCGGAGTCGAAGCTGGAACTGATCTTCATGTCCGCCCCCTCACTCGACGCGCCGGCGGAACACCAGCGTGTCCTTGTCCGACGCCTCCGGCGCGAATACGTAGCCGTCCAGATCGAACCCCTTCAGCCCCTCGACATCCTCGACGCGATTGCGGATCGCGTAGCGGCACATCAGGCCGCGCGCACGCTTCGCGTAGAAGCTGATGATCTTGTAGCGTCCGCCCTTCCAGTCCTCGAACACCGGCGTCACGACCGGCGCCGACAACTTCGCCGGCATCACCGACTTGAAGTACTCCTCGGACGCCAGATTGACCAGCACCGGCACCGCCCCCGCCTCGCGTTCGTGCGCGAGCAGGCCGTTGAGCGCCACGGTCAGCTTGTCGCCCCAGAAGGCATAGAGGTTCTTCCCGCGCGCCGTCGCGAGCCGCGTGCCCATCTCCAGACGATAGGCCTGCATCAGGTCCAGCGGCCGCAGCAGGCCGTACAGGCCCGACAGGATGCGCAGATGCCCCTGAGCCCATTCGAGCTCTGCTGCCGACAGCGTCGTCGCGTCGAGCCCGTCATAGACGTCGCCGTTGAATGCCAGCACCGCCTGCTTCGCGTTCGCGAGCGAGAACGGCGGCGCCCAGGTCTCATAGCGCGCCACGTTGAGCGTCGCGAGCTGGTCGGAGATATCCATCAGGGCAGAAACCTCGGCAGGCGACTTCTCGCGCATCACCGCGATCAGTTCGGCCGCATCCGCGAGGTAGTCGGGCTGCGTATGCACTTGCGTCACCGGCGGCGTTTCATAGTCGAGCGCCTTGGCCGGGGAAATCACGAAAATCATGGGAAAGGTTTCTTCGGATTGGGGATGCCACATGTTAGCAAATCGCACACGCAGTGCCGGAGCGGGTTTGACAGGAAACCCCGGTTGCGCGACATTTCCCGGTTGCACGCCGCCGGAAGCCCTGATGCACGTCCCCTCCCCGCTCGACCGATCCCTGCTCGACCGCTCCCTCAAGTCCGTCTGGCACCCCTGCACGCAGATGAAGCAGCACGAAAATCTGCCGCTGGTGCCCATCGTGCGCGGCGAAGGCCCGTGGCTGATCGATGCGGACGGAAGGAGGCTGCTCGACGGCATCAGCTCCTGGTGGGTGAACCTCTTTGGCCACTGCAACCCGCGCATCAACGCCGCCCTGCGCGACCAGCTCGAGCGCCTCGAACACGTGATGCTCGCCGGCTTCACGCATGAACCGGTGGTCCAGCTCTCCGAGCGCCTCGCCGCCCTCACCGGCCACCGCCTAGGCCACGCCTTCTACGCCTCGGACGGCGCCTCCGCGACCGAGATCGCGCTGAAGATGAGCGCCCATTACTGGCGCAATGTCGGCCGCCCGGAAAAATCGCGCTTCGTCAGCCTCGCCGGCAGCTACCACGGCGAGACGGTCGGTGCGCTCGCCGTCACCGACGTCGCGATCTTCCGCGACGCCTACGCCCCGCTGGTGCGCCCCGGCAGCATCGTGCCCACGCCCGACGCCCGCCTAGCCGAGCCCGGCGAATCGGCGGCCGACGTCGCCCGCCGCGCCGCGGCCGCCCTCGAAGCGCACCTTGCCGAACACCACGCCGAAACCGCCGCGCTGATCGTCGAACCGCTCGTGCAGGGCGCCTCCGGCATGGTCATGTACGACCCCGAATACCTGCGCCTCGCCCGCGCGCTGTGCGACCGCTACGCGGTGCACCTCGTCGCCGACGAGATCGCGGTCGGCTGCGGCCGCACCGGCACCTTCTTCGCGTGCGAGCAGGCCGGCATCTGGCCCGACTTCATCTGCCTGTCGAAAGGCATCTCCGGCGGCTACCTGCCGCTGTCGCTGGTGCTCGCGACCGACACCATCTACGCCGCCTTTTACGACGACGCGACGACGCGTGGCTTCCTGCACTCGCACTCCTACACCGGCAACCCGCTCGCCTGCCGCGCGGCGCTCGCGACGCTCGACATCTTCGAACAGGACGACGTCCTCGCCGCCAACCGCGGCCTCGCCCAACGCCTGGGCGACGCGGTCCGCGCCCGCTTCGGCGATCATCCGGCGGTCAGCCACCTGCGCCAGCGCGGCATGATCCTCGCGTTCGACGTCGCAAGCGAGCGCCCGGACTTCTCGCGCCGCTTCTTCTCGGCCGCGCTCGAACACGGCGTACTGCTGCGCCCGATCGGCAACACCGTGTATTTCATGCCGCCCTACGTGCTCGACGACGGCCACGTCGCCCACCTCGTCGCCGGGGCCGCCACCGCGCTCGCCGAAGCCCTCGCCTGATACCCATGTTGCTCGATTCGCTGAAGGCCGACCTGGCCGAACTCGATGCCCAGTCCCTGCGTCGCGTGCGCCGCAGCCTCGACACCCCCTGCGGCCCACACGCGCGCGTCGACGGCCGCGACATGCTCGCCTTCTGCAGCAACGACTACCTCGGCCTCGCCGCCGAACCCGAACTCGCCGCTGCGCTCAAGGCCGGGGCCGACCGCTGGGGCAGCGGCTCGGGCGCCTCGCATCTGGTCAGCGGCCACTACACCGTGCACGACGAACTCGAACGCCGGCTCGCCGCCTTCGTCGGCTGCGAGCGCGCGCTCTACCTGTCGACCGGCTTCATGGCCAATTCCGGCGTGATCCCCGCCCTCGTCGGCCGCGGCGACGCGATCTTCGCCGACCGCCTGAACCACGCCTCGCTCGTCGACGGCGCGCTGCTCTCGCGTGCCGACCTGCACCGCTACCCGCACGCCGACCTCGGCGCACTCGAACGCGCGCTCACCACTAGCACTGCGAAGCGCAAGCTCATCGTCACCGACTCCGTGTTCAGCATGGACGGCGACGTCGCACCGCTCGCCGGACTGCTGGAGCTGGCCGATCGCTTCGATGCGTGGCTGATGGTCGACGACGCCCACGGCTTCGGCGTCCTCGGCCCGGACGGCCGTGGTGCACTGCGCGAAGCGGGCCTCGCGTCGTGGCGCCTCGTCTATATCGGTACCCTCGGCAAGGCCGCCGGCGTCTCCGGCGCCTTCATCGCCGGCCACGGCGACGTGGTCGAATGGCTGATGCAGAAGGCCCGAACCTACATCTTCACGACCGGCGCGCCGCCCGCCCTCGCGACGGCCCTGCTGAAGAGCCTGGATCTCATCGAGCACGGCGACACGCGCCGGGTGCATCTCGCCACCCTGATAGAACATCTCCGCACCGGACTGCAACTGCGGCGCTGGCAACTGATGCCCTCGCGCACCCCGATCCAGCCGGTTGTGATCGGCGACAACGCCGAAACGGTCGCCGCCGCCCGCGCGCTGTGGGACGCCGGCCTGTGGGTCCCGGCGATCCGCCCGCCCACCGTCCCGCAAGGCAGCGCCCGCCTGCGCATCTCGCTCACCGGCGCGCACACCCATCAGGACGTCGAGCGCCTCGTCGCCGCGCTGAACGACCTGGAGCACAGCGCTTGAGCGCCCTGCCGCTGGTCCTGCTGCACGGCTGGGGCCTGACCCCGAGCGTCTGGCGCGGCCTGCGCGAAGCCCTTCCGTCGCGCGCCGTCACCCTCGCGCCCGCCCTGCCCGGTCACGGCAACGCGCTCCCGGCGCCCTCCGCCGATCTCGCGGCGTGGAGCGACGCACTGCTTCCCGCCCTGCCGGACCGCGCCGCGCTGTGCGGCTGGTCGCTCGGCGGCCTGATCGCGCTCGACCTCGCTCGCCGCCATCCCGAACGGGTCGCACGCCTGATCCTGATCGGCAGCACGCCCCGCTTCGTCGCCCGCAGCGATGACGGCCCGTGGCCACACGGCCTCGACGCGGCAACCGTCGCTGCCTTCAACGCGAACTTCGCAACCGATCCCGCCGGCACGCAGAAGAAATTCGTCGCACTGCAGTCGCTTGGCGACGCACGCCGGAGGGCCGTTGCGGGAGAACTCGCGGCCGCCCTCGCCGACACCGGTCCCGAGCGCGCCCCGAGCCTCTCCAGCGGGCTGGAAGTCCTCGCGAACACCGACCTGCGCGCCTTCATCCCGGAGATCCGCCAACCCGCACAGCTGATCCACGGCGCAAGCGATGCACTGATGCCGCTCGCCGCAGCGGAATGGCTCGCGCAGCAACTCCCCGACGCACGGCTCGCAATCTTCGACGACTGCGGCCACGCCCCCTTCCTGTCACGTCCGGACGAATGCGCCGCACTCATCGCGGGAAGCCTCGATGACTGAGCGCCGTCGCCACAAGCAGCAGGTACGCAAGGCCTTCGACAGCGCCGCCGACAGCTACGATCGCGCAGCCGCCGTGCAGCGCGAGGTCTGCCATCGCCTGGCCACCCTCGCAGCGACCACGCCCCCGTCCGGATCCGTGTCCCGCATCCTCGATGCCGGCTGCGGCACCGGCTTCGGCCTGGACCTGATCGCGCGAGCCCAGCCGGACGCCCACATCGTCGCGCTCGACTTCGCCCCAGCCATGCTCGCGCGCGTGCGCCAGAACAGCTCCGCCTCAACGATTTCACCGCTGTGCGCCGATTTGGAAGCACTGCCCCTCGCCGCCGGCAGCCTGGATGCGGCCTGGTCCAGCCTCGCACTCCAATGGTGCGACCCCGCACTCTCCCTCGCCCAAATCGCCCATGCACTGCGCCCCGGTGGCGTCGCCTGGATCGCCACCCTCGGCCCGGCCACGCTGTGGGAGCTGCGCGAAGCCTTCGCACGCGTCGACGAGGCGAGCCACGTGATCCGCTTCCACCCGCCGGCCTACTGGATCGCCGCCGCGGAGAAAGCCGGCCTGACGGCCGTCGCCAGCGACCTGGAGCCCGCCTACGCCCTGGCGCCCGACCTGCGCGGCCTCCTGCGCGACATCAAGGCGATCGGCGCCCACAGCGTCGGCGAACAACGGCGCCGCAAACCCCTCGGCCGCGCCGCATGGCGCACGCTGGAAGCCGCCTACGAAACGCACCGCCGGCCCGACGGCCAGCTGCCCGCCACCTACGACCTTATCCTGCTAGCCCTCAGGAAACAGGAGACCGACCATGACTGAGCGCCGCGCCTGGTTCCTCACCGGCACCGACACCGAAATCGGCAAGACCTTCGTCACCTGCGCGCTGCTGCACGCCGCACGCGCCGCCGGCCACCAGGCGGTCGGGATGAAGCCCATCGCCGCCGGCGCCGACCTCGTCGATGGCGAGCGTGTGAACGAAGACGCCGCCCGCATCCGCGCCGCCGGCAGCTTCGATCCGGGCCTGCAGCTGCTGAACCCCTATTGCCTGACGAGCCCCATCGCCCCGCACATCGCCGCCGCGGAGGAAGGCGTCAGGCTCGAACCCGCACGCATCCTGCGCGCCTTCGAGGAGCTCGCCGTACGTGCCGATGTTGTCATCGTCGAAGGTGTCGGCGGCTTCCGTGTCCCGCTCGACGAACGCTACGACACCGCTGACCTCGCCGTGGACTTCGCGCTGCCCGTGATCCTCGTCGTCGGCATGCGCCTGGGCTGCATCAATCACGCCCTGTTGACGGTCGAGGCGCTGGCTGCCCGCGGCCTGCAGCTCGCCGGCTGGATCGCGAACCGCGTCGATCCCGCGATGCTGCGTTTCGATGAAAACCTCGCTGCGCTGAAAGCGAGGATTCCCGCCCCTCTGTTGGGAGTTGTCCCACACTTCGCGGATGGCGATCCAGCGAAGGCGAGCGACGCACTGCGCCTGCCGGACTGATACCGCGCCGCAGTACCCGACTACGCGCGCCCGTCCGCACGCCGCTGGCGCACCTGCTCGAACAGACAGATCGCAGCCGCCGCCCCGACATTCAGCGACTCCACCGCCCCCGGCATCGGAATCACGACCAGTCCGTTCGCCAGCGCCGCAACCTCATCAGACAGTCCCTGCCCTTCCGCCCCGAACAGCCACGCGACCGGCCCGCGCAGGTCGCAGTCGTAGAGCTCCCGCGCCCCCGCACCGAGCCCCGTCGCGAGGATCTGCCCCGGATAGCCGCGCAGCGCCTCGCCGACCTGCACATGCTCATGAATGTTCAGGCAGAAGTGCCCTCCCATCCCGGCGCGCAGCACGCGCGGCGACCACGCCTGCGCACAGCCGGGCGTAAGCAGGACCTCCTTCAGCCCCGCAGCCGCAGCCGTTCTGAGAATCGTGCCGAGATTTCCCGCGTCCTGCACGCCATCGAGGACGAGCACCGATTCCCGCAGCCCCTTCGGCATCCGCGCATGGGGAATGTCGATCACCGCAAGGATGCCCGACGGTGAATCCACCGGGCTCACATGCGCGAACAACGGATCGGTGAGCTGCAGCGCTGGCAGAGCACCACAGCGTGCGATGATCGCGCCGATCTCGGGCCGTTGCAGCCCCTGCTCGCTCACCGCGATCTCGCGCAGGGGCCAGCCCGCATCGAGCGCCGCCTGAACCAGATGGGCGCCATCCAGCAAGGTCGATCCACTGCTGCGGCGCTCGCGCGCCGAGGTCGCGAGCGCGTGCAGGCGCTTCACATTGGCGTTGTCACGGGAGGAGATCGCTTTCAAGCCGGCACCGAAAAACCGCGCGTCTCAGACGCCCAGCCCCAAGGTCGCGATCGCCACCGTCACCGCGCCGAGCACGATGTTGAACCCGACCCGTTGCCGGATCTGGTTGAGCGCCACCGCGCCCGCCGCCCATTCCTCGCACGCCACGGCCGCGCGCAGGCGCCGCCATGGGCCGAACCAGATGGACAGGAACACCGCAATCATCACCAGCCCCGTCAGCATCATCGCGTGCCAGGCGCGTGGCGCATTGCCGAACCCGACCTCGATCAGCCTGCCGATACCGGTCACCGGGAGCAGCACGATCGCCCCCCACACCATCGGGAAGAAGCGCTCGAACACGCCCACCCACAAGGGCAGGCGCTGCGACGGCGGCAGCGCGGTCGCAGCCGGCCGCAGGCACAGGTACGCGAAGGCCATGCCACCCACCCACACGATCACGCTGGCCAGATGGAGGAAGAGCACCAGATGTCGAAGTGTCACAGCAAGGTCCCCGCAGGCCAGAGTTCGGGATTGTCGATCAGCGCCCGCACGGGACCGAAACTGCGCCGATAGCAGCCGATCACCCCGTGCTGCCGCAAGGCAGCCAGATGCGCCGCGGTCGGATAGCCCTTGTGGGCCGCGAAGCCATACTGCGGGAAGGCCGCATCCAGCTCCAGCATCTGCGCGTCGCGCACGGTCTTGGCAAGGATCGAGGCGGCTGCGATCGCCGGCACCGTCGCATCGCCCTTCACCACCGCCTCGCACGGAACATTCAACTTCGGGCAACGGTTGCCGTCGACGCGCACCAGATCGGGCGCCCGCCCCAGCGCTGCGACGGCCCGCTGCATCGCGAGCATCGTCGCATGCAGGATGTTGAGCCGATCGATCTCATCCACCGTCGCCTCCGCCACCGCCCAGGCCAGCGCCCGCTCGCGGATCACCGGCGCCAATCGATCGCGCGCACGTTCGCTGAGCTTCTTCGAATCGTTGAGCCCCTCGATCGGCCGCGCCGGATCAAGGATCACCGCCGCCGCAACCACCGACCCGGCGAGCGGCCCGCGCCCCGCCTCATCGACGCCGCAGATCAGGCCGGTTGCCGGGACGGATTCCATTCTGGCGTCCTGTTGAGGTAGGGAAGGATCGCCGCCGCCGCCTTCTCGGCGGTGTTCTGGCGGAGTTGCCGGTGCAGCGCGTCGAAACGCTCGGCGAGCTGAGCACAGCCGTCGGGATCGCCGAGCCAGCGTTCGAGCGCGTCCGCCAGCGCCACCGGCGTCGCATCGTCCTGCAACAGCTCGGGCACCACGGTCTCGTTGCACAGGATGTTCGGCAGGCCCACCCACGGCAGATAGGCCATGCGCTTCATCAGCCGGTACTGCCACTTGCCGATGCGGTAGCTGATGACCATTGGCCGCTTCAGCAGCGCCGCTTCGAGGCTCGCCGTGCCGCTCGCGACGAGCACTACGTCGGCCGCCGTCATCGCCTCCACCGAATGCCCGAACAGCATGCGGATCGGCAGCTCCCCTGCCTGCGCGCTGCACAGCGCCGCGGCGAACAGCTCGCGCGTCTCGCGCGTCGCCAGCGGAACGACGAAGGACAGCTCCGGGTGGCGTTCAAGCAGGATCTTCGCCGTTTGGATATAGGTCGGTGCCAGATTCCGCACCTCGGACTGCCGGCTGCCTGGCAGCAGGGCAATCACCCGCCCCTCGGCCGGCAAGCCCAGGAGTTCGCGCGCCTGCGCGCGATCCGGATGCAGCGGGAACGCGTCCGCCAGCGGATGGCCGACATAGCTGACCGGAACACCTGCCCGCTCGTACAGCGCCGGCTCGAACGGGAAGAGGCACAGCATGTGCGACACCGAACGCGCGATGCCCTTGATCCGCCCGCCGCGCCATGCCCAGATCGACGGACTGACGAAATGGATCGCCGGCATGCCCGCGGCGCGGACCTTCCCCTCCAGCCAGAGGTTGAAGTCGGGTGCGTCGACACCGATGAAGGCGTCGGGCCGCTCGGCCTTCACCTGCTTCAGCAGCGTCCTGCGTATCCCCGAGAGTTCGCGATAGCGCTTCAGCGCATCGACATAGCCATGCACCGCGAGCAACTCGCACGGCCAGCGCGCATCGAAGCCCTCGGCCTGCATCTTCGGCCCGCCGATGCCGAAGAATTCCGCATCGGGGATCTTGTGCCGGATCGCCCGGATCAGGTGACTCGCGAGCAGGTCTCCCGAAGCCTCGCCCGCCACCATCGCAATGCGGATTGCCATGGCGTCAGCGGACGATACCGCGCCCCGACGCAGAGATGAAGTCGGCGAAGGCTGCGACCTCCGCATGCTCGGCGGCGATCTCGCCGACGCGCGCACGCGCATCGTCGAGGCTCAGACCAGCGCGGTACAGCGCACGGTAGGCGCGCTTGATCGCGGCGATGCCGTCGGCCGAATAGCCGCGCCGGCGCAGCCCTTCGCTGTTGATGCCGTGCGGCTTGGCGGGGTTGCCCGCGACCGTCACATACGGCGGCAGGTCCTGCAGCAGCACGGTGCCGACACCGCAGAAGCTGTGCGCGCCGACGCGCACGAACTGATGCACGCCCGTGAAGCCGCCGAGAATCGCCCAGTCGCCGACATGCACGTGTCCCGCGAGCGTCGCATTGTTCGCGAAAATCGTGTGGTCGCCGACATGGCAGTCGTGCGCCACGTGCACGTAGGCCATGATCCAGTTGTCGCTGCCGATGCGCGTGACCCCCGCATCCTGGCTGGTGCCGACGTTGAACGAGCAGAATTCGCGGATCGTATTGCGATCGCCGATCTCGAGCCGCGTCGGCTCCTCGTCGTATTTCTTGTCCTGCGGCGCGGCGCCGATCGAGCAGAACTGGAAGATCTCATTGTCGCGGCCGATCTTCGTGCGCCCCTCGACCACGACGTGCGGGCCGATGCGAGTGTTGTCGCCGATCTCGACGTGCTCGCCGATGATCGAGTACGGGCCGATCGAGACGTTTTCCCCGAGCCTGGCACGGGGGTGGACAATGGCGCTCGCGTGAATCATGACAGGGTCTTGAGCGCGCACATCAGTTCGGCTTCGGCTGCGATCTCGCCGCCAACGCGCGCAACGCCCTTGTACTTGTAGATGTTGCGCTTGCCCTGCGTGATCTCGACGTCGAACTGGAGCTGGTCCCCGGGCACGACGGGGCGCTTGAAGCGCACGTTGTCGATGCCCGCGAAATACACCACCGAATTCTCGTCCGGCTTGATGCCCATCGTCTTGAACGACAACAGCGCAGCGGCCTGGGCCATCGCCTCGACGATCAGCACGCCCGGCATCACCGGATGATGCGGGAAATGCCCCGGGAAGAAGGGCTCGTTCATCGTGACGTTCTTCAGCGCCAGGATGCGCTTGCCTTCCTCGAGCTCCAGCACCCGGTCCACGAGCAGGAACGGGTAGCGATGCGGCAGGTATTGGAGAATTTCGTTGATGTCCATGGAGCTCACTCAGGCTTGTGTTCTTCGAGGCGTTGTTCGAGGGCGCGTATTCTATCCACGAGCGCGTCGAGATGGCGCAGATGCGCAAAGTTTTTGACCCAGTCGGCGTGGCCCTGCACCGGGAGGTTGGCGGTATAGACGCCGGGCTTGGCGATCGACTTCGTGACCAATGTACCTGCGGACACGACGACGTCGTCCGCGATGTTGAGGTGACCGATGATCCCGGCCTGGCCGCCGATCATGCAGCGAGCCCCGATGGTCGTGCTGCCCGCCACCCCTACGCAGCCCGCGATCGCCGTGTAGTCGCCGACGCGCACGTTGTGGCCGATCTGGATCTGATTGTCGAGCTTCACGCCATTGCCGATCACGGTGTCGTCGAGCGCGCCGCGGTCGATCGTCGTGTTCGCGCCGATCTCCACGTCGTCACCGATTACGACACGTCCGACCTGCGGAATCTTGATCCAGCTGCCGTCGCGTTCGCGCGCAAAACCGAAACCGTCGGATCCGATTACCGCGCCCGAATGCACGATGCAGTCGGCTCCGAGCACGCAGCCGGAATAAATCGAGACGTTGGCATGCAGGCGCGTGCGTGCGCCGATGCTCGCCCCCCTGCCGACACGGCACCCCGGGCCCACCACCACGCCTTCGCCCAGGGTCACGTCGGCCTCGATCGAGGCCCCGGCCCCCACCGACACCGAGGCCGGAACGGGGCACGCGACGCTCGCCATCGCATGCACACCCGGAGCAAACGCCTCGGGCGGATTGAACAGTTGCGCGACGCGTGCGAAATAGGCGTACGGATCCTTGGTGACGATCAGCGGCCGGTCGCTGAGCGATCGCGCAGCCGGTGCGACGATGACCGCCGAGGCCCGACAGGCGCTCAGACGCGACTGATACTTGGGATTCGCGAGGAATGCGAGATCGCCCTCGCCGGCCTGATCCAGTGTCGCAACACGCCGCACGACCGTGGCCGGATCGCCCACCAGTTCGCCGCCCAGGCGGGCGACCAGCTCTTCCAGCCTGAACATGTGGCCCGACGTCCGCCTTACTTGGTATCGGCCAGCGCCTTGATCACCTTGTCGGTGATGTCAATCCGCGGGCTGGCGTAAACGGCTTCCTGAAGGATCACGTCGTACTTCTCGGCTTCGGCGATCTGCTTGACGGCGCGGTTGGCGCGATCGAGGACCGACGCGAGCTCCTCGTTGCGGCGCTGGTTGAGATCCTCGCGGAACTCGCGCTGCTTGCGCTGGAAGTCGCGGTTCAGGTCGTTGAACGTGCGTTCCTTGGTGCGGCGATCCGCTTCGGCCATCGTCACGCCATTGCGCTCGAGGTCTTCCTGGGTCGCCTGCAGTTCCTTCCCGAGGCGCTGGAGCTCCTGGTCACGCTTCTCGAACTCCTTCTCGAGACGCTGCTGGGCACGCACTGCCGGTGCCGCCTCGCGCATGACGCGATCGGAATTCACGAACCCGATCTTCGACTCGGCGAATGCCGTCGGAGCCGCAATGCTCAGAACGGCAGCGGCGAGAACGGACAAAGTCGTTGCTTTCACTTATCTCTCCAACGGATATCAGGGGGCGTGTCGGTCAGAACACCGAGCCCAGCTGGAACTGGAATTTCTGCAGATCGTCATCCTTTTCCTTCTTGAGCGGGATGCCGAGGCTGAACTTCAGCGGACCAATCGGCGAACTCCACGAGAAGGCCAAGCCGGTACTGTAGCGCAGGTCGGCCAGATTCGCCTTGTCCCCGGATGCCCACACGGTACCCGCGTCGATGAAGGCCGACATGCGGAAAGAGCGGTCCATGCCTGAGCCCGGTAGCGGGAAATAGAACTCCGCGTTGCCGATCAAGCGGCGGTTTCCGCCGAGCGAATCGCCGGTCGCCGAACGCAATACGCTGCCATCGGGATTCAGAATCGCGCGATTGTCCTTCGGGCCGATCGAACTCTGTTCGAAGCCGCGCACCGAGCCGATACCGCCGGCATAGAAATTCTTGTAGAACGGCAGTGTCTCGCCGCTATAGCCCTTGGCCCAACCCAGATCGGTGTTGAGCATCAGCGCATAGTCGCGACCGAACGGGAACCAGTGCTGGTACTGGTAGTTGAGCTTGGCGTACCTGAGCTCCCCCGGCGGCACCGCGACTTCGCCGAACACGCGCTGGAAATTGCCCTTGCGCGGATAGATCACGCTGTCGCGCGTGTCACGTGCCCAACCGGCCGACGCGAGCAGGCTGTTGACGGTGACGTTACCGACGCCGCTATCGTCGCTGCAACCCTGTTCCTTGCAGAAATCGATGTACTGGATCGGGCTGTCCGCGAAGGTCGTGATTTTCGTGCGGTCCACCGCAAGACCGAAGTTGATCGAGTCATCCTCGCCGATCGGATAGCCCATGCGCACGCCGGCGCCGGTCGACACGGTCTTGTAGGGTGCGACCGACAGCGTGTTCGACGGGTCGTAGGTGCGGTGGTAGAGATCCCAACCCAGACTCACGCCGTCGATCGTGTAGTACGGGTCGGTGAAGGACAGCGCATAGGTACGGCTCGACTTGCTGGTGTTGAGCGCGAGGGTCAGCGCATTGCCCGAGCCGAACAGGTTCTGCTGAGACACCGACGCCGACAGCACGACCTTCTCCGAACTCGAAAAGCCGGCACCCAGCGAGAGGTTGCCGGTCGCGCGCTCCTTGACGTTGAAGTTCACGTCGACCTGGTCGGTCGTGCCCGCCACGGCGGGGGTCTCGACGTTGACCTCCTCGAAGTGCCCCAGGCGATCGACCCGCGTGCGCGACCGGTTGATCTGTGCGGCGTCGTACCACGCGCCTTCCATCTGGCGCATCTCGCGGCGGATGACCTCGTCGCGGGTCTTGGTGTTGCCGCCGACGTTGATGCGGCGTACATACACTCGACGACCGGGGTCGACAAAGATCGTGAACGCGACCTCGCGCTTCTCCTTGTCGACTTCCGGCGCCGCGTTCACGTTCGCGAACGCGTAGCCTTCATTGCCCAGTCGGTCGGCCACCGCCTTGGTCGTCTCGGTCAGCTTCTCGCGCGAGAAGATCTCGCCCGGCTTGATCGCGACGAGCTTCTTGTACTCTTCCTCGGGCAGCACCAGGTCACCCGCGAAGCGCACTGCGGACACCGAGTAGCGCTCGCCCTCGGTGATGCTCAGGGTGATGTAGATGTCCTTCTTGTCCGGGGTGATGGATACCTGCGTCGAGTCGATGTTGAAATCGAGGTAGCCGCGGTTCAGGTAGTGCGAACGCAGGGTTTCGAGGTCGGCCGACAGCTTCTGGCGCGAATACTGGTCGTTCTTCGTATACCACGTCAGCCAGCCCGGCGTCGTGAGCTGGAAAAGGTCCAGCAGCTCCGACTCCTTGAAGGCCTTGTTGCCGATGATGCTGATCTGGCGGATCTTCGCGACATCGCCCTCATCGACCTTGAAGTTGATGCCGACGCGGTTACGCTCCAGCGGCGTCACGGTCGTCTCGATCACGGCGGCGTACTTGCCGCGGCTCAGGTACTGGCGCTTGAGTTCCTGTTCGGCACGCTCGAGCAGCGCGCGGTCGAAGATCCGCGACTCGGCGAGACCAACATCCTTCAGGCCCTTCTTCAGCGCGTCCTTGTCGAACTCCTTGACGCCGACGAAGTCGATCTGCGCGATCGCGGGACGCTCCTCGACCAGCACCACGAGGACATCGCCCTCGGCTTCGATGCGCACGTCCTTGAAGAACCCGGTGGCAAACAGGCCGCGAATCGCCTCTGCCGCCTGTGCTTCCGTGAAGGTTTCGCCGACACGCACCGGCAGGTAGTTGAAGACGGTACCGGCTTCGGTGCGCTGGATGCCTTCGACGCGGATGTCCTTGACGACGAACGGTTCAAATGCAAACACCGGGGCAGCGGCAAAAAGGGCCGCTACGAGCCCGGACAGGAGCTTCAGTTTCATCGGGGAGTCAGCCGGAAATGAGACGGGTTATGTCGTTGTAGAAGGCAAACGCCATCAGCATCGCAAGCGCGACCAGACCGATCTGCTGACCGATCTCCATGATGCGCTCGGGGATGGGACCGCCCTTGATAATCTCTATCACATAATACAGTAAATGCCCTCCATCCAGCACCGGGATGGGCAGCAGGTTCAGCACCCCGAGGCTGATGCTGATGAGGGCGATGAACTTCAGGTAGTGATCCAGGCCGAGCTTCGCCGACTGGCCAGCGTAGTCGGCGATCGTCACCGGACCGGACAAGTTCTTCCACGAAATCTCGCCGGTGATCATGCGCCCGATCATCTTGAGACTCAGCACGCTAGTCTCCCAAGTCTGCGCCAGCGCCTTACCGAGCGCATCTACCGGACCGTAGCGGACAACGGCAAACAGCGCCTCCCTGCCCGCACCGCCGTCGGCCACCGCCACCCCGATCTTGCCGACCTGGGTGCCACGTTCATCGACCGCATCCGGCACCAGCTTCAGCTCGATCCGCTGCTCGCCACGCTGCACCACCACCGCGATCGACTGTCCGGCGCGCTGGCGCACGCGTTCGACCAGCTCGCTCCACGACACGAGATTCTGCCCGTCGAGTTCGACGAAGCGGTCGCCCGGCAGCAAGCCGGCGCGTGCCCCCGCACCACCTTCGACGACTTTCCCGATGACGGGCGGAATTACCGGACGCCACGCCCGCAAGCCGACATTCGCAATCAGATCCTGCTCGCCATCCTCGATCTTCACGCCGGTGAGATCGAGCGACCGATAGGTTTCGACACCCTCCGCGGTGCGGACCCGCAGCGAGATCGCGCGCGCATCGAGTGCATGGCGCAGCAGCACCCAGCGCAGTTCGGGCCAGCTCCGCACGGCCTCGTCGTCCACCGCCAGCACCAGATCGCCGTCGCGGATTCCCGCAACCGCTGCGGGCGTCGCCGGACCGGTCACCGCGAGCTGCGGTTTGAGCTCCTCGGTGCCGGTCGCGAAGAGCCCCCAGTAAAGCACCACCGCGAGGAGGAAATTGGCGATCGGACCGGCGGCGACGATCGCAAAACGCTTGCCGACCTTTTGCCGGTTGAAGGCGCGAGGCAGCTCCGCGGGCGCGACGTCGCCCTCGCGCTCGTCAAGCATCTTCACATAGCCGCCAAGCGGGAAGACGGCGAGCGCCCACACCGTGCGATCGGCGCCCGCGGTCCAACTGAGTAGCGGGCGCCCGAAGCCGATGGAAAAGCGCAGCACCTTGACGCCACACCAGCGGGCGACGAGGTAGTGCCCCAGCTCATGGACCAGGATCAGCAGCCCGAGGGCCAGGATGAAGGGGATCAGGTATTCGAAAAGATTCATTGGCTCGTGCTGCGGGCGAGGATCTCCGTGCACGCCATGTCACGCGCCCGCGCATCCGCATCGATGATTGCATCGAGCGAGTCGACCGACAAGCCGTGCGCGCGTTCCAGCGTCGCCGAAATCACGTCCGCGATCCCGCGGAAACCAAGGCGCCCGTCGAGGAATGCCGCCACCGCCTCTTCGTTCGCCGCATTGAGCACCGCCGCCGCTGCGCCGCCCTCTCGAAGCGCCTGGTAGGCCAGCACGAGGCAGGGGAAGCGCTCGAAATCCGGGCGCTCGAAGGTCAGACGCGCGATCTCGAACAGGTCCAGCGGACGCACCCCTGCGTCGATGCGGTCGGGGTAAGCCATGGCGTGCGCGATGGGCGTGCGCATGTCCGGGTTGCCGAGCTGCGCCAGGACCGAGCCGTCGGCATACTCGACCATCGAGTGGATCACGCTCTGCGGGTGGACCACGACGTCTATGCGCTCTGCCGGCAGGCCGAAGAGCCAATGCGCCTCGATGACTTCGAGGCCCTTGTTCATCATCGTCGCCGAATCAACGGAAATCTTCCGCCCCATCACCCAGTTCGGATGCGCGCAGGCCTCCTCCGGCGTGACGCTGGCGAGGCTCTCCGCCGACCGCTCACGGAACGGTCCGCCCGACGCCGTGAGGAGAATGCGCCGGATACCGCGTTCATCGGCGTTGCGCCGAAAATCCTGCGGCAGGGCCTGGAACACGGCGTTATGCTCGCTGTCGATCGGCAGCAACTGCGCCCCGCTCGCGGCAACGGCATCCATGAACAGTGCGCCCGAAAGAACCAGCGCCTCCTTGTTCGCCAGCAGCACGCGCTTGCCGGCGCGCGCCGCGGCCAGCGTCGGAGCGAGTCCCGCGGCGCCGACGATCGCCGCCATGACCGCATCCACTTCCTCGTGGCGCGCAACCTCGATCAGCGCATCGGCGCCGTCGAGCACATGGGTCTTCCCCCCGACGCCATGCAGCCGCTCACGCAGCCGGGCAGCCGCGGCCGGATTCACCATCACCGCGAAGCGCGGCGAGAAGCGGACACACAGCTCGAACATCCGGTCGACGCTCTCCTGCGCCGTGAGCGCAAAGGCTTCGAAGCGGTCGGGATGACGGGCGATGACGTCGAGCGTGCTCATGCCGATGGAGCCCGTCGCTCCTAGCACCGTCACACGTTGCATTGTCGTATCAGGCATCGATCAAATTGCGAGCCAGAGGGCGGCGAGCCCCACCAGCGGGAGGGTTGAGGTGAGGCTGTCGATGCGGTCGAGGATGCCGCCGTGCCCCGGCAGCAAGGTGCCGCTGTCCTTGAGTCCGGCCTGCCGCTTCAGCAGGGACTCGAACAGATCGCCGATGATGCTCACCGCGGTGAACCCTGCCAGCAGCGGAACCAGTCCCGCGATGAGCGGAGTGCTTGTGATCGCCAGCGAAGAGCCCAGGGCCAACACGAAGCCGAAGACCGTGACGCCCACCACCGCCCCGCCGGCCCCTTCCCAGGTCTTTCCCGGGCTGATCTCCGGTGCAAGCTTCCGCCGCCCGAAAGCCCGCCCCGTGAAGTAGGCCGAAATATCGGCGATCGACACGGCAGCAATCACAGCCAGCAGCAGCAGCGGACTGACCGCGCGCAAATGCGCCATCGCAAGAGCAGGGGGAAGAAGCACGATGAGGCCGACCAGCATCGCACTCGCATTCCCCTGCAAACGCCATTTATGCTTCAGCCAGAACGGCACCACGGCAAGCCAGAACGCCGCACTGACACCATAGAAACCTAAAAGCCCGACCGGACGCTGCGGCGCATCGCTCGCGAGCCCGGCAACGGCTCCGAGCAGCAAGCAGGCTGCCCCCATCAACACGGCAAACGTGGCACGCCGAGCGCCCGCGAAACGTGCCAGCCCGCCCCATTCCCATGCGGCCCCTGCGCAGATCAGGCTGGCGAAAGCAAGCCACCCGAAGGGCGGAAGGAAGAATAGCGCGCCGAGCAGGACACCCAGCAGAACGAACGCGGTGATGATCCTAGTCTTGAGCATGATCGGCCGGGTTCCGGCCCACCTCATCCTGATTCGGAGCCTTTTCCGCCGCACACAACTGCTCGCTCGTGCGGCCGAACCGGCGCTCGCGGGACTGGTAGGACGCGATCGCGAGATCGAGCGCCTTCTCGTCGAAATCCGGCCAGAGCGTATCCGTGAAGTACAACTCCGAATAAGCCAGTTGCCACAACAGGAAATTGCTGATGCGCTGCTCGCCGCCGGTGCGGATGAAGAGATCCGGCTCGGGACCGTAGTTCAGCGACAGCTCTGCGCTCAGATCCTCTTCCGAGAACCCCGTTCGGCGCTCCGGGTCCTTCGCCAGCATGCGCTCGACCGCCTGCAGAATGTCCCAACGTCCGCCGTAGTTGGCGGCAATCGTGAGCGTAAGCCTGTCGTTGCGCGCCGTCAGCGCTTCGGCGCGGCGGATCATGTCGACGAGCGAGGGTTCGAAGCGCGAAAGATCGCCGATCACCCGAAAGCGGATGCCGTTCTCGTGCAGGCGATCGACTTCCTTCTGCAGCGAGCGCATGAAGAGCTGCATCAGGAACGAGACTTCGTCCGCGGGGCGACGCCAGTTCTCGGAACTGAAGGCAAACAGCGTCAGGTGCGACACACCCTTCGCCATGCACCCGCGGATCACGGCGCGAACGGACTCGACGCCCTTGCCGTGGCCGGCCACACGGGGCATGAAGCGCTTGCGCGCCCAGCGCCCATTGCCGTCCATGATGATGGCAATGTGCTGCGGAACGCCCGACACCTCCGGGATTTCGCGCGTGGAGCTGGTAAAGGGTTTACGCGCCATCAAGCGTCTCCCGCGTTGTATCCCGCCGACAGGTCCGATCCCGAGGGGATCAGATCTGCATCAGTTCCTGCTCTTTCTGTGCGAGCAGCTTGTCGATCTCGGCGATGTGCTTGTCGGTGAGCTTCTGGATGTCGTCCTGGGCGCGGCGTTCGTCGTCTTCCGAGATCGCCTTGTCCTTGACCGCATCCTTGAGCTGCTGGTTGGCATCGCGACGCAGGTTGCGCACGGCCACCTTGGCGTTCTCGCCTTCGTGGCGCACGACCTTCGTCAGGTCGCGCCGGCGCTCTTCGGTCAGGGCCGGCATCGGCACCCGCAGCATCTCGCCCATGTTGGCCGGATTGAGGCCGAGGTCGCTGTCGCGGATCGCCTTCTCGATCTTCGCCAGCATGGGCTTCTCCCATGCCTGGACGCCGATCGTGCGTGCGTCGACCAGGGTGATGTTGGCGACCTGGTTGATCGGCACGGGGCTGCCATAGTATTCGACCATCACGTGATCGAGCAGACCGGTGTGGGCGCGACCGGTGCGCACCTTGGCCAGGTCGGCCTTCAGCACCTCGATCGACTTGTGCATCTTCTGCTCGGTCGTTTTCTTGAGTTCGGCAATCATTCTCGAATCCTCAGGAATGAACCAGCGTGCCTTCGTCTTCGCCCAGCACGACGCGCTTGAGCGCACCCGCCTTGAAGATCGAAAACACGTTGATCGGCAGTTTCTGGTCGCGGCACAGCGCGAACGCGGTGGTGTCCATCACGGCGAGATTGCGGCCGATCGCCTCGTCGAAGCTGATGCGGTGGTAGCGCTGGGCCTGCGGATCCTTGTGCGGATCGGCGGTATATACGCCATCGACCTTGGTCGCCTTGAGCACGATCTGCGCAGCCATTTCCGACCCGCGCAGGGCTGCGGCCGTATCGGTGGTAAAGAACGGGTTGCCGGTACCGGCAGCAAAAATGACGACTCGGCCTTCCTCCATGTGGCGGATGGCACGGCCGCGGATATACGGCTCGACGACCTGGTCGATGCGCAGCGCGGACTGCACGCGCGCCTCGACGCCGGCACGGCGGAACGCATCGGCCAACGCCATGGCGTTCATTACCGTTGCGAGCATACCCATGTAGTCCGCGGTGGCGCGGTCCATGCCGGACGCTGCGCCTTTCATTCCGCGGAAGATGTTGCCGCCGCCGATCACCACACCGACCTGCACGCCGAGGCGGGTGACCTCGGCGATCTCGGCGACGATGCGGCTGACCACCTCTTCGTTGATACCGTACGCGTCGTCACCCATCAGGGCTTCGCCGGACAGTTTCAACATGATGCGCTTGTAGGCGGCGACACTCATCATGGACCTCTTACTTCTTGGCGGCAGCGGCTTGGGCGGCGACTTCGGCGGCGAAGTCGGTCACCTTCTTCTCGATGCCTTCACCCACGACGTAGAGCGTGAAGCTCGCGATCGAGGCATTGCGCGACTTGAGCAGCGCTTCGACGGTGAGCTTGTCGTCCTTGACGAAAGGCTGGCCGAGCAGGGTAACTTCCTTCAGGAACTTCTGCACCGAACCTTCGACACGCTTGGCGAGGATGTCTTCGGGGATCGCCTTGCCGGACTTGGCGGCGTCCTCG
This sequence comes from Aromatoleum evansii, assembly GCF_012910805.1. GTDB lineage: Bacteria > Pseudomonadota > Gammaproteobacteria > Burkholderiales > Rhodocyclaceae > Aromatoleum > Aromatoleum evansii. Next base: position 24,338 of record NZ_WTVK01000040.1, read on the forward strand.
GCAGCCTTCTCGCGCGCAACGCGGCGCTCGGACTCGATCAGTTCCTGCGACACGCCGGAAGCGTCGAGGGCCCGCGGCTTCGACGCGGCGATGTGCATCGCCAGGTCCTTCGCCAGTTGCTCGTCGCCACCGACGAGGTCGATCAGCACGCCGATCTTGGCACCGCCGTGGATGTACGAGGCCAGGCTGCCCTTCGCCTCGACGCGCACGAAACGGCGCAGCGTCATGTTTTCGCCGATCTTGCCCACCAGCCCGGCACGCACGGATTCCACCGTACCGTCACCCAGCGGCAGGGCCGACAGGGCGGCAACGTCGGCCGGATTGCGCTCGGCGACCAGGGCGGCGCAATCGGCAGCCAGCTTCAGGAACTCGTCGTTCTTGGCGACGAAGTCGGTTTCCGAGTTGATCTCGAGGATGCTGCCGAGCTTGCCATCGGCGCTGATATTGATCGCAACGACGCCTTCGGCGGCAACGCGCGACGCCGCCTTGGTGGCCTTGCTGCCAAGCTTCACGCGCAGGATTTCCTCGGCCTTGCCCATGTCGCCAGCGGCTTCGGCCAGAGCCTTCTTGCACTCCATCATGGGCGCGTCGGTCTTCTCGCGCAGTTCCTTGACCATGCTTGCGGTGATTTCCGCCATGCTAACTCCTCAAATTCGTATGCATATCGGCCCCGATTTCGGGGCCGACGAAACTCAGGCCTGCTCGTCCGACGACGACTCGTCGACTTCGACGAACTCGTCCGAACCGGCGGCGACGATGTCCTGCAGAACCTGGCTACGACCTTCCAGCACGGCGTCGGCAACACCGCGGGCATAGAGGCGGATCGCGCGGGACGAGTCGTCGTTACCCGGGATCACGTAGTTGATGCCTTCGGGCGAGTGGTTGGTATCGACCACCGCGACGACGGGGATGCCGAGCTTCTGGGCTTCGGTGATGGCGATCTTGTGGTAGCCGACGTCGATGACGAACAGCGCGTCCGGCAGGCCGCCCATGTCCTTGATGCCGCCGATCGACTTCTGCAGCTTTTCCATTTCGCGCGACGCCATCAGCGCTTCCTTCTTGGACAGGCGCTCGATCGAGCCGTCCTCGACCATCGCTTCCATTTCCTTCAGGCGCTTGATCGACTGCTTGACGGTCTTGAAGTTGGTCAGCATGCCGCCGAGCCAGCGCTCGTCAACGAAGGGCATGCCTGCACGGCGAGCTTCCTCGGCGATGATCTCGCGCGCCTGGCGCTTGGTGCCGACCATCATGATCGTGCCGCGATTGGCGGACAGCTTGCGCACGAAGTCCATCGCCTCGTTGTACTTGACCATCGTCTTCTCGAGGTTGACGATGTGGATCTTGTTGCGCTGGCCGAAGATGTAGGGGGCCATGCGCGGATTCCAGAAGCGGGTCTGGTGACCAAAGTGGATGCCGGCTTCCAGCATCTGACGCATCGTGACGGACATTTGTACTACTCCGAACTATAAGGGTTGAGCCTCCGCCCGACATGGTCATTCGAGGATGACCCGAACCGTCCCGAGCACATGGCTGTTCGACGGACCCTCACGGCATTCTGCCGGGCGTGTGGATTTTGCCTGCCACCATTGGCAGCCAAGCCCGTGATGATAGCAGGTTCGCACCACCCCGCTCAAGATAGACATGCCGCTCACGCACAGGCGGCGCGGCCCGCATTTGCCGCAACTCCCACCATGCGCTAGCCTTTCTCATTTGCGTACCAACCCCAGAAAATGAGCATCACCATAAAGACGCCCGACGAAATCGAAAAAATGCGCGTTGCCGGCCGCCTTGCGGCCGAAGTGCTCGACTACATCGAACCCTTCGTCAAGCCGGGCATCACCACGGGCGAACTTGACCGCCTCTGCCACGACTACATGGTCAACGTGCAGCAGGCCATTCCGGCGCCATTGAACTACGCGCCGCCCGGATACACGCCCTACCCGAAGTCCATCTGCACCTCGATCAACCATCAGGTGTGTCACGGGGTCCCCGGCGACAAGGCGCTGAAGAAAGGCGACATCGTCAATCTGGACATCACCGTGATCAAGGACAGTTACCACGGCGACACGAGCAGGATGTTCATCGTCGGCGGAGACGCATCCATTCTCGCCAAGCGCCTGTGCCAGGTGACGCTTGAATGCCTGTGGCTGGGGATTTCGGTGGTGAAGCCCGGAGCCCGGCTCGGCGACATCGGCCACATCATCCAGAAGCACGCTGAAGGCAACGGCTTTTCGGTCGTGCGCGAATTCTGCGGTCACGGCATCGGCGCGAAGTTCCACGAGGAGCCTCAGGTGCTGCACTACGGCAAGGCGGGCACCGGGCCCGAATTGCAGGCTGGCATGACCTTCACGATCGAACCCATGATCAACGCCGGCAAGGCGGCAATCTCGGAGTTGCCCGACGGATGGACCATCGTCACGAAGGACCGGAGCCTGTCCGCGCAGTGGGAGCACACCATACTCGTGACCGATACCGGCTTCGAGGTCCTGACCCTGTCGCCGGGCTGCCCGCCCGCCCCTGCGATCGCCACGCCATCCGTCCGGTAACAGCCCACATGCCGAGGAAGCCATGAGCGCCATGTCGATCGATGACTTCCAGGCGGCGCTGGCGCATGCGCGCGAGCGCCTCGCAAACGGGAATGCCCGCATCCGCGCCGCCTACGAGGCCCATCCGGCGACGTCGACCGTGCTCAAGGGGCGCGCCCAGCTGGTCGACGAGGCGATCGTGCACCTTTGGCGCGCATGCGCCATGCCGCGCGACGTGGCATTGCTCGCCGTGGGCGGCTACGGACGTGGAGAACTCTTTCCGCACTCGGATGTGGACCTGCTGGTGCTTCTGCCGACCCCGGCCGACAACCCGCTGCAGGCGCGAATCAGCACCCTGATCGGGGCGCTGTGGGACGTCGGCCTCGAGATCGGCCAAAGCGTGCGCACGCCCGACGAATGCCTGGAAGCCGCCGAGGACGACATCACCATCCAGACCAACCTGCTGGAGGCCAGGCTGCTCGACGGCAACGCACATCTTTTCGAGGAGTTCGCCCGACGCTATCGGGAGCAGCTCGATGTGCGCACCTTCTACAAGGCGAAGCAACTCGAACAGGAAAACCGCTACGCGCGCTTCAACGACACGCCCTATTCGCTCGAGCCGAACTGCAAGGAGAGCCCGGGCGGCCTGCGCGACCTGCAGATGCTGGGCTGGATCGCACGCGCAGCGGGACTGGGCCGAAACTGGCGCGACCTGGCGCGGCGGCGGCTCATAACCGGCGCGGAGGCTAGCGAGCTGCGCAGCATCGAGCGCTTCCTGCAGCATGTGCGCATCCGCCTGCATTACCTGACGGGTCGGGCCGAGGATCGCCTGTTGTTCGACCACCAGGAAAAGCTGGCGCGCGCCTTCGGCATCGAGGCGACGGCGGCCAAGCGCGCCTCCGAAGTGTTCATGCAGCGCTACTATGTGAATGCGAAGAAGGTCACGCAGACCAACACCATCCTGCTGCAGAACTATGGCGCCGAGATCTTCCCCAACCGGGGCGGCGCCGCCTTCGGGATCAACGAACGCTTCCAGGCAGTGCGCGAACTGCTGGACATCCGCAGCGAAGACACCTTCGAGCGCTATCCGCAGGCGCTCCTCGAGTGCTTCCTGCTACTACAGCAGCGGTCCGAACTCAAGGGCATGACGGCGCGGACGCTGCGCGCACTGTGGCTGAACCGCACCCGCATCAATGCGGCCTTCCGCGCCGATCCGGCCAATCGTGCGCTGTTCCTGGAGCTGCTGAAGCAGAAACGCGGAATCGTGCACGAGTTCCGACGGATGAACCAGTACGGCATCCTGAGCCACTATCTGCCTGCGTGGCGGCGCATCGTGGGCCAGATGCAGCACGACCTGTTCCACGTCTACACGGTCGATCAGCATATCCTCATGGTCCTGCGCAACATGCGCCGCTTCACGATGGGCGAGCACGCGCACGAGTACCCGCTGATGACGCGCCTGATCCTGGGATTCGAGCGCCACTGGCTGCTGTACATCGCCGCCCTCTTCCACGACATCGCCAAGGGGCGCGGTGGCGACCACTCCCAGCTCGGGATGGCCGACGCACGGGAATTCTGCGAGCATCACGGCCTGCCGCCGGAGGACGCCGATCTCGTCATATGGCTGGTCGCACACCACCTCACCATGTCGCAGGTCGCCCAGAAGGAGGACACCTCCGATCCCGAGGTCATCCGCCGCTTCGCGGACACGGTGCAGACCGAACGGCGCCTCACGGCCCTCTACCTCCTGACGCATGCGGACATCCGCGGCACAAGCCCCAAGGTCTGGAACGGCTGGAAGGGCAAGCTGCTCGAGGACCTGTTCTTCGCCACGCAGCGCCTGTTGCGCGGCGCCACCCCCCAGCAGGCGCTGGGGCTCGACGACCGCCAGGAGGACGCCCGCGGGCTGCTCCGCTATCACGGCCTGCGCCCCGGCATCGAGGAAGCACTATGGACGCAGCTCGATGCGGTCTACTTCATGCGCCATTCCGCGGAGGAAATCGCCTGGCATACACGCGTCCTCTATTTCCGTCCGCTGAGCGAAGAACCGGTGGTCAAGGCCCGGGTTCTGGACGGCGACGAGGGCGTGCAGGTAATGGTGTTCACGCCCGACCAGAAGGACCTGTTCGTACGCATGACCGGTTTCTTCGGCCGGCTCGGGTTCTCGATCCTGGACGCCAAAGTGCACACGACGCGCCATGGCTACGCGCTCGACAGCTTCATCCTGCAGGATCCGGGCAATGCCGCACACTATCGTGACGTCGTCCAGCTACTCGAGCATGACCTGACCGAACGGCTCAAACATCCGGGACCGCCGGACCGCCCGACGCAGGGCCGGCTCTCCCGCCAGATGAAGCATTTCCCGATCACCCCGCAGATCAGCATCCAGCCCGACGAACCGGGCAAGCACTTCATCCTGTCCCTCGTCGCGGCCGACCGCCCCGGCCTGCTGTTCGCCGTCGCCGAGGTGCTCGCACGTTACGAGATTCGTCTGCACACGGCAAAGATCGCGACACTGGGCGAGCGGGCCGAAGACACCTTCCTGATCAGCGGGCCGCGCCTCACTCTCGACGGCCAGATCCTGCAGGTCGAACGCGAGCTGCTCGAACGCCTGCAGGTCTAGGCTCCCGGCGGAGGGCGAGGAAAACGGCTGCCTCCTCCCGGCACACGGACCGGACAGATGCGGGGCGTCAGTGCCCCTTGCCCTGCAGGCGGTCCATCAAGGCGTAGAGCACGCCGGACACCAGGAAGGTGACGTGGATCCCGACCATCCATGCGAGATGGCGGTCGCTCACGTTATCGACGTTGAGGAAGGCCTTCAGCAGCTCGATACCCGAAATTGCCACGATCGAACCGATCAGCTTGATCTTCTGGTCGGAGAAGCCGATATGTCCCATCCACTCAGGACGGTCGGTGTGCGAATGCAGATCCTCCATCTTCGACACGAAGTTCTCGTAACCGCTGAACATGATGATGATGAGCAGGCTCATGATCAGCGCGATGTCGACCAGCGACAGCACCCCGATGATCATCTCTGAGCCAGTCGCGCTCATGATGTGGCTGAAGAGGAACCAGACCTCCTTGCCGAACTTCACGAGCAGCACCAGCAAGGCCAGGATCAGTCCGAAATAGACGGGCGCCATCAGCCAGCGGCTGGCGAAGAGCATGTGTTCGAAGGCCGACTCGAGTCTTTTCATTTCTCAGGCAGAATTTATGCAGTGAATCAGGAGGGGCTGCAATTCTAGCAGCTGTCGCACGCCCACCTGGTCGGCCCCTGCGGCCTCCGATACATACTGCAACGCACCGGCCCCAACCCGACCGGCGGTAGCGGCCGCAGCGCGGGCTGCCACATTTCATACGCATGTAGCGAGTACCCGCTCAGCGTGCCCGGAATCGCTCGACCTCAGCCCCGCCCGGCGCCCCGGCCGCGCAGCACGCTCCCCACCATGGTCAGCACGAAGAGGAGAAGCGCGAACGCGTTGGCCATCCCTCCGATGCGCAGCAGCGCCCCTGCTTCGCCGCCGCCGATGCCCCCCGCGATGCGGACCACGAGTGAGAGATGAAGCAGCACCAGCGGCAGATAGAACACCGGATGATAGGGAATTCTGACCCGCGCGATGGCCGGGAAGATGATCGGAGCATGTCCGAACACCATCGCGAATACGAAACCGAGCGCGATCGCATGCAGGGCCGCATCGCGCAGCGGATGACCTGGCGCGAAGCCTCCCGCGAGCCCGATGAGCGCCCCTGCGGCCAACCACGCATAGCCGGACAACAGGCAGAGCGCAATGTAGCGAACGAGCCCGCGCTGTCGCGCGTTATGCCGCGCGATGTCGTAGCGCAGCAACCACAGCGATAGCGCCAAGAGTCCGGCAGCGAACAACACCAGCCCGTACGACGAGAACCACGCCGCGACGGCGCCGCCGAGCGTTGTCGCGATGGCGATGCGGAAAAGTGGCGCTGCCTCGCGCCGCGCGGGGAGAAAACGGGTGAGCTCGAGTCTCTCACCGGCAATCGTGACGACGAGAAACGCGAGCCACCACGGAATCGCGGTCTGGATCGAGCCACTTGCGGCCCAGGCCAGGTTTCCCGCCAGCCAGCACCCAGCCCCGACCGCCAGCGTGCGCGTGAACAATGCCGACTGCCGGCGCACGACTGCGATCGCGCCGCCGACGAGCACGCATGACGCGAGGACGAACAGCGATTGCGCCCACGGCAAGGGCAAGCCGGCAAGCAGCGCGACGCCCCCGATGCCGGAAAGCAGTGGTCCCAGATAGGCGATGGCACGCCCCAGCGCCACCGCCCGCTCTAGCCCGATGACGGTCCCGAAGAATGCACAGATCATCAAGGCAGCATGCCAACCGGCAAGCGCCGCCGCGGGTGCCGGCACGTCCGTACCCAGGCGTGCCAACCCCGCACCGACGCCAAGCACGAGTGACAGCATCCCCAGCACCAGCAACGGCACGCGCGGAACGTTCCGCGAATCAGAACTCACCACGCACCCTCCCTGCCCCAGCTCCCCCGCGTACCCGGTAGTGCATGCTTACCAACCGAAATGACCGCGCGCATCCTTGTTCATCATCTCCGGGGACCATGGCGGCTCCCACACGAGATTGACCACGACACCGATCTCCGGCGGCAGGGCCGCATCCAGTGCCGCATCGATGTCGCTCATGATCATGTCGCCCATGGGACACGCAGGCGAGGTCATCGTCAGACGGATTGAAATCTGCCCGGGGGTGATGTCTATGCCGTACACGAGGCCGAGATCGATGATATTGACCCCGACCTCGGGGTCGATAACCTGCCGCAGCACTTCCCTGACGGATTCCACGTCGGGCATTTCCGGCATGGTAAACCTCCTCTTGGGTCGAATTCGAACGTCGGATTATGAGCTCGAAGGCCCGAAATATTCCAATCCCGTCAGCAACGGTTTGAATTTCAGGCAGACGGAAGTGCCGCCCGGACAATGCGCGGGGCAGGACGTTTTACGCGAAAAGGGCAAAAAAATCGCGCAAGAAAATAGAACAGACGCCTAGGGTCGTCTGGGATCAAACTGATGACAGCTGGAGCCACAAGACTGGGCGACAGGCCAATAACTCAAACACTTACGTCATTTTTTTTCAAAACAACGTCGCGCCAAACCCATTAACGGCGCGGAACTACGGCGGAGTTTTGAGAGGTCCGTCGGGCCTACCGGATGTAGACCTCGGAGAGCACCACAGCCCTGCGTAGAGCGATGCCAGTCGCGAGGCCATGGCCATGTCCGTCCATTCTGCGCTGAACCGCCGCGCCTCACCGGCTAGCTGGCGTTGTCGGATCTGGTCCCTCATCAATCCGATCACGGTTTGGCTGAACGCACTCACGTTATCTGCCGCAGCGATAGCCCCCCGCCCGGGCGCCAAGATGTCGATGGTTCCCATCGCCGCCAACCCTATGACCGGCACGCCCGCCGCCATTGCTTCGAGCAGCACCAAGCCCTGTGTTTCCGTGCGAGACGCGAACAGGAAGACGTTGGCCGCCGCGTAGCAATCGCTCAACGCTCTGGGGCGCTGCAGATTGCCGACGAAACGGACAAACGCTTCGCTCCCATCGTGCGCCACTCGCCGCCGAAGAGCGGCGAGCGCAGGCCCCTCACCACATATAACCAACAGGAAGTCCGGCACGGCTGCGCGCACTTCGCGAGCGACGTCGAGCAAGAATCCGATGTTCTTTTCGTGCGCCACGCGCCCGACGAAGAGCGCCAGGGGCGTAGCTGCGGATATCCCCCGCGCGTGTCGGAATCTATCGCCATTCCCGTTCTGGAACCGCGAAAGAGGAATTCCGGTAGGCAGCACTTGAAGCGGCGTCCGGACCCCGTAGGCCAGCAGCCGATCGCGCATTGCCGTGGAGGGCACGATTACCGCGTCGACCTCGTTGCATTGCGCACGCGACACCTTGCGTGCAAGAAAACTCAGCAGTTGTCTGGGAACGAATGGCGCGTAGTGATGCAGGTATTCCTCGAAGAGCGTGTGATAAGTCAGCACGAGCGGAAGTCCGAGCGCGCGGGCGGCAATACGTCCCGCGTAGTGGGCCAGGAACGGCGTCTGCACATGCACCACGTCGCACTGCTCCGCCTCGCGAAGTGCCGCGTCTCGAATTGCCCGCCAAGCCACGATCCGGTCCTCGGGGTCGCGGGGCACGGAACGACCCGGTACGCGGACGACGCCGTCCTCCTCCACCTCGTTGCCGTAGCGAGGCACGACCAGCCGTACCTCCACGTCGAACTCGCGCAGTGCCCTGCGGAAGGTTTCAATCGACGTTGAGACACCGTTGATCCGGGGAAAGTAGACGTCCGAAATCATGAGCACGCGTTTCATTCCGTCAGCGTGACGCCGGTTCGTTACAGCCGGTTGAAGGACAACATCACAGAATCGCCACACGACCGTAACGTACCCGTTGCGCCGGCCGCCTGAGCGCGATCAACATGAATACGGTCGATGTCAGCTATGTCCGTCCCGACACTCGTTTGCATGTCGCGCTCGTGACGGAAACCTAGCCGGTAACACTACGGATGAGTCAATGCCGGGGTCAATTTACGGTGTCGCCTGACACGGCCAGGCCGACACAACTGCCGGATCGCACCAAGGGGCAGGCCACCCTTCATTCGGCGTCGCAGGCACAATCGGAACGCGCCACCCATTCCCGCACCCGCGCGGCAACCCACGGGCCGTCATCGAGCGGTATGTCGTGCCCCGCGCGGGGATGGATTCTGATCGCACAGTTCCACGCGCGAGCAAGCGCCCGGGAGCAATCTGCGTGAACCAGTCCGTCGTTACGGCTCGCAAGAATCAACACGGGCGTCCCGAGACTGTCGCCGGGGGCACGAAATCGCGCAGCCGCGCGAAGCTGGCGCCACGCGTTTTTCCGCGTGACCGGATATTCCGTGCGGAACACAATCCAGGAATCCAGCACGTCTGCCGCGCCGACGCGTAGCCGGCTCGTCAGGGCGAGGATCCTTTCCTCCCATTCGCGCCCGCTTCCCCCGAACAGTGCCAGCTTCAACAGCGGAAGATAGCTGCGCGGGCGCAGACGTTTATAGAAGGGACTGAACGGTCGCAAACTGGTATTGATCAGCACGCAGCGGGCGACGTCGCCCGGACACGCATGCGCCCAAGCCACGGCGACCATGGCACCGAGCGACATCGCGAGCAGGTTGTAGGGGGGCTCTATGCCGAGCCGCGATAAGGTCTTCCGGCAATAGGCGGCCATCTCGCGCACGTCGGAAGGGCTGCTCAGGCGATGCAGCGAACCGTTACCGGGCAGATCGATCGTCACCACACGCGAGTCCGGCATGGTTCGCCGGAAAACGTCTACAAAGTCCCCCCAGTGACGACTTTCCCGCGTAAGGCCCCGGAGGAAGATCCAAGTCTTCACCGTATCACCGGTACCAGTGGTCGAGCGCAAGTGCATGATGGTTCGTGCGCGCGTCCCCCTCGGGCAGCCACAGCCGGCAGCTGCAGGTCGCCCGCGAGAGGAAATCCAGCAGCGAGAGGTGGTGACGAAGCACGCGCTGCTGCCGGTGTGCGACCTGAGGATTGAAGATGCCCTGACGGGAGAATAACTGGCGCGGATTCTTCTTGATCCACAACCACGCCCCCATCTCCAGCGTCAGCGGCAGGAAAACCCGCCCGTCGGTCTCGCACGCGCGCAGGTGCAGGAAATCCCACAGGTCGCCATGGGTAAGGTATTGGCGACTTTGCGGTTCGAAGACGTAGGGATGATGCGTATGCGTCTGGCGAAAGATCTCTTTCAATGCATGGATTTCCGCGAGATGGCGCAGCGGTGTGCGCGTGTGAGCGTACGGAAACCAGATGCGATCGATCAGGCCGAATCCGGAATGGCAGTCGAGCGCGATGCTGAAGTCCCTTGAGAGCAGTTCGTGGACAACGATGTCGCACAGGGCGCGACTCTCGGTTTCCATGGCCTTGTTTCGATGACCGCGGTACCAGGGCAAGCGGGAGCTGATCCGCTGTCCGCCGAGCAGCAGCGGAACGCGCTCGTGCGCGTCGAGGGGCGCATTGCGCATGAGGTCGACGCCGTTTGGGTTGGCGCGCGTGCCGCGCCACATGCCGCCAGGGTTGACGAGGGGCATGAATACGAGGCGAACCGACTCCAGCTGCCGATGCAGGGTGGAATCCCAGCGCAAGCGCATCACGAGATGTTTCAGGTATGCGATCACGACGTCGGCGCCGATCCTTTCGAGCCCGTGCACGCCGCCGAAGAAGCCAATCGCAGGCACCTCACGGTCCGGATTGCCCAATGCGATCGCGTAGAGCGGGAATCGGGCTCCTCCGCCGCCATCGATCTCGGCCACGACGCGCGTCTCGAGGTAGCGATTCCCCGCCTCGATGACGTTTTCCAGTTCGGTCAGCTCGGAAATCGCAGAATTCGCCACGATCGGATCGTCAGAAGAGACTGAATGGAAGGACAGGGCGGCCAGCAGTGAAGATCCGGGCGAAAATGCCGTCACTCCCTGGTCGCGCGAGCGTCACCCCACTGAAACGCGATTGCCATATTCCCTTGATAGGGTGGGCACCGTCAGTCATCGCAGACCCCCGGGAGCGCCAATGAGGTGGAGATTCTTCGATCTGCAACGAATCATCGATGAGATGTTCGTCGACGACTGGCTCTATCCGTGGCAGGCGGATGCAGTGACCGCCACGGTCTCGCAATGAACGTCCTGCTACACCGCGCCGGGCGGAGCCTCCGCTCATCGCCTGGCAGCTTGCTGGCGCTCGACCTTCCGGGACAACCCGCAGCGCAAAGCCCGATCCCTGCTCCCTCGGGCGGCATAGCGGCAATCGCACGGGACGACCTCGCTGCATCCAATCCTCCCCGAACCAAAGGCGAACGCTCAGCGTTCGGCGAACATTGAATGCAATCTCTTGCCGAAACCCATTCGAACGCATGGAAAAGCTGAATTCGATGTCGGAAACGCTGTTTTGTCACTGCTGTCGCATTCACCACCCGCGCGCGGACATGTGCCGCTATCTCACCCGACTCGGTTACCGGTGGCGCTGCCGGCGCTCGGTCGAAGCGGCGCAGGGCAGCGTCGCCGATCGTGACGCGTTCGGCAGGCAGCAAACGCAGATCAACCGTGATCTTGCGCGTGACCGCGCGAAACGGCAATTCCTGTCCATGCAGGAACGGCAACTATTGCTCTGACTCCCTTCTGCCGGTCGGCTCGACCGTGAGTTCCGTCCGAAAGGCCTGGTCACGCAGGATTCCAGAACGGCCTCGCCTCCCCCGATCCCACGCGCTGGGCCATCGCCCTGGTCGTCATGGCGATTCCGCATTGCGCGGTCCTGTGGATGACACTTGCACCGCGCGGCGGGCGATCCGCCGCGAGCATTTCTGAAGGACTTGTCATTGCTCTGTCACACCAGTTGGATAGCTTGACCCTGTGACGACTTATCCAAATCGCGACCGTCTGGTGATCTTCGATGCCGATGGCACGACCATCGACGCGTTCCATGCGGTCGAACAAAGTTTCCTTCGCCACGGCATGGCTCTCGGTGACCTCGAGCGATTCCAGAAGCGTCGGAAGTTGTTCAAATACCTTGGCGGCCTGCGCGAATTTCCGAACAACCTGCGGCGCCAGTTCGGCAAGCAAAGCCGCAAGCACCTGCTATCGACCTTGACCGAATTCTATCGGTACGAGGCTTCCCTGTACCCCGGCATTGAGTCATTGCTGCGGACGCTTCTGGCTACACCCGACGTGCGCATCGGCATGGTCACGCGCAACGTCACCATGGAACCGGAAGAAACGCTTTCCCGCCTCTTCCGCCGGCACGGGATCGACACGCGCGAATTCGATTTTCTCCTCTGCCTTCCCTTGCGCGAGGACAAGACGCCGCATTTCCGGCGCACGCGGGAACGCTATGCGGTCAACCCCGCCCGTGCCTATGCCTGCGGTGACGAGTACAGCGACTATCGGGCCGCAATCGGGGCGGCGATGTGCCCCTTCGTCGTGGCCTACGGTGCGGAGGACCGGCTGCGCCTGAAGGACGCCTTCGACGTCCCGGAGGAATGCATCGTGCCCTCCCCCGAGGAATTCTGCAGCCGGCTGCTGCACGCCCTGGATCTCCCGAGCCCACGAAACCCGGAGCAAGGATGAAAACCGTCGACCTGATCTACTTCAATGCCGGGGGCGGGCATCGCGCCACCGCCGTTGCCCTCGGCGCCGTGCTGCGAGAGCGCAAGCCGGATTGGCAGGTGCGGCTCGTAAATCTCTTCGAAGTCCTCGACCCACAGAACCGGTTTCGTGCCATCACCGGCAGCGCTCCGGAAGACTGGTACAACAAACGCCTGGCGCGCGGATGGACGATCGGCATGGCCCAGGAACTCAAGCTGCTGCAAACCTGCATCCGGCTCGCTCACGGCCCCCTCGTGAAGCAGCTCCAGCAACATTGGGCCCAAACCGAACCTGATTTGGTGGTTTCACTGGTCCCCAATTTCAATCGCGCGATGTTCGAGAGTGTTGCGTCAGCACTACCGGGCGTGCCCTATGTAACGGTGCTCACCGATCTCGCCGACGTTCCCCCGAATTTTTGGATCGAACCCGATCAGGCCCAGCATTTCATCTGCGGCACACCCAAGGCAGTCGAGCAGGCCCGCGCCCTGGGGCATGCCGATGAGCGCATTCATGCGACCTCGGGGATGATCATCCGGCCGGATTTCTATGAAGTGAGCGATTTCGACCGCGTTCGGGAGCTGCGCCGCCACAGACTCGACCCGTTGCGGCCGACGGGCATCGTCCTTTTCGGCGGCCATGGGTCGAAAGCGATGCTGGGCATCGCGCGGAAGCTCGCCGAAACGACGCAACTGATCCTCGTCTGTGGCCACAACAAGTCACTCGCCCGCCAGCTACGCGCCTTGCCGCAGGGGGCTCCCAGGCTCGTCGTCGAATTCAGCCCGGACATCCCCTACTACATGCGACTCGCGGATTTCTTCATCGGCAAACCCGGTCCGGGGAGCATCAGCGAAGCCGTGCAGCAAGGCCTGCCTGTCATCATCGTGGACAACGCCTGGACCATGCCGCAGGAGCGCTATAACGCCGAGTGGGTTCGCGACAACCATCTCGGCATCGTCCACGGCAGCTTCCGCACGATCGACCGCGCCGTCGCCGAATTGTTGAGCCGACTCGAGGAGTTCCGCACCAGTGTGCGCCGCATCGACAATCGCGCCCTTTTCGAGGTGCCGGAGATCCTTCACGACATTCTCGATGACGCGAGCCGCATTCATTCCGATGAAGCGCAGGCCGCGTGCCATCCACCGCGATTCCTGCGCATACCGTCGTGAAGACGAAGGGCAGCATCAGCCCTCTCCCGTTCGGATCTGCTCGGTCACGAGATGGGTGAGCGAGCTATTCCACCAAGCCTGCGCCCAGATCATCGAGCAATGCCATAACCGCGACTCGGAGTAGATGGGGGAGACAAGGATGGCTGGAGTTCATCTTGCCGAACCCGGCGATCCTGCGCTTAGCGCGCCGGACTTCATTCCGTTCATGCTTTCCGCGCGTCCACGCAGCGGAATGATCTTGGCGTTGAGCTCCCGATGCAGGCCGCCGCTCGAAACCTTCGCGATCTTTTTCGCCGCAGCTGCGGCAATGGCGACTTCCTCCGGATCGCGGAAGCGGCCGGCGGTCACGATGACCTGACCGACCGCGATTGTCGTAAGCGGGAAGAAGGCGACAAATCCGCGGCGATCCTCGCTGAAGAATCCGCCTTGTTCCAACTCGCGGGGATCGAACAGGGCTCGGGCCTCCCGGTTGAACTGCTCGACGATGCTTGCGCAGCGCTCCTTCCAGTCATCGCTCTGGAACAACACAACGAAATCGTCACCGCCGACATGGCCGACGAAGTCCAGGCTACGGGCGCAGCGGGCGGCAATCACCCGCGCGGCGAGCTTGATCATCTCGTCGCCGCGCCAATAGCCATACAGGTCGTTGTACGGCTTGAAGCTGTTGAGATCGAAATAGCAGGCCGCAAACGGTCGTCCAGCGTCCAGCAGGCGCCCAATATGCTCGGTCAGCGGAATGTTTCCGGGGAGCAGCGTGAGCGGATTGGCGTGGCGCGCCGCCTCGACCCGCAGTTCCGTAATCGCGCGCACGAGGCTCTCCCCGGTGGCGATGCCCGAGTATCGGCCGCCGGCCGTCACGATGAAACCGTCATGCAGATAGCGCTGATCCTCACCGGTCAGCACGTTTACGAGCGAATCGAGCGGCGCGTCCGCCTCGGCGCAGAGTGGTGCAGCATTCATGAACTGACTTACGGACAGTCGGCTCGACAATTCGCGGTGGAACGGATGGGTGTAGCGTTCGACGAAATCACGCCGATTTACGAGCCCCACGGGCCTTCTGTCGCTCACGACCGCGATCGCGTGCAGCGCAGGGTTGGCGTTGAAGATCCGCAAGAGTTCCCCGCAAGGCAGGTCGGGAGGAACGGAGGGCGCCTCGACGCGCAACCGCTCGACGCTGTATCCGACTCGACGTGGTGAATCCGTCGGAATGACCGCGATTTTCGGCGAGCGCAATACCGCCGCAACTGCATCGGCGAGCGCTGCCTCCGGTGAAGCAGACGGCCGCCCGATGCAGTAGCCCTGCGCATACTGGCACCCGAGGTCGCGCAACACGGCGAGTTCGCCGACGTCCTCGATGCCTTCAGCGACCAGGGGCGTGCCGAGCACGTCGGCGAGCCGCACGACGGCGCGAATCACTTCCACCTTGCGGGCGTCGCCTTGCAGGCCCTGCACGAAGAACCGATCCAGCTTGACGAGCTGCGGCCTCAGCTGCACCCAAAGGCGCAAGCTCGAACGGCCGTCACCGAAATCGTCGATCGCAAACGCGACGCCGTGCGCGCCGAGCACCTCCATCGCCCTCTGCAGCGCGGCGACGTTTTCGACTCGCTCGTGTTCGGTGAGCTCGAGTACGATTCGCGACGCTACGACGTCTGCAGCGGTGGCGGCCTGCAGCAGGATCGCGCCACCGTCGCGGGCAAGCTCCTCGATCGCGGGCGCGGATGCGTTCAGGAACAGACGCCCGGGAAGACCTAGCGTACCGAAGGCTGCGATCGCGCCGCAGCATGCCCGCTGCTCAAGCTCCACCATCCGTCCTTCGCGCTTCGCGAGCCGCAACAGCTCCTCAGGGGCGCGCAGCGGGCTGCCGGCGGGACCACGCATAAGGGCTTCGTAGCCGAAGACGCTGGCACCGCCGATGTCGGCGATGGGCTGAAACTCGAACTCGAGGGATGGCAGCTCGACGGCGGATGGGCCGGACCGGTTCGGTTCTGTTTGCATGGCGACTCCGCATCCGTGGGGATGCGCTCTCTGTGAAGATTTGGTTACCCCGGGCCCGGGCGGCTTCGCGGACGTGCCCCGCCCACTCACACCTTGAGGTCCACGACGGCCGTCCGCAGATTCCCGGAAAGCAGCAGCAGGTCGTCGATGGCCCCGCCAGTCTGCTGGGCCGTGAGGTGGTTCTCGCCCGCCATCGAAGACATGTTCTCGATGCTGCGCGCGATCTCGTTGCTGGCTTGCGTCTGGGCCTGGGTCGCGTCGACGATCTCCGCAACGAGCGTTGCCGAACGGCTCACCTCCCCATGGATGGAATCCAGGGCTGCACGCATGTTCGCGAACACGGTCGCACTGGCGCCGACCCGGTCGCTGCCGTGGCGTATGCCGTCAACCGCGTGCCCGATCCCGGCATGCATCTCCCGGATCGTCGCGGCGATCTCGCGCGTGGAGCTTCCCGTACGGTCCGCGAGCTTGCGCACTTCGTCGGCGACCACCGCAAACCCGCGTCCGACCTCACCGGCACGCGCGGCCTCGATTGCGGCATTGAGGGCGAGCAGGTTCGTCTGCTGGGCGATCTCGTCGATGACGCCGACGATCGTTTCGACGGCGCGCGAGCGTTCCTCGAGCGCAAGGACTGCCGCAACGGCCTGCCCGATATCGTCGACGATGCGCTGCATCTCCGCCGCGCCGCGAATCGCGATCTCGCGTCCCTCGGAGGACAATGCGGCCGCTTGACCGACGATCCGACAAGTATCCTCGGCATGGGCAGCCACCTGCTGCACGCTCACCGCCAGTTCCTGCACCGACGACGACGAGCGCGCGGCAGCGTCGCTCTGGCGCGCCGACGCCGAGGTCACCTTCGCAACCTGCTCGGTGAGCTCGCGCGCCGCCGATTGTGTTTCGCCCGCAGCGGCTGCCACCTCCCCGATCAGGCGCGCAAAGCTGTCGGCCATTGCATTGAAGCCGCTGCCCACCTGGCCGATCTCGTCATGCGTGCGGACTTCAACGCGCGCCCGCAGGTCGCCGTCCCGAACGGCGCGTGTGGCGCTGCCGAGTTCCCGGATCGAGCTCAGGATGGACACGTAAGCACCGGCAAACAGGTAAGCGATCAGTGCGACCGTGAGCGCGGACGCCACGACGATTGCGCGCAGCACGGCGCGCGCCTCATCGATGCGCGTCGCCAGCAATTGGTCGATCTTCGGCACGAGAACGTCTGCCAGCGCCATCGAGGCATCGCGTGCCGCACTGCCGCGGGCGTGGAAATCGCTGGGTGATGAATCGAGTTCGATCGCATTGACGAGCTTTGTCGTCAGGTATTCCTGCAGGCCGAGCGTTGCGGCGTTCAGGTCGGAGAGCCGCGGTTCGAGCGCCTCACGCACGTGAGAAACGGATTCCCCGGTCTTTTCGACACTGCGGCCCATCCATGTGAGCAGCGGATCGAAACTCGCACGCATGACCCCGACTGCCTCGCGCTGCGAGCCGCTGATGCGCCCGCGTTCGAGGATGCTCACGCCCAGATTGCGCGCCTCGCCGAGCATCTGTAGCAGGGGGACGAGTTGCTTGTCGAGGAGATCGACCGGCGCCTGCAACGCGACAACGTCGTTGAGGCCGAGGCCGCTGGCATCGACGACCGTCTCCCGCAGTAGGAACAGTCCGGCCAGGAGGGCCTCGCGCGCGGACTCCGCCGAATCGGCATCGCCCGCGGCGCGCGATGCGAACGCGTCCCACTGCCGCCGGAGCTCCTTGCCGGCCGCTCCTGCAAGGGGGTGCTCGAACACCGCCGCGTCTCCGCGCAACGGGGCATTCGTCGCGATGTCGTGGTCCTGCACGTTACGGATCAGCGAGAGCAAGGGGAGCTGCAGCGCAAGGCCTTCGCGTTGCAGCTCGATCCGTTCGATCGACCCCAGCGCATCGCGCAGCACGAAGACCGCGAGCACGGCCAGGGGGATCGCGAAGAGGACAAAGGTCCCGAGCAGCTTTCCGCGAAAGCTCAGTCGGCCCGAAAGCCGAACGGCGGGATACAGGATAAGGTGCGACACAGGTTGCGACACGACGAAAGTTATAGAAGCAGAAGCGGGCGAGAATACCGCCGCATCGTGTCCGTCGCGTTACAGCCGGAAACAAATCATCCTTTCGGAGCCACTACGACCGTTCTGTTCCCGGTCGACGCGATGTGCCTGCCCGATGCCCCCTAACACGCATCCGTTCAAGGACGACAGGGCGGGCACACCGGCGCTTCAGTGCTTCTTGCTGCGCTTGCCCTTGGCGACGGCGGGCAGCCCATCCAGCAACGCCACGAGTTCTTCGTCGCTGCGCTCGCCTAGCAGGAACAAGCCAGCGCGCAGCACTTCGGACTTGCTCGACAATCGGCCGGTCTTGCCCAGCCGCTCACGTAGCGCCTTGATGTGCCGATGCTCGCTCGCCGGCATCGAGAACGAGTCCCGCACCACTTTTTCCGGCTTCTCCTTCTTTGCGTCACTGACCTTTACCGCAACCGACTTCACTGGGGCCGCCTTTACCGGTGCCTTTTTCGCAGCGATCTCGGCGGGTACCGTTGCGCTTGCACGTCCCGCGCCCGCCCTCTTCGTTACCTTGCCCTTGGTCGGCGCGGTCGGCTCGGCCGTCGCCGGTGCAGCAACGACCGCTTCCGCAGGTTTGACCTTGGGCACGGGCTTGCCGGACCGCGATCTGGCCGCAGGACGCCCAGCCGCCGCCGGGACAAGCTCCTTTGCCTTCGCCGTCTTGGCGGTCACCACCTTTGCCTTTACCGTCTTCATCTTCGCCACCTTGGCCGGTTGCGTATTTTCCGCCTGCGCGGCAGTGGCTTCCTGCGTCCCGACTTCCGGTGCCGTTGCAACCGCTGCAGGCTGCTGCACCTTTTCCCGAAGTTCGCCAACAGCGGCCTGCACATCTTCGCGGAGGCGTTCGGTGATTGCAGCATCCTCCTGCTTGAGTGCAGCGCGCAGTGCTGTACGGGTCTTCGTGCTTGCGTTCATTTCTTGCTCTCCAAGTGTTCGAGAACGGCTGATACGAGTTGATCGACTTCTTCCTGGGCAGCCGCGGCGGCGCGGCCGAGTTCATAAACCGAGGCTCCGAGAACCGCGCTCTGGGCGAAGGCGCTGCGTTGCGATAACGGAGCAGCGAGGACGGGAAGCGTGAAATCGCGCATCACCTCCAGAACGTCCGCGGCCAGCGAGGTGCGCATCACCCGGTTGGGCAGCAGAACCCCCAGCAGGCCCCGCCGCTTTTCCATGCGCTGAAGGATCAGTTTCTCGATCGCGCGTGTCGACCACAGGTCCGTTGGGCTCGGCACAACCGGAACGACAGCCAGGTCGCACAGATCGAGCGCACCGACCGTATTGGGGTGCTCGATCGACGGTGGGCAGTCCAGCAGGATGAAATCGACATGCTGCACGAGCGATCGAAGGTCATGCCTCATCTCATCGAGGCCACCGCCCAGCCGCAGCATCCGCCCCGGAAACGGGGTTGCCGCCGGTGCCGATTCCGCCCACCGCAAGGCGCTCTCCTGCGGATCCAGGTCGCAGACCGCGACCCGATAGCCGCGCAAGATCAAGCCGGCCGCGAGTTGCATCGTCACGGTTGTTTTTCCCGACCCACCCTTCTGCGATACCAAAGCGACGATGCTGCAGCCGTCCATTCCGCACTCGTTTTACAGTAATACTTTATTATCGTATCGAGAAATGGAAGTGGCAAGGGACGGAATCCCCTGCATCTTGGAATCGGATGCACCCGGGTGACGCCGCCCCCCAGGCGTCACAGACACGCAACGCCAGAGGCACATGATCTTCTACACAATCCGGTTCGCATCCTCGCAAGGCGTTCTACGTCTGCGTCCATTTCCCCCTATGCCGGGAAAGGAAAAGCCGTCGCTCAATTCGCTCGGAAGAAGCTTCACATCGGACCATCAAGTTCACGAAACCGTAATACGCGGGGCAAAAAGACAGGCGTAAACTCCTGTTACCTTGTCGTGCTGGCGGCGGTGTGGCGAGTGCCTCGCATTTCACCGCACGCAACACATGAGAGCTCTTCGTGTCGCAAGGAGTAGCCCTAATGCCCGAACAGCGTAGTTCGACCCAACACGGTCACCAAGCCCAAGCCATCGTCGACGGCACGGATTCTGCGTACAACTGGCCAGATGTCTCCCTCGCATATCGGCCATGGGCAACCAAGCCGAAGCGGACGATCGCAGACTTGGTGGACGACCAGGACGCCCTGTCTGATTGGCGCCGAAACCTGGCCCGCTTACGCGCGAGCAGCGCCGACGATCCCACATAAGCAACATGCGTGACAGCGAATCCTGACGGCGGGCCGCCCCCAAATATGGCCCGCGGTCAGCGATCATGCAGAGTCAGTTGCAGTCGACGACCCGGCGAATCCGGTCCTGCGTCCCCGGCACCACTGGACTGTGACTGACGAAGTAGGCCTCGAGCACATCGACATCGACCTCTCCCCCCAGCTGGTCTGTGCCGAGGCTGAAGACGCTGAAGTTGTCGCCGCCCGTCGCGAGGAAGGAGTTCATCGTGACGCGGTAGGTCGCGCCGCGATCGACCGGCACCCCACCGAGCGTCACCGAACCATCGCACACGTAGCTGCCCCCGAGCGAACTCTGGTTGGGTGAGAAGCGATGCTCATACGAGAAGCCCCCGGACACCTGCAGGATGCGACCCGACGCAGGCTGATTGGC
Source organism: Aromatoleum evansii (assembly GCF_012910805.1). Classification (GTDB taxonomy): domain Bacteria; phylum Pseudomonadota; class Gammaproteobacteria; order Burkholderiales; family Rhodocyclaceae; genus Aromatoleum; species Aromatoleum evansii. Next base: position 44,903 of record NZ_WTVK01000040.1, read on the forward strand.
CGCCCACTGCTGCTCGAGCAGATCGTAGATCTGCTGCCCGGTCAGCGACTTCACGACCAGGCTGTTGCCGAACGGCTGCACCGTGAAGGCCTCCCCGTAGGTCACCTGGCCGTCGCTCTCCCCGGCAGAACTCCCTGCAAACATGAAATCGGCACGAATGCCGCCCGGATTCATGAAGGCCACGACCGCAGCGCCCCTCTCCACATCCTCGGTCGAACGGAGTTGGGCATCGGCAATCACGTCGCCCAGTGCGGACTCCCCCGCCGCATTGGCGCTGCGGGTAATGTTGGCCGTGATCGAGCCGATCACACGGTTCGCGATCGGCCCCACCAGCGCGTTGTAATTCGCGACGATGGCTGCAATTTCGGCATCCGGAACGATCGGCGTAGCGGCCGCAAGAAAGTTCGTGCGATCGACGAGTCGGTTCCCGGCCTGGGCCGCAATGACGTCCCGGCTTTTCCTGTCGAGCGTGAGGTCGATGCTCGTCACAAGGCGCCCGAAGGAGCCGGCGCTCGTCACCGGGATCGTGCGTCCTGCTGCGTTCGGGAGCGTGCAATCGTAGGCCTGATGCGTGTGGCCGGAAACAACCAGATCGACGGCGTCGTCGAGTCGGCGGACGATGTCGACGATCGGCCCCGAGACGCCGCTGCAACGCTGTATGCTGCCAGGCGCGAGACCCCCTTCATGGACCAGCACCACGATGGCTTCGATGCCTTCGCGGCGCAGTTCCCCGATCAGGCGGTTGACCGTCTCCGCCTCATCGCGGAACTCAAGCCCCGCGATCCCCGACGGCGTCACGATCGAGGGCGTGTCGCGCAGGGTCATGCCGATGAACGCAACGCGGATGCCGCCGAATTCGCGTATGCCATACGCGGGAAACAAGGGGGCACCGGTCGCGGTATCTTCGACGTTCGCGGCAAGGAACTTGAAGGCGGCACCTTCGAACGGCACGGGCGTACCCACCTGTGCGCCCTGGCAGGAATTCGGATCCGTGGGATGACATCCGCCATCCTGCATGCGCTGCAGTTCGCTACGCCCCTCGTCGAATTCATGATTACCCACGGCATTGAATTCCAGGCCGAGGCGATTCATCGTCTCGATGGTGGGCTCGTCGTGGAACAGCGCCGAATTCAGCGGGCTTGCGCCGATCAGGTCCCCCGCCGAGACCACCACGCTGTGCGGTACGTCTGCGCGAAGCTGCCGCACCAAGCCCGCGAGATAGTCGACGCCGCCCGCCGGCACGCCCGTTCGTGCGCCGCTCGGCGTCGTCGCGAAAATGCCGTCTGGATCACTGCGCAGGGTCAGCGCCGCGCCGTCGATGTTGCCGTGGAAGTCGTTGAACGCGATCACGCGCACGCTTAGCGTCTTGCCGACACGGGACCGCGCCGCGGCGCTCGTCAGCTCCCCCGCCTCGCGCACGTCAATGAAAGCGCCTTCGAGCCACTGATCGACCTGATGCGTGACGACGGATACGAAAGCCCCGTGGGACGCGTACTGCGCGCCCTCCGCGGCCTTGTCGATGATCAGTGCGTCGAGACAGGCCTCGCCGATCGGCCGGTTCGCGACTGTAGTGATCACGGCCGCGGGGCCGTCTCCGAGGGTAACCGGACCGCCGCATTCGGGAACGGCCGCAAGGACCGGGCCCGCAAGTGCAACAGCGACGACGGGCACGATGGACTTCAACGTGAGCGACATTTCAGTTCTCCGGGAGCATGGAACGGCGAGCAGACCATTCCCCTTGCTGACAAAGTGCGACTGCGGCGCAGCACCTCAGCGGACCACCGCCACAGAATCCTGACTGAGCGATCGGGAACGAGCCGGGCGGAACGAGGCCGACGAAGCAGCCTCGCCCCTGCCCTGCCCGTTACTTCAGACCCATGCAATTGGCGTAATAAGTGACCGTCGCCGGCCAGTCGCTGAAGATGCCGCGGATGCCTACGTCCCTTGCAAGTACATCAAGCACCTGCATCATGTCGCCCTCGCGCCGGACGGCGGAATCGAAGGTCTGGTAATAGAAGCCGTTGTTGCCGTCGGCCAGCACGCTGGAGCGCTCGAGCGTCCAGGTAATGATGTCGAGACCTGCGGCCTTCGCGTTTCGCGCGTAGTCCGACGGCACGATCGTCCCGGCCGGATCGGTGGCCAGCAAGGCGAAGATCGGCGGCGCGACGATGTTGATCCCTGCCGCCTTGTAGCCCGCCAATTCCGCCGCGCCCGGCAGGTCGCTGACGGACTCTGCGTCGTCGAGGTACACCGCCTGCTCACCGAAGGCCGGTTCCTTGGCGATCCAGTAGAGCACATCGGCCTTGTCGAAGGACTGCGGCCAGACCTTGCTCGGCGGCACGCCGGCGGCCTTGTACTCGTCGATCATCTTCTGCGCGTACGCCTGCTGCGTGAAGCCGTTGAACGGCATGCGCACCGCCGGCGTCTTCAGTTCGGGCGTCATCATCACGCCGAGCACCTTGAAGAGTTCGATGCTCTCCTTGTGCGTCATCAGCGTACCGCTGGTCGGGCCGGAATAGAGATCCGTGCGCCAGTTCGCGGTGCCGCCCATGAATTCTGCGACGGTAAGCGCGCGCGGGTTGAAGGCGTCCATCTTGCCGCGCAGCTGCTTGAACTCCGCCAGCGTGATGTCACTCGTACGGCACTCGGCCCTGGCGGGACTCAGCATGTTGCCCGCGGCATCGAAGGTCGCCGGAGTGAAGGGCACCGTGCATTTCGCAGCAAGCTCGGGAATCGCGAGGATGTTGGTCGTCGTATGCAGGTCGTTCTGTGCATGGCGGCAGACGAGCTCCCTGTCCTTCGTGAACACCACATCGCACTCGACGATGCCTGCCCCCATCCGGGCCGCCGCCTCATATGATTCGCGCGTGTGCTCAGGGAACTGCATCGCGGCCCCGCGGTGGCCGATCGAGAATTCCGTGCGCTTGAATGGGCCTTCCGAGCAGGCGAGCAGGTCCTGCTTTAAGGGGCTGTCAGCCATGTCATCGACAAGGAAAAACGGACGTGGGCCGAGCTGGACGCTGTCTCCATGACCCATGTTGTAGTTCTGGCCGGACATCGCGCCCTGACCTGCGAAAGCGGAGTGGGGAAACATGGCGACCAGGGCGGTCACCACCATCAGGTCATTCAGGATCATACGCATGGAAGGCTCCTCATTGACGAGCTGCGGTGGGGGTGGCAGGCGAATCACTTTGCCAATGCAGGTGCCTACGCTATTCCTCTTGTATTGCCCTCGCATGACAGGAACCGCAGCGCTGCGACGCTATTGGGGTCGCGAATCGATCGAGTTCGATCGCACCGGGAAGATCTTCCGCGGCCGCCCCTGGAGCAGCCCGAGGACTGCATCGGCGGACTATTCGACTGATCCGCATCGGTCAAGCGAACGCATGATCCGCGTTTCCCGTCTCAGCCCACCCGCGCGGCATTCCCCTTGCAACGCAATCGCAATCCCAGCTTGATCATTCCTTCATGAACACCGGCGAGACTGGCCGCAACCCAGCCAGGAGCCCGCCATGCATCGCCCCGGTCGTCGCCGATTCATCCGCAACTTCACGCTGGGAGCAGCCGCAGCAGGTGGCGCATTGACGCTATCGAGCTTTCAGTCGCTGGCGAGCCCGAGCACGGCGGATGCGACCACGCGGGGCGAGGAAAAATCGTCATTTCTTCACGGCGTCGCGAGCGGAGATCCGCTCTCGGACCGCGTGATTCTCTGGACGCGGGTGACACCGGAACGGCCCGGTCCGCAAACGGTCGTGTGGCAGATCGCAGCAGACGCGGATTTTCGCCACATCCACCGCACGGGCTTCTTCGTGACTGGTCCGCGGCAGGACTACACGGTCAAGGTGGATGCGACCGGGCTCACGGCGGACACGACCTACTTCTACCGCTTCAGGGTCGGCGAGCAGTTTTCACGCACCGGACGCACGCGGACCCTGCCCGTCGGTCCCACCGAGCAGGTGAAACTGCTGGTGTTCTCCTGCTCGAACTACCCGGCGGGCTACTTTCATGCCTACCGGGAGGCAGCGCGGCTGGAAGGCATCCATGCTGCCGTGCACCTCGGTGACTACCTGTATGAATACCAGCGCGGTGGCTACGCCTCCGAGGACGCTGCCGCGCTCGGGCGTGAGGTGGAACCCGGGCATGAAATGACGACGCTGGCGGACTACCGGCTGCGTCACGCCCAATACCGCACCGATCCGGACCTTCAGACCCTGCATGCCGCCGTCCCCTTCATCTGCGTCTGGGACGACCACGAGATGTGCAACGACGTGTGGCGCGAGGGAGCCGACAACCACGACGCGGATACCGAAGGGGATTTCTTTGTCCGCCGCGCGGCAGCCGTGCAGGCCTATCACGAGTGGATCCCCATTCGCGCACCGGACTCCACCGACCGCCAGAAGATCACGCGCTCCTTCGACTTCGGCGACCTTGTCAGCCTGCACATGCTGGATACCCGCCAAATCGCGCGCGACAGGCAACTCAACTTCTGGGATTACCTCTCTACCGAGGGCGAGCTCGACGAGGCGCGATTCTCGCGCGATCTCAACGACCCGACGCGGCAGCTCATCGGCGAGGCACAGACCGCTTGGCTGGAACAGGCCATGACCCGCTCGGGTGCGCGCTGGCAGGTGCTCGGGCAGCAGGTGCTGATGGCGCGCATGAAAGTCCCTGCGCCGGTCGCCCTCGACCAGTTGGGCATCTCCGAGTACCTCGCACTGCGCGACGAGGCCACGCTCATACCGGCCGCACTGAGCGGACGGGACCGCGACCGGCTTGCCGGCACACACCTCCCCTACAATCTGGACGCATGGGACGGCTACCCCGCCGCCCGCGAAAGCGTCCTGGCCATGGCGCGTGACCTGGACAAGAACCTCGTGGTGCTCGCCGGCGACACACACAACGCCTGGGCAAGCAACCTCACGGACGAGAATGGCATTGCGGTTGGCGTGGAATTCGCGACCGCATCAGTGTCCTCCCCGGGCCTCGAGCACTACCGCCCAAGCGAGCAACCCGCCGCGCTGGCGACCGGCCTGGTCCGGCTCATCGAAGCGCTGGAGTTTGCCGAAACAGGCCACCGCGGTTTCATGGTTGTGACCGCCACCCCCGATCACTGTCAGGCGACCTGGCATTTCGTGAGCACGGTCAAGAGCCCCAGCTACAAGAAGATCACCGGGCCGACGCTGCGCGTTTTGCCGGGCGCGGGAAATCGAGTGCTGCGCCCGGCAGAACACGCACTCCCTGTCGCGGTATCCCACCCCACAGCGCGGACACAGGGTAGCGCACTGCACCTGAACGCAAGACGGGCTTCGGTGCCGTTCGGTAATAGACCAGGATCCGCGAAGGCGGGCTGATTCTCATCAGGGTGACGCAAAAACGCGCGCCTGAGCGTCAGCTGAAACGTTCAGATTATTTTTCATTGCGACTCGCGACTGAAAGCCACATCGGTGCTGATGTCTGAACTGTTTCAGCGAACGATATTCCCGCTCGCTCACGGACGCAAAATCGCTCTACGCTACCAGCCATCCGTCGGACAATCCCGGAAATCGAAGGCCCACGCGCTGCCGCCCGTACGACATCCGGATCCTGTTCGACGAACGTCCTCCGCCACTCATCCCTATCGACACAGCGCGACCACGCGGCCCTCCGGTCCCACGTGACGCGGACCGTTCGCGCTGTGGCGTACGGCCGTCGAAGCAGCGGGCCGCATCCATGGTCTCATCAACAATGCCGGCATCCGCACTGAGATTTCTATCGAAGCGTCACCAGAGGACTGGAAGGCCGCTTGGGAGAAGGAATTCCAGATCAACTTATTCGCCGCCGCTGACCTTTGCAAGGAAGCGATCCGGCACTTCAAGGAAAACGGTGGAGGGCGGATCGTCAACATGGCAAGCCGGGCCGGGCAGCGCGGTTATGTCGGCGATGCGATGCCCTACGGGGCAACCAAGGCGGCACTGGTCAACCTGACCAAGTCCATCGCTCGATCGTTTGCGCAGGACGGCGTGACGGCCATCGCTATCGCACCGGGCTGGATACGGACAAACATGGCCGAAGAGTTCATCGCGACGCATGGCAAGGCCGCTGCGGTCGCTGATATTCCCATCGGCGAGATGGCAGCGCCATCAGACGTTGCCGAACTCGTTGCATTCGCGCTCCGGCCCTCGCAAGCCTCACTCAACGGCACTACCCTGGATTTCAACGGCGGTAGCTATATCCGGTAATCGGTGCTGGCAGGAGGCAAAGTTGCCGGACTGATCCGAAAATCCGCCCGGCAAGTACGAAATTGTTCGAAACCTTGCCCGGCACGTTCATTGGGACCTTGAAGCCAGCGTTTCTGCACAGGCTCGGCCGTTAGTGCCAGTTCGGTCGTGTCGCTCCAGAGGCGCCGTTGCTACGGCGGCTGCGACGACGAGTAGCAGCTTCCCCTTCGGGAATGCGCTGTCCACAGTGCCGATGTCGATGTGCTGGGTGAAATTGTCGGCAGACCGCGCTACCGCCCCGGCGCAGCGTCGATCGAGCGCTACGACCTGCATGACCGAAGGCCCGCCCAACGATCGGGACGACCTGCACATCGGCGCTGACCTGCGTCGCCGCCCGCACGACGCCCTCATCAACCTGTCTCTTATACAAATCTC